>DASZYB010000060.1:0-27561 GCA_035545575.1 Opitutaceae bacterium | reverse complement strand
TGCGCGCGCGCCACGGCGCTCTGGCTGGCGGCATCGGCGGCGCTGGCTTCGGCGCGGAGCAACGCGCTGCGCGCGACGGAGACTTCCGCGCGCGAGGCGCTGCCGGCCTCGGCGCGCTGGTCGAGGAGCGCGAGCAGTTTTTGCTGGAGGCTCGTCTGCGCGCGGAGCTGCTCCGCACGGCGCGCGGCGATCGCGGCGTCGGTCAGCGCGCGGCGGAGTTCGCTGCGGATTTGCCACGCGGCGGTGAAGACGCCGAGGCGCGCGGCTTCGGCGTCGGCGCGTGCGGCGTCGACCTGGCGCGCGCGCGCGGCGGTGTTGGGCAGGAGGAAATCGAGGTTGACCGCCGGCATCCACGGCGAAAGGCCGGGCGTGCGCGTGGTGTCGTAGCCGGGCGTGAGCGAAAGCGTGGGATTGGGCCGCGCGGCGGCGGTTTGCTGCGCGGCGCGCGAGACGGCCCACTGCGCGCGGGCGACGGCGAGCGACGGGTGAAAATAAAACGCGGCCCAGCTCAGCGCCTCGAAATCCCACGCGGCGCCCGGATCGCGGCCGAGGTTTTCCACGAGGAAGCGGTGCAGCGCGGGATCGTCGAGCGAGCGCGCGGTGAAACTCGCGGCTTCGTTCGCCGGATCGAGCGGCGCGCGATCGACGGGCGCCGAGGCGCAGCCGGCGAGCGCGGCCGCGGCGGTCGCGAGCGCCGCGCGCAGGAGCGGGCGGCGACTTTGCGCCGGAGCGGCGCGTTGCGGGCAACGCGCCTTACCTGCAACGCGGGCAGAATTCATGCGCGGGAAAAGCGCGGCATCGAACCGCGGCGGTCACATCCCGTAAACGAGAATCTTGAAGCTGCCCGGCACCATCTGCGGGCGGCCCTTCGCGCCGGCGGCGGGCGCGAGATAGCTCGCGGACGCGAGGTAGATGCGGTGCGTTTTGGGATCGAGCGTCATCGTGCGCGCGCGCGCCTCGGTGGTGAGCGTCTGGACGACGGTGAGCTTGTCGGGCGAATCTTCGTGCGCGATCGTCACGGTGCCGTCGCCGCACGAGGCGAATGCGAGCTGCGTGCCGGGATCGAAGGCGTTGGCATCGACGCCCTGGCCGATGGGGACGCTGGCGACGACCTTGCCGCTCGTGCTGTCGAGCATGACCATGAGTTTGTTGCCGCAGCCGAGGAAGAGACGGTGGTGGTCGGCGTCGAACGCCATGCCCGAGGCGCCTTCGCCCGGCGCGATCGGCCAGCGGTTCACGACGGCGTGCGTCTTCGTGTCGATCGCGACGACTTCGCTCTTGTCCTCGAGGTTGTTGAAGACGCGGCCGGCCTTCGGGTCCGCGGTGGCGAATTCGGGTTTGCCGTTGAGCGCGATGGTCGCGACGACTTTCGCGGCCTTGGCGTCGATGACGGTGGCGTTGTTGCTGCGGCCGTTGAAAACGTAGACCTCCTGCTGGCCGGGCTCGTAGACCATGCCGTCGGGATTCTGGCCGGTGTCGACTTTCGAGAGCGTTTTCAGCGTCTCGAGATCGACGACGCTGGCTTTGTTTTCGCGGCCGTTGGTCGTGAAGCCGCGCTTGAGCTCGGGCGCGACGGCCATGCCGTGCACGCCCGGCGTGTCGGCGATGGTGCCGGCGACGGTGTTCTGCTCGGTGTCGATCGCGACGACGGTGTTGCCGTGGCTGACGTAGAGCCGGTGCGCGGCGGAATCGATCGAGAGATAATCCCAACCGCCGTCGCCGCCGACGGGAATTTCCTTGAGCAGATGATACGACGCGGTCGCCGCGCGGAGCGGGAGGGAGGCGACAGCGGGGACGAGGAGAAGCGAGAGCAGAAAACGTGTTTTCATGTGAGGGGAGCAGCCATGACACGGGACGCACGAGCGGGGTCAACGTTGCCGAAATTACGGTTTTGTCATTGGTTCGCGTGGCGCGGTGTCATTTGGCGCTGGCAGGATGGCGGCTGATTTCTTCCGTTCGTCATCCTTGCGCTCCGTCTGCATGAAGCTCCGCCGTTTTTTCGCCGTTTTTGTTGCCGTCGCTTTTGCCGTCCAGCTCCGCGCCCAAAAAGCCGATGGCGCCGAAATCAAAGGCACGGTCGTGGCGGGCGATCATCCGGTCGAATATGCGACGCTCACGCTGAAAACTAAGCCCGCGGGCCGCGTAATGCAGTCGACGGCGACGGATGCGCGCGGCGCCTTCGGCTTTGAGCAGGTGCCATCGGGCGACTACGAGATCGTCTACGCGATCATCGGCGGCGAGTCGCACACGACGCGGACGTTCACGGTCGATGCGCAACACCGCACGATCGATCTCGGCGCGCTGCCGCTCGGCGAATCGGCGCTGAAGATGGAAAAGGTGGAGGTGTCGGCGCGGCGCGACGCATTCTACAATTCGATCGATCGAAAGGTCTACAACGTCGGCAAGGACCTGCAGAGCGCGAGCGGCTCGGCGAGCGATTTGCTGCAGAACGTGCCATCCGTGCAGGTGGACATCGACGGCAACGTCAGCCTGCGCGGCAACGACAGCGTGCTGGTCCTCGTCAACGGCAAGCCTTCGACGCTCATGTCGGCGACCAATCGCCCCGACGTGCTCGCGCAGATGCCCGCCGACTCGATCGAGCGCATCGAGGTCATCACCAATCCCTCCGCGAAATACAAACCCGACGGCACCGCCGGCATCATCAATCTCGTCCTGAAGCGCAAGCACGACAGCGGGACCTCCGGCGTCGTGCGCGTGAACGTCGGCAACGACAGCCGCTCGAACGTCAGCATCTCGGCGAACTACAATCCCGGAAAATACAATCTCTTCGGCACCGTCAGCGTGCGACAGGACGACCGCGAGCGCTTCGCCACGGAGACGCGCCGGCATCTCGACGCCGCGAGCAACACGTTTCTCGGCACCGAGCAGACCAGCCGCGAACACATGCGGCCGCTCTCGCGGCTGGCGCAGGCGGGCTTCGACTACCAGCCGAACGAGCGGGACAAGTTCGGCGCGACTGCGAGCTATAATTTGCGGACCTTCTACCGCGATGCGAAGGACGGCAACCTGAGCCGCGACGCCACCGGCGCGGTCGCGGGCGACTACGATCGGCTCCGCGCGGACAACGAGTGGCAGAAAACCACCGAGGCGTCCGCGACCTACGAGCACAATTTCGCCGACGAGGACCACGACCTGAGCATCGAACTCAAGCGCGACCGCCACTGGGAGCAGGAGAGCAACCGCTACACGAACGTCTACCGCGTGCCGCTCGCCCCTAGTTCGCTCGACTCCACGCTGGTCAAGCCGACCGAGACCGGCACCGAGCTCACCGCCGACTACGCGCAGCCATTCGAGAACGACGCGAAGCTCGAAGCCGGTTACGCGGGCGAGGAAAACAAAGACGACATGGACTTCCGCGGCGGCTTCTTCGATCCGGCCTCGTCGTCGTGGCTCGTGGACGCCGCGCGCACGAACCGCTTCATCTACCGCGATTCGATCCAGGCGCTCTACGCGACGTTCGGCCGCCCGATCGGCAAGTTCGGAATTCTCGCCGGCCTGCGCGTCGAGCACACGACCGTGCACACGAATCAGGTGACGACGCACCTCACGGATGCGATCGACTACAATCGCGTGCACCCGACGCTGCACCTGAGCTACAACCTGACCGACGCGCGCCAGCTTCAGCTCAACTACAGTCATCGCGTGCGCCGGCCCGAGAGCGACGACCTCAATCCGTTTCCCGAGTATCAGGATCCCTTCAACCTCCGCGCCGGCAATCCGCGCCTGCGACCCGAGGAGGCGCACTCGATCGAAGCCGGCTATCAATATCGCAAGGACGACACGACGTATCTCGCCGCGCTTTATTTCCGCGAGACCTACCACGCGTTCACCACCGTCACGCGCTACATCGACGCCGTCACGCTGCTCACGACGCACGAAAACCTTTCCACGAACCGTTCGGGCGGACTCGAGCTCACGGCAACGACGAAGCTCGGCTCGAAACTCTCGCTCAACTCCAGCGCCAACGCCTATCGCAGCGAGATCGACGCCACGAACCTCGGCTTCAGCGATCGCCGCTCGACGATCGCGTGGGACGCCAAGCTCAACCTCGAGTGGCGCGCGACGAAATCCGACCTCGTCCAGCTCAACGCGAACTACAGCGCGAAGCGGCTCACCGCGCAGGGCTACCGGCTGCCGACGGAGATCGCGAACCTCGGCTGGCGCCACGATTTCGCGGGAAAAAATTTCGCGTTCACGCTGACCGTGTCCGACCTGTTCGACTCGCTCAAGGAGCGGACTGTGATCGACACGCCGACGCTGCACGACGACATCACGCGGCGCCGCAGCTCCCGAATCGTCTACGCCGGCTTCAGCTACAATTTCGGCCGCGCCGCGAAAAAGAAAAAAGACGACGGCCTGCAGTTCGACAACTCACTGTGAACGCGGACGTGAGCACATCTCGATTTTCTGACGGCGCGCGGTTTGCCGTGGCACGGGCATCCTGCCCGTGGCGTGGCATCGGCGCCTCGCCGATGTCCGCAGTGTCGAGCGCCGTCCACGGGCGGGACGCCCGTGTCACGTGGAGCATCGTTTTCGCTTCGTGCGGCCGCACCGCGCGCTAGACTCGCCGGCCATGCGCATCCTCGTCGTCGAAGACGAAAAGAAAATCGCGTCCTTCGTCCGCAAAGGACTGCTCGAGGCGGGTTTCAATCCGCTCGTTTGCGCGCGTGGCGACGAAGGACTCGAGCTGGCGACGCGCGAGCGGTTCGATGCCGTCGTCCTCGACATCATGCTGCCGGGCCGCGACGGGCTGAGCGTGCTGCGCGCGCTGCGCGAGCAGCGCAACACGGTGCCGGTGCTGCTGCTCACGGCGCGCGGCGGCGTGGCCGAGCGCGTCGAGGGATTGAACGGCGGCGCCGACGATTATCTCGCGAAACCGTTTTCGATGGAGGAGCTGATCGCGCGGTTGCGGGCGCTGGCCCGGCGCGCGTCGGGCGAAGGGTTGAGCCTGCAGAAATACGAGGACCTCACGCTCAACCTGATCACGCGCGAGGCGAGCCGAGCCGGCGCGAAGATCGAGCTGACGACGCGCGAGTTCGCGCTGCTCGAATACCTCATGCGCTCGCCCGGCCGCGTGCTCACGCGCACGCAGCTTTGCGAGCAGGTGTGGGATTATCATTTCGATCCCGGCACGAACGTCGTCGACGTGTGCGTGCAGCGGCTGCGGCGCAAGATCGACGACGGCCATGCGGTGAAGCTGCTCCAGACCGTGCGCGGCGTGGGCTACACGCTGAAGGCGGGCGCATGAAAACCTGGCCGCTGCGCTGGCAGATCACGCTCTGGGCGGCGGTTTTCACCGGGCTCGCGGTGACGATTTTCGGCCTCGTGGTCGCCTACAATCTCTACGGCGAGCAGGTGGAGGTGATCGATGGCGAACTGGCGGCGACGGCGCGCGTGCTGTTCGAGCGTGGCGCGGGCGCGGATTTGCGATTGGAAGGATCCGAATGGTTCAAGCCGGGCCCGCACCGGCAGGTGCCGCTCTACGGCTACGCGGTCGCGCCAACGGCGGAGCGGCAATGGACGCATGTTTATCCCGCCCAGCTCGCGCCGGCGCTTCCGCCCTGGCCGCTGGCGCGGCGGCGTTTCACGAGCGCGATCGATGGTATCCGCGTGCGGAGCGGAGTTTTTCAATCGGGCAGCGTGACGCTCGTCCTCGCGACCTCGCTCGAGCCGGCGGAGGAGAGCGTCGAGGATCTCGCGCAGGCGTATCTGATCGCGCTGCCGCTCGTGGTGCTCTTTGTCGCCGCCGGCAGCGCGTGGATCGCGCGGCGCGCATTGCGCCCGATCGTGCGACTCACGCAG
This sequence comes from Opitutaceae bacterium, assembly GCA_035545575.1. Taxonomy (GTDB): domain Bacteria; phylum Verrucomicrobiota; class Verrucomicrobiia; order Opitutales; family Opitutaceae; genus ER46. Next base: position 21,738 of record DASZYB010000060.1, on the reverse strand, counting down.
ACGGCGGAGTCGATCACGGCGAGCCGGCTCGGCGAGCGCGTGCCGGCGCCGCGGACGAACGACGAAATCGGCGCGCACGTGCGCGTGTTGAATGGGATGCTCGATCGTTTGCAACGCAGCTTCGAGCAGGCGAATCGCTTCACGGCGGACGCGGCGCACGAGCTGCGCACGCCTCTCACGATCATGCGCGGGCAGATCGAGGACGCATTGCGCTCGGGTCAGGTCGGCGCGGAACCGGAGCGGTTGCTCTCGGCTTTGCTCGAGGAAACCGCGGGCCTGCAGAAAATCGCCGACAATCTCCTGCTGCTCGCGCGCTTCGACACGGGCAAGGGCGAGCTCCAGTGCGCGCCGCTCGACCTCACCGCGCTGCTCGAGGACGCGCGGGAGGACGCCGAGCTGCTCGCGGCGCGGACCGCGCTGAAGGTCACGGCGGAGCTCGCTCCAGCGGCGCGGGTCGACGGTGACCGGCTGATGCTGCGGCGGCTGGTGCTGAACCTCATCGACAACGCCGTGAAGTTCAACCGGCCGGGCGGCGAAGTGCGGTTGCGCCTCGTTCGCGGCGAGCGCGATGTGAACCTCACGATCGGCAACACCGGCGCCGGCATCCCGGCCGAGCGGCGCGCGTCCCTCTTTGCGCGCTTCTATCGCGCCGATCCGAGCCGGGAGCGCGATTCCGGTGGGAGCGGACTCGGGCTGAGCCTGTGCCGCGAGATCGCCACGGCGCACGGCGGCACGATCGAGCTGGCGCGCGCGGAAGCGGACTGGACGGAGTTCAGCGTGCGGCTGCCGCGAGGCGGAGCGGATCCGAAGTAGCGTGGCCGCGCGGCGGCCGGCCGGAGGAGGCCGGTTATTCCGCCGCGTTCTTTTCCTTCCGCGCGACTTTGCGGCGGTCGACTTCCTTCAGGATGCGTTTGCGCAGGCGGAGATTCTTCGGCGTGACCTCGACGAATTCGTCGGCGGCGATGTATTCGATCGCGCGCTCGAGCGAGAGCTTGATCGCGGGCGTGAGGCCGGTTGCGACGCCTTCGCCCTGCGAGCGGAAGTTGGTGAGCTTCTTTTCGCGGACGGCGTTGACGGCGATGTCTTCGTTGCGCGGATTTTCGCCGATGATCATGCCTTCGTAAACGGCTTCGCCGGGGCCGACGAAAAGTTTGCCGCGTTCCTGGCACATCACGAGCGCGTAGGCGGTGGTTTCGCCGGCTTCGGTCGCGATGAGCGTGCCGGTGAGGCGGGTGAGGACTTCGCCGGCGTAGGGGCCGTAGTCCTTGAACAAGTGGCTCATCACGCCGCGGCCGCTCGTCATGTTGACGACGTCGATCTCCATGCCGATGAGGCCGCGCGTGGTGATCGTCGCCTCGATCATCGTGGAGTGCGGGTGCTTCTCCATGTTCGTCAACTGGCCCTTGCGGTTGGCCAGATTCTGCATGACGGCGCCGACGCACTCGTCGGGCACTTCGATCCAGACGGTCTCGTAAGGCTCGTGGCGTTTTCCGTCGACCAGCTTTTCGATCACGGTCGGGCGCGAAACGAGAAATTCGAAACCTTCGCGCCGCATCGTCTCGGCGAGCACGGCGACCTGCATGGCGCCGCGGGCCTTGACGTTGAAGACGCCGGCCTTGTCAGTGTCGTCGACGTTGATCGAGACGTTGGTCTTCAACTCGCGGAACAGGCGCTCGCGGAGCTGGCGCGAGGTGACGAGCTTGCCCTCGGTGCCGACGAGCGGGCCGTCGTTGACGGCGAACTGCATCTCGAGCGTCGGCGGATCGATCTGCGTGAACGGCAGAGGATGGCCGTCTTCCTGCGCGGTGAGCGTGTCGCCGATGTCGATGTCCTCGAAGCCGGAGAGGCCGACGATGTTGCCGGCGACGCCGCCGACGGTGGATTCGGTCGTGTGCAGGCCGGTGTATTCGAAAATTTTCGTGACCTTCGAGCGGATGCGTTTGCCGTCGGAGTGGCGGATCGTCCACACGGTGTCGCCCATGTCGACGCGGCCGCCGAGAATCTTGCCGATCGCGATGCGGCCGACGTAGTCGCTCCAATCGATGTTGGAGACGAGCATGTGGAACGGCTCGTTCGGCTTGGCGAACGGCGGCGGGACGTGGTCGAGGATCGTCTCGAAGAGCGGCGTCATGTCCTTCTTCTCGTCGCCGAGGTGATACATCATGTAGCCGTCGCGGCCGGAACCGTAGACGACCGGCGCATCGAACTGTTCTTCGCTCGCGTTGAGCTCGAGGAGGAGTTCGAGGACCTTGTCATACATTTTCTTCGGCTCGGCGTTGTCGCGGTCGATCTTGTTGATGACGATGATGACCTTGAGCCCGTGCTGCAGCGCCTTGCGGAGCACGAAACGCGTCTGCGCCTGCGGGCCGTCGTAGGCGTCGACGACGAGCAGCACGCCGTCGACCATGCGGAGCGCACGCTCGACCTCGCCGCCGAAGTCGGCGTGGCCGGGCGTGTCGACGATATTGATGATCTTGTCCTTCCAGTGGACGGACGTGTTCTTCGCCTTGATCGTGATGCCCTTCTCCTTTTCGAGATCCATGGAGTCCATGGCGCGCTCCTCCACCACTTGGTTGGCGCGATAGACGCCGCCCTCCTTGAGGAGCTTGTCGACGAGAGTGGTCTTCCCGTGGTCGACGTGGGCGATGATGGCGATGTTGCGGATGCTCTGGTTCATTCGGCGGGCGGGTGGAACTTGGAAAAAGAGGCCCAACGTGCGGACACGCCCAAACGAATGCAAGGCCGAAGGCGGGCGCGGCGCAACTCGTCACGCGCGCGGCACATTGCCGGTCGCAGCGCGTGCGGGAAGCCGTTCCAAACGTGCTGCGCCAACGGAGGACTCGCGCGCGCCGGCGCGCGGATTCGTCTGGTCTTTTGTTTTTCGGGCGGGCGAGGCGATGGGGTGCGGGCCTTGCCGCGAATGCGGGATTTTCACGGCTCCGCGGCTCATGCGGCTCCCGATGGGCCGTTCGCGCGCGGGCCGCTATAGTGCTTCATGCGCTTTCTGTCCGATCCCCGCGTGCAACTGCTCGCGGTCTTGCTGATTACGACGCTGCTGTTCGTCTACGTCGTGCGGCGGGCGATCGCGCATCTGGTGCGTCGCGCGGACCGGCGCGCGGCGCCGGAGACGCGCGGCTTGTGGGTGCGGCTGCTGCACGCGGCGCTCGGGCCGCTCAGCCTGCTCGTCTGGTATTATGGTTTCTATGCGATGGCCCACCTCGCGACGGTGGACGGCTGGGTGGCGGGCGACTGGCGTTGGGCGGAGGGCGCGTTGCGTCAGGTCGCGGGCATCGGACTCGTCGCGGCGGTGCTGTGGTTTCTGTTTCGCGCGTCGCAGGTGCTGGAAAGTTTCCTGCGCAAGGTGGCGGCGCGGACGCCGAGCCGGCTCGACGACATTTTTCTGCCGCTGCTCGGCACCAGCCTGCGGCTGCTCGCGCCGATTTTGGCGTTGTTGCTGTTCGTGCGGATGTGGCCGCTTTCCGAGGACGGAATCGACATCGCGCAAAAGCTGCTCGCGATCGCGCTGATCGCCGCGGTGACGTGGCTGCTGCGCAACGCCATCCTGCTCGTCGAGGCGGCGATCGTGCGGCAGAGCGACGCGGCGGGCGGGATGGGTTTCGCCGCGCGCGCGCTCGCCACCCGCGTGAGCGTGCTGCGCAAGATCGCGCTCGTATTGCTGACGTTGTTCGCCCTGGCGTCGATGTTGATGCTGTTCCCGCAGGTGCGGCACATCGGGCAGAGCATTCTCGCGTCGGCCGGCATCGCGGGGATCGTGCTCGGTTTCGCGGCGCAGAAGACGCTCGGCAACCTGCTCGCCGGAATCCAGATCGCGCTCACGCAGCCCATCCGCATCGGCGACCTCGTGATGGTCGAAAATGAGCTCGGCAACGTGGAGGAGATCACGCTGACCTACGTCGTCGTGCGAATCTGGGACTTGCGGCGGCTCGTGCTGCCGATCGGTTATTTCATCGAGAAGCCGATCCAGAATTGGACGCGCAATTCCGAGAACCTGCTCTCGCCCGTCCTGCTGCGCGTCGACTACACGCTGCCGGTCGAGGAATTTCGCGCGCACATGAAGTCGGTCATCGAGCGTTCGCCCAACTGGGACAAAAAAGTCTTCGCGGTGCACGTGACGGGCATGGATGGCGGCAGCATGGAGGTGCGCGTCCTCGGCAGCGCCGTCGGGCCGGGCGAATCGTTCAACCTCCAGTGCGAGCTGCGCGAAGAGGCGATGGATTATCTCACCCGTCGTTGCCCGCAGTGCTTCGCCAATTTCCGCCCGGACCGAAAGCCCGCCGTGCCGACGCCGTGAAGCGCGCGCCGCCGGCGAAAAAAGTGTGGCAACTTTCCGCCGCCGCTGACGCACTTTTTCGCTGCGCAACGCGAACCGCCAGCGGCTTCGCGTTTCGATGTCTCCTTTTGCCGTCGTGAATCATCCTGTCATCGAAAATTTCCGCCGCGCCGGGCAGGCGCAGGTCTTCGCGTTTTTCCACGAGCTCGCGCCCGCGCAGCAACAGCGGCTGCTCGAGGAAGCCGCCGAGATCGATCTCGCCGAGGTCGAGCGCCTCACGCGCACGCTGCTCGGCGCGAGCGGCGCCGGCGCCGTGAACCTCGAAGGCCTCGCGCCCGCGCCCTACGAGAAACGCCCCGAGCACGGCGGCGACGCCGGCGCGTGGGCGAAGGCGAAGGTCGCGGGCGAAGCGGCGCTGCGCGCGGGCCGCGTCGCGGCGTTCACCGTCGCCGGCGGGCAGGGGACGCGGCTCGGCTACGACGGGCCGAAGGGCACGTTTCCCGTCACGCCGCTGAAAAAGAAAGCGCTGTTCCAGGTCTTCGCCGAAAAAATCCGCGCCGCCGGCACGCGCTACGGCCGGCCGTTGCACTGGTTCATCATGACGAGCCACGCGAATCACGCGGCGACGGAGGCGTTTTTCGCGGAGCATGAATTTTTCGGACTGGATCGTGGGCGAGTTCATTTTTTCCGGCAGGGGCGGATGCCGGCGGTGACGTTCGATGGCCGGATCATGCTCGAAACGAAAGGCACGATCGCACTCTCGCCCGACGGCCACGGTGGATCGTTGCGCGCGCTCGAGCGCAGCGGCTCGCTCGATCTGATGCGCGCGGAGGGCATCGACACGCTGAGCTATTTCCAGGTCGACAACCCGCTCGTGCGCGCGATCGATCCGGAGTTTGTCGGCTGGCATCTCGCGCGCGGTTCGGAGATGTCGAGCAAGACGGTGCCGAAGGCCGGCGCCGAGGAGAAGGTCGGCCACTTCTGCACGCAGCACGGCAAGACGATCGTCGTCGAGTATTCCGATCTGCCGCTGGCGATGCAGCGCGAGACCGATGCGAGCGGCCGGCTGCGCTACCTCGCGGGCAGCATCGCGATTCACGTGCTCGAGCGCGAGTTCGTGCGGCGGATGGCGGGCCAGGGACAAGGCGCGCAGGACGCCGGCCACGGAGCGTTGCCGTTTCATCGCGCGGACAAAAAGATTCCGACCGTCGACGCGCAGGGCAGTCCGGTGAAGCCCGAGAAACCGAACGGCGTGAAATTCGAAATGTTTGTCTTCGACGCGCTGCCTTTTGCCGCGCGGCCGGTCGTGATCGAGACGCGGCGCGAAAACGATTTCTCCCCGGTGAAGAACGCCACCGGCGTCGATTCGCCGCAGACATCTCGCGACGACCAGCTCCGGCAATTCGCGCGCTGGCTGCGCGCCAACGGCGCCTCGATCGAGGCGGACGCGTCGGGCCTGCCGCGCGCGACGATCGAAGTTTCGCCGCTCTTCGGCTACGACGAGGATTCGTTCGCCGACGCGTGGAAAAAACTATCGCCCAAGCCCCCGGTGCGCGATGGGCTGTATCTGGAATAAGGCCGAGACTCTGGGTTCTCTGTGCAAGATGGATTAAATCCCTCGCTTAATTTTTAACACAGAGGACACAGAGAACACGGAGAAAAAAGATGCCGAACTCGATCAACCGATTGAACCCGTTTCTGAAATGCCGACTCTCAATCAATTGACCGAACAGATCATTGGCGCGGCCATCGAGGTGCATCGGGAGAAGGGCCCTGGATTGCTGGAGTCAGCCTACGAGGCTTGTCTCGCTTACGAATTGTCCCAGCGCGGCATTCGGGCGGAGCGACAGGTCGCCGTGCCGTTGAACTACAAAGGCGTGGTCATCGATGTGGCGTTCCGGGCGGATTTGATCGTCGAGAACAGCGTGCTCGTGGAACTCAAGGCGATCGAAACCGTGTTGGCCGTTCACAAAGCGCAGTTGCTTTCCTATCTTCGCGAAACCGGCCACGAGATCGGTCTGCTGATAAATTTTCATTCCTTCCGGCTGGTGGATGGCGTCACTCGAATCGTGAACGACCGGCCTCGTCATCCTGTCGACGCGCCTTAGTTTCAACACGGAGAACATAGTAAACACGGTGAGAAAGCATTTGCCCTTCTTCCATCAATGGATCGAAACCGCGTCTGAAATGCCGACCTCTGCGTTCTCTGTGCCCTCTGTGTTTTGATTTTCTCGTCTGATTTTTAACACAGAGGACACAGAGAACACGGAGAAAATCCTCAATCAACCACTGCCTCTGTGTTTAAATAAATCCGGCTCGCTCCGCTTTCCGCACCGCGACACCGCGAAAAGACTCCGGGTTAAAATTCCATCTCACTGAATGACCACTCTCGATCGCATCCAAGCGGCCGCCAAGGCCGGCACGATTCTTTCCTCGACCGCGGAAAACCTCGCGGCGTTTCTCGGCGCCAAACTTCCGACGTGGGCGCAGGCGAGCATCGAGGAGCTCGTCGCCAGGGAGGCTTGGAGCGAGCTGAACGATCGCTTCTATCGCTACCTCGAATTCGGCACCGGCGGCATGCGCGGGCGCACGATCGCCGTCATGCCCGCGGCGGCGGAGACGGGGCGCGTCGACGCCAACGGCTCGCCCGAGCACGCGGCGGTCGGCGCGAACCTGCTCAACGATTTCACGCTCGTCCGCGCAACGATCGGGCTCTTTCGCTACACGAAAAAATATCTCGGCCAGCAGGGCAGCACCGCGAAACCGCGGCTCGTGATCGCGCACGACGTGCGGCATTTCTCGCGGCATTTCACGGAGCTCGCCGCCTCGACGTGGACGCGGCTCGGCGGCGACGCGTTCATCTTCGACGGGCCGCGGCCGACGCCGCAGCTTAGTTTTTCCGTGCGCTGGCTCCGTGCGCATGCGGGCGTCGTCGTCACGGCGAGCCACAATCCGCCGCACGATAATGGCTTCAAGGCCTACTTCGACGACGGCGCGCAGGTCGTGCCGCCGCACGACAAGGGCATCGTCGCCGAGGTGAATGCCGTGCCGCTCGGCGAACTCGGCCGCTATCTCGATATTCAACTCGCGGGAGTGACGACGCTCGGTCGCGACGCGGACGACGCCTACCTCGCCGTCGCGTCGAAGGCCGCGCTCGATCCCGCGGTGTTTCGAAAAACAAAACTGAAGGTCGTCTACACGAACATCCACGGCACGGGCGCGGTGCATTCACTGCCGCTGCTGTTGCACGCCGGGTGCGACGTGCGGCCCGTGCCGGAGCAGCTCGATTTCGACGCGCGTTTCCCGACGGTGAAATCGCCGAATCCCGAAAACGCCGAGGCGCTGTCGCGCGCGATCGCGCTCGCCGAGCGCACGGAGGCGGATGTCGTGCTTGCGACCGATCCCGACGCCGACCGCATGGGCTGCGCCGTGCGCAATCGCGCGGGCAGGATGGAACTGCTCACCGGCAACCAGATCGGCGCGCTCCTCGCGGAATACCGCCTGACGAAATACAAGGAGCTCGGCTCGATCCCGCGCGCCGGTTCGGCGCAGGTCGCGATCATCAAGACATTCGTGACGACGCAGCTGCAGGACGCGATCGGCCGCGCGCAGGGCGTGAAGGTCATCAACACGCTCACCGGCTTCAAGTGGATCGCGGCCAAGATGCGCGGCTACGAGGAAAAACTCCGCGCGGCGATGGGCCCGGGCTTCGATTACGATGCGACGCCGTTCGAGGAGCGCGCGAAGCTGCTCCAGCAGCACAGCACGTTCTACGCGTTCGGCACGGAGGAGAGTTACGGCTACCTGCCCAACGACCTCCTGCGCGACAAGGATGGCAACTCCGCATGCCTGATGTTTGCCGAGCTCTGCGCGTGGGTGAAGAGCCGCGGGCTCACCGTGCCGGAGTATCTCGACGAGATTTTCCTGCGCTGCGGCTTCTACCTGGAAGGCGTGATCAACATCTACTACGAAGGCGCGACCGGCAGCGCGAAAATCAAAAAAATCCTCGAGACCTATCGCGCGAATCCGCCCAAGGCGTTCGGCGACGTGCGTGTGGTGCAGTTCCAGGATTTCGGCCGCGAAAAATTCTTCGACGCGGACGGCGAGCGGATTCCCGCGCAGGATCTCTATGTGGTCACGCTGTCGAACGGCTATTCGTTCGCGGCGCGCGGCAGCGGCACCGAGCCGAAGATGAAGTTCTACCTTTTCGCGAACGAGAAAGTCGCGAGCGCCGCCGAACTGCCGACGGTCAAGGCGCGCGTGCGCGCCACGCTCGACGCGTTGAACAAGTTGATCGAAGCCGACGCGAAGGCGCGGGCGGAATCCTGAGGGTGGACGGCGCTCTCCGAGCGCCGTCGGTTTGATTTCTCACGATATGCCTGAAGGTGGAAAAGACGGCGCCCGGAGGTCGCCGTCCACCACCGGCCAGGGAAAATTTCCGGCGCGGCTGCATCATGAGACGCCGGCATGGGTGGAGCCGGGGAGCGTGTTTCACGTCCGAGTGCGTTGTGCGCGGGAGAACGTGATCGGGTTGACAGATTCCTCGGTGGCTGGCGCGTTGCTCGAATCTGCCGAGTTCTACCATTTACGACGGCGTTGGTGGTTGAGCCTTTTCCTCCTGATGCCAGATCACCTTCACGCGCTAATTTCGTTCTCGATCGAAGAGAGCGTGAGTGCGGTGATCGGCGACTGGAAACGTTTCCAGGAAAAACAGCACGGGATTCGCTGGCAGGAGGGATATTTCGATCATCGCATTCGCAGCGGTGACGAATTGCAGCTCAAGGCGGGCTACATCCGGAAAAATCCCGTCGTGAAGGGACTATGCACGCAGCCGCACGACTGGCTGTGGCTCTGGCCGAGGGTGGACGGCGATCTCCGAGTGCCGTCGGTTTGAGCGGAGTCCTGCTACCTGAGCGAAGATAAAAAAGACGGCGCCCGGAGGTCGCCGTCCACCTTACACGAGCAGCAATGCGGGTGCCTCGAGGAGCTGTTTCAGCGCGTTGAGATACTGCGCGCCGACGGCGCCGTCGACGACGCGGTGGTCGCACGAGAGCGTGAGTGTCATCGTCTGGCCGATGACGATCTGGTCGTTTTTCACGACCGGCTTTTTCACCGTCGTGCCGACGGCGAGGATCGCGGCATTCGGCGGGTTGATGATCGCCGAGAAGCGCGGGATGCCCATCATGCCGAGATTCGAGACGCAGAAGGTGCCGCCCGTGAATTCATCGGGCTTCAACTTTTTTTCCTTCGCGCGCTTGCCGAGCGCCTTCGCCTCGATGCTGATCTGGAAAACGGATTTCTGGTGCGTGTCGCGGATCACCGGCGTGATCAGGCCGTCGTCGATCGCCACGGCGAACGAGACGTGCGCGGCGGCGTAATACTGAATCTTGTCGCCGAGCCACGAGGCGTTGACCTGCGGGACGCGGCGGAGCGCTTCGGCGCTGGCCTTGAGGATGAAATCGTTGACGGAGAGCTTCACGCCCTCGGCCTCGAGGCCGCCGTTGAGCTGCTCGCGCAGCGCGAGGAGCGGGGCGGCGTCGATTTCGATTTCGACGTAGAAATGCGGGAGCTGCGTCTTCGATTCGACGAGCCGGCGCGCGATCGCGCCGCGCATGTTCGAGACCGCGACGGCGCGTTCTTCCTGCAGCGGACCGCTGCGGGCGAAGGCGACGGGCGCGGAGCCGGCTGACGGGGCGCGGGAGGCGGGCGGATTTTTTTCGGCGGCGAGGATGTCGGCGCGGACGATGCGGCCGCCGGGGCCGGAGCCGGCGAGGCGGGCGGGATCGATTTTCTTTTCGGCGGCGAGTTTGCGCGCGAGCGGGGAGATTTTGAGGCGGCCGTCGCGCGAGGCGGTGGATTCAGCTCCGGCTGAAGCGGCGGCAATTTTTCCGGTCTCCGGTCTCCGGTTTTCCGTCTCCGGCGCCGCGGGCGCGGCGGCCGGTCGGGCCTGCACTTCGTTCTTCGCCGCGGTCGAACTGCTGGCGATATCCTTTTGCGCGGGCGAAGGTGTGTCGGCGGATTTCGGCGCGGCGGCGGGCGCGGGCTTCGCGGCGGGAGCGTCGACTTTTTCGCCGGGTTTGCCGATGGCGCAGAGCGGCGAGCCGATCGCGACCTGCGCGCCGGCGTCGGCGAAAATTTTCAGGAGCGTGCCGTCGAAGAAACTCTCGAGCTCCATCGTCGCCTTGTCGGTTTCGACTTCGGCGAGCATGTCGCCGGTCTTCACGGCGGCGCCCTCCTTCTTCAACCATTTCACCAGCGTGCCCACCGTCATGGTGTCGCTGAGCTTCGGCATTTCGATGATGTTGGCCATGGGAGGATGAAAAACGGAAAAGCGAGAAATCGGGAAAGTGGAAAACGAGGACGAAAAGTGGAAAGGCGAGAGATCGGGAAAGTGGAAAACGAAAACGGAAAGAGAGGCGATTAGTTGGGTTTCACGATTTTCCGATTTCTCGCTTTCTCGATTTTCAGGTGAATTCTCCGATTTCTCGATCTCCCAATTTTCAGGCGAGGGCGGCGAGCGCGGCTTTGAGGATGCGTTGCGGATTCGGCAACTGTTCGACTTCGACGGGCGGGCTGTAGATCGCGGGCGCATCGACGGTCGTCACGCGATGGATCGGGCCGTCGAGCTCGTCGAAGGCTTCCTTCTGGATCATGTAGGTGAGCTGGGAGCCGACGCTGGCGAACGGCTTCTGCTCCTCGACGATGAGCACGCGATGCGTCTTCGCGACGGAGGCGAGGACGGTGTCGATGTCGAGCGGACGGATCGAGCGCAGGTCGACGATCTCGACCGAGACGTCGTGCTCCTTTTCCAAAATCGCGGCGGCGGCGAGCGAGTGCAGCACGCTGCGGCCGTAGGTGACGATCGTGAGGTCGGTGCCCGCGCGCTTCACGTCGGCGAGGCCGAGCGGAATCAGATATTCCTCGGCCGGCACTTCGCCCTTTTCGCCGTAGAGCATCGTGTTCTCGAGGAAGAAAACGGGGTCGTTGTCGCGGATCGAGGACTTGAGGAGGCCTTTCGCATCGTAGGCCGTCGCGGGCACGACGACCTTCACGCCGGGATGATTGGCGAGGACGTTTTCCGGCGTGTGCGAGTGCGTGGCGCCGACGTTGGTGCCGCCGTTGGCGGGGCCGCGGATGACGATCGGGCAGTTGATCTGGCCGCCGGACATGTAGCGGACGTTGGCGGCGTTGTTGAGAATCTGGTCGAAGGCGACCGAGTAGAACGACCAGAACATCAGCTCCATCACGGGCCGCACGCCGAGCATCGACGCGCCGATGCCCATGCCGATGAAGCCGGCTTCGCTGATCGGCGTGTCGACGATGCGCTGCGGGCCGAATTTCGCGAGCAGGCCCTCGGTGACTTTGTAAGCGCCGTTGAACTGCGCGACTTCCTCGCCGAGGACGACGACGTTCTTGTCGCGCTCGAGTTCTTCGGCGAGGGCGTGGCGGACGGCTTCGCGGTAGGTGATCTGTGGCATGGGAATTTTTTTAGTCACCGAGAGCACAGAGCTCGGACACAGAGGTCACGGAGGATTTTATCTGGATTTCTCGGTGCACTCTGTGTCGGAGCTCGGTGAACTCGGTGGCGAAATCCTAATCAAAGAAAAGGCGGCCCTGCGATTTGCGCTCGGAGGGATTGTCGGCCTCCCAGTAAACATCCTTCTGGATGTCGTCGGCGGTCGGGAAGGGGCTCGCCTCGGCGAAATCGGCGGCGTTGTCGGCTTCGGCGCGGGCTTCAGTGTCGATCTTCTCGATCGCCGCTTCGTCGAGCACGCCTTCGGCGAGGAGCTTTTGCTGGAAGAGCTGGATCGGGTCCTTCGTGCGGCGGTATTCCTCGATCTCGTGCTTGCTGCGGTAGGTGTTGTCCGGATCGGCGACGGAGTGGCCGCGATAGCGATAGGTGTCGATCTCGACCGTCGCGGGCCGCGATTGCTCGCGGGCGAGCGTGAGAAACTTGTCCATCGTCGCGCGCACTTCGTAGAGATCGTGGCCCTGGCACTGGCCCCACGGCATGTCGTAGCCTTCGGCGCGTTTCGCGAGCTCGCCGGCGGAGGAGCGCGCCTGGCTCGTGCCCATCGAGTAGCCGTTGTTCTCGATCACGAACACCACCGGCAGATTCCAGAGCGCGGCGAGATTGTAGGCTTCGTGCACCGCGCCCTGATTCACCGCGCCGTCGCCCATGAACGCCATCGCGACGCCCTTGAGTCCTTTGTATTTGATGCCATACGCGAGGCCGACGCCGAGCGGGATCTGGCCGCCGACGATGCCGTGGCCGCCCCAGAAATTTTTATCCGGCGCGAAATAGTGCATCGAGCCGCCCTTGCCCTTCGAGCAGCCGGTCGCCTTGCCGTAGAGCTCGGCCATGAGCGGCTTCGGGTCCATGCCGACGGCGACCGCATGACCGTGGTCGCGATAGGCGGTGATGACGTGGTCGTCCTTGCCCATCAGCGAGCAGCAGCCGACCGCGACGGCTTCCTGGCCGATGTAGAGATGGAGAAAGCCGCCGATCTTCTTCGCCTGATACGCGCGCAGGCTGCGCTCCTCGAAACGCCGGATGCGCACCATGGTCCGGTGCAACTCGATCTTCTGCTCGCGCGTGAGCAGGGCGTTGATCGGCGCGTGGCTATGGTCCGGATGCTTGGTCACGGCTTCGGGCTTTTTCTCGGCGGTGGCAGTCGTTTTCTTGCTCACGGAGGATAGGTCTGTGGATCGAAACGGGTAAGTGTCCGGTGACCGGTCGGGAAATCAAGCGCGATTCGCGCCGACGCGCGTCAGCCGGCGAACGCCGCCGAACCGCCTGCCGCGCGGGCGGGCCGCGTCAGGACGAGACGCCCGCGGGCTTGTCCGCGGGCGCGAATTCCAGCCAGAAGCGGCTGCCCTCGTCGGGCGTCGATTCGACGCCGCACGCGCCGCCCATCTGCTCGGCCGCGCGCGCGACGATCGCGAGCCCGATGCCCGTGCCTTCGATCGGCACCGGGCCGGGGATGCGTTCGAAAATGCCGAAAATCTTTTCGTGCGCCTGCGGCGGGATGCCGATGCCATTGTCTTCGATCCAGATTCGCCGGCGCGCGTCGGCGGATGCCTCGCCGAGGGCCGCGTCGCGGACCAGCACGCCCGGCAGCACGGTCACGCCGCGGGCGGCGGTCGGGCGCAGTTCGCTGCGGATCAGGATGCTCGGCCGCACGCCGGGCTTCGCGAATTTGAGCGCGTTGTCGAAGAGGTTCGAGATGCACTGCTGCAACAGCGTGCGCTGCGCGAATACGACGCCGAGCGGCGGCTCGATCGTGAGCACGCCTCCCTGCAACGCGGGCGTGACGGCCACGATGTCCTCGACGAGCTCGGTCAGTTCGACGGGCGCGAGCTTCACGTCCTGCCGGCTGAGTCGGCTGAATTTCAACAGATCGCGCGTGAGCGCGTCGAGGCGGTGACTCGCCCGGGAAAGGCGGCGGAGCAGGGCCTGCGCGTCCTCGGGCACGTCCGCTGCGTGGTCGTGCAGCAGGATTTCCGTGAAGCCGGTGAGCGAGCGGATGGGCGCGCGGAGATCGTGCGCGATCGTGTAGGAAAAACTTTCGAGCTGCAGGATGGTCTCGTGGAGCTTCGCCGTGCGTTCGGCGATCCGCGTCTCGAGTTCCTCGGCGTGCGCGCTGAGCCGCTGGCGGGCTTCGCGCAGCGTGCGATCGCGGTCGGCGCGGTCGAGCGCGATGGCGACGTATTGGGCGAGCTTGGCGAGCACATCGATTTCGTCGGGGTCGATCTCCTCGCGCTCGTAGGTGCCGAAGGACAACGTGCCGAGCAGGCGATCGCCGATCACCAGCGGAAATCCCGCATACGCGCGCAACCCGAGCCGCCGCGCCGGCTCCGCGACCGGGCGCTGGTCGAGATGCGTGCGCGCCTCGACCAACGGCGCGCGATGCACCGCGACCTGGCCGCAGAAGCCTTCGCCGAGCTCGAGCGTCGCCGTCGCCTTGCGCACCTCGGCGGTGATGCCGGCGGCGGAGTTGAGCTCGAGCCGCCGGCCGTCGGGCGCGAGCACGTAGTTGAAAAACATGTCGAGCTTGAGCGGCCCCGCGATGCGGGGAAACAACTGCGCGGCGATCGTCATCGGCTCCTCGGACGCGAGCAGCAGCTCGAGCGCCTCGGAAAGCAGCCGGTCGTGCGCGTGCTGCCGCCGCAGGATCACGGCGTGACCGACGCGCTGCGTCACGTCCTCGATGATCGTGATCGTGCCGACGATCCGGTGGCCGTCGGGCAGCGGCGCGATGCGTGCGGTCTGGAGCATCCGTCCGCCCGCTTCGCCGCGAAACGGCAGCAGGTATTTGTGCAGCGCCGTCGAGAGGACGCTGATCTCGCCGTGCAACGCGCGCACGAAGTGCTCGTCGAGCCGGCGCTCGATCAGATCCGGAAACACCTCGCGCAGCGGCCGGCCGATCACGGCCTCGGCGGCGAGCCCGCTGTGGGCGACGAGCCACTGGTTCCAACTGCGGATGACGAGATCGGCATCGGTCGTGAAAATCCCCGACGGCGCCAGTTCCTGCAGCCAGCCGGCGAGCACATCCCGCGTGACGGCGTTTTCGGCCGCGGGAGAAAACGGAACGACGATCGACGCGGATTCCTTCATGTCGTCTGCCGCATTTCCCAGCCCTCGAGCTCGCGCAGCATGCGATCGAGCGACGTGATCCCGAGGATGATGATCATGTAGCCGGTGACGTTGCTGGCGCGCAGGTGAAAACGCGTGTGAATCATGAGGCCGTAGCGCAGCTCCTCGCCGCCGACCGCGATGGACTCGAGGACGCGGCCGGCGCTGTTCACCTCGAGGCGCGGCACGGCGAACGTGACCTGCACGCGCAGGAGATTGCCGAACACGCCGAGGCACGCGTTGAGCAGGATGTTGCCGACCTCGGTGATGATCTCGCGGCCGTTCGCATCGAGCGAATTGCCCATCGAGTCGTCGTCGCTCAGCAGGCGGCTCAACATCGCGGCGGCGTGCTCGTCGAGCATGAGCAGGGCGTTGCCCGCGATCGGGCCGGAGAAAATCTGGTTCACGCTCGCGACTTCGCCCTCGATCAGGTGGGCGAGCAGCGGCGTGATCTGCTCGATGCGGTGCATCGTGATGCGCGGCACCTCGAGCGTGACGCGGTAGCCGGTCAGCTCCGAGAGCGCGCCCGCGGCCCGACCGTAGCCGATGTTGATCAGCTCGGTGAGCGCGTCTTTTTGCGAGGTCGTCAGTTCCATACCGCCTCTCCCCGGAGTGTCTTGGCGACGAGATCCGACAGGGCCTGGCGGCCGATGGGCTTGTTGATGAAGGCCGTGGCGCCGGCGGCGCGCGCCATGTCCTGCGTCGACTGCTGGATGTCGGCGGTGGCGACAATCACGCGCGCGTCGGGATTGAGCTCGCGCATCTTCGCGAGCACCTCGAGGCCATACATGCCGCTCATGACCATATCGAGGATCACGAGGTCGTGATGGTGAAGAAAGTAGCGCTCCAGCGCCTGCGGACCGTCGGTCGCCTCCTCGACGACGTGACCCATCTCCTCGAGCAACTGTCGCGTGGTGCGGCGGGCGAGACTCGAATCGTCGACGATCAGGATTTTGGCTTTCATAATTTTTGAAGGAGGGTGCGGGCCAGGTCGCCCAGTGGGACGGCTTCGTCGCTCAGGCCTGCTTCGACGACGGACCGCGGCATGCCGTAGATGATGCAGCTTTTCTCCGCCTCGGTGAGCACGGTGCCGCCCTGCGCCTTGATCCAGGCGGCGCCTTGTTTGCCGTCGTCGCCCATGCCGGTCATCACGACGGCGAGCACGCGCTCGCGCAGCGTCTCGGCCGCGGATTGGAACAACACGTCGACCGACGGCCGGTGGATTTTTTCGATCGGCTGCAACGAGAGCTGCGTCACGAGCCGGCCGGCGCCGTCGCGGCGCAGCAGGAGATGCCGGCCGGCCGGCGCGAGCAGCGCGGCGCCGGCGCGCAGCGGTTCGCCGTCCTTCGCTTCGGAGACGGCGATCGCGGAAAGCTCGTTCAACTTTTCCGCGAACAATGCGGTGTAGCCGACCGGCATGTGCAGCACCATGAGCAGCGGCACCGGGAAATTCGCGGGCAATTGCGGCAGCAGGTGGCGCAACGCCTGCGGGCCGCCGGTCGACACGCCGAGGACGATCGCGTCGAAGCGCAGCGCGCCGGCCTGGCGCTTGAAATTCACGGGCTCGTGCGCCAGCGGCAGCGGCGCGAGGTTCGCGAGCGGCGCGCGGACCGCGGCCTTGACCTTGTCGACGAGCCGCTCGCGGATGCCGAGCAATTCGTCGGTCGCGAGCGCCGTCGGCTTCTGCACGAAATCGACCGCGCCGGCGGCCAGCGCTTCCATCACCTGTCCGCCGTCCTCGGGCGACGCGCTGAGAATCAGGATCGGCAGCGGCCGCCGCGCCATCTGCCGGCGGACGAAGGCCACGCCGTCCACGCGCGGCATCGTGAGGTCGCACGTGACGACGTCGGGCTTGAGTTCCTCGACGAGCTGCAGCGCCTCCTCGCCGTCGCGCGCCACGCCGACGACCTCGAGAAACGGGCTGCGCGCGAGCATCTCGCGCACGATCTTCCGCACGAACGCCGAGTCGTCGACCACGACGACGCGGATCAACTGCGGCACCTTGATGGTGGCGGCGGGAATGGGCGTGGCGCTGTCGCGGGAAGTGGGCAGGGATGGGGTCATGGCGCGGGAGGTGCGTTCAGGTCGCGTCGCACGTAGACGAACGCGTCGCCGATCTCGCGCATTTCGAAATCGTCCGTGAGCCGCAGGAGCGACTCGGAAGCGCCGACGAAAAGATGGCCGCCGCCGGGCATGCGGGTGGCGAAGGACGCCACCGTGCGGCGGATCGCTTCGGGCGAGAAATAGATGAAGACATTGCGGCAGAAAATGACCGGCGCCGTCGCGAGCGCGGCGGTCTCCGCGGGCGAGACGAGGTTGACGCGCTGGAAGGAAACCGGCGTGAGCAGCTCGCGGCGCAGGCGCGCGCCTTCCGGCGCGGGCTCGAAATATTTCGCGCGCAGCTCGGGCGCGAGCGCGCGGAACGAGCGTTCGCGATAGACCGCGGTGCGCGCCTTCTCGAGGGCGGCCTCGCTCGCGTCGCTCGCGTGGATGAAGATCGGATGCGCGCTCCAGCCGGTTTCGCGCAGGGCGATCGCGAGGCTGTAGGGCTCCTCGCCGGTCGCGCACGCGGCGCTCCAGATGTGCAGCGGCAGCGAGCGGTGCTCGCGGAACCACGCCGGCACGACGATCTCGACGAGCGCCTCGATCTGCGCGGCTTCGCGCCAGAAATAAGTCTCCTGCACCGAAAACGCATCCATGACGCGCAGCCATTCCTCGCCCGCGTGCTCGTCGTATTTGAGCAGGTAGTAGTAATCGAGGAACGAGCGGCAGTCGCGCGCGCGGGCGCGATCGCGGAGCTTGTCGAGCAGCAGGTCGAGGCGGTCGGGTTCGAAATAGATGCCTGCTTGCTCATGGACGAGATCGCGCAGCAGGAGAGGGATGCCGGGCGTGACCGAAATGGGCGGGGACTTCTCCTCGGCGGTGGGCATGGGCGGTTAGCGGGCGGTCGACGCCCGGCGCCGTTTTTTCGCCGCGGGCGCGGGAACGGAAACCGGCGCGGCGGCGCCGTTGCGCGGCGCGGCATTCTTCTGCGGCTGCCGGCGGCCGACTTCCGTGTGGAGCAGTTGCGCGTCGGCCTGGTTGCGCTGGGAAACGGCGCGGAGCTCGCGCAGGTTGCCGAGCACGAGCGTGACCGATTTGGCGTGCTGCTGGTTGGCGGTGGTGACGAGCTCGAGGTTGCGCGAGATCGCGGCGGAGGCGCCGGTGAGATCCTTGACGGCGCGCGACTGCTCGTGCATCGCGCGGGCCGCCTGCTCCGATTGCTGGCGCAACTGGTCGGCCGCGCTGGAAATCTGCGTCGTGGCGGAGGCCTGCTCCGCCATCGAGCGCGCGACCGATGCGACGAGCTTGGAGAAACGCTCCGTCTCCTTCGCGACCTGCTCGGTCGCGGTGGATTGCTCCGCGAGCGCGCGCGTGGTCGAGGTGGCGCCGCGGCGCATCGAATCGACGGCTTGCACGATCTGGCCCGTGCCGGTCGCCTGCTCGGTCGTCGCCTTGCGGAGCTGGATCGCGATCTCGTTGGTGCTCTGCGCGGCTTTCACGACCTCGCGCGCGGCGCGGCCGTGCTCGCCCATGGCCTGGGAAACTTCCTTCGCGACTTTCCGCATCTGGCCCGCGGCCTGGACGATGGTGGCCGCGCCCTTCGCCTGTTCCGCGGTGCCGGCGGCGACCTGCTTCGCCTGCCCGGCGGTGATGGTGATCGCATCGATCACGTGCCGGCCGGCGACCAGTTGTTCGGCGGTGGCGCGGCTGATTTCCTCGACGAGCCCGCCGGTCTCGTGGACGCCCGCGAGGATTTTTTTCAGGCCGGAGAGGCCGGCTTCCGAGAGGCTGTTGCTTTCGTCGGCGACGCGCGCGCCCTCGGTCGCGGCCTCGGTCGCCTCGCGCGTGACGTTTTCGAGCCCGCGGACGATTTGCGCGATGTCGGCGGTGGCGCGGCCGCAGCGGTCGGCGAGGTTGCGGATTTCCTCGGCCACGACGGCGAAGCCGCGGCCGGCGTCGCCCGCGCGGGCGGCTTCGATCGAGGCGTTGAGCGAAAGCAGGTTCGTGCGCTCGGCGATGACGTTGATCGTGTTCACGATCCCGGAGATTTCCATCGTCTGCCGGTTGAGGTCGCGCATGACGGTCGTCGACTGCGACATCGCGCGCGAGACGCGGCCGATGCCCTCGATCGATTTCTGCACGGCGGCGCCGCCTTCGCCCGCATCGGCGGTGACGCGGCGCGAAATCTCCTGCGTGCGCTTCACGAGGTCGGCGACGCTGCGGTTCGAGCGATCCATCTGCGTGGCGCTGCCGGCGGCATTGCCCGCCGCCTCGGTGATGCGCTCGCTGTTTTGCGCGACGCCCTGGATTGAGCGGGCCATCTGCTCGACGGCGGTGGTCGTTTCCTCGACGGAGGTGGCGAGGCCTTCGGACATCGCGCCGACTTCCTCGATCGACGCGGCCATCTCGTTCATCGAGGAGAGCGTTTCCTCGGCGGAGGCGGTGAGCTCGTCGGCGTGGTGCGCGACGCTCTGGATGGAGCGGCTCATCTCCTCGATCGCGAGGCCGGTTTCGTTGAGCGACGTGGAAAGATCTTCGGTGTCGTTCGCGACGCGCTTGATCGACCCGGCCATCTGGGTGACGGTCGTCGTCAACTCCGTCCCCGAGGTCGTCATCTCCTGCGTGTTGCTGTGGACGGAATGCGTGGCCGCCGAGATTTGCTTGATCGCGGTCGCAGTCTGGGTGGCGGCGGCGGCGACCTGCGCGGTGTTGGTGGTGACCTGCTCGATCGAGGCGGCGATTTCGTTGATCGAGGAAACCATGTCCTCGCTCGCGCGCGCGACGGCCGCGGCCTGGGCGGCGGTGGCTTCGAGGGAGCTCGCCATCTGGTCGGCCTGCGTGGCGGCTTCGTCGAGCGAGCGGTCCTGCGTGGCGGCGCCGGCGTCGAGGCGTTCGGCGAGGCGGGAGAATTCGTCGGCGGCGGCCGGCGATGGGGCGGGGGAAGCGGGATGAGCTCCGTTGGGCGTGGATTTGGCCATGGCGATTGCGGGGGAAGGGTTCAGCCGGCGGCGGGCGCAGCGGCTTCGACGGCGGCGAGCAGCGGCGCGGCATCGTCGAGGTTGAGCACGGCGACGACATCGAGGAGGAGGACGAGGCGGTCGCCGATCGAGGCGACGCCCTGGACGTAGTTGCCCGGGATGCCGTGCAACGTCTCCTCGATCGGCCGGATCGCGGCGGCGGGGATGTTGCGGAATTCGCGCGCCGCATCGACGACCAGCGCGACGGTGCGCTGGTGCACGGTGACGAAGATGAGCCGCGTCGACGCGGCATGCGGCGTGCGCGGAAAGCCGAAACGCACGCGGAGATTCAGCGCGGGAATCACCTGGCCGCGGGAAAACACGACGCCGTCGACGGCGGGCACGGTGTTGGGCACGGGCGTGACGTGCTCGAGCATCTCGATGTGCAGCACATCCGCGCTGCGCAGTGCGTAGACGGAGCCGCCGAGCTCGAAGAGGATGTAGGATTCGCTGGCGTTCATGTCATGAAGCGAGAGGCGTGGCGGGAAGCGAAACGGCGTGCGTGCGCGCGGCCTCCGGCGTGAACGGCCGCACGGCGCCGCCGCTCAACGCCGCGCCGTCGAGAATCAGCACGGGTTTTCCGTCGCCGAGTTCGGTCGCGCCCGAGATGCCGTCGACCCGCACGAGGGGATCGCGCAGCGGGCGGATGACGACTTCGCGCTGGCCATGCACGCGGTCGACCACGAGACCCGTCAGTCCGCGCTCGCCGCCGACGACGAGCACGGGCGATCGCGCGGCGGTCGAGGGCGCCGAGCCGAACAAGGCGCGCAGCCGCGTGAGCGGCAGCAATCCATCGCGATACGATGCGACATCGACGTCCTTGATCGTGCGCACGGCGGACGCGTCGACCTGGATGATTTCCTGCACCACGCCCTGCGGCACGGCGCACGTCTGGCCGCCGGCGGAGACGATGATCGTCTCCGCGATCGAAAGCGTGAGCGGAAGCCGCAGCGTGAACTGCGTCCACTGGCCGTGTTCCGTCGCGAGCGAAAGGCTGCCGCCGAGCTCGCGCACGGTCGACGCGACGACGGCCATGCCCACGCCGCGGCCCGCGGCGCGATCAGCCTGTTCGCGGGTGGAAAATCCCGGCGTGCAGATCACGTTCAGCAAGGTGGGCGCATCGAGGACTTCGGGCACCACGAGGCCGAGGGCGGCGGCGCGCGCGGCGATGACATCGGCGGCGATCCCGCCGCCGTCGTCGCGCACCTGGAGCAGCACCGCGTCGCCCGCGGTCGCGGCGCGGAGCAACAGCGTGGCCTCGGCGGGCTTGCCGGCGCGGACGCGCTCCTCCGGCGGCTCGATGCCGTGGCTGAGCGCGTTGCGCACGAGGTGGAGCAGCGGTTCCTTGAGGCGCTCGACGAGATACTTGTCGATTTCGGTTTCCTGCCCCTCGAGCACGAGCCGCACCTGTCGGCCGCTGTCGCGGGCGAGGTCGCGCACGACGAACGGCAGGCGCGAAAAAATTTCCGCGACCGGCACGAGCCGCACGCGCGTGATCGCCTCGCGCAGATGGCGCAGCGACCGGCCGATCGCGCTGCTCACTTCCTGCAACGCAAGCCGGTCGCCCGAGGCTTGCGCGATGCGCTCGTCGAGGCGCGAGCGGTGAATCACCAATTCGCCGGCGAGCCGCATCAATTCGTCGAGCCGCCCGAGGTCGACCCGCACGATGTGCGATGGCGCGATGAACATGCTGGCGGGCGGCGCGGCCGCGGCGCCGTCGTCGGGCCCGCGCGGCGCCGGCGTGGCGGCGC
>DASZYB010000059.1:0-136495 GCA_035545575.1 Opitutaceae bacterium | reverse complement strand
TCGCGCAGTCCGAGGCCGCCGCGAGCGCCAGCGCCGCCGCGCTCGCCGCCGCCAAATCCGAATCGACCGCGAGCGCCGCCGCGTTGGCGGAGCGGGCGCGCGCGGCGACTCAGCGCGCCGAAGCCGCGGCCGCCGCACTCGCGCAATCTCAGGCGGAAACCAAATCCGCCCGCGCCGCCGCGGAATCCGCCCAAACCGCCGCGTCGCAAACCGCCGCCGAAAAAACCCGGCTCGAAACCGAGCTGAATGCCCGCGCCACCGACTTGGAAAAATCGCGCCGCGAGACCGCCGCACTCGCCGCGAAACTCGCCGCGGCCGACGCGCTGCCCTCGAAGCTCGACGCCCAAACCCGCGCCGTCGCCGCGCTCGAGGAAAAACTCGCCGCCGCCAATCAGGCGCTCGCCACCGCGAATGCTCAGGCTGAAACCGCGCGCGCCCAGGTCGCGATGCGCGCCGACCAGCAGGTCGCGTCGTTGCAGGCGCAGGTGAAATCCCTGGACGCGCAGCTCGCGCAAGCCGCCGCGGCGACGGCCGCCGAGGCGCAGGAAAAAGCATCGCTGCGTTCCGCGCTCGCCGCCGAGACCGATGCGCGCACGAAAGCCGAGGCCGCCGCCACCGGCGCACGCAACGAGATCGAGGCCGCCAAACGCGATCTCGCCGCGCAATCCGCCGAAGCCGCGGCGACGCGCGCCGTCGCGGAAAAAAACCGCGTTGCCGTCGCCGCCGCGGAGGCCGAGCGCGATCGGCTCGCCGCGCAATTGTCCGCCGCCGCCAGGGACCGCGAGCAACTCGCCGCGCAGCTCGCGCAGGCAAACTCCGATCTCGCCGGAAAGTCCGACGTTCAGGCCCGCGTCGCCGCGCTGACGCACGAGCTCGACGCCGCGCACCAAAGCGCCGCCGCCGATCAGCAGCAGGCCGCCGCGACCCAGGCCGCGCTCCGCGCCGAGTTGGAAAAATTGCGCGCCGCCTCGACCGCCGATGCCGCGGCGAAATCCGGGGCCGCGGAAAAATCCGCCGCGCTCGCAAAGGCGGAAGCGGCGCTTCAAGCCGAGTCCGCCGCGAAGGCCAAAGCCGAAGGCGACCTCGCCGCCGCGAAAGCCGCGCTCGCCCGCGCCGAAAGCAATTCGGCCTCCGTGCGCGACGAACAGGCCCGCGGCGCCGACCGCGCGGCCAGGCTCGCCGCGGAAAACGAATCGCTCCGCGCCGCGCTCGCCAAGTCCGAGTCCGACGCGAAGGCCGCCACCGCCGCGTCGAATCAATCCTCCGCGGCGCAACGCGAACTCGAAAGCATGCGCGGCGCACTCGCCGATGCGCAGCGCCAGAGTGCCGCCGCCGCCGCGGAAATCGCGGCGCTCCGCCCACCGGCGTCCGCCACGCGCGATCTCGAAGCGCGCGTGCGCCAGCTCGAAACCGAAAAATCCGCGCTCGCCGCGAAGCTCGAGGCCGCGTCCGCGCCGCCCGCCGTCGCGCCCGCCGAGCCCGCGGCAAAATCGCCCGCGCTCACCGATGCCGAGGAGAAACTCTCCGTCGCGCTGCGCTCTTTCACCGTGCTGGAGAAAGAGCGCGACGAATTGCGCGCCCGCGTTGCCCAGCTCGAGGCCAGTCCGCCCGCCGCCGCGCCGGTTGATACCTCGGCGAAAAACGACGCCGAGCTCGTCGCGCTCCGCACGCGCGCGGAAAATGCCGAGCGCGCGGCGCTCGCCGTGCAGGCCGAACTCGCGCGCGCCAACCAGCAGCTCGCCGCCGACCGCGCCACGCGCGTCGCGAGCGAGACACCGCGCGCCGCGACGATCCCCACCGCCGCTTCGACGCCTGCGGCGCCCAAACCCGACGCACCTCGCGCGCCGCGCGTCCACGTCGTCGCCGTCGGCGAAACGCTTTCGGGCATTTCGCGCCAGTATTACGGCACGCCGAATCGCTGGACGGATATTTACGCCGCCAACCGCGATGTGCTCGTCGACGCGCGCAGTCTCGTCGCCGGGCGAACGCTGCGGATTCCGTGATTCGTAGTCTCCGCATGCGCTCGGGATTGCGCCACTAATTCTTTCGCTGCTTCATCGCCCGCCATGCGTCCCCGGCGCATCCTCCAGCCTTTTGTCGCCCCGCTGCTCCTCGGTCTGCTGAGCGGTTGCGGCTACGTGCACCTCGGCCGGATGCCGGCCCCGCCCGAACCGACCGTCATCGGCGACGACAAGCTGCTGAAGGAAAATTCCGACCTGCGGCTCGAAAAAAAGATGCTGCAGCAGGAACTCGCGATCGCGCATGCGCAGGGCGATGCGTTGCGCACCGTCGTGGAAAATCGCAACGCCGATGGCGACACCTCCCGCCGCCTGACGGAGCAGTTGACCGCGAGCTCGCGCGAGCTCGCGGAATTGCGCGCCAGCTACGCCAAGCTCGCCGGCGAGCGCGACCAGGCCGTGGCGTCCGCCGGCGAAAGCACGGCGTTGCGCGCGCGGCTCGGCGAAGCCGAGGAAAAACTCGCCGGTTCGCTGCGCACCTACACGGACCTGCAGGCCGAGGTCGGCCGGCTGCGCACCGAGGTCGATCGCACGCACGCCGAAAATCTTTCGCTCAGCGCGCAGGTGAAAACCATCACCGCGCAAAACGCGGAGGCGCAGGCCGCGCTCGCGCAACTCAACACGCAGCTCCTCGCGCAAAAAGACGCGCGCGCCCGCGCCGAGCAGGATGCCGAGACGCTGCGCAGCGCGCTGCAAGCCGCCGCGCCCAACGCCTCCGCGCTCGCGCAGCAGCGCACCGGCGCCGCCGGCGAAGCGCGTTCCCTCGCCGCCGAGCAGGCCGCGGAAATTTCCTCGCTGCGCCAGGAGCTCGACCGCTTCCGCGGCCAGGTCGACACGCTCGCCGCCGAGCGCGACCAGTTGAAACAGCAACTCGCCAGCGCCGCGCCCGCCGCCGAACTCGCCGACATCCAGGCGCGCCTCGCGACCGCGCTCGACCAGCTCAAGGCCGCGCGCTCCGACCTCGTCGCCGCCAACTCCGCGAAATCCGATCTCGAAACCCAGCTCGCCCAATTCAAGAACCGCGCCGCGCCCGCCGCCGATCCGCAAGGCCTCCGCGACCAGTTGCGCGAGGCTCAAGCCACCGCCGCGGCGCTGGGCGAAGAGAACGCGCGCCTGAAGACCCGGCTCGCCGCCGCCCGCGCGCTCAGCGGCGAAGGCCGCCCCGGTGCCGACGCGAATCGCGTCAACCTCGGCGCCATCGACGTCACCGGCGCAAAATCCCCCGGCGGCGCCCCCGTCGCCGATGCGCCGCGCGCGGACGCGCCGGCTCCCGCCGCCGCGCCGGCCAACGCCAGCATCGCGCATCCGCCGGCCAGCGGCGTGAGCGCGATGCTCGTGACCAATGTCTCCGGCCAGCATGCGCCGCCCGTCCGCACCGAGCTCGCGAACGCGAGCGGCCAACCGCGCTTCCACATCGTGGCGAGCGGCGACACGCTGGCGAAAATCTCGGCGCTTTACTACGGCACGCCCAGTCGCTGGAGCGACATCCTCGCCGCCAACCGCGACATCCTCGGCGAGAACAACAACCTCGTCATCGGTCGCACGCTGCGCATCCCCTGAGCAGGCGCGGCGCCGGGCCGCGTCGCCGGCGCCCGCGTGGTCGTGCGTGAAAGGTTGCCCCGCGCCACGAATGGCGTTCTCTCGGCGCATGCGTTTGTTTCGCGCCGGTATGATTTTTGTCGCGCTCGGTTTTCTGCTGGGCGGCTGCGGCTACGTGCATTTCGGCCGGCTGCCCGCGCCATCGGCGGCGATGACGGGTGACGCCGCCTCCGCCGAGGCGTATTCCAACCTGCTCACCGAGCAGAAAATGTTGAAACAGGAACTCGCGCTCGCACGGAAAGAGAGCGATGCCCTTCGCGCCGCGCTCGACCGCGGCCCGGCCGGTTCGCCCGAGCTGGTCGCGCAGCTCAACGATACCGCCCGCGAACTCGCCGCGCTTCGCGCGAGCTACGCGAAGCTTCAAGCCGAGCGCGGCGCCGGCGCCAGCGATGCCACCCGCGCGCAAGCGAGCGAGCTCGAGGAAAAACTCGCCACCTCGCTGCGCAATTTCACCGCCCTCCAGGACGAAAACGCGCAGCTCCGCCGCGATCTCTCGCAGGCGCACGCGGAAAACGCGACGCTCGCCGACCAGTTGAAAGCTTCCACCGCGCGGACCGAGCAGGCCGAGTCCGCGCTCACGCAGCTCAACACCGAGCTGCTCGCGCAAAAAGAGGCGCGCGCCCGCGCCGAACAAACGGCCACCGCCGCCCGCGCGCAGCTCGCCGCCGTGCTCGCCGCGCCGCATTCCACCCCGCCCGAGGCCGGCGAAGGCAGCGCCGCGACCTCCGCCACCGCGGCCCTCCAGCTCGCGAAAGCGCCGCCCGCCGATCTCTCCGCCACCGCCGAACTGCGCACGAATCCCGAGCGCCTGCGCGCCAGCGAGAAGACGGCCTCCATGCCGCCATCGCCGCCCGCCGAAGACGAGCCGCGCACGCACGTCGTCCAGCTCGGCGACACGCTCGAAAAAATCGCCAAGCGCTACTATGGCGATCCGCAGCGCTGGACGAAAATCTACGCCGCCAACAACGACCTGCTTCGCGACGGCCGCCCGCTGAAGCCGGGCATGAAGCTGCAGATTCCGTAAACGCGGCCGGGCGCGCCACCGCGCCGCCGTCAAATCCACTCCGGCTGCGCCACCGTGCGATCGCCGCCGGCGTTGCCGGTGTTCAGCGTCGCTGCGGGCTCGAAGAGCAACACCGAGACTTCTTCCTCCGCCACCGGCCGGTGCTCCACGCCGCGCGGCACCACGAGCAGCTCGCCTTCGCGCAGCTCGACCGTGCGATCGCGAAATTCCATCCGGAAGCCGCCGCGCACCACGAGGAACAGCTCGTCCTCGTGCTCGTGGTGATGCCACACGAACTCGCCGCGGAACTTGACGAGCTTCACGTGCTGCCCGTTCAAGGCCGCGACGATCTTCGGCGACCAGTGGGCGGAAAAACGCGAAAGTTTTTCGGCGAGGTTGATTTTGTTCATCGGAAAATTTTTTCGCCTCCGCTCATTCCAGCTTCGCGCAAACGATGCCTTCGCGCACGACGCAGCGTCCAGAGTCGATCGACCTGCTCCACCGAAACGCGCCTACTCGTCCGCGGGAAGCTTGTCGCGCTCCGCCTGGAGCCAGTCGGTGAGCTGCTTGACCTGCGCGTCGCTGAACCGCGCGTCGTGGTGGATCCACGTGTAGGATGGCAGCGGCATCGTGCGGTCCGTGATCTCGTCGATCATCGCGTCGAGTTTCCGGCCCTGCCGTTTTTCGGTGTAGGCGCCGAAGCGCGAGAGGTCGAGATTGGTCACGCCGTCATCGATGTGGCGGGCGAGCCACCAGCCGACGGGCTGAATCTCGGCATACCACGGATAGCGCGTGTTGTCCGAATGGCAGTCGTAGCACGCGACCGCGATCAGGTGCCGCAGCTCCGGCGGCGGCGGATGCGCGACGAGAAAATCCTCCTTTGCCGGCGGCGCCGCGGAGATGTTTTTCTGCGGCCGCACGAATTGGAGGCCGAGCGCGAGCACCGCGAGTGCGAGGAGGATTTTCTTGCGCATGCGCCTCAGGTTGACGCACGCCGCCGCGCGCGGCTACTCCGCGGCCGGCTTTTTTCTCTCGCCCGCGTGCGTCTCATGCGCCCACGGCCTCGCGCACCAGCGCTGCGATCGCCGGCGACAGCTCGAGCGCCAGCGCCGCCTCCTGCGCGGCGGGCGACATTTTCCGCCACGTCTTGCGCAGAATATCGACGAATTTCTCGCGCGGATAATCCGCATGCTGCGCCGTGAAGGCCTCGATTTCGTTTTCCAAAAACACGAGGCACGCGGCGTCCTCCAGCGCTTGCGTGCCGGAGTTCGTCTTCAATCCGGTTTTCGACACCCAGGTCGCGACTTCCGCCGCTTCCGCCGCGAGCACGCCCGCCTCCAGCAACAACTCCCGCGCGCGCTCCGCCTGCTTCGTATAGAGCGAGCGACGCCACGCATGGTAGCCCGCCTTGTCCATCGGGAAGCTCGCGCGCGGCACGCTCCAGCGCTCGAGATGCTGGCAGCGCGCGGCGAGCCGCAGCAACACGGAGGCGTCGGGCACGAGCCGCGCGATCCACTTCTCCATCCGGTCGGCATACACGAGTTCCGCGGCGCGACCGTCCCGGGTGCGCTGGGGATCGGCCGAGTGGGCTCGATCGATCAACTCGCGCGCGCGGTGGTGGGCGTTCATCGCGCGCGAGTGGAGCCCGTTGCGTGCCCTATCGCAAGCGGCGAGGCGGCGCCGTGGGCGGGCAACCGCTCGAGGTCGTCGATCCTTGCCGCGTCCGCTCGCGAATCTCGCCGACGCGGATTCATGGCGGGGAAAAACTGAACGGCGCACGCACCTGCACGTCCGCCGGCTCGCCTTTTCTCCGCGGCGCCTTGAACACCCACTGGGCAACGGCCGTCGCGGCCGACCAGCCAAACTCGTCGCGCGTGGCCGAGACGATGCGCGGCAGGCGCACGCGGCCTTCGCGGTCCACCACGAATTCGATCGTCGCTTCGCCGCGCAGCCCCGCGCCGCGCAACGCCTCGGGATACTGCGGGCTCGGGCGGTAGACCGGCGCGAGCGCGTCATCGAGACCGCCGCCGCGAATCTCCCCTTTTTGCATCAGCGCCACCACGCGGCCGAGCGGATCTTCCTCGTTCGCCGGATCCGGCAGGTTGAAATCGGCGCGCTTGAGCAGCTTTACCTCGATCCCGCGGCCATCGCGCCGCGCGGCGTCAAATACCCAGCGCTCCACCGCCGCCGCCAGCGCCAGGCCAAACGCCGGCGATGTCGCCTCACGGACCCGGACGTCCTGCACGCTGCCGCGGGCGTCGACGCCAAACTCCACGCTGGCCGATCCGGCTTCGTGCTTCAGCAGCGACTCATACGGCCAGACCGGATCGCTCGCGGCGCGCAGATGCGGTTGATCGTCGGGCACGCTTCCGTCGAGCGCGGAAATGCCATTGGCGGCGAGACTCTCCGTCCGGTTGAAAACCGGGTCGCCATACGTGACCTCGCCGCGGATCTCCGCCTCCACCGGCAGATCGCCCTGCATCGCGGGCTTGAATTCCCAGCGCACAAAAGACTCCAGCGCCGGCACGACAAACTCGACGTGCGATGCCGCGAGGATCCGCAGGTTGCGTCCGCGACCATCCGGTTGTGCCACGCATTCGAACCACACCGAGCCGGGCAGCGCGCGGGATTTCATCGACGCAGGGTAGTCGCCCAGCGGCGCCTCCTTGAGGCTCGCCTTGGTTTTCTCGGGCACCGTCGGAAGCAAATCCACCCGCGGCAACAAGCCCGCTCGAGCCGGCTTCCCCGACGCGAACTCGAACGGCACGTCGAGACACATGGCCGCCGGTTTGCCGTCGTTGATCGCCGGCGCAAAGCGCCACTTTTTCACCGCGGCGAGCGCCGCTTCGCCGAGCCGGGGATCGGGCGCGCGCAGCACGCGGGCGCTGGCAATGTCGCCGTTTTCGTCGACCACGATTCGCGTGACGACGCGCACGCGCGCCGGCGTCGCGCCGGCGGGAAGTTCCGCGGGCACCCACGACCTGATCGTCGGCGGGCCGTCCGCCAGCGCCTTGTCCGCCCGCGGCGGAACGTCGCCGGCCGCCGTCATCGGCCGGCAGCACGCCAGGCATGTTGCAAAGGTCAGCCGAACCCAAACGCACGCGCGCCGCATCTTCATCGCACTCGAAAAAAATTTCTCACCGCCTCGCGGAGAGGGCCAAGACCCCCTCGTTATCCCTTGCCGCCGCGCAGGACGACGAGGTGATCGACGCCGCTTTGCTCGAACTCGCGCCAGTAGTTGTCCTCGAGCGCGTCGAGTTTCTCGTGCTCATCCTCGCTCAATTCGTCGGCGAGCTTTGTTGCATCCCGGCCAAGTTCCGCGCGCAGGTCGCGCTCGGCGAGGCGCGCGACGAGCTCGCTCCAGAACGTGTCCTCGACGAACCGGTCGAGCTTCTCGCGCACGGGGCCCTCGGTGAGTTTTTCGTTGAGGAAGAGCCGGCCGTTCACATCCGCCTCGACCAGCTCCGCGCCGCCGAACAGCTCGGCGAGCTGGAAAACTTTCTGCGCGAGATCGTCATAGCGCTCGGGCGTCGTCGCCGGATCGTCGGGCCGGCCGCCGGCGACCCAGAGGCCGAGGTGCACGAGTTCGATCAGGCGCGTAAATTCCTTGGTGGTGAACGAAACCTTCATGCGCCAACACAGGACGTTTTCCGCCGCGGCGCGCAAGGGCGGAGTGCGTCGCGCGCCCGCGTTCAAATCGCCGCCAGCGGCGGCGCCGGCCGCGCCGGCCGGCGCGGCCCCGGACGAATTCTGGGCGTCGCATCCCGCGCTTCGAAGCGCTTGCGCAAGTCGTGCTCGCGCACGAAGCGCTGCGCCTCCGCCAGAATCTCCTGCATCAACGGCGTCAGGCGGCCCTGCCAGAGCACCGCGATCTCCATCGGATCGAAGCCCGCGAGCGGCAGGCTGCGCACCTTGGCATGCTGGATGAGATTGGCGGCGTCGACGCTCACGCCGTAGCCGTAGCCATTCGCGACATATTGCGGGATCAGGTCGAGCGAACTCGCTTCGATCGCGCACGGCCAGTCGACCCAGCGGCGCTTGAGGCCTTTTTTGAAGACGCGGCTGAGAATCTCGTTTTCCGGCAGGCTGATGAGCGGCACCTCGATCCGGTCGCGGGCCCAGAGCTCATCCGCGCTGCGCACCGGGGATTTTTTCGGCACCAGCAGCACGAGCGGGATCGCCAGCAGCGGGACGCGGTGCAGCCCGGTGGGCGCGCGTCCGTCCTGCGGCACGATGGCGAGGTCGATCTCGCGGCTGCGCAGCGCCGCTTCGAGTTCCGCGGTGAAGCCGGACCGCAGGCTGAGCTGAAGCAGGGGATCGCGCGCCCGCAGCCACTGGACCATCGGCGGCAGGTAGTCGCGCAGCATCAACTCCGCCGCGCCGATGCGCAGCACCGGCGCGGGGCTCCTGCCCAGACGCGCCTTGATCGCCTCGAGGTTGCCGAAGAACGGCCGGATGAATTCGAACAGCTCCTCGCCCGGCCTGGTCAGCCGAAACGGATTGCGCTCGAACAACCGCGTGCCCAGGTCGCGCTCGAGCTGCGAGATCTGGCTGCTCACCGCCGGCTGCTGGATGCCGTAAGGCATGCGGCGGACGGCACAACTGATGCCGCGGTGCCGGGCGACATAATAGAACAGCTCGAGGTGGTGGACGTTCATGCGCGGGCGGGGCCGACTCGCAGCGCATTCTCTTCTGCAACGACCGCACCGGCCACGCGAGTTTCGATCCTGCGCATCGGTTGGCCGCGCGAGGACAAAAAATGCACCAGGCCCGCACGTATTGCCGCGCTACGACTTCCGCGCCACGCACGCGATATACTCGTGCCGCACGGTGAATCCGTCCGCGCCCGGCGGTCGCCGCTGGGAAAGCCGCCAGAGAAATTCCGCCATCAGGCCCGCGCGGCGATCGGAATCGACGGCGTCGTAGTAAGCCGTGCCCGCGCCGGATTTCAGCAGATGCTGCAACACGTCCGTCGCGCGCGGGTAGCGAAAATCGATCGCGTCCTCTTCCAGCAGCTCGATCTCGAAGCCCGTCGATGCCAGCAAAGCGCGAACGTGCGCCGCGTCGCGCGGAAAATCGAACGCGATGCGCTTGCGCAGCGCCTCGGGATGCTTCGCCACGATTTCCGTGAAAATTTCGATCGGCTCCCGCGGCGAGTTTTCCCGGTGCACCAGAAACGCCAGCCGCCCGCCGCGATTCAGGACGCGGTGCGCGTTCGCGAAAAAAGGCAGCAGCGGGATGTAGCCGAGCACCCACGTCGTGAAGACCACGTCGCACGACTCCTGCGCATCGAGGTGGACGAGTGCATCGCCGACGGTGAAACGCACGTTGAACCGGCCGCGCCGGCGCACCCGTTCCTCGGCCCGGTTGAGCATGCCGGTCGAGAGATCGACCGCCGTGACCGTCGCCGCGCGCTCCGCGAGCCGCGCCGTCGCGTAGCCCGTGCCGCAACCCGCCTCGAAGACGCTTTCCCGCCCGCTCCACGGCAGCTGCGCGATCAGCGCATCGATCGAGCGGCCCGCCTCGACCAGCCAGAACGCGTCGTAATCCTCGTGGATGAAATCGTAGGCCGCGCGCACTTCGGCGGTGCCGACCGCCTCGTTTTCGGCCTGCTCGCGCACGCGGAAAAATTCCGGCAGCGCGTGCGTGCGCGGCAGGAAGCGCTCGCACAAGGCCTCCGACTCCGCCGGCGCGGTCGGGCCGCCCGCGCGCGGAAAATGCCGCGCGAGCTGCCGCCCGACGCAGCCGGGCCGCGGCTGGCAGAAATGTTTTCCCATGCGATTCAGGATCTCGCCGAACGGCTCGCGCGTGAGATTGCCGAAGGACATCGGCACGAGGTTGCACGGGCACACGTCGCCGCCGCCGTCGATATAGAGATGCGTGAGGCCGGCGCCGCAGCCGAAGGCCTCCGGCGATTCGAGATACGCATACGACGACAGGATCGGCAGCGTCTCGTCGCCGGCGACCTCCGCCTGATACGCGAAAAGCTGCCGGCGCTCGGCCGCATCGAGCAGGACCGAAGTCTGGCCGGCGAGTTTTCCCGCGGCGCAGGGCTCGAGCACGTGCACCTCGAGCGCGCCGGCGTTCGCGGCGAAACGCAGGAACGGCAAAAAACGATCGCGCGGCAGCAGGTCGCGCGTCGCGACCGTGACGGCGTAGGGATAGAGCCCGTTCTCGCGCGCGACGGTCAGGGCGCGCAGCGCGTTGCGAAACGCGCCCGGCCGGCCGCGGCGCCGGTCATGCTCGTGCTCGTTGTCCGCATCCAGGCTGATGCCGACGGCGAAGACGCCGCTGGCGCGCAGGCGCTGCGCGGTTTCCGCATCGAGCGTGTCGCCCGTCGTGCCGACGACGAGGCACGAACGCTCGTCGAACGCGCGCGCGATTTCCGGCAGGTCGGCGCGCAGCAGCGGCTCGCCGCCCGTGAGCGTGACCATCACCGCGCCGAGCTGCTGCAGCTCGCCGGCGAGATGGCGCACGACGCCCAGCGGCAGGTCCATCTGGCTGCGACCGGTGTTGTAGCAATGCCAGCAGTCGAACGAACAACGGTTCGTCACCGCGAGCGTCACCGAATAAAGCCGCCGGTGGGAAGCGTGGCCGAGCCGGGAAAATTGCTCGACGAGCTGGTCGAACGCCGGACTCGGATACGGCGGGAAGTTCGTGTTCACCACGAACCGGCCGCCGAATGGAATCACCTTTTCCTTCGCAAAGTAGTTTTTGAGAAACGCGCCGATTTGCGGGTGCAGCTTCGTAAACGGAGGCTGCGTTGCGATGCCGCTGAAGAATTCGTCGCCACGCATGATGATGGAATTGGGGCGGGCAGTGGCGGAACGCCGCGATTGTGGCATGACGGCGGGCCGGGCGGGAGTTGAAAATATCAATACCGCCCATCGGTGTCTCCGATGGCGCGGGATTCAGCGGGCCGATGCGCCGCATTGAATTTATCGAATAACCGCGCGCCCGAAGGCGCCGCTATACTGGGGCCGGCTCCAACCCTGATTCGCTTTCCTGCCCGCCCGATGAATGCGCCTCGCTGTGCCTTGTTCGAAGCCCTCGCGCCCGTCGCCGGCGCGGCGCAGCGCTTCGTCGGCATCGATATCGGCGCGGAAACCATCAAGCTCGTCGAACTGCTGCGCGAGCGCGGCCGGCTCCGCTGGGTGCGGCGCGCCGTCGTCGCGCACGAACAGGAACCGCGCGGCCGGCTCGAGCTGCTGCTGCGCGAGTGGGATTGGGCCGGCGTCGCGGGCGCGGCCGTCACCGGCCGGCTCGGACGACAGCTGCGACTGCCGCACCTTCCCGTCAAGCAGGCGCAGATCGCCGGCGGGCGTTTTCTGCTGGGCGATGCACCGGTCACGATCGCATCGATCGGCAGCCACGGTTTTTCGATTCTCGAACTGCGCGGCAACGGCCTCGAAATTTTCCGCGAGAACAGCCGCTGCTCGCAGGGCACGGGCAATTTCCTGCGCCAGCTCGTCGGCCGGTTTTCGCTCACGATCGAAGAGGCGAGCCGGCTTTGCACCGCCGTCGAAAAACCCGCGGTGCTCTCGGGCCGCTGCCCGGTGATCCTGAAAACCGACATGACGCACCTCGCGAACAAGGGCGAGGATCGCGCCGCGATTCTGGCCGGGCTTTTCGACGCGGTGTGCGAGAACGTCCTCGTCTTGATCAAGCCCGACCTCTGTCCGAAACGCGTCGCGCTGATCGGCGGCGTGCCGTGTTCGGCGCGCGTGCAGGCGACGTTTCGCGAGCGGCTCGCCTCGCTCGGACTGGAATTGCTCCCGCTGCCGGGAGACGACGGGCGCTACTTCGAGGCGCTGGGCTGCGCGGTCGTGGCCGCGAGTGGTCTCGCCGCGGCCGAGGCCGAAAAAAATCCGCCGGCGAACGGCGACGCGCGGCCACCTCCGCTCGACAATCTCTTTCGCGCCGCCGAGCACGCGCACCTCGAGCGCGTGCCCGCGCTTGCCGCGTGGCGCGATCGCGTGCGGCGCATGCCGGCGCCGCCGCTCGCCGCGGTCGATGCCGCGCCGCGGCCGATCGTCCTTGGCTTCGACATCGGCTCGACCGGCTCGAAGGCCGTCGCGATCGACGCCGCGACGCGCGAAACCGTCTGGGAAAGCTATCGTGCGACCGGCGGCGATCCCGTCGGCGCGGCGCAGGCGCTGCTGCGCGCGTTGGCCGAGTCGCCGGCGGGGCGCGGCCCGATCCGCGGCTTCGGCGCGACCGGCAGCGGCCGCGAGATCGTCGGCTCGCTGCTCACCGTCTGCTACGGCAAGGAAGTCGTGTTCGTGCTCAACGAAATCGCCGCGCACGCCGAGGGCGCGCAGTTCTTTGATCCGCGCGTCGACACGATCTTCGAAATCGGCGGGCAGGATGCGAAATACATCCGGCTTTCGGATGGACGCGTGACCGATTGCGCGATGAACGAAGCGTGCAGCGCCGGCACGGGCTCGTTCATCGAAGAGCAAGGCCGGAAGTTCGCCGGCATCCGCGACGTCGCGCACCTCGCGGCCGAAGCGATGGCGGCGGAGGAAGGCGTTTCCCTCGGGCAACATTGCTCCGTCTTCATGGCCGAGGTGATCGACGAAGCCGTGGCCGCCGGAACCGACCGGCGGGCGATCATCGCCGGGCTCTACGATTCGATCGTGCAGAACTATCTCAATCGCGTGAAAGGCAGCCGCTCGGTCGGACACGTGATTTTCTGCCAGGGCATGCCATTCGCCTCGGATGCGCTCGCCGCGGCCGTGGCGCGGCAGACGGGCGCCGAAGTGATCGTGCCGCCCAATCCGGGCACGGTCGGCGCGCTCGGGATCGCGCTGCTCGCGCAGCGTGCGTTCGGCGCGGCGCGCGCCGACGCAGCCACGATCGAAGCGGGCCGTTTCCTCGGCGCGCGCGTCGAGGGCCGGGACACCTTCCACTGCCACGCGAGCGTCGGCTGCGGCGGCGCGGGCAACCGCTGCCGCATCGAGCGGCTGCGCACGGTCGTCGCGGGAAAAACCCAGGGCTTCACCTGGGGCGGCGGCTGCGCGCTGCACGACAAAGGCACGCGCAGAAAGAAACTGCCGGATCGCGCGCCGGATCCTTTCCGCGAACGCGAAGAGCTCGTGCGGGAGCTGCTCGCGCGGCTCGCGGCCGTTCTCGATTCCAACGAAAATACGCCGGGCCGCTCGCGCCCGCGCATCGCACTCACGGACGAATTCGCGCTCAAGGGCCTGTTCCCGTTTTTCGCCACGTTTCTCCACGGGCTCGGCTACGAACTCGTCGTCGTCAACCACGGCGATCAGGCCGATCTCAAGCGCGGCATTCGCGGGGCGAACGTCCCGTTCTGCGCGCCGATGCAGCTCTATCACGGAATCGCCGCGCGCATGGTCGCGGCGGGAGCGAGCCGGGTGTTTCTGCCGATGCTGTGCAGCCTGCCGCCGGTCGCCGACGAGAAACATGCGGTCGCGTGCCCGATCATCCAGGCCAGCCCCGATCTGGTGCGGTGCGATCTGGCGCCGGCGGAAAAAATTTCCGTCGTGGCTCCGATTATCAAGCTGGGCGCCGGCGGCGTGGATTCGCCCGAGTTTCTTGCGAGCTGCCGCGCGCTGGCGACATCGCTCGGCGCCGTCAACGGCACATGGCACGAAGCCCACGCCGCCGCGCGCCGCGCGCAGCTCGAGTTCGAGCAGCGCTGCTTCGCACTCGGCGCGCGCGCGCTCGGCTTTTGTGCGGAGCACGGCATCGATCCCGTCGTCGTGATGGGCCGGCCCTACACGATCTACAATCCCGTGCTCAACTCGAACGTCCCCGCGATCCTCCGCGAGCAGGGCGCTATCGGCATCCCGGTCGATTGCTATCCGGTGGACGCGACCGCGCCGGCTTTTCCGGACATGTATTGGGGCTACGGCCAGCGCATCCTTCGCGCGGCGCATCAGGTGCGGCGCACTGCCGGGCACTACAGTCTTTATTGCAGCAACTACGCGTGCGGCCCGGACAGTTTCAACCTGCACTTCTACGCGCACGTGATGCACGGAAAGCCGTTCGCGATCATCGAGACCGATGGTCATTCCGGCGATGCGGGCACGAAGACGCGCGTGGAAGCTTTCCTGCACTGCGTCGCGCAGGATCGCGCGGCGCAACGCTCCTGCGCGGACCCGCCGCACGATTTCAGCCGCGTGCAGACGAGCACGCTGGCCTTGCGCGACATCCTCGCGCGGCGCGAGCGCCTGCTGATTCCCTGGATGGGCGATGCGTCGGAAGCCGTCGCGTCGTGCCTGCGCGGTCGCAGGATTCCCGCCGAAAGCCTGCCGCCTCCCGGTCGCGAGGAATTGCGCCTCGGCCGCCGGCACACCTCGGGCAAGGAGTGCCTGCCGATCGTGCTCACGCTCGGCGGATTGCTGCGGCGGCTCGAGCGCGCCGAGCCCGCCGAGCGCTTTGCGTATCTGATGGCGAGCACGCACGGCCCGTGCCGCTTCGGCGT
The DNA here is from genome assembly GCA_035545575.1 of Opitutaceae bacterium. Lineage (GTDB taxonomy): Bacteria > Verrucomicrobiota > Verrucomicrobiia > Opitutales > Opitutaceae > ER46. The sequence continues at coordinate 121,419 of DASZYB010000059.1, read as the reverse complement.
CTACAATCTGCTCAACCAAATCGTGCTGCAACGCCTCGGCTGGCACGACCGCGTGCGCATCTGGTCGCCGCGCGACACCGGCTACTTCGACGAATTTCCGCCGGCTTTCGGGATGCTCGTATTCACCGGCATCATGGCGGTCGATCTGCTCAACGACGCCGCGCTCGACGCGGGCTCCGCGGAGATTCGCGCCGGCGCCGCGGATGAAATTTACCGGCGCCGGCGCGGGGAACTGTGCGCCCGGCTCGAAGCGTGCGCCGCTGAAAACCTCTCGACGCCCGCCGCGCTGTGGGAAGTCACGAGCGGGCGGTTGTTCGGCGTGCGCGACCTGCTCGCCGAAGCCGCCGCGGAATTCGCCGCGGCGCGCCGCCGGGTCGAGCAGCCGACCGTGCTGCTCGTCGGCGAAATCTATGTGCGCTGCGTGCCGTTCGCGAACGACTGCACCGCGCAGAAACTCCAGGCACGCGGCCTGCGCGTGCGACTCGCGCCGGTGCACGAGTGGCTGGAGTATTGCGACCGCATGGCCCGGCGCGGGACACCGTGGTGGCAGCCCGGCCCGCACGTGAGCGATCGCGTCCAGGATCGCATCCGGCACACCGCGTGCGCCGCGCTCGACGGCCCGCTGGACTGGCCGGAGCGTCACACCGCCAACGACATGCTCGCCGCGGCGCGGCCGTATCTCTCGGATCAGCTGGAAGGCGAAGCGGTGCTCACGCTCGGCGGGCCGCTGCTCGCGTGGCGCCACGGCCAGATCGACGGCGTAGTGAGCGTCGGCCCGCACGAGTGCATGCCCAACAAGATCGCCGAATCCCAATTTTTCCACGTCGCGGAAAACGAAGGTTTGCCCTCGCTGACGCTCCCGTTGAACGGCGATCCGGCGGACCCGGAAATTTTGGACAACTTCGCCTTCGAGATGCACACCCGCTTCCGCCAGCGGCGGGAACGCCGGTCGCACGCGACGGCGCGCACGAGTAGTCGCGTCGCGGCCGCGGCGGTGCGTTGATCCAACCGGCGCTACGCCAGCTCGACGACCGGCCGGCAGAACGCGCCGGAGCAACCGGGCCAGTTCATCGGCAGCGCCCAGAATTTCAGCGGCTGCGGCAGCGCGAAAATCTCGGCCGGAAAACTCAGGTCCTCGACCACCCACAGCCCGGCGCCGAGAAGGATCGTGTGCGTCTCCTCGTTGAGCGGACCGCTGCCGCCGATCGAGTAGTGATCGATCCCGACTCCGCGCACGCCGCGCTCGACGAGCCAGCGCGCGCCGTCGGGCGCGACAAAGGGCGAGCGGCGCAGCCACTCGTCGTTCTTCGCACGCTTGCCACCCCAACCGGTCGCGAGCAGCACGATGTCGCGCTGCGTGACGCCCTTCAGTTTCGGCGCGAGCAGTGCGGCGGTGATCGGCGCTTCGGGCGCGAGGCCGCGCAAATCGGCGATGCGCGCCGGGCCGACGAAGGCCTCGAGCGGCAGATCGGAAATGCTTTTGCCGCCGGCGATCTTATGCAGCGGCGCATCGAGGTGGCTGCCGGTGTGCGTCGCCATCTCGATCACTTCCATCCGCCAGCCGTCGGCCGGATGATCCGCGGTGCGGCGAAATGAGACCGGCGGGTGCACCGGGCAGTTCGGCGCGGCGTCGTAGAGCGGCTGCGAAAGATCGAGGAGGCGCATGACGAAAATCTGAAGGCGAGCGCGGCGCGGAAAAAATCCGCGCGCGCCACCGGTGTGGACGCTTCACGCGCGCCGCTCAACTCCCAACTGCGCGCCGCGGCGGCCGCATCATTTCTGCGACTCGTCGATCACGAAGAAGCGCGTGCGGCCGCTGCGCCACACATTGACCAGGACCTTCGGGCCTTTGATTTCCGCGCTCAGCTTGACCGCTTCGCTCGCGTTTTCGACCTGCCGCTGGTCGAGCGAGAGAATCACGTCGCCTTCGCGCAGGCCTTGGCGCGCGGATGGGCTGTCGGGCTCGATGCTCGTGATGATCGCGCCCTTGATGCGCGGCGGAATGTCGAGCTGCTGGCGCACGTCGGACTTGATGTCGTCGACGCCGACGCCGTTGAGCACGCCTTCGTCCTTCGGCGCGGCGTTGTCCTCGCGGGTCGCGCTGTCCTCGGTGCGGCGCGTGAGCGTCGCGGTCGTGGTCTGCGGCTTGCCGTCGCGGATGTAGGCGATCGTGACTTTCGTGTCGGGCCGGAACTGGCTCACCGTCAGCAGCAGGTGGCGCGAGTCGCGGATTTCGGTGTCGTTGATTTTGGTGATGACGTCGCCCGCTTTGAGGCCGGCCTTGTCGGCGGGAGTGCCGGGCGTCACGTCGCTGATCAGCGCGCCCTTGTCGACTTTGAAGCTCGAGCCGAGATCCTCCGTGATATCCTGCGGCGCGACGCCGAGGAAGCCGCGCTCGACCTTGCCGGTGGCGACGATCTGCTCCGCGGAGGAGCGCGCGAGGTTGATCGGAATCGCGAAGCCCACGCCGGCGAAGCCGCCGCTCGCGCTGAGGAGCGCGGTGTTGATGCCGACGACGCGGCCGTCGGTGTCGAGCAACGCGCCGCCGGAATTGCCGGGATTGATCGCGGCGTCCGTCTGGATGAAGTCCTCGATGCCATTCTCCTCGATGCCGGGTCCGCGGCCTTTAGCGCTGACAATACCGCGGCTCACCGACTGGCCGAGGCCGAATGGGTCGCCGATCGCGAGCACGACGTCGCCGACCTGCAGTTGGTCGCTGTCGCCAAACGTCGCGGGCGAAAGGCCGGTCGCGTCGATTTTCAAGACGGCGACATCGGCGAGCGCATCGCGGCCGACGACCGTCGCATCGTAGCGCTTGCTCGATTCGCCGATCGAGACCTTCACGTCGTCCGCGCCTTCGACGACGTGGTTGTTGGTGAGCACGTAGCCGTCCTCGGTGATCACGATGCCGGAGCCGAGGCCGCGCTGCGTCTGCTCGGGCATCTTGCCGCCGCGCGGCACCTGGTTGCCGAAGAACCGCCGCAGCATCGGATCGTTGAGCAGCGGCGAGAGATCCTGGCCGCGGACTTTTTTCGTGGAGTAAACGTAGACGACGCTCGCGGAGGTTTTCTTGACGATGGGCGCGTAGCTGATGCGGTCGGCGGCTTCGCGGTTGATCGGATGGCGGTCGACGTTGATCTTGAGCGGCGCGCGCGGCGCGGCGGGCTTCGCCTCCCTGGCGTCTTTGCTCTCCTTCGCGGCGTCGCTCGCGCGCGACTCGAATCCCGCACCGAGGGCGGCGACGAGCAGAATGAACGAGAACAACGGACGGAGCGAACGGAGGGTTTTCATGGAAGGAGAATTTTCGACGGTGAACAAGTGACCCGCGGTGGCAACGGTGGCGCGACCTGCGCGCAGCCAGATGATTTCTTCTGGTTACGCCCGGCCGGCCAAAAAGCAAACCGCCGCAAACGGGCGATTTGCGGCGGAGGGGCGTGGAATTTTTTCCGGTCAGTTCTTCTTGTCGAGGCGCGCGCGCAGATTTTTGCGCATCTGCTGCAGCTTCGCCTGCTGGTCGGCGGTGAGGACGGACTTCAGGTCGTTGCGCGCGGCCTGGAGCGTCTCGCGAGCCTTCGCTTTTTTCTGCTCGGGCGTGAGGTTCGCGTCGGCGCGAATCGACTTGAGGGCGGCGGCGGTGCCGGCCCGCTTGGCCTTGAGCTGCGAAACCTGATCGGCGCTCAAATCGAGTTTCTTCGCGATGTGCTGGCGAACGGCGTGCTGCTTGAGGAGTGCGCGCATGACCGGATGGCGGGCGCGGGCGGCGGGAGCGGAATCGGCGCCGAACGCCGGCACGGAAACGACGGCGAGGCCGGCGGCGAGGAGCGAGAGTTTGAGGAGGTTTTTCATAAGCTTTGGCTTTGGAAGTTGGACGCTGGACAAGTCCCGGTGACGCCGCGGTGTGCGCGCGGTTACGGCGGCGACATTACAGTTTGGAGAGGAGTTGAAAGTTAAGTGCGGACAGCCAAACGCGGAGAAAAACCAATCGCCCGCGTGCGCGCGCTCACACGTCGATCGCGACGACTTCGTGCTCGACGACCGATGGCACGACGACCTCGAGCCACTCGCCCGATTGCCGGAAATCCGGCGTCGTGCCCGCGACCAGAAACCGCACTGCTTTCGCCGATGCGCCCTCGGCGAGGCGGACGCGCACGCGTTGTTCGCCGACCGGGATCGCCTCGCGGATCGGGCCTTTCATCATCATCGGATTCGTGAGGTTCACGAGATGCACCGCGACGGAATTCGCCTGCCGCCAGAGCGTGACGTCGAGGATGCCGGGGCCGTCGACCGTGACGGGCGCGGGCTCGTTCGTCGCCCACGCGACGGCGTTGCGGAGCAGCCGGCCGTGATCGAGGTCGAGGATTTCCCAGAACGTGCGATCGATGTCCCACGGAAAATAAACGACGCGGCCGCCGCGCTCGCCGACCTCGCGCAGGAAAACCTGGGCGATGTCGGTGCGCGGCGTGCGCGCGAAAACTTTTTCCATCGGCAGGTCGGGATACGACGGAATGAGCGTGAGCGGCGCCGCCGATTTCTCGTGCGGCACGACTTCGACGCGCCACGCGCCGTGAATGATTCGCGGCGCGTCCTCGAGGTCGGCGAGCAGCGGATGATTTTTCGCGGCTTCGTGCTCGAGGCGGAGATAGGCGTTGTGCATCGGGCCGTCGACTTTGCCGCCGAAGCTCGCGCCGAAGAGATCGGCGAGCGCGAAATCCTTCCGCTTCACGCCCCACTCGTCGGCGAGCGACGTCTCGCTCGTGGCGATCACGCTGCCGCCGCGGCGCACGAACTCGCGGAGCTGCGCGCACTGTGCGTCGGACAGCGCGACGATGTTCGGCAAAATGAGCGTCTTGAAATCCGCGAGGTGCGCCGCGTCGAGCCGGCGGTCGTGCACCATTTCGAAAGGAATCCGCGCCTCGATCAGCGCGTGATACCAGCCGTTCGCCGCGTCCTCGATGCTTTCGCGCCCGCCATGCTCGGCGACGTGAAACCACGCCGTCTGCTGCGAATACACGAGCGCGACGCGCGCGAGCGAGCGCTCGTTGCGCAGGTAACGCTCGTGCGCCGCGCACCACACGTAGAGCTGCTCGACCGGCTTGAGCCAGCGCGGATCGGCGATCGTGCCGGCGAATTTCGTGAACCACGGGCGCAGGCCGTTCGCGATGCCGTCGATCGCCCAGAGGCGGATCTCCGCGGCGTTTTGCACCGAGTCCTTCCAGCGATACGGCTCCTCGAGGCCGACGCTGAAGATGCCGACGATCGGCTTGCGGCCGAGCGCGGCGCGAAATTCCTTGCCGCGCTTGCCGTTCGCCCACGGCGGCATCAGGCCGCGCCGCGCCTGATGATCGGCCATCAACGTCGGCGCGAGCTCGCCGATGCGCGTCATGTCCAGCGTGCTCGTCGCGCCGCCGCCGGCATTAGGGATGACGCACGCGTCGGCCTTGATCGCGCGCACGTCGCCGTCCCAGAGCTGCCACAACTCGAACAACCGCTCCTGATTCCAGAGGATGTAGGCGCGGCGCGCGGGGTCTTGAGGATTGTTGGTGCGCGGCAGCTCGAGGCCGGTGGCGGCGCGAAAATTTTTCCGGCAATGCTCGCAGTAGCACATGCCCGAGCCGTTCCAGCGGTTGATGAAAATCCCGTCGACGCGATAGGCCGTCGCGATTTCGCGATGCACCTCGCGCATGAATTCGAAGTTGTAGGGCCCGAGGCCGCACGTGACCCACAGCTCGGGCGACACCCAATGCCGGCGCGGCTGGCCGTCCGCCGTAACCGCGATCCAGTCGGGATGCGCGCGCTGCGCGTCGTCGTAGGTCGCATGCGGATCGGTGCGCGCGACGACGACCATGCCGAGCTTGCGGCAACCGGCGACGAGCTCGCCGAAAACATCGCGGTCGCCGAGCCACGCGCTGCGATGGTGGAGCGGAATTTTCGTCGGATAATACGCCACGCAACCGCCGGCGCTGAGGCACACGGCGTCGGATTTCGTGCGCGCGAAATAATCGAGCCAGAAATTCAGGTCGAACCTGCCCGCCTGCGGATCGTCCTCGACGAGCGTGAGCTGCGCCCAGCGCATCGGCTTGTCGGTCCACGACGGCGCGGGGGGCGGCGACGTCGGCGCGAGAGAGGGCGTGTTGGCGAAACTCGTGCTGGTCGCGGCGCGGACATCGCGCGCGGCGAATTCGCCCAGCGTGACAGCGGCACCGGCGACGACGGACTGCGCGAGAAACTTGCGGCGAGTGAGATCGGACATGGGGCGAGGGGTTCGCCGCGCATTCAGCCCGATCGGATCGGCGCGGTCAAACCGCCGTCCTGAAAACCGAGCCTTGATCCGTCGTAACTGCGCCACACGTCACGCTCACGGCCGCGCGAAAATATCGTCGAGGTCGTCCACCTGAGTGACGGACCCACCTTCGTGCGCGCGACGAGATCCAGAGCGGCGCGGCGGAGCTAACGGTGAGCGGACTCCGCGCGGTCGCGGAGCTGGCGCACGCGATCGTGCCCGAGCTGCACGGCCTCGTATTGGCGCTGGATGATCGTGCGGGTCTGCTTGTCGAGATCGGTCGTCTTCAGCGCGTCGGCGTAGGCGGCGACGGCGACATCCTCGGCGCGCTCGCATTCGACGAGCAAGGCGTGCACGGGCGCGTGCGCGACGGCCGCTTCGAAATCGATCCAGCCGCGGTGCGCAGCCGCGAGGCCGCTTTCATCGCCGCCGGGCTCGGCGCGCAACGTCCGCACGCGCGCGCGCAATTCGTCGCCGAACTTCATGCGCTGCGCCGCCAGCTCGCCGAAGAAGCGGCCGATCTCGGCGTCGGACGCGTCCGCCGCCGCGGTTTCGTAGCCTTGCTGGCTGGCGTTGCAGATGGGGAGCAGGGAGTTGAGCGCGCGAAGGGACGAAGTGTCGGTGCTGATCATGTTCCCTTAGTGCGCTGCGGGCCGGCGCGGTTCGTCGAACCGGCTGGAATTTTGCGCGCCGGCGCCAACCGGAGAATTGACCGCCCCGCGCCGGGCCGGCTAACTCTCGCGCCTTATGTCCGCCGAACCCGCCACGCCCGCCACGTCCATGGATGCCATTGTCGCGCTCGCGAAGCGTCGCGGCTTCATCTTCCAGTCGTCCGAAATCTACGGCGGGCTCAACGGCTTCTTCGACTACGGCCCGCTCGGCGTCGAGTTGAAGAAGAACATCCGCGACTGCTGGTGGGACGACATGGTGCGCCGCCGCGAGGACGTCGTCGGCATCGAGACTTCGATCATCATGCACCCGAAAGTCTGGGAAGCCTCGGGCCACGTCGCCGGCTTCACGGACCCGCTCGTGGACTGCAAGGCGAGCAAGCAGCGGTATCGGGCGGATCAGTTGTTTTTCGCGCCGGTGATCGTGCAAGGCGTAAGTGCCGATGATCTCGAAAAAATCATAGCCAGCGGGTTCCGAGTTCCCAACGAACGTTTGATAGAGGCGCTGATCGGCCCGGGCTCCAGCAATGCGTTGATCGGTTATGTCTCCGCTCTCGAAAGCGAGCGAACAACGGACGAACTCCAGGAAAAGGCCGAACAGATGAAACGAAAGAAGGCCATTCGCGGCACACTGATGCCGGTAAAGCCACTCGATTTCACCGAGGCCAAGCCCGACGAAATCGCGCTCATCCCCTCGCCCGCCACCGGCGAGCCTGGCTCGCTCACGCCGCCGCGCGCGTTCAACATGATGTTCGAGACCTACGTCGGCGCGCTGCGCGACGACTCGGCGAAATCCTACCTGCGGCCCGAGACGGCGCAGGGGATGTTTGTCGATTTCAAGAACGTCGTCGACACCGGCCGCGTGAAGCTGCCCTTCGGCATCGCGCAGATCGGAAAAAGTTTTCGCAACGAGATCACGCCGCGCAATTTCATCTTCCGCTCGCGCGAGTTCGAACAGATGGAGATGGAATATTTCATCCATCCCGACGCCGACTGGCTCAAGTGCCACGAGGAATGGCTCGCGTGGTGCCGCGCGTGGCTCGTCTCGATCGGGCTGCCCGAGTCGCACCTCTCCCTCCACGAGCACCCGAAGGAGAAGCTCGCGTTCTACTCGCGGCGGACGGTCGACATCATGTTCAAGTATCCGTTCGGCGTGCAGGAGCTCTGGGGCATCGCCGCGCGCAGCGACTACGATCTCCAGCAGCACCAGAAGTTTTCCGGCGTGCCGCAGGCGTGGTTCGACGAGACGACGAAGCAGAAAGTCGTGCCGCACGTGATCGAGCCGGCGGTCGGCGTCGATCGGATTCTGCTCGCCGTGCTCTGCGCCGGCTACGCGGAGGAGGACGTGAAGGACGAAAAGGGCAACGTCGAGAAACGCACCGTGCTGCGCCTCTCGCCGCGCATCGCGCCGGTGAAGGTCGCCGTGCTCCCGCTGCTGAAAAACAAGGAACAGCTCGTCGGCCGCGCGAAGGATCTCTACGCGAAACTGAAGCGCCGCTACGCCGTGTTCTACGACGAAGCCGGCGCGATCGGCCGGCGCTACCGCCGGCAGGACGAGATCGGCACGCCGTGGTGCGTGACCGTCGACTTCGACACGATCGAAAAACCCGGCGACACGTTCACGCTCCGCGAACGCGACAGCATGCAACAGCGCCGGATCACGGAAACGGAACTCTTCGCGCTGCTGGAAGAGCGGGTTTATTAAAGCCCGCTTCAATAAGGCCGAAGTTTATTTTAAAAATACTCTCAGATTTTAAATTAGCCTTGGCGTTATGGTGGTAGCTTGAAATAACGCCCTCATGCGAGGGCCGACAGGACACTACCTTCAGACGGTTTACGGAGGCGAGGCGGTCAAGGCGTTCGTGCCTGATCCACTGCTTCCTGTTCCACCGTTGGAGTGGAAATCCTCCCTGCATGCGCTCTCGCAGAAGGCCATGCTGGCGCTGGGCCGCTTGGATGGCGCGGCTGCGGTTTTGCCAGACGTCAGCCAGTTTCTCTACACCTACATTCGCAAGGAGGCGGTGCTTTCGTCGCAGATCGAAGGGACCCAATCATCCCTTTCCGAACTGTTGCTGTTCGAAAATGAGGATTCGCCCGGGGTGCCGAGCGAAGATGTCGTGGAGATCTCCAACTACGTGGCCGCGCTCGAGCACGGCTTGAAACGGCTGCGCGATTTTCCGCTCTCCCTTCGGCTCATCAAAGAAATTCACGGCGTCCTCCTCGCCAAAGGTCGTGGGAGCGACAAGCAGCCGGGCGAGTTTCGCATCTCGCAAAACTGGATCGGCGGCTCGCGCCCGGGCAAAGCCCGCTATGTGCCACCGCCTGCCGATCACGTCCTCGATTGCATGGGCGGATTGGAGAAGTTCCTGCACGCCGATGCTGCCGTGGTTCCGCCGTTGCTGAAAGCCGCACTCGCCCACGTGCAGTTCGAGACGATCCATCCTTTTCTCGACGGCAACGGGCGCATGGGTCGCCTGCTGATCACATTTTTGCTCTGCCACGAAGGCGTGCTCCAGCAGCCCCTGCTCTATCTCAGTCTTCACCTCAAGCAGCACCGCAGAGAATACTACGACCTGCTGCAACGCGTGCGCACCGAAGGCGTGTGGGAAGAATGGCTGGAGTTCTTCTTCGAGGGCATCGCGGTGACCGCCGATCAATCCGCCGACACGGCACGCCGCATCCTGCGCCTGTTCCAAAAGAACGAACAGAAACTCTCGGCGGCAGGGGTGTCCGCTTCGGTGCTGCGCGTGCATGCGCTGCTCCAGCGCCAGCCCATGCTCACGGTCAATCGCGCGCTCTCGCTGATGGACGATGCCCCGACCTTCGCCACGGTCAACAATGCCTTCGGCCGCCTCGTGAATCTGGGCATTGTGGAAGAAAAAACCGGCAGCCCACGCTATCGCGTCTTCGCTTACAAGGAATACCTCGCCATCCTTAGCGAGGGCACCGAGCCGCTTTAACTCTCCAAGCGCGCGAACTCACGCATGTCGGCCTCGCCAACTCCCGCCGTCAGGGCGAGATCATGGTGCGTGACCGCCGACTTCGACACGATCGAAAAACCCGGCGACACGTTCACGCTCCGCGAACGCGACTCGATGACGCAGACGCGGATCACCGAAGCCGAGCTCTTCGCCCTGCTCGAAGAAAAGGTGTTTTAAGCGTTATCGGGCGCCAGCGCCCGCAGCCGGTTTCGCTGCCGCGGCCTTGCCGCGCAGCACGAGGACGTTGCCCGCGAGGCAGAACGCCACGCCGCAAAACGTCGCCCCGTGCCAGCGCAGGCCTTCGAACACGGTCGAGAGCGCGACCGCCACGATCGGAATCGCCGCGCCCGTGTAGCCGGCGCGGTCCGCGCCGATCCGGCCGACGAGCGTGAGATACGCGCCGAACGCGAGCACGGAGCCGAAGAGCGCGAGATAAACCAGCGAGCCCACGTAGGCCGGCGAAGCGACGAATGAAAAAGCGCGCCCCGCGCCCAACGCGTAGAGCGCGACGAACAGCGCGCCATACGCCATGCCGAAGGCATTCGCCTGAATCACCGGCAGGCCGTGGCGCTGGTTGCGCGCGGCGACGATGTTGCCCAGCGAGGCGGAAACGGTGGACACGCTGGCGAACGCGAGCCCGAGCAGCGCGCGACCGTGACCCGTGCCGTGCCTGAACTCCGGCAGCATCACCAGCGCGACGCCGCTCACGCCCAGGCTCGCACCCAGCAGCGTCGTGCGGCGGATTTTCGTGCCGAAGAAAACGCGCGCCGCGACGATGTTCATGAACACGATCAGCGAAAAAATCAGCGCGACGAGTCCCGAGCTGATCTCCGCCTCCGCGAGATATACGAGCACGTAGTTGAGCCCGAAGAGCAGCGCGCCCTGCAGCGCCATCCAGCGATGCTCGCGCCACGAATAGGCGAGCCGCAGCCGCCGCAGCGCGCACCACGCGAACAGCATCGCGCTCGCCAGTGCGAAACGATACGCGACCGAAACCTCCGGCGGCACGCGCCCGAGCTGAAACGTGATCGCCAGCCACGTGGAGCCCCAGATGAGGACCGACGCGAGATACAGCCCGAGATTGTTCATCGTTCGCTCGGCAGGAAATCGCGCGTCTCCAGGAACGCACGCGCGAATCGCGTTGGCGCGCGCAGCCGCTCCGATAAGAAACGGTCACAGCCGTCCCGACCATCCGCGGTGCGGCGCAAAAGCGCCGGCGCGTCGCGCACTCGCGACGATCTCCCATCAGGCCCGCGCCGCCGGCGCGCGCAGCCGCGCGACCAGCGTGTCTGCGTCCGCGACCTCCGCCTGGCGCGGAAAAATTTTTTCGAGCAGGACGCGGTGCACCTCGGGATCGCGATCGGCGCAGCAATCGGCGACGAGATGCAGCCGGTAATCGGCGTCGGCGGCCTGCCGCACGGTCGAGAGCACCACGCCGCTCGTCGCGACGCCGAAGAGCACGAGCGTGTCGATTTTTCGCGCGCGCAAAATCAGCTCGAGATCGCTGCCCGCGAAGGCGCTCACGCGGCGCTTCATCACGATCACGTCGCCGGCGCGCGGCGCGACGGCCGGATGAATTTCGGCGTCGGGCGAACCGGAGGCGAAGCGACCCGCCTGTTTCGCGGTGGCGAACATCGGATTGTTCTCGCCGATCTCCGGATGGCCCGGCCGGAAACACACTTTCACGAAGAAGATCGGCAGCCCGCCAGTTCGCGAGGCATCGAGCACGCGCACTGCGCGCGTCACGAGCGGCTCGGCCTCTGCGCCGAGGCCGGCGAGAATGCCGGCCTGATAGTCCATGATGAGCACGGCAGTGCGCGCGGGATCGAAGGCGGGCGAAGTCGACATGGGGAAAAGCGCGACTGAAATGGATTTGGCGCGATCCGCAAACGCCGCCCCGCCGCGCGCGCGGAAAATTCCGCACACCGCGGCGAAAAACGCGCCGGCGCAAATCGTGTCATCCTGCGCCCGTGGTTTGCACGCGATGTCAAACGCGTGCAAAGTCGCGCCATGTTTTCCCGTCTTCCGTATGTTCCCGCCTTCCTGGTCCGGCTCACGCTCGCGTTTGGCACGGGCTTCCTGATCGTCGCGCTGCTATGAAACGGTTCGCCTACGCACGCGATCCGCTGTGCGTGGCGGCCTGCGCGCTCTATGCGTTGAATCGCTGGTGGCTGCGCGCGCACTTCGGCGGCACTTTTCTCCGCGGTTATTTCGACGACCTGCTGCTCATCCCGGCGGCGTTGCCGCTCGTGTTGTGGCTGCACCGGCAAACCGGCCTGCGCGCCGACGATGCGCGGCCGCGCTGGCGCGAAATCACGCTGCATCTCGTCGTGTGGTCCATCGCCGCCGAGGCAATCGCCCCGCACCTGATCCGGTGGACGACGGGCGATTGGCGCGACGTGCTGGCCTACAGCGCAGGTGCGCTCGCCGCGGGCTGCTGGTGGAACGGCTTCGTGCCGGCATGAGCTTCGACCTGCTCGCGCCGCACTACACGTGGCTGGAAACCGTCCTCGCCGGTCCGCGGCTGCAACGCTGCCGCGTCGCGTGGCTCGACGAACTCGGCGGCTGCCGCGACATCCTGATCGCTGGCGTCGGGCACGGACATTTTCTAAAACGCGCCGCGCAACGCTTCCCGCAATCGCGCCTCACGTGCGTCGACGCGAGCGCCGGCATGCTGCGGCATGCCGAACGGCGCGCGCGCGCCGCGGGGATCGATGCCCAGCGGCTGGAATTTGTGCACGCCGCGCTGCCGGCGTGGCGGCCGGCGCGCGATCGCTACGACGCGATCGTCACGCATTTCTTCCTCGATTGTTTTCCGCCGGAAGAATTGCGCGAGGTCGTCGCGGCGCTGGCCGGCGCCGCGCGACCGGCGGCGCGCTGGCTGCTCGCGGATTTCACCGTGCCGCCACGCGGGCTGGCGCGACAACGCGCGCGCGCCGTGCACGCGTTGATGTATACGTTTTTCCGGCGCGTCGCGAAACTGCGCGCGCGGCGCGTGACCGAGCCGGATGCGCTGCTGCGCGCGCAAGGCTTCGCGCTGGCCCGGCGGAAAACCAGCGAGTGGGGCCTGCTCCACTCCGACCTCTGGCTGCGCTGATCCGATCTCAATCGTAATCGTTCTCGTTCTCTTAATCGTTCTCGTTCTCGAAAAGAACCGGCCCCGCTCGAGAGAAAGAGAAAGATTACGAGAACGATTACGATCAGGGCGCGCGGTCGAGGCCGTCAGCGCGCCAGATCGTAGAGCGCGAAGCCGGCGAAGAGATTCGGGCGCGTGCGGCAGGGCGTGCGCCAGTTGCCGGCGAGATGCGCGCGGCGCGCGATGCGGATGGATTTCGCCGCGCAGAAGTGCTCGAAGTCCGCGATCGTCACCGGATTCGACGGGCGGCTCTGGAACCACTCCGTCGTGTAGACTTCGTTGCGAATCTTCCGGCCGCGGAAGAGCGCGTTGAGCCGGTTTTTCCAGAAACCGTGATTCACGAAACCGACCGTGAGCGCGCGGCCGACGCGGAGCGCCTCGAGGATCACGCCCGCCGGATCGCCGAGCTCCTGCACGGTGCGCGAGCAGATCACACGATCGAAATGCTTGTCGGGAAACGCGCGCATGAACTCGGTCATGTCGCCTTGATAAGCCGACAGCCCGCGGCGCACGCACGCGGTGATCTTCGCGAAATCGAGATCCACGCCGGCGGTCGAGACCTGTTTCGTCTGCACCAGATAATCGAGCAGCGCGCCGGTGCCGCAGCCGAGATCGAGCACGCGCGTGTGCGGCTCGACCCAGTCACCGATGATCTGCATGTCGACGGTGCGCTTTTCGACGCGTTGAACGGGAGGGGCGGCGGTCATGCGGCGGGCGTGGCGCGATTCGGCTCAGATCGAGAAATCGAAAACGTAGGGCTCGCCGCGCTCGAGAAAAGCGCGCACGAGCGCGTAGAGTTCCTCGGATTCGAGGAGGAACGAATCGTGGCCGAGGTCGGTGTCGAGTTCGGCGTAGCTGGCGCGCTTGCCGGCGCGCAGCAGCGCGAGCGCGAGCGAGCGATTCTGCTCCGGCGGGAAGAGCCAGTCGCTCGCGAAGCCGACGACGAGCGTCTCGGCGTCGACCGGCGCGAACGCCGCTTCGAGCGAGCCGTAGGCGTGCTCGAGGTCGAACTGGTCGAGCGCGCGCGTGATGTAGAGATACGTGTTCGCGTCGAAGCGGTTGATGAAGCTCTGGCCCTGGTGGCGCAGGTAGCCCTCGACCTCGAACTGCTGCTCGAAGGTGTAGGCCTCGGCGTGCGCGCCGCCTTTTTTGCGGCGGCCGAACTTCCGGTCCATGCTCGCGTCGGACACGTAGGTGATGTGCGCCATCATGCGCGCGATCGCGAGGCCGACGCGCGGGCCGGTGTCCTTCGGATAATCGCCGCGATTCCAGGCCGGGTCCTGCATGATCGCCTGGCGGCCGACTTCGTTGAACGCGATCGCCTGCGCGCTCTCGCGGCCGGTCGTGGCCATCGCGAGGACGCGGCGCGTGAAGCGCGGGTATTCGATCGCGAAGAGCAGCGCCTGCATGCCGCCCATCGAGCCGCCGATCACGCCGTGCAATTCCACGACGCCGAGATGGTCGAGCAGCAGTTTTTGCGCGCGCACCATGTCGAGAATGGTGACGAACGGAAAAAGAATCCCGTAGGGCCGGCCGGTCGCCGGATTCGTCGACGACGGACCGGTCGAACCCTGGCAGCCGCCGAGGACATTCGCGCAGATCACGAAGAAGCGCCGCGTGTCGACGGCCTTGCCCGGCCCGATGAGATTGTTCCACCAGCCGGGTTTGCGGTCGTCGGGCGAGTGCCAGCCGGCGCAATGATGGTCGCCGCTCAGCGCGTGGCAGATGACGATCGCGTTGTCGCGCGTGGCGTTGAGCGTGCCGTAGGTTTCGTAGCGCAGCGTGAAGCCGGGGATCGATTGCCCGCTCTTGAACGTGAACGGCTGTGCGTAGACGAAGTCGCGCGGCGTCACGAGTCCGACGTCGCCCGGCGCCAAATGGCGCGGCGCGGCCGGATCGCTCGCGGGCAGGACTTCGACTTCATCCGTCATGGTGGCAAAAGCAGCCAATCAGCGCCCGCGGCACGACGCAAGGAGCCGGGAGAAGTATGACGCGAGCGTGTGACCAACGAAGAACGGGCCGCCGCGCGGCGCCGGCAACAAGGCGCCTGCCTAACTCTGCGCGGTCGCGGCGACGCTGTCCTCGATTTCCTCGTTGGAAAAAATCGTCTGCACGTCGTCGAGTTCCTCGAGCGCGTCCTGCAGCTTGAGCAGGTTCCTCGCGGTGTTCGGATCGGAGACGGGCACGGTGTTCGTCGGGATGTAGGCGATTTCGGCGCTGTCGGGCTTGATGCCTTTTTGCTCGAGCGCGTGCGCGACTTTGTCGAAGGCGTGGACCCCGCAGCGCACTTCGAAGCCCTGCTCGCTCGCAAGCACATCGTCCGCGCCGGCCTCGAGCGCGAGCTCCATCAGCACGTCCTCGGTCGTCTTGCCCCGCGCGACGAGAAACTGGCCCGCATGCAAAAACTGAAACGCCACCGCGCCGCTCGCGGCGAGATTGCCGCCGTGGCGCGCGAACGCCGAGCGCACGTCCTTCGCGGCGCGCATCTTGTTGTCGGTCGTGACCTGCACGACAAACGCCACGCCGCCCGGCCCGTAGCCTTCGTAGGTGATTTCCTCGAAGACGACGCCCGGCAGCTCGCCGGTGCCTTTCTTGATCGCGCGGTCGACATTCTCCGCGGGCATGTTGGCGTCGCGCGCCTTCAGCACGAGCGTGCGCAAGCGCGCGTTGGCTTCGGGATCGCCGCCACCGGCTTTCGCGGCGAGCGTGATGTCACGCGAGAGTCGCGAGAAGACTTTGCCCTTGCGCGCGTCCGTGACGGCTTTGAGCCGTTTTACTTTGGACCACTTGTTGTGACCGGCCATTTTTCAGAGCGTAAGAAGAGCAAGAGCGTAAGCTGTAAGCCGAATCAGCGGCTTACGCTCTTATCGCTTATCTCGCTTACTTGAGCTTCTTCGGCGTGACGTTCTTCATCGGCTTGCCGGCCGGGGCCGCGGCGTTTTTCGCGTTGGCCGGGTCGCCGTCGTCGCGCATTTTATTGATCACGAGCTGCTGGCCGATGGTGAAGAGGCCGTTGACCGTCGAGTAGAGCGCGAGCGCGCACTGGAGCTGGTAGCAGAACGCGACGAAGAGCAGCGGCATGAATCTCATCATCGTCGCCTGCGCGTTGTCGACCGACGGCTGCGGCGTGAGCCGCATCTGGAAGATCATCGTCGCGCCCATCAGCAGCGGCATGATGTTGATCGGGAATCCCAACACGTGGGCGATCGTGTCGGGCGCCGACAGATCGCGCGCCCAAAGAAAATGCTCGAAGCGCAGCTCGGCCGCGCTCGGCAGCATCGCGTAGAAGCCGATGAAGAGCGGGAACGTGATCAGGATCGGGATGCAGCTGCCGACCGGGTTGACCTTGTGCTCCTTGAACAGCTCGAGCATCGCCTGCTGCTGCTTCTGCGGGTTGTCCTTGTATTTCTCCTTCATCGCCGCCATCTGCGGCTGGAGCTTGGCCATGCGCCGCGCGGAGCGGGACGCGGACAACGTGAACGGCAGGCTGACGATTTTCAGGATGAGCGTCATCAGGATCACCGCGACGCCCCAGTTGCCGACCCAGCGGTGCGTGAAGTTGAGCAGCGTGTTCTCGAGCGGCGCGATGTAGCCGCTGAGAAAAATCCGGCTGTAGAGGCTGCGGTCGAACTGCTGCACCTTGTCCTCGTTGTGGCCGAGCGCGGCGAGGCGCCGGTATTCTTGTGGCCCGACGTAGAGGTTGCCGGCGAGCGTCGCGGTCGCGTTGGGCGCGAGCGTGCCGGGCAGCTCGAAGCGCGCGGCCGCGGTGACGGCGATGTTCGGATTCGGCGAATCGGCGAACGGCGACTCCTTCGTGAGGTCGAGCCGCTTCACGACGACGCCCGTGCCGGGTTTGTCGGGCGTGTAGATGCTCGTGAAAAACTGGTTCTTCACCGCGGCCCACACGACCTGGCCGGCGCGGCTGAGCGGTTCGTTGGGATCGCGTTTCGCGCCGAAAAGTCCGCCGCCCTGCAAGTCGCCACGGTCGGTGTAGTTCGCCTTGTCGCCGTCGTAGACGGACACGTTGAGATAGATGCCGGGATCGCGCGAGTTGAGCAGCGTCGCGGTGCCGAGGCTGAGCGCGGCGGCGGCGGCGGGCAGCGGCGTGGCGGCGCCGGTGATGTTGCGAAACGTCGTCTCGTGCCGCAGCCGATACGGATCGCCGCCCGCGTCCTTCGCGTCGGTGAGCCGGTAGCGCCGCGTCACCTCGATGCGGTTGTCGAGCACGGCGCGGTAGACGACTTCGGTCGGCGTCGCGCTGACGATCTGGAACGGCGTGTTGCGCTCGAGGCCGGGCACGTCGGCGAACGCGAGGATCGGATCCTCGTGCAGGTGATTGAAAACGTAGGGTTCCGCGTTTTTGCCCGCCGCGATTTCCTCCTTCGTGAGCTGGACGGCGGGATATTTCTTGAACGCCACTTCGCGCACCGCGCCGCCGAAATTCGTGAGCCGCGCCTCGATGAAATCGTTGGCGAGGACGGTGACGGTCGCGGTCGCGGCGTCGCGATTGACGGCGGCGGCACCGTTGGGCTCGGGTGCAGCCGGCGCGGCGGAAGTGGCAGCGACCGGCGTCGGCGCCGCAGCGCCGGCGTTCGCCGCCTGCGTCGCGGGCGCGGTGGCGCGCTGGGCGTTGGCGGGGCTGGTCGGCGGCGTGGTGCGCGGCGAGAAGATAAGAAAGGCAAATGCCGCGAGAAGCAGCGCGACGCCGATCGTCAGATTCTTTTTATCCATGAAAAAGGAACGGGTGGCTCGGGAAACCGAAATCTCAGCTCGTCGCGGCGGCGCGCGTGCAACGCGGGCGCGACGCCGGCACCGGATCGATGCCGCCGGGATGCAGCGGCGTGCACTTCGCCAGCCGGCGCAGCGCGAGCCAGCCGCCCGCCAGCGCGCCGTGCGTGCGAATCGCCTCGGCCGCGTAGTGCGAACACGTCGGCGCAAACCGGCAGGCGCAGCGGCCCAGCGTGATCACCGGCAGCACCGGCGACAGCGTCGCCTGGTAAATGCGAATCAGCGCCAGCAGCACGCGGGCCGGAAACCGCAGCAGCGCGCGGCCGAATCCGTGGCGGCGTTCCGCGCTCTCCGGCGAGCGCTCCGCGGCGTCGACGCGGCCTCGACTCACCCGCGTTGCGCGGTCGGAAATCGCCGCGACGGAAAGAGCGTCGTTCGCCGTGCGAATCATGATTTCGATTCCGGCGCGATCTGCCGGCACGCGTCCGCGAATTTTTTCTCCAGCTCCGGCAGCGGCGCGTCGGCCGCCGCGGCGCGCGCGATGAGCAGCAGATCGCAGCCGGCGGGCACGGATTGCTGCTGCTGGCGGAAGACTTCGCGGAGCCGGCGCTTCGCGCGGTTGCGCCGCGTCGCGGCGCCGACCGCGGCCGTCGAAGCAATCACACACACGCGCGCGGCGGTGCCGGCGAAATTTTTCTTCGAGTCGGGCGCGACGCTCGCACCGGCAGGCGCGCGCCGTTTCCACCAGATCGTGAACGCCCGGCAATCGAGCCGCCGGCCTTGCTCGCGCACTGCGCGGATCTCGCTGGCTCGGCGCAAGTGTTGCTCGGGACGAAAGCGCATCGCGGAAGAACCGAATCCCCGAAAGCCGAAGGTCGAAACCGCCAGACTTCAGATCGAGCCTCGCTCGTTGCCAGCGCTTTCGTTCTCCAGCGGTTCGATCAGACGACCGTCAGCCGCTTGCGGCCTTTGCGGCGGCGGGACTTGATGACTTTGCGGCCGCCTCTCGTCGCCATCCGGGCGCGGTAACCAATCTTGCGAGCACGTTTCTTGCGGTGCGGGCGGAATGTGGGTTTCATGATGTTGAGAGAAAAAGAGGGTCAGAGGTGCCTCAGCGCACGGGGAGTGTCAAGGGTGGGGTTTGACTCGTAAACGCCGCGGATGTCACGTTGCGCCATGCGCTTTCTTCGCCGCCTCGCGTTGCTCGCGATTGCACCGGTGGCGCCGGCCTTCGCCCAGGAAAACCCGCCGCCGCCCGCGCGCGATCCGCAGATCGAAAAAATCGTCCGCGACGTCTCCGCCGAGCGGATCGAGGCGACCATCCGGCAACTCGTCGCCTTCCAGACGCGCCACACGCTCTCGACCACGACCGATCCGAAGGTCGGCATCGGCGCCGCGCGCACGTGGCTCAAGGGCGAGTTCGATCGCATCGCGCGCGAATCCGGCGGCCGGCTGCAAGTGGAGCTCGACGCGTTTCATCAGCCGCCGCAGCCGCCGCGCATTCCTCAGGGCGCCGACATCGTCAACCTCGTCGCCACGCTGCCCGGCCGTCAGCCCGCCGCGCGCGATCGCGTCTACGTCGTGAGCGGCCACTACGATTCGATCGTGATCAAACGTTTCCTCGACGGCGAAATCGCCGCGCCCGGCGCGGACGACGACGGCTCGGGCACCGCCGCCGTGCTCGAGCTCGCGCGCGTGATGTCGCACTACGACTTCGACGCGACGATCGTCTTCCTCGCCGTCGCCGCCGAGGAGCAGGCGCTCAACGGCTCCACGCACTGGGCCAAGGCCGCGAAGGAAAAAAACCTCAACATCGCCGCGATGTTCACCAACGACATCGTCGGCAACACGCTCGACGAGCACGGCGTGCGCGATCGCTCGCACGTGCGGCTTTTCGCCGAAGGCGTCACCGTGCCCGCCGGCGCGAAAGAACTGCCGGCCGACGTGCTCGCGCAAATCCGCACCGGCGGCGAAAACGATTTTCCCACCCGCCAGCTCGCGCGCGCCATCCAGGCCATCGGCGCGCGCTACGTCCCGGAGCTGCCGGTGAAAATCATCTACCGCCGCGACCGCTACCTGCGCGGCGGCGATCACTCGCCGTTTCTCGACGCGGGCTTCGCCGCGGTGCGCTTCACGGAGCCGCACGAGGTCTTCGCGCGCCAGCACGAGGAAGTGCGCGAGGAAAACGGCGTCCGCTACGGCGACACGATCGACTTCGTCGATTTCGGCTACGTGGCCGATGTCGCGCGCGTCAACGCCGCCGCGCTCGCCGAACTCGCCGACGCCCCCGCCTCGCCCCGCGGCGTGAAAATCGAAACCACCAAACTCGAAAACGACACGACGCTCCGCTGGCAGCCGAACGCCGAGCCCGATCTCGCCGGCTACCGCATCGTGTGGCGCGATACGACCGCGCTGCAATGGGAGCATGCGCTCGAGGTGCCGAAAACGGTCACGCGTTACACCGTTCCCGGCGTCTCGAAGGACAATGTGATCTTCGGCGTCGAAGCGGTCGACACCGCGGGTCACGCCAGTCCGGCCGTTTATCCGTGAGCACGGCGCGACCCATGATCTGCACGCGAGCCGCCGATCCTTCGTCATGCGCATCGCGGTGATTTCCGACACGCACGACCGGTTTCCCGACCCGCTGCCGGAGCAGTTGCGCGGCGCGGACGAGATCTGGCATCTCGGCGACGTGTGCGCGCCGGCGACGCTCGCCGAGTTCGAGCTGCTCGGGCCGCCGCTGCGCGTCGTGCGCGGCAACTGCGATTCGCACCCCTGGCCGCTCGCGCTCGATCTCACGCGCGGCGGCGTGCGGTTTCATCTCACGCACATCCCGCCGCGCGATCCGCCCCGCGAGGCGCGCGCGATCCTGCACGGTCACACGCACGTGCCGCGCGACGAGACCGATCCGCTCGGCGTGCGCTGGCTCAATCCCGGCTGCATCACGCGCCCGAATCGCGGCGCGCCGGCGAGCTTCGCGTGGCTCACCGTCGGCGCCGGTCGGATCGCCGATTGGAAATTGGTGCGTCTGTCCGCGCCCGAATCGTGAACCGAAAACTCTGGCCCAATCTCCTCAGCGCCACGCGCATCGCACTGATGCCCGCCGTGCTCGCCACGGCGATCGGTGGCGCGCGCGCGGCGTTCGTGGGATTGCTCGTGGCATCGCTCACGACCGATGCGCTGGATGGTTTTCTCGCGCGGCGGCTCGACGCGTATTCGGAGCTCGGCCGGAAACTCGACAGCGTCGCGGACTACCTGACGATGATCACCGGCCTCTGCGGCATCGCGCTGCTCTGGCCGGAGATCGTGCGGCGCGAATTGCCGTGGGTCGTGTCGGGCCTCGCGGCGTTTTTCGCGGTCGTGGTTTACGGTTTCGTCCGGCTCGGCCGCGCGCCGTGTTATCACACCTGGGCGTCGAAGCTCGGCGCGATTTCCTGCGCGCTATCGCTGATTCCATTGCTCGCCGGCAAGACGCCGCTGCCGTTTCACCTCGCGATCGGCTGGATGATTTTCGCGGGGCTCGAGGAAATGACGATCGCCCTGCTCGTGCCGTGGCACGTCGGCGAAATGGCGACGGTCTGGCATGCGTGGCGCCAGCGGCAAAGTCGCACCGAATGCGCCGGCGGCGCACCCGGATCGCGCGGATGAGTTGCGCGCCGCACGCGAAGCGGACTCACTTGCTCCTGCCGATCATGGCGCCCTGGAAAAAAATCTCGTCGCGCAACGCCTCCGGCAACAACCGACGGCGAAAAGTGAAGCCGCTCGTTCCCCAGACGCCCGGCGCCGCCGAATCGCCGGCCGGCGCGCCGGTCGATGTCTACGATTACGAGCGGCTCGCGCGCGAGCGGTTGTCGCCGATGGCGTGGGACTACATCGCGGGCGGCGCGGCGGACGAACTCACGCTGCGCTGGAACCGCGAAGCCTACGATCGCCTCCGGCTGCGGCCGCGCGTGCTGGTCGATGTGTCGCAGCTCGACACGCGCGTCACGCTGCTCGGCCGCACGCTGCCCTTCCCCATCCTGCTCGCGCCGGCCGCGTATCAGCGTCTCCTGCACCCGGACGGCGAACTCGCCGCGGTGCGCGGCGCCGATGCCGCGGAGGCGACGCTCGTCGCGAGTTGCTTTGCGAGCACGACGATCGAGGAAACCGCCGCCGCGGCGCGACGGCCGCTCTGGTTTCAGCTCTACGTGAATCCGGATCGCGGCTTCACGCGCGCCCTCGTCCAGCGCGTCGAGGCCGCCGGCTGCGAGGCGCTCGTGTTGACCGTCGACTCGCCGACGCTCGGGCCGCGCTACCGCGAACTGCGCAACCGATTCACGCTGCCGCCCGGCGTCGAGCGCGCGAATCTCCGCGGACTCGCGACCGCGACCGGCGGGCAGCGGCCGACGGAGAAAGAAATCTACAGCGCCACGCTCGATCCGACGCTCGGCTGGCGCGACGTCGAATGGCTGCGCTCGCTCACGCGGCTGCCGGTTCTGTTGAAAGGAATCCTGAATGCCGACGACGCCGCGCGCGCCGTCGAAATCGGCGCCGCCGGCGTGATCGTTTCCAACCATGGCGGCCGCAACCTCGACACGCTGCCCGCGACGATCGAGGCGCTGCCCGGCGTCGCCGCCAAGGTCGCCGGCCGCGTGCCCGTGCTCGTCGACGGCGGCATTCGCCGCGGCACCGACGTGTTCAAGGCGCTCGCGCTCGGCGCGCAGGCCGTGCTGATCGGCCGGCCGTATTTGTGCGGCCTCGCCGCGGGCGGCGCGGAAGGCGTCGCGCGCGTCGTGACGATCCTGCGCCGCGAATTCGAAATGGCGATGGCGCTGACCGGCCGCACCTCGCTCGCCGCCATCGACGAGAGCGTGCTCTGGCGTTGAGCCGTGGCGTTGACGCGCGCCGGAGCGCGAGCTAAGGGTGTGCGATGAGCGAGGAGGGCCAGCAGACGCTACTCGGATTTTTCGCGCCGGCGCCGCGGGCTCCCGCCGGCGGGCCGGCGGATATTTCCCGCGCGTCGCTGCCGCCCGGGACCGCAGGCGCGCGGGCGACGGCGGAAATCGTTTTCGAGCGCAGCCACCGCGCGCGGCACTACCGGCTCACGCTGCGGCGCGACGGCACCGCGGTCGCGACGATCCCGGTGCGCGGCTCGGAGCGCGAAGCGTGGCGCTTCGTCGAACAACATCGCGCGTGGCTCGATCGCGCGCGCGAACGCCAGCGGCACCGCCCGCGCGCCGCAGAAGTGTGGACTGTCGGCACGCGCGTGCTCTGGCGCGGCGAACTCGTGGAAATCCGCAACGCCACGCCGACGCCCGCTCCCGCCGGCGCCGCCGCGGGCAAGCCGACGATCTGTTTGCGCGCCGATGTGTTTCGCGTCGCGCGGCTCGAGGGCGACCTGCGGCCGACGCTCGAGGCGCATTTCGCGCGCCGCGCCAAAATCGAATTGCCCGCGCGCACGTGGGAGCTGGCGGCGGAAACAGGCGTCGACGTGAAACACGTCACCGTGCGCAACCAGCGTTCGCGCTGGGGCTCGTGCTCCGCGACGGGGACGATTTCGCTCAACTGGCGGCTCGTGCAGACGCCGGATTTCGTGCGCGACTACATCGTTTACCACGAGCTGATGCACCTGCGGGAGATGAACCACTCGTCGCGTTTCTGGGCGCGCGTCGAGGAAGTGTGTCCCGGCTGGCGCGAAGCCGAGCGCTGGATCAAGCGCAACGGCGCGCTGGTCGGGCTCTGACCGCTATATAGTCGTCTCGAGGCGAATCCTCGTCCAGCGAGAGAGCGGCCCCATTCGCCCTGCCCGCGACGAAAAGCGGCCCGCGCCACGGGGCCCAGATGCAAGCAAGCCGCTCCAAACAAAACGAATGCGGCGGATGATTACTTTATAGAGGCTTGCAGATCCCTGACCAAGCCGCATTAGACGAACACGTGATGAACGAAGCTCCAGCTTCTGAGAAGGCGTTCACCTATGTAGGTGCATTTCTGACGCTCGTGGGGGCTATCGGCGGGTTACTGGAAGGAACCGGGAAGCTGTTTCAATATTTGCCGGAATTCTTGAAGCAATGGGGCGCGGCCGGCTGGGGTGCGCGTTGGACCATTATCGGCGTGGCGATTGTCGCAGGGGTGTGGCTGCTGTTACGAAAGCGGGTCGCACGCACCTCGAGGCTTCTGCAGCCGAAGCGTTTCATTTTGCGGCCGGATGATCCGGCGTGCCTGAAAGGTCGTGAAGAGGAGGTCGAAGATCTCGTGTCTTCCTGCGAAAAATCCGGCCTGGTCTTCCTCGAAGGGGAGTCCGGCACGGGCAAGAGCTCGCTTGTGCGGGCGGGCGTGATCCCGGCCTGCGAGTCGCGGCAGCTGCTGCCAGTGTGGATCGATCTGGCCGGCGCCGATTGGGAAAAACAGCTCATGATCGCCGTGGGGCGCGAGCTTTGGCGGAAGCTCAACGAAGAGCACCGGAACCTGACCGAGGAGCAGCGCAGGACGCTCGGACTCGGCCTGGCCGCGCCACGGGGTGACGATGTATGGTTGATGCTGCGCCGCGTCGAAATGTCCACCGGGCTGAAGCCACTTTTGATTTTCGACCAATTCGACGACTACCAGCTCACGCACCGCGATCGTTTCCGGGTGAGCTCGGGCCGGGTCTGGATCGACGACAAGCAATTGCGCGATGCCAACGGATTCTGGCGTGCCGTGGCACAACTCGTCGAAAACAGCGAAGTTCACATGCTCGTCGTCACGCGCGCGGATCTTGGTTCAGGCCTCGACGCCGTGCGCTTTATCAAGCCGAAGATCACCCGGCTCACGCGCGTCAGCCAGAACCTCATTGCGCCGCTCCTCGACGAACTCTCCCAGCCGATGCGCGAGGGCGGCAAGACGACACCGGTCATTGCCGAGCCGGAAAGCGGGTGGCAGCAGTTGAAGGCGCGGCTGATTAGTGATCTCGCACAGGATAGCATGGTGTTGCCGATTCAGTTGAGCGTGTGCCTGCAGGCCCTCCACCGGCTCGCCGGACTTACCGTGTCGGAATACGAGCGTTGCGGAGGAAGCCTCGGCTTGGAGCGGTTGCATATCGAGCGCAACATTGCCGAAGCCGCGCAGGCGGCGGGTCTGACCGCAGCGGGATTGCGCACGGCCTTGATGACCCTGGTCGATGTTACGCGCGGCAAGACGCGGTCGGCTTCGCTGGCGAACATGGCCGCGGCCTATCCGTCGGCGGAGTCCGACGAGACCATCCAGCCGCGACTCGTCAAGGCGCTCGAGTTGCTGGAGAGCCGACATCTGGTGCGGCGCGTGAGCGGCACGGAGGACGGCGAAGAGGCCTGGATGCTCCACCACGATTTTCTGTCGCGCGGCCTCGCGGAAGCCGACCGGTGGTCCAATCGGTGGACCCGGCAGCTCGCCGATCACAGCCGGCAATTCGATACCGCCGGCGGGTTTGCCGGCCGGTGGCGCGCGCTGCTCACGCCCTTCGAACAATTGCAGCTTTGGGGCGCACGCCTCACGGGAAAATTTCGGTTAGGCGAATATCGCTCGATCGCGTGGGTCAGCCTCGCGCGTTTTGTGCCGTGGGCCGCGGTGATCGCCATCGTCGTTTTCACTTATCAACTCACTTCCACGCGCACGCTGCATGAACGCGCGCGCACGCTGGCCAATGGCATAGGCCGCGCGCCCTCCCTGGACACGGCGGAGATCAAGCTGCTCTACCAGCTCGCCGACAGCCCGCCACGACTGCGGCTGGCAACGCTGGAAACGATGCTCGAAGATCCCGAATGGGCGCAGCTGGCGGCCCGGCGGCCTGACTTCCTGCTCCACGCCACGCTGCAACTGGATCCCGCGGGCAAACTCCGGCGCCAGTTGGACGAGGAAATACTACGGCCGCAGCTATCGGCGTCCGGGGCAGATGGCGGGCAGACCGGGCTGGCCTTGGAATGGGCGATGGAAGCAGGTCTGCCGCTGGAATTTCGCCAGGCGCTCGCCAAAAAATTCCTGGATCGCGTCCAGGCCGAGCTGAAGCAAAACAGCCACTCGCTCGGATGTGAAATCGTGCCCGAGGTCGTCAGGCGCTGCCACGGCAGACTGGGCAAGGATTTGGAATCTTCGCTGGTGAATCAATTGGGACGCCTGATGGTGGCATGGGGCGATTTTTCTTTCCGAAGAACGCCATGGCTATCGGACGACACGCCTTGGTGGGTGAAAGAGGATGTGTTTAGCGACTTGGATCCGGTAATAGCGGAGACTATTTTGACGACCATTCTGCAACAACACTCCGGCGACAGGTTTTCATTTCCAGCCGAGCTGTTGAAAGCGATTTCCCGGCGCCTGCCGGCTTCGGCCGTCGCCACCGCAGTGAAACAGATAAGCGGCGCTTCCAGCCCCGATCCGTCGCGGCGGTGGGCTAACGCCGCCGCTCTAGCGATCCTGGCGGGCCCGAAATACGACGAGGCTACCGACGTCCTGCTCTTTTCTAGCATCGTAAATTTCGTCACGGAAGACTCAGGGAGATCCCGGTTTGACCTTCCCGAAGACGATCTGCTTGCAGCGATGCGCGCATTGAGCGACCGCATTCCGCCCGCCACGATTTTCGAAATCATCGGCCCCAAATTCCAAGAATGGAAGCCAACCTGGGCCTTCGTTTCCGGGTCGCCCGAATGGATAAATTCTATTACGGAAAAGTTCACCTCGGAGCAGGCGGCGAAGCTGATCGCCGGCGAGATGGCGCTCGCTGACAAAAAAATGGAGCCTTTCCGCGGCGAGGAAAGGCTGCCGGAGCTTTTGGTGGCTCGATTAAATTCGGCCGATTTCGACACCCTGCTCGAGCGGGCTAAGAAAATGCTTGGCATCCTGACAGAGTCCCACATGGCGCGCGCCCTGATACCTGCCTTCATGACTCGCGACCCGGCCAAAGTGCTGGAGAAGCTCCAAACCGCCGTCGATTTTTCGGTGCGGCGCTACGGCTTCTCAGATTCACCCTCGATCAGAATCGATCCCAAGTGGGCCGGCTATCTTCCCAAAGAACGAATCCGTGCGCTGGCAGAAAAAGAAATATTCGCACCATCCAAAAATCGCGAAGAAATTGTATCTGCTTACGCGCCCTTCATCCCCAGCTTGACCACGGAACAGCAACAGCGGTTGGCGGACCTGTTCCGAGCGGAGCTCAGCGAGCGAGCGACCGACAATTTGTTCTTTGTCTATGAATTGCCCGCGCTTTTGCCGAGCTATGTGCCATATTTGTCGGCGCCGGAGCGGAGAGAGATTGGCCGGAAATTGCTGCAACGGCTCGCTCAGGAGTCCGACCAGTCTGGCTTGGAGAGCCGAGGTTTTTCCGCACTCGTCGCCCTGAAGGAAGATTGGGAATCGGACTGGCCTCAGCGCATCGCATCGTTCCTCACCCAAGGAGCGAGCTTCCCATCCCTCACCGAGGATGGAGAGGGGGCGGTTGAGCTCGTCGCCGCCTTGTTGCCAAAATTAGATTCAGCCACGGCAAAAGCTCTGGTGCTCAAGCTCACGGACAGTGCGCTGGAAGCCAGCTCCACCTTCACATCCGCCGCGCAAAAGCTCCTCGTGCTCGCGTGCGACAAGCTAACTCAAGACGACCTGCGCGACGTCTTGATGACCACGGCCGGCCAGTGCTTCGAAAGGCCTTGGGCATTCGGGCCGGGCCAGGGGCAAGGCAAGCTAGAAGTCTACTTCTACCAACCGGCTAAACGGCTCGACCCCGACCATCGGAAAGCGCTCGCGGTTTCGCTCGTCCACAAGGCCGGGGAAATGTCGGATCCTCCGGTCGAAATCTGCACCGTCCTCTTGGAGAAACTCGCCGTCGACATGAATGGGGCGGATCGCGAATTCATCGCCGAGCCGCTTCTGAGTTTCTTGAGAAAATGCGCTCAGAACGGCGAAATCTCATTGTCGGTCGGCATTGCCTCCGTCCTTCAACAGGCATCACGCGCCGAGCTAGTCGCCTTGTTAAAGGAACCGACGACCGTCGGTGAGCTGCGAAAAGCCGTGCTTCAGGCCCTCGAGGCGAAGTCGGAACACCGTTTGGATCGCGATTTGTGGTTGTTCGTCGACTGGATTCGAAGCGACAAACCGCCAGGATGGGCCGAGCTGAATCTGATCGATCCCCCGGTGTGGTGGAAGCCGTAGCGGGCCTGTCGTCACCGCCAGTCGATCAGCTCGACTTCGAACACCAGCGTCGCCTTTGGCGGGATCGTGGGCGGCCGGCCCTTTTCGCCGTAGGCGAGCCAATAGGGAATGATCAGCGTGCGCTTCTCGCCCTTGCGCATGTCGAGGAAGGATTCGTCCCAGCCGCGGATCACCGCGCCGGTGCCGAGGCGAAACGTGAACGGCGCGCCACGCCGATACGAACTGTCGAATTCGGTGCCGTCGAGCAGCCGGCCGGCGTAGTTGCAGATGACTTCGTCGCCGATGTGCGGCATGGCGTCGCCGGTGCCCGGCGCGCGCACGACGTAGCGCAGGCCCGACGGCACTTTGTGCGCGGTGCCCCAGGTTTTCTCGATGAGCTGCTCGTCGCTCAGCGAGAGTTGCGGATGCTCGGCGTTGAGCGCCTCGCGCATCGCGCTGTTGATCGGCCGCCCGGGATTTTTTCGCGCCAGGAGGCCCGAGCGCGTGACGAGCGCGGCCGTGAGCAGGAACACGCCGAGCAGGAGAAGATAGAAATAACTGCGCGGAGGACGGGTAGGCATGCCGCGAAAGTGGAACCACAAACCGCACGCAGCGCAATCGCTCCCGCGAGCGAGGCGCGCGCGAACGGATTTGCCTCCGCGACGAAGCTGCATCTGCTGGGCGGCTCGTGAACGCTTTTGCCTCCTCGCCGACTTCGCCGGGCACAGGTCCCGCCGTCGAGGTGCGCGGCGTCGTGAAGCGCTACGACAAAGTCGAGGCGCTGCGCGGCATCGATCTCACGGTGGAGCGCGGGGAGATGTTCGCGCTGCTCGGACCGAATGGCGCGGGCAAGACCACGCTGTTCTCGATCCTCGCCACGCTGCGAACGCCGACCGAAGGCGCGGCGCGCGTGCTCGGGCGCGACGTCGTCGGCGACCGCGACGGCATCCGCCGCGAAATGGGCATCGTGTTTCAGGAGCCGGCGATCGAGCAGCGGCTCAGCGGCCGCGACAATCTGCTGCTGATGGGATTGTTCTACGGCCTGGGCCGCTCGGCGGCGAAGAAGCGCGCGGCCGAAATCCTTCAACAGCTCGGGCTCGCCGAGGCGGCGGACCGGCCGGCGCGCACGTTGTCCGGGGGGCAGCGCCGGAAACTGGAGCTCGCCCGCGCACTCGTGACGGATCCGAAAATTCTTTTTCTCGACGAGGCAACGCTCGGCCTCGATGTCGACGCGCGCCGGATGTTCTGGGCGCAGGTGCGGACGCTCGCCGCGGCGGGGCGCACGGTGTTTTTCACGACGCACTACATGGAGGAAGCGGAGGTGGCGGATCGCATCGCGTTGATCGATGCCGGCCGGATCGTCGCGCTCGACACGCCGCGCGCGTTGAAGGCGCGGATCGGCGGCGGCGTGATCCGGTTGCAGACGGTCGACGACGCGCAGGCGCGCGCGTGGCTCGGCGCCCGCGGCTACGCGCTCGAGCCGGACACCCAGCAGTTGACGCTGATCCACGCGGACCCGGCCGCGGTGTTGCCGGATATTTTGCGCGAGCTGCCGGTGAAGGTGCAGCGCGTCGACGTGCACGAGCCGAGCCTGGAGGACGTGTTTCTCAAACTCACCGGCCGCGGGCTCGCCGGCGAAATCGCCGCCGCGACCGGCGCCGCGCGCGCGAACGGCAACGGGGAAGGCGGCGCACGATGATGCGGGGAATTTACGCGGTCGTCGTGCTCGACCTGAAACGCTTCTGGCTCGATCGCGCGCGGATGCTGGTCGGGCTGCTGCAGCCGCTGCTCTACCTTTTCGTGCTCGGCACGGGCATCGGCGCGAGCTCGCGACTCGGGCTCGGAGATTATCAGCGCTTCATCTTTCCCGGCACGATGGGCCTGACGCTGCTGATGACCGCGAACTTCGCGGCGATCTCGATCGTGTTCGACCGGCAGATCGGATTTTTCAAAGCCGTGCTCGTGTCGCCGGTGCCGCGGCCCGCGATCGCCTTCGGCAAAATCGCCGCGGGCGCGTTGCAGGCCTTCGGGCAGGGACTCGTGCTCCTGCCCTTCGCTCCGCTCGCGGGATTGAGGCCGGACGTCGTTTCGATCCTCGAGATGATCGGCGCGATGGCCGCGGCCACGATCGTGTTTTCGGCGCTCGGCGTCGCGGTCGCCGCGCGCTTTACCTCGGTCACGGTTTTTCCCGTCGTGAGCAACGCGCTCATCCTGCCGATGTTTTTTCTCTCGGGCGCGATGTATCCGCTCGCGTCGGCGCCGCGGTGGATGCAGCTCGCCGCGCATCTCGATCCGGTCGCCTACGCCGTCGACCTGATGCGCGGCGCGCTGCTCGGGCGTTTCTTTTTTTCGCCCGTGCTTTCGCTCGGCGCGCTGGCGGCCTTCGTCGTGGCGGTGGCGTGGGCGGCGGTGCGCGTGTTCAACCGCGGCGAAGACGACTCGGCGCTCGGCGCCAGCCGTTTCTCGTGGCGCCGCTGACCGACGCGGCCGCGGCGAAAAGAAACGCGGCGTCTACCTCGGTTCGAGTCTTGCGATGAGCCCGTCGAGCACGGCGTCGGTCTGCAGCTTCAGCCGCTGACCCGTCGGCAGCGAAGGACCGGCAGCGGATTTCTGCTGCGCGGCAAAATCGGCCTCGCCCGTCGCGCGCGCCGCGTCGAGCAAACCCTGCTTCGCCTCGTGAAACGCGCCGCCCTGCATGAAGTCCTTCACCGTGCCCGCGTGGCCCATGAAGGCCGCGGCCGAATCGTCGCCGATCCACAATTTCCACTCGTCGCGGTCGGCGACGTAGAGTGCGAGCGCGCCGGTTTTCTCGACGTCGAGTTTCGTCGCGAGCTCGTGCGCGTAGGTGCCGAGCTTGCGGCCGTCGGTGTTGGGCGGCGAGCGCGCGAGGAGGCGCGCGACGATCTTGAGGCCCGTCGCGCGCTCGAAGTTCGCGAGCTTGAAATTGAAATTCTTCGCGCGCGGAGGATCGACCGGCAGCAGGCGATCGGGATCGTCGAAGTGCGCCGCCGGGCCGGGCAGCGCGGAAGCGGAGGCGACGCTGGAAAACGTTTTCGCCTTCGCGCGCAGCGCCGCAAACGCCACCGCATCGGCGCGAAACGCGCGCGCCGCGGCGCCGATGCGGAGAATCTTGATCGCGACGGCGTCGTCCTGCCGGATGCGCGCGAGCACGTCCTCGCCGCGCACGATGCGGCCGAACACGCTGTGCAGATAATCGAGCCGGCGCGTCGGCGCGAGCGTCACGAAAAATTCGCAGCTATTCGTGTCGGGGCCGGCGTTCGCCATCGAAAGCACGCCGGCGGCCTCGTGATGGAGGCCGGGCACGAACTCGTCGGGAAAACGGTGCGGGATCGGATTCGCCTCGTCGTCGGTGTCCTTCAGTCCGGGATTTCCGCTCTGGATCACGAAGCCGGGCACGACGCGATACCAGGTGAGCCCGGAATAAAACGGATGCCCGTCGCGCGGCGCGAGCGTGCCCTCGGCGAGTCCCGTGAAATTCACGCACATCAGCGGAGCCTTCGTGTAGAAAAGCTCCGCCACGAAATTTCCCCGCGGCGTCGAAAACTCCGCGTAGAGCCCATCGGGCAACGCGGCTTCGTCCGCGCGGCCGAGCGCGAGCGCGAAGACCAGCGCCAGCCCGACGAGGAGTGAAGCCGGCGGGCGTTTCATGGCGCGAAGCTGAATGTTTTCACGCGGCGCCTCAACGAAACTCTGCCGCTGCGCCGCGCAGCAGCTCGGGCGGAGTCACCCGCCGCTTACGCCGCAAGAAACGAGCAGATGTATTCGCAGAGCCCGGCGGCGACGGCGATCGTGAAGCCGCTGTTGCCAGGCACGTCGAAGAACGTCCCGGCCGCGTAGTCGCGCGACTCCTTGCCGCCGTCGAGCGTCACGCGGCAGTTGCCCGCGACGATTTCCATGCGCTCCGGCGCGCCGGTCTTGAAATGATACGAGCCGGGCCGGATCAGCCCGAGCGTTTTTTTCGAGTCGTCCTTGAACAGGACCGTGTGGCTCACGACGTTGCCGTCGAAATAGACGTTGGCCTTGGCGACCACGGTGACACCGACGAATTGCGCGGGAGACGAGGACATGCGGGGCGTGATGTCGCTGCGGCGGCCCGGAAGCAAGCGCGGCGTGCGTCAGCTCTTGATCTCGAGCCGCACGGCGGCGAGCGAGAGATTCATATCGTGGATGAAGGCCAGCATCGAGCCGATCAGCGAGAGCTGGCTCACGCAGAAGATCGTCACGATCAGCCAGCCCGCTTCGATTCGCAGCAACGCGGTGACAAACAGGATCAGGATCAACACCGCGACCAGCAGCACCGTGATCGCGCCGAGCGTGATCGAGAGCCGCAGGATCGTGGCGCGACGGTGCAGAATCGCGATCTGTTCCCGCACGTCCGCCGCCTCCGCGCCGGCCGGCGTGCCTTCGCGATGCAGCGTGCGCGAGCGGTCGAGCAGCCGGCCGAAGCGATTAGTCAGCGTGAGCAGCAGCAGGCCGACGCCGGAGATCAGGATGACCGGACCGATCGCGAGCTGCAGAATCGGGACGAGCTGGTTGAGCGAAGTGGTGTTCATGGGAAACGACGCTGCGTGCGTCGGGCCCAGCTTAGCGCTTTTTTTGCGCGGTGCCTCTGCAAATTTTGCGCAAACCGCGGCGTCCAAATCGCGCGGCCGCCGGGCGACGATGCGCGAGGATCGCGGTTACGCGCGCGGGCGAGATTTCGCCGGCTATATTCCGCCGCCGCGTGCAACACCCCGATGAGCGCGGCGTCTTGGCGCTCGAATCCAAGCCATGAAAAACGAATCCGTCTCCTTCAAGCTCGTGTGCGCCGTAGTGCTCGCCGGCGTGGTCCTCTCCGTGGTCGATCCCGCGCAAGCCATCCAATGGTTCCGGGTCGCGATCAAGTCCGCGCCCGCCGTCGTCGCCGCGAAATGAACCCGGGGTCCGCGTTTCCCGCGGCCGAGTTCGCGTCGCCGAGTTGCTCCGCGGCCCCGGCGTGGCTCGGGTCGCGCCGCAGCACGCCGCGGAGTTTTTCGCGCGCCGCTTTCATCTCGCCCAATCCGAGCTGCGCGAGCGCCTGCAGGAACTGCGCGTGCGTCGCCTGTCGCGCCCGCAAATCGTCTTCGAACAAAATCATCGTGGGGAGCGACGTCGCAAAATAATCGATCGTCGCCGGCTGCCGCGCGAGCCCGCGCGCGTAGGCCAGCATTTTCCTCCACAGCGCACGGGCCGCGGCGCGCCGGCCGAGTTTTTCGAGCGCGCGCGCGGCAAAATAAGTCTGCTCGGAAAACGCCGTGACGCGCATTTCCTGAAAGTCGCCGATCGCGCCGGCGGCCTGCCGCCAGGCGGAACGCGCCGCAGTCTTGTCGCCGAGCGCGGCGTGGGCGCAGCCAAGCCAGAAATAAAGATCGGCGGCGTTGGCGAGCAGATGGCGCGCCTCGCCGAGATTTTCCGGCAATGCGATCGCCTGCTCGAAATGTTTGCGCGCCGTCGCCGCATCTCCCGCCGCGAGCGCGCGCCGGCCCAGCGCGACGTGCGTGCGCTCGAACAGGCCCCGCGCGCGGCCCTCGCCGCCTTCCCATGGCTGAAATTTCCGCGTCGTCACGAGCGCGAGCGCTTCGTCGGCGCGGCCGGACTGGAGGAGCAAATAGCCGAATTCGAGCGCGAGGTCGTCGCGCGCGGCGACGAGCTGCGGATGGCGCTCGAGTTCGCGCAGCCGCACGGACGTGCCGGCGCCGAGGCGCTGCCAGAGCTGATCGCGCTCGTAGAGCAGACGCGCGTCGGTCGGATCGGCGCGAAACGCGCGGTCGTAGGCGCGGCGTGCTTTCGCCGGCTGATGTCGCACGTTGAAAGTGCCGAGCCCGAGATTGCGCCAGACGACGGAATAATCCGGCGCGAGCCGCGCGGACTTTTCCCAGCACGCGAGTGCGTCGGCGCGGCGGCTGCGATCGTAGAGCAGGTTGCCGAGATAAAATGCGGCGCGCGCATCGCGCGGGTCTCGGTCGATCGCCCACGCGAGAATGCGCAGCTCCTCGAGCCGCGCGGGAAAACAAAAGTCCGGTGAGGCCGCGCGAGCGTGCTTCCGCCAGTCGCGCTCGCCGCGCGCATCGCCCATCGCGTGACAGATCCATGCCGCGGTATAGCCGATGAGCGGCGCCGTGCCGGCCTCGGGTTGCGCGATGGCGGCGAGCAGCGAGAGCGCTTCGGTGTGCAGCCCCGCGCGGACAAAATCGTGCGCGAGATCGAGCCGCGTCTGCGTGTCGCAGCCGAGCGGCTCGCGGCGCAGATGACGCGCCCACCAGTCGAGCGGGTCGAGCGCGAGCGTGGCGTCGAGCAGCGCGGCGGCCTCGGCGGCGCGGCCGAGGCGGCGCAGGACGATCGCCTTCAGATCGCGTGCGCGAAGATTCTCGACGTTCGTCGCGAGCGCGTGGTCGAGATGCGCGAGCGCACTCTGCCAGTCGCCGCGCGCGCAATCGATCTCGGCGAGCGCGTGGTGCGCGGCGGATTGCCACGCCTGATCCCAGGCGGCTTTCGCGAAGGCGTCGTAGGCTTCGGCGTCGCGACCGAGCCAGCGGAGCGCGAGACCGAGCGTGTAGTGCGGCTCGCCGTCGGGCGGATTCGGGTTCCGCGCCGTGAGCCGCGCGACGGCAGCGCGCAGGTGGCGCTCGGCGAGGACGAACTCGCCACGGCGGAGATGCCAGCGGCCGAGCGCGTGATTGCAGCGCGCGTCGCCCGGATCGCGGTGCAGCGCCTCGCGCCAGTAAAGCTCGGGCGCACGCGTGGCGTGGCGATATTGCTCGAGGTGCACGCCGGCGAGGTAGAGCTCGTCCGCGCTGGCGATCTGCTCCGGCGCCGGCGGCTCGGTCGCGGGCGGAGGAACTTCGCGGTTTGCGCGAGGCTGCGGCTGATACGCGACGAGCTCGCGACCGTCGGCCGCGATCAGCGCGACCCGCAGCTCGGTTTCGCGCCCGCCGCGCGGCAGCTCGAAGGTCTCGATGCGCGGCCGGCCGGGCGCGAGGTCGCAGGCGATTTCGCGCAGCGTGCGGCGTGACGTGGAAAGCCTGAGCGTGGCGCCGCGCTGCGGCCGCGTGACGGCGACGCCGATGCGGACGGCGCGGTCTTGCACCGCGAAACTGAGCGCGGCCTCCACGTTCGCCTGCTGCGCGGGCCCGATCTCGCGGATGGGATACCAGAACTGGCTCCACGTTTTCGTCTCGCCGGGCTGGAGAAAGGAAAAGTCCGGCTGATTGTCGGTGTAGACGCCGGCCATCAGCTCGATGTAGGGCGCGTGTTCGCCGTTCGCGTCGGCATCGGTGAGGTTGCGATCCCACGCGTAGCCGAACTCGTGGTTGCCCCACGTCCACTGCTTCTTGCCGGGCGCGATGCGGTGGTCGGCGACGTGAATCACGCCGGCGCAGTGCTTGAAATCGTAGCCGCCGAAAAAATCCTCGCGCGTGCCCATGCACATGTAGGACGTTGGCACGGGAATGTTCGCATACCACGAGAGGTCATTGGGCGCGCTGTCGCCGGTCGGCGCGTATTTTCGCGGCTGCTCCTCGGCGGGGACGCCGTGCCGTGCGCGCGCGGCGTAGTCGACGCCGTAGTAGCGGCCCGCGCAAAGCGGATACGCGCTCATCGAGCGTTTCGCGTGATCAGCGACGTAGTGGACATCCGGCGGAAAAAACGAGCGATACGCCTCATGCACGCGCACGGCGACATTGGCCCACCACAGAAACGTCTGCACGAAGGGCGTGCGATTGTAGGCGCGCACCTTGAGCTCGATCACGGCGCGGCCCGGATGGAGGCAGACGCCGTGCATGCCTTTCATGCGCAGCATCGGATCGTGCTCGCTCAGCCAGACGGTTTTCGATCCGTCGGCGTGTTCCTCCAGGTGCACGTCGCAGCGCATGAACGTCGACGGCCGGTGATGCTGCGGCCAGTTGAACTCGATGCCGCCGCTGATCCACGGGCCCGCGAGGCCGACGAGCGCGGGTTTGATCACGTCCTGCCGGTAGATGAAATCGTAGCCGTTGGTCTTGTCCTGCGCGACATGGATGCGCCCGCCGATTTCCGGCAGGATCGTGAGCCGCAGAAATTCGTTTTCGAGGTGAACGGCATCCCAGCTTCGGTCGGTTTTCTTTTCCGCGATGCGATCGATCACCGGCAGCGGATAAACTTTCCCGCTGCTGCCCTGGTAGACGCGCCGGTCGAGAAACATCGGATTCTTCTGCGGCGGGAAGGGCTCGTAGGTCGGCAGAACCAGAGGCTCGCGCCAGAGGCGGACGGAAGCGTCGGACATGTTGCGAAAAATTTTGCGCACGGATCCGCGTGCGCCGCGCAGTAGAAATCACGGGCGGCCCGGCGTCGCGCTTTTTCGCTTCGCGTGCGTCGGCGGTGCCGCGCGACACGAGTCACGATCGCCACCGCGTAATCGTTTGCCAATCCCGCTGAAGGCAGGTCGTGTTCGCCTCGAACTTTTTCCTGCGCGCATGGAAAACCCCGCTCCCCGACCGCCGAATCCGTGGCGCTGGATTCCGACGCTTTATTTCGCCGAGGGCATTCCCTACGTGATCGCGATGACCGTGTCGGTCGTCCTGTATAAAAATCTTCAGGTCTCGAACACCGCGATCGCGCTCTACACGAGCTGGCTCTATCTGCCGTGGGTGATCAAGCCGCTCTGGTCGCCTGTCGTCGAGCTGCTGGCGACGAAGCGGCTGTGGACGTTCGGGTTGCAACTGGTCATCGGCGCGGCGCTCGCGGCGGTGGCGCTCGTGCTGCCGGGGTCGGCGTTTTTCCGCGGCACGCTCGCGGTGTTCTGGCTGCTCGCATTCAGCTCGGCGACGCACGACATCGCGGCGGACGGTTTTTATCTGCTCGCGCTGCCGCCGCATCAACAGGCGGCGTTCGTCGGCGTGCGGAGCACGTTTTACCGGCTGGCGACGATCGCGGGCCAGGGCGGACTCGTTTATCTCGCGGGCTCGCTGCAAAAAATCACCGGCGACTTCACGCGCGCGTGGGCGTGGGTGTTCGGCCTCGCCGCGGCCGTGTTTTTTCTGGTCGGGCTTTATCATGCGTGGGCGCTGCCGCGGCCGGCGGGCGACGGCGCCGTCCGCCACGAACCGAAACCTCTCGCAGCCTACTTCGCGGTGTTCGCGGCTTTCTTCCGCAAGAAACAGATCGGGATCATCCTCGCGTTTCTGCTGCTCTACCGTTTCGCCGAAGCGCAACTGCTCAAACTCGTCACGCCGTTTCTCCTCGACGCGCGAACCGCCGGCGGGCTCGGGCTCACGACGCAGGATGTCGGCGTCGTTTACGGCACGATCGGCGTGATCGCGTTGACGCTCGGCGGGCTGGCGGGCGGCTACGCGATTTCGCGGTGCGGACTGAAGCGGCTGCTCTGGCCGATGATTCTCGCGATGTATGCGCCGAACGTCGTCTTCATCGTGCTCGCGCTCACACAGCCGTCGAATCTCGCGCTCATCGGCGGTGCGCTCGCGATCGAGCAATTCGGCTACGGCTTCGGTTTCACCGCCTACCTGCTCTACATGATGCTCGCGGCGGAGGGCGAACACCGCACCGCGCACTACGCGATCTGCACCGGCTTCATGGCGCTCGGCATGATGCTGCCCGGCATGGCGGCGGGATGGATCCAGGAAAAACTCGGCTACGTGAATTTCTTCATCTGGATCTGCGTCGCCGCGATCCCGTCCTTCATCGCGACCGCTTTCATCGACGTCGATCCGGCCTACGGCAAAAAAAGTGCCGCGCGCAACGCGTGACCGCGATTCTCACGCTCGCGCGCGCGTTCAACGCAGCTCGCGGCGCGTCTCGGCGAGAAACGCTTCCCACTGAAACGCCGGTCCCGGATCGACCTTGTTTTCCTGGATGTGAAAATGGCCGAGGATGCCGCGGTGGTTTGCGAAGTCGGCATCCGGCAGCTTGCGCAGGAGGACCGCGCCGGAAGCGTCGCGCGGCGCGTCGCACGCGATCCGCGGAAACACGCGGCAGAGCGTGGCGGTGAGTTTCGCGAGCGCGGTGTATTGCTCCGGCGTGAAGTCGTATTGCACGAGCGCCTTGCCTTGCACGACGCCGTTGACCGGCGCGGCTCGCACGGGCCGGCCGACGAAGTCGCGCGTGCGGATGCCGGGCTCGCGGATTTTTTTCGGGATCGCGATGATCGTGCCGCCCTGCGCATCGCGCGCATACCATTCGCCGAGCGGCGCGCTCTCCGCGGGCGGATAAGCGCCGATGTTGGCGATCTCGATGCCGATCGAGCGGCTGTTCGCGATCGTCGCGTGCGCAGCGCGCTCCTGCAGGTCGAGCGTCTGGTAAATCGTGCCATCCACATCGAGGAGGAAGTGGACGCCGAGGCCCGGACGTTTGCGGAGCACGTCGAAACAAATCCGACTCAGCCCTTCGGCGTCGTAGTGCACGACAAATTGGTCCACGACTTTTTGCAGCGTGGGCAGCGTCCAGCCGCGCGCCTTCACGCGGGCGGCTTCGCGTGCGCTCAGGCCGTTGGGCTGTCGCAACTCGAGCGGCGCCGCGCCGCGATAGGCGTTGTAGCCTTCCGGTTCCAGCCATGTGACGACGCGCGTGCCGGTGTGAAACCGCTGGCCGGCGACGACGATCTCATCGCCGGACGGCGGCGTGGTGGATGGGCGAATCTGCGCGGTGTGGCAGCCGGCGAGCAGCGCGCACGCGAGCGCGATGGCCGCGTGGCACGGGCATCTCGTCCGTGAAAGAATCAGACCACGGGCGAGACGCCCGCGCCACGGCGCGAAGACCTGAAATGAAATCTTAACGGGAAACGACAACGGGAAATCCATGCCGGCGAAGTGCGCGGTGCAGCGCGGCGATGTGGGCGCGGTCGCGCGTCTCGACGGTGCACACGGCGTTGACCGCGCTCACGTCCGCCCCGCTGAACGCGCGATCGTGCGCGATGTCCTTGATGCTCGCGCCGCTCGCCGCGATCACGCGGCTCAGCTCGGCGAGACCGCCGGGCCGGTCGCTGATTTTCGCGGTGAAACGCGTGAGCCGGCCGTCGTGCACGAGGCCTTTCTCGATCACGCGACTCAGGATCGCGGGATCGATATTGCCGCCGCACGTCACGAGCACGACGCGTTTGCCGCGCAGGCGCGGAAGCTTGCCGGCCATCAACGCCGCGAGCGGAACGACCGCGGCGCCTTCGACGACGGTTTTTTCCAGCTCGACCATCCGCAAAATCGCGAGCGCGATCCAGTCCTCGCTCACGCGCACGACTTCGTCGACACGGCGGCGCGCGAGCGCAAAGGCGTTGGCGCCGACGGTGAGCGTCGCAAGGCCGTCGGCGAGGGTCGCGCGGCGCGGCACCGCGACCG
This sequence comes from Opitutaceae bacterium, assembly GCA_035545575.1. Classification (GTDB taxonomy): domain Bacteria; phylum Verrucomicrobiota; class Verrucomicrobiia; order Opitutales; family Opitutaceae; genus ER46. The sequence continues at coordinate 82,159 of DASZYB010000059.1, read as the reverse complement.
GCCGGCCGGCACGCAGCGCCGCGGCGAAATTTCCGGTGTTCACGCTTTCGACACCGATGACTTTCACGCGCGGGCGCAGCGCCTTCAGCGCGACGGCCACGCCCGCGATGAGTCCGCCGCCACCGATCGGGCAGACGATCGCATCGAGATCGGGAACCTGCTGCAGCACTTCGAGCGCGAGCGTGCCCTGGCCGGCGATGATGTCGGGGTCGTCGAAGCCGTGGACATACGTGAGCGCTTCGTCGGCGACGAGTCGGTCGGCCTCCCTGCGCGCTTCGGTGAAATCGCGCCCGTGGATGATCACGCGCGCGCCGAGCCGCTGGCATGTCGTGATTTTGATCAGCGGCGCGTAGTCGGGCATCACGACTGTGACCGGGATGCCGAGCAGCCGGCCATGATACGCGAGCCCGAGCGCGTGATTGCCGGCGCTGGCGGCGACGACGCCGCGTTTTTTCTGCGCGGCGCCGAGGCGCAGCAGTGCATTGCGCGCGCCGCGTTCCTTGAACGACCCGGTGCGCTGGAAATTATCGAGTTTGCAGAAGACACACGCGCCCGTGATTTCGCTCAGCGGGATCGAGGCCGGACAGGGCGTGACGATCACGCCGCCCGCGATGCGGCGTTGCGCGGCGCGAATGTCGGACAGCGTGACGGACATGCCGGAGAACATCGCGCGGTCTCTCGTGGAGGCGAACCAGAAAGCGCGATTGGCGGCGCAGGCAGGTGAAGGCCGGGCATGCGCAACCTGGCGTAGCACGGGCGTCCCGCCCGTGGTGCGCCGTCGCTGAAAAATTCACGAGCGAGACGCCCGTGCCGCTTTGCCGACAACTTCCACGTCGCTGCCGGGGAGACTCGGCGCAGCGATCAGCGCGCGTCGGTCGACTTCGATTCCGGCTCCGGTGTCGGCTTTGCGGGCGCGGCAGCAGGCGGCGGATTGTTGACGAGGCGGACCAACTGTTCGCGGGCGACGGCCCATTCGTCGTCGTCGAGTTTGCCGTTGTGATTGGTGTCGTAGCGCTCGAGCTGGCGCGGCGTCGATTCGATGCGCGTGCGGAGCGCGGGCTCGGCGGCGGCGAGTTCGGTGTCGTCGAGCCGGCCGTCGCTGTTTTTGTCGAAGCGGCGAAGCATCTCGTCGCGCATTGCGCGCGCAGGCGCGGCACCGGGAGCATCGCCGGCGGTCGCGCGACGCTGTTGCAGAAATTTCTGGAGCTCGGCGCGCTCGGTGTCGTCGAGCTTGCCGTCGCCATTCTTGTCGAAGCGTTTCATCAGCTCCTCGCGCACTTCGCCGCCGGGACCGAGGCCGTGTTCCTCGGCGTATTTGCGCGCTTCCGCGCGCTCGTCGTCATCGAGCCGGCCGTCGTGATTCTTGTCGAACATCGCGAGCATCCGCGCGCGGCCCTGGTCGCCTGCGGGCGCGGCGGCACGGGCGGCCTGCCGGTCGAACTGCTCCTTCATCATCGCCTCGTGCGCCTCGGCGCGCTCGTCGTCGTCGAGCTTGCCATCGCCGTTCTTGTCGAACCGCTTGAGCAATTCGTCCGCGCGGTTCGCGCGCATCGCGGGAGCGGCCGCGGCCGATGGCGTGGGTGTCGGCGTCGCGGGCACCGCGGATGGCGGCGTTTGCGCGGGAGCGCCTTCGGCGGAAAGCCGGGCGGCGAGGAATAGCGTTGCGGCGAGAAGCGAGGCGAGTTGACCTAGGCGTTTCATGGAGCGAGCGAGCGAAAATTCCGGGCGCCGGGATGCTGCGGGCATGACGCGCGCAGCCGGAGGCGGTTACCCGGCGGCCTGAACTCACGATGTATCAGGTCACCTTTTCCGAGCAAGCCATGCGCGAGCTCAACAAGCTCGACAAATTCGCGCAGCTCACGGCGATCGATCCGATCAGCAGCCTGAAGCCCGCGGACCTGGCGCATCCGCGCGAGCCGCTCGGTTATTTCAAGCGCGGCGCGAAGGGACTTTACCGGCTGCGGGCCGGGGACTTTCGTTTCTATTTCGAGGCACGGGGCGAAACGTTGCAGGTCGATTACATCCTGCACAAAAACTCGCTCGAAGACTTCCTCCTGCGCAACAAGCTGCCCGTCTCCGAACAACAGCTCGTCGAGCAGGATTCGAAATTCTGGAAATATCTCGAAAGCCTGACGAAATGATTTTCCGCCGCCCACGTCCCACCGATCCGCACGCGGCCGCCGCCGAAGAAGAGGAACTGGCGCAGCGCGAGGATCCCTACAACGTCACGCAGGCGAGCCGGATTTATTTCCTGCCGAACCTGATGACGGCGGGAAACCTGTTCTGCGGGTTCATGGCGATCGTGCAGTGCATGCAGGCGCGGCTGGCGGAACGATCGACGGACGGCCTTTACCGCGAGGCGACGAACATCGAGCACTATCGCTTCGCGGTGTGGTTCATTTTTGGCGCGGCGTTGTTCGATGCGCTCGATGGGCGGCTGGCGCGGCTCGGCGGGCGCGAGTCGCTGTTCGGCGCGGAGTTCGACTCGCAGGCGGATGTGATTTCGTTCGGCGTCGCGCCAGCGCTGCTGATGTTTTACCTGATTCTCTCGCCCACGCAGGGCCGGCCCGAGTGGTTTCGCGACATCGGATGGTTCATCGGTTTCGTTTACCTGTTGTGCGCGGCGATGCGGCTCGCGCGGTTCAACGTCATCACCAATCCGCTGCTGCGGCCCGGCACGAAAGATTCGAACAAGGACTTCGTCGGCCTGCCCGTGCCGGCCGCGGCCTCGACCGTCGGAGCCACGGTGCTCTTCCTCCTGAAACTCGAGGAGATGGATCGCACGTTGAAATCGTCCGCGCTCGCACTCCCGTTTCTCATGCTGCTGGTCGCGCTGCTCATGATGAGCTCGGTGCGTTATCCGAGCGGGAAGCACATCGACATGCAGACGAAGACGCGCCTCCAGCCGTTCCTGCTGCTGCTCGCAGCGATCGCGCTCGTCGTGATCTATCGCGACTACCGCGAGTTCGTGCTCCTCGCGATCTGCCTCGGCTACATTTTCTACGGATTGATCCGCCACCTGCGGCGCGCTCGCCTCGCTGCGACGCACCGGCCGAGAGCTTGAACAACGTGCGAACAAGCTGCGCGCCGTTTCCCAGCAACTCGCAGCCTGCGAATAACCGGGCGGTTGCCGACATCGCATGGGAAGTTTTTCACCGCCGCGCATGGTGAATTTTCCGAGGGAGAACCTCGGTTTACTGGTCTTCTTCCCCACGCATATGAATACGGATAGAATTCCTTATTGAACCCCTATCCTTTTAGCCTTTGTTAGCTTCTTCCAAGAAGCGCTCCAGTCGCCCCGCATGAAATTTAAAATCAACCGCGATCACTTCGCCAACGGCCTCGCCCAAGTGCTCAATGTGGTCGGCTCCAAGGCCACGATGCCGATCCTGAGCAACGTGCTCATCGAGGCGGAAAAGGATCAGATCTCGCTGACGACGACGAACCTGGACCTCGGCATCCGTTGCAAGATCAAGGCCGAGGTGAAGGAGACGGGCGCCGTCACGCTGCCCGTGAAACGGCTGGCCGGCATCGTGCGCGAACTGCCGAACACCGATGTCGCCTTCGACGGCTCGCCGAACCATCAGGTGAAACTCACGTCCGGCGGCTCGACCTTCCGCATCATGGGCATCGGCAAGGACGAATTTCCGCCGCTGCCCGAGTTTGGCGAGGAAAAGGCCTACAGCCTCGAGCAATCGGAGCTCGCGCTGATGCTCAAGAGCGTCGCTTACGCGCAGTCGACCGACGAGACGCGCTACATCCTCAACGGCGTCTATTTCAATTTCAAGGACGGCAAACTCTCGCTCGTCGCGACCGATGGCCGGCGGCTCGCCCTCGTCTCGAAGGAGATGGAAGTGCCCGCCAGCAGCGCCGGCGCGATCATCCTGCCGGCGAAAACCGTTTCCGAACTCACCCGGCTCCTCGACAAGGGCGAGAAGGTGAAGATCAACTTCAACGACCGCCGCGCCGCCTTCCAGATCGCGACCGACAAGGACACGAGCGGCCTGATCGACAGCGTCTACCTCTACTCGAAGGTCGTCGAAGGCAATTATCCGAATTACCAGCAGGTGATCCCGAAGGAGACGCACCAGCGCATCAAGCTCGAGCGCGAGCTCTTCCTGCAATGCGTGCACCGCGCTGCGCTCGTCTGCTCGGAAAAAGCGAATTCGGTGAAGATCAAGCTCACGAGCAACCTGCTCGAAATCACCGCGCAAAGCCCGGATTTCGGCGAAGCGCACGAGTCGATGGCGATCGGTTACAGCGGCCCCGACCTGCAGGTCGCATTCAATCCCGCGTTCCTCATGGATCCGCTTCGCGCGCTCGCGAAGGACGAGGTCTTTTTCGAGGTGAAAGACGAGGTCAGCCCCGGCGTGTTCAAGACGCTCGAGAGCTTCGTCTGCGTGATCATGCCCGTGCGGCTGAGCTGAGCCGCGGCGGAAAAATCTCCGCTGCGGCCTGGGATCGCCCGCGCTCGTGTGTTATCCTTCCCGGCGGACCGCCCCCTGATGCGGGCGCCTTTTTCGTGGAGCCACCGTATCTCATCCTCGTCGCCATTCTCGTTTCGCTGGTGCTGATGCAGGTCAACCAGCGGATGGCTTCGCCCGTCCTCTCGATTGTGGACCGGTGGCTGCGCTGGTTCGTGTTCGCCTTCGGCGCCGCGCAGCTGAGCCGCGACTTCGAGCTGATCGACCGGCCGTTCTGGGTGCTGGCCGCGGTGTTCTTCCTCGTCTGGTTTCTCGGCGAGACGCTCTACAACTGGCTCGCGATCACGGCGCACAGCCTCAGCCCGCTGCCGCTTTTTCCCCGCTACGCGGTCAACGCCGGCGGCGACGAGTGGCCGGTGCAACCGCGGCTGTTGAAAATCCGCGAGTGGCTCCGCGGGCAGGGCTTCCGGCAGACGCAGGCGCTCAAGGCCGAAATCGGCGGCGGGATTTTTTTGCGCGTGTCCATTTATCAAGATGCGCCCGCGACCGTGCGCGTGCAGGTGACCTTCATCCCCCAAGCCAGCGGCGCGATCTCGGTGTGCTACGCGATCACCTCGAGGACGGCGGACGGCAGCCTGTATCTCACCGACAATCTCTACATTCCCTTCGGCGGATTTTTTCCCGAGCACTGGTTCGTCGAGCGCAAGCCATGGCGGCGGTCGCTGCCCCAGCTGCTCGCGCGGCATCGTGCGCGCCTGGCCACCGCCGGCGCGCAGCCGGTGCCGTTCACCGTCGAGCCGCTCGCCGAGCTCAATGCCGCGCAGCATGAGCTCGACCGGCTCAACACCGAGCTCGGCTTCCTGCACCCGCATGCGGAACGCGAGGATTTCGGCAAGTTCACCCAGGAAGGCCGCTATCGCGTCTGGAAGGAAATCTGGATGCTCAACTACCTCGGCCGGCCGGCGAGATACGAATGATCGCGCGCCGCGCGATCATGGGAGAAGGGATGGCGGGAGAAAGGAGGCGGGAGCCGGAAACACCCATTCGGCAACGACAACGGGATTGCGTTCCGTCTCCCGTCTCTTGTCTCCGGCCTCCCGCGGATAGCGCCGCGCTATCCGCCTATCCGCCGATGTAACTCATCTCGACTTTCGCGGTCGACTCGCCGGCGGCGAGCAATTCCGCGCGCTCGTCGCTGTAGCGGTCGAGCCGGCCGCGCCAGATCTGTGCGAGAAAATTCTCCAGCTCCGCGCCTCGGGCGCCGGCGCGCAACGCGCCGAGCACATCCCAGCCGAGCGAAGCGAAAAGGCACGTGTAGAGTTTTCCGTCGGCGGAGAGCCGCGCGCGATGGCAGTCGCGGCAAAACGGCTCGGTCACCGAACTGATCAGCCCGATCTCGCCGCGGCCGTCGACGTAGCGATAGCGCGCCGCCACTTCGCCGCGATACGCCGGCCCCACCGGCTCGAGCGGCCAGCGCGCGCCGATGCGCTCGACGATCTCGCGCGCCGGCACCACGCGCTCGCGCGTCCAGTGGTTCGTGTTGCCCACGTCCATGAATTCGATGAAACGCAGCGCGTGTCCGCGCGCGCGAAAATAGTCGCAGAGCGCGAGCAACTCGCCGTCGTTCACGCCGCGCTGGACGACGCAGTTGATCTTGACCGGCAGGCCGAGCGCGGCCGCCGCGTCGATGCCGCGCAGCACGCGCGCGACCTTGAAACCGAGGCCGTTGAGCTTGCCGGCCGTGGCGTCGTCGAGCGAATCGACGGAGACGTTGAGCCGGTCGAGCCCCGCGGCGCGGAGCGCGGGCGCGAGTTTTTCGAGCAGCCAGCCATTGGTCGTCAGCGCGACGTCGCGCAGGCCGAGCTCGTGTTTCAAGGCGCGGATCAGCTCCGGCACGTCGGCGCGCAGCAGCGGTTCGCCGCCGGTGAGCCGGACTTTTTCCACGCCGAGCGCGCGAAAGGCGCGGACGATTTCGACGAGCTCTTCGAGCTTCATCAACTGCGGGTCGCGCAAAAACGCATGGCCGGGCCCGAAGACTTCCGCCGGCATGCAGTAAGGGCAGCGGAAGTTGCACCGATCGGTGACGGAGATGCGCAGGTCGCGCAGCGCGCGGGAAAATGGGTCGCGGACAGCCAGGGCCATGTGGGACCGCGAACTAACATGCGACTCCGCGCAAAAGGCAAAACCGTCTTTGCTGGGTTGTAGCGCGGGTCGCCAAACGCCGCAACGATCTCGCCGCGCACTGCTGATGCCGGTCGCAACCGGCCTTCCTTCGCGATCGGCTCAGACGAGCGTGAACGGATGCACGCTGCGCACGATCGTGGTGATCGTCTGCACGCAGGGATATTTCACGAGATAACGATGCGCGCCGAGTTCGAGCGCGCGGGCGATGTCGGCCGGCTCCCCGGAATTCGAGAGCACGACGATCGTCAGCGGCGTGAGGCCCGGCTGCTGCCGCGCCCACTCGAGAAAACCGAATCCGCCGAGGCCCGCCATGTTGAGGTCGAGGAAAAGCAGTTGCGCCGGACGATGCCGCCCGCCGCCTTGCGCGAGCCGCGCGCCGAGATAATTCACGACCTCGGTTCCATCCTCGAAGACCTTCACCGGATTCTTGATGCCGGTTTTCGCGATGAGGCGTCTGATGAAGTAGACGTCGTCGGCATCGTCATCGGCGACGAGAATCGGCGTGAGCGCGTCGGGTTGCGTCACCAGCGCCGGCAACCTTCCCGCCCCGTCGAAGGCGGCGGGATTCGGCCCAGAAAGTTCGACGCGCGGTTCGAGAAGAGAGGGAGAGTTCATGCGTTTCATGGGCGGCAGCGCGAACATCGCGGCGCCGGTTGCTGACCCGCATCATAGCAGACTTGTTCGTCACTTGGGGCGTAGGTCTTCGCCTACTCCCGAGTGGGGCGCTGCCCCTCGTCGCCGGGTGGTGGAAAGGGGCGAATGGGCCGACTGGGATTCGAACCCAGAGTCAAAGGATTATGAGTCCTCTGCTTTAACCGTTAAGCTATCGGCCCGAAAATTCGCGCGCGTGGCAGCAGGGATTTCGCGGCTCGCGCGCGCGGAGTCAAACCGGCACGTCACGCGCGGCGCGCGAACTTGCCGCCGCTCACGGCTCGTAAACGATCGCGCGGATCTCCAGCGCCTGTGCCCCGCGCGGCGTGCGGAGGCTCACGATCTGGCCGACGCGGGCGTTGAGCAACGCGCGCGCGAGCGGCGACTGCCAGCTGATCCAGTGGCGCACGGCATCCGTTTCGTCGACGCCGACGAGGCGGTAGCTCGACTCTGCGCCGCTGGCGTCGCGCACCGTGACCATCGCGCCGAAGCGGACGATCTCCGCCGGTCCAGCCCCGGGGTCGACGATCTCGGCGTTGCGCAGGCTCTGCTGCAGTTCGCGGATGCGCCCGTCGAGCGCCTGCAATTCGCGCCGCGCATCGATGTCGTCCGGCGCCGCCGAGGCGAGCGGCGGGCGCGCGACCTCGACGAGCTGCATGAGCTCTTTCCGCAGGCGCTGCGCGCCGGCGGCGGTGAGATAATTTTTCACGCCCGGCGGCAGCGTCGGCGCGCGCGTCGGCAATTCCTCCCGCTGCGGCACATCGGATTCGCGCACAAACGCCCGGCTCATCGGGCAATGAACGCAGCCTCGCGCCGTTCTCAAACCGGGGAAAAATTTCGTCGTCGCGCCGGCCGGCCGATCCGACCGCGACGCGCGGCAGCGCACGCACGTGATGAAAGCGCGGCGGTGCGCTACGCATTTATTGAAAAAATCCCGCGGCGCGGCGCGGGCTTGCACGCGGTTGCCGTCCGGTGCTCAGCTTGCGCATGCGTCCGAAAAAAGTCGCCATCCTCACTGCGGGCGGAATCGCGCCGTGCCTCAGCGCCGCCGTCGGCGGATTGATCCAGCGCTACTCGAAAATCGCACCGGAGATCGAGCTGCTCTGTTACCGCGCGGGCTACAAGGGCCTGCTGCTCGGCGAAAGCCTGCCGGTCGGCGCAAGCGAGCGCGCGAGCGCCGCGATTCTCCTGCAGCACGGCGGCAGCCCCATCGGCAACAGCCGCGTGAAGCTCACCAACGTGAAGGACTGCGTGAAGCGCGGCCTCGTGCGCGAAGGACAGAATCCGCTGCAGGTCGCCGCCGAACAGCTCGTGCGCGACGGCATCGACGTGCTGCACACCGTCGGCGGCGACGACACCAACACCACCGCGGCCGACCTCGCCGCCTATCTCGCGAAAAATAATTATCAGCTCACGGTGATCGGCCTGCCGAAGACGATCGACAACGACGTCGTGCCGATCCGCCAGAGCCTCGGCGCGTGGACGGCCGCGGAGGAGGGCGCGCGGTTCTTTCAGCACGTCGTTGCCGAGTGGAGCGCCAATCCGCGCATGCTGATCGTGCACGAAGTCATGGGCCGCAACTGCGGCTGGCTCACCGCGGCGACCGCGCAGGCTTATCAGCAGCGCCTCGCGCAAACCGCCCTCGTGCCCGGCCTCGGGCTCACGCGCGACCGGCTCGCGGTGCACGGCGTCTACGTGCCGGAGCTCGCGCTCGACATCGCGGCCGAGGCGCAGCGGCTGAAGGCGGCGATGGAACGCGTCGGCAACGTGAATCTCTTCATCAGCGAAGGCGCGGGCGTCGACAGCATCGTCGCCGAGATGACGGCACGCGGTCAGGAAGTGCCGCGCGATGCGTTTGGGCACGTGAAGCTCGACGCGGTGAATCCGGGCAAGTGGTTCGGCGATCAGTTCGCGAAGATGATCGGCGCGGAGAAAGTGCTCGTGCAGAAGAGTGGTTATTTCGCGCGCTCGGCCCCGGCCAACGCCGCCGACCTCGCGCTCATCGCGCGCTGCGTCGAGCACGCGGTGGAGTGCGCGTTGCGCCGTGAAAGCGGCGTCGTGGGCCAGGACGAGGAGCGCGGCGATGCGCTGCGGGCGATCGAGTTTGCGCGGATCAAGGGCGGCAAAGCATTCGATGTCGCCGTGCCGTGGTTCCGCGAATTGCTCGGCGCCATCGGCCAGCCGTTCGCCGCGGCGGCACCGGCAAAGGCGCACGCGTGAACGCTGAAGGTCCTGGGGACGCGACGCCCTCGTCGCGTCGCTCGGGAGAAAACGCGGCGAGGGCGCCGCGTCCCCATCGGAATCGTTTCAGGCTGAAAGGCAGGGCGCGTTATCCTTGACGCACCGTGCGGGATATTCGCGCGCTCCGAGGCGGCGGATTAAGGATAATCCGCCCTGCCCTGCGCGCCTTACCTGCCGCTGGGCGACTGAATCGTCGGAGTGGACGCGAGCGTCGCACCGGCCGCGGGCCGCAACGCATCCGCGACGATCGCAGCGAGCGTGTCGGACGGCGGATATTTCACGAGGTATTGGTCCGCGCCGAGCTCGTAGGCGCGCTCGATCTCGGTCGGGTTGAGGATCGAAGAGACCATCACGACGCGCAGCGATTTGAAAGCCGCCTGGCTCCGCAGCCAGCCGAGCAGCTGCAAGCCGTCGAACCCGGGCATCACGATGTCGAGAAAAACGAGGCACGGGCGCGCCGCGGCGGACGCTTCGGCCTCGGCGAGGCCGGCGCCCGCGAGAAAATTTCGCGCGTCTTCGCTGTTGGTGAACGCGACGATCGGGTTGGTCACGCCGGCGTCGTCGAGCCGCTGCCGCAGCAGCGCGATGTCGTTGGCGCTGTCGTCGACGACGAGGATCGGCGGCTGCGCCGGCGGGGCGCCAGCGAACGGCGGGTGCGACGCGGCGCGCGCCTCGGCCGCCGGGCGCGGGCTGCGCGTCCGGGGGCGCGCGGCGGGCTTCACGCCTTTCAACAATCCGCAGCGGAGAAACGCTTCGCGCAGCGCCGCGACGCGGACCGGCTTGGTGAGATAGTCGTCCATGCCGGCATTGAGGCATTTCTGGCGGTCCTCGGGCAGCGCGTGCGCCGTGAGCGCGATGATCGGCACGCGTGGATTCACGCCCGACTCGCGGCCGGAGCGGATGCGGCGCGTCGCCTCGTAGCCATCCATCTCCGGCATCTGGCAATCCATGATCACCGCGTCGAACGTGCGCTGCGCCAGCTCGACGAGCGCCTCGCGGCCGTTGTCGGCGACGACGACGGTGTGGCCCGCTTTCTCAAACAGCATGCGCGCGACCATCTGGTTCGCTCGATTGTCCTCGACCAGCAGCAAATGCAGCGCGCCGTCGGTCGTCGCGCCGACGGCGGGCGGCGGGCTGGTCCCCGCCGGCAGCGCGCCGGTCGCGCCGAGGATGCGCGCGAGGCAGCGGTGCAATTGGGTCTCGCGCACCGGCTTTACCAGAAACGCCGCGAAGCCGATCGCCGCGGCCGTCGCCGGGTCGTCGAGCGGGCCCGCCGACGAAAGCATGACGAGCGGAATCCCGCTGAGCTCGGGATCGGCTTTGATTTCCGCGGCGAGCTCGAGGCCGCTCGTGCCCGGCATGTGCCAGTCGAGCAGCACGAGGTGATACGGCGTGCCGGCGGCGGACGTTTCCCGCAACCGTGCGAGCGCCGCGCGCGCATCTTCGACCGCTTCGGCGACGATCCCGGCGAGGCCGAGCTGGCCGAGCAGGATGCGGCGGTTGGTCGCGTTGTCGTCGACCGCGAGGAGGCGCAGCCCCGGCGGCAGCGCGGCGAGCGGCTCGCGCGCGAGCGGCGTCTCGCTGTTCGGAAGTTCGAGCTCGAACCAAAACGTCGCGCCCTGCCCGGGCGTGCTTTCGTAGCCGATGCGGCCGGCCATCAGCTCGACGAGCTGCCGGCAGATCGCGAGCCCGAGTCCCGTCCCGCCGAAGCGGCGCGTCGGCGTGCCGTCCGCCTGCGTGAACGGCTGAAACAATCGCGCGCGCGCCTCTTCCGGGATGCCGACTCCCGTGTCGCACACCGTCACGCGAAACGCCGTGCGGCCCGCGGTGTCGCGCACGCGCCGGACGCTCACGCCGACTTCGCCGCGGTCGGTGAACTTGATCGCGTTGCTCACGAGATTGGTCAGCACCTGCCGGATGCGCCCGGCGTCGCCGACGAGCGGCGCGGCCAGTGTGGCATCGAAGTCGCAGACCAGCTCGACGCGTTTTTCGTGCGCGCGGGGCGCGAGCAGCGCGAGCGTCTCCTCGATCACGAGCCGCAGCTCGAAATCCGCCGGCTCGAGCCGCAGCTTGCCGGCTTCGATCTTCGAGAAATCCAGGATGTCGTCGATGATCGCGAGCAGGCTCTCCGCGCTGTTCTGGATCACGCGGCCCATCGTGCGCTGCTCGGCGTTGAGCGAGGTCTCCATCAGCAGCCCGGCCATGCCGATCACGCCGTTCATCGGCGTGCGGATTTCGTGGCTCATGGTCGCCAGGAATTCCGATTTCAACCGCGAAGCCTGCAACGCCTCGTCGCGCGCCTGCGCGAGGTGCTGCTCGAGCCGCTTCCGCTCGGTCATGTCGCGCGCGATCTTGGCGAAGCCGATGACTTCGCCGCGTTCGTCGTGCAGCGCGGTCATGATGACGTTGGCCCAGAAGCGCGTGCCATCCTTGCGCATCCGCCAGCCTTCGTCCTCGACGCGTCCGCGCTGCGTGGCGGTGGCGAGCTCGCGGGCGGGTTTGCCGGCACGGATTTCCTCCGGCGGGAAAAAAATCGCGAAGTGCCGGCCCACGATTTCGCCGGCGGTGAAACCGTGCAGCCGCTCGGCGCCGGAGTTCCACGAGGTGACGCGGCCTTCCGGATCGAGCGCGAACAGCGCGTAGTCGGGCACGTGCTCGACGAGCAGCCGGAAACGCTCCTCGCTCGCGCGCAGTTGCGCCGTGCGCTCGTCCGCGAGCCGGCGCGCGCGCCGGCCGACCGATTGCAGGCCCACGACGAGACCCACGAGCAGCAACGACGCGAGCGCCGAACTCGTCGCCGCCCACACCGACGCCGACGCGCCGGCCGCCGCGAACGCCGGGCCGCGCGTCCAGCCGAGGCTGAGACGCTGTCCGCCGAGCTCGAGCGTCGTCACGCGCTCGAAGTTTTTTCGCGCGTCGTCGTCGCCCGAGGCGAAGAGCAGGTTGGCCTGCGACATCGCCGCGTCATCGAATACCCGCACGGCGATCTCGTCGCGGGGCGCGCCGAGTGCGCCGGCGAAGAATTTCTCCGCGAGAAACGGCGCCGCCACCCAGCCGGCGAAGGCGGCGCGGCGTTGCGCGGGCGTTTCGGCCGCGGAGCGGAACAGCGGCACGAGCAACACGAAGCCGGGACGCTGCTGCGCGTCCTGCACGAGCGTGATGCGGCACGTGAGCCGCGGCTCGCCGGTCTCGCGCGCCGCCTCCGCGGCGGCGCGGCGGTTCGGCTCCGAAGCGAAATCGAGCCCGAGCGCCGCGCGGTTGCCCGCGAGCGGCTCGACATAACTGACGACGTAACGCTCGCGCGCGGCGTCGTCGCTGGCTGCGGCGCCGGTGGCGCCGGCGATCGCGAAATCCGGCGCGCCGTCAGCCCGGCGCGCCGCCTCGAACGCCGCCGCTTTCCCCGCGCCCACGGGAAACACCGCCTCGATCGCCATGATGCCGGGATAGCGCTCCGGCAGGCGCAGCGCCTCGGCATACGCGTGCCATTCGGCCTGGCCGATCGAGTTCGCCGCGACAAAGAGACCCGCGGCGCCGCGCAGCGAATCCTCGTAGGTCGTGAGACGCACCTGGATGCGATTCGTCGTGTCGGTGACGAGCGCGTCGAAGTGCTGCGCGTCGGCCTTCAGCCGGTCCTCGTGCAGCGACGCAAACAACCAGCCGCTCAGGCCCCACGCGAAGAGCAGCAGCGCGCTCGCGGCGAGCAGCCGGCCGGTGTGGCGGAAGAGCGGCAGGATGAGCGCGGCGATTCCGACCGAGGTCAGGAAAAATTGCAGGTGAAGGAGATTTTCGTTGAGCGAGTCGCTCGTGAAGGGCCCCGAGCCGAAAAACGTCGCGGTGATCGCCAGCGTCGAAAACGAAAACGCCATCGCGCGCACGCCCGCGGCGTCGAACCAGAGCGCCGCGAGCAGCAGCACGGGAAAAATCGCAAAGAGCAGCCGCCCGCCTTCCGGCTGCAGGAAAACGAGGCCGCCGATCCCACCGGTCGCGGCGAGCAGCGTCGCGGCACTCAGGATCTCTCGCGCCGCGAGGCCGTGGCGCGCGCGCCAGACCTCACGGGCGGCCGCGAGCAGCGGCGTGACCATCAGGGCGCCGAGCGCGTCGCCGACCCACCACGTCCACCACAACGTCCCCGCCAGCGCCACGGGCGTCGAGCGGCTCGCCAGCAACGCCAGCACGCCGACCGTCGCGCTGACGACCGGCGCCAGCGCGGTCGCGAAGACAAATCCCGCCGGCTCGGCGAGCTCGTCGAGGTTGCGCGCGCGCAGGGCGGCGGCGCAGCGGTGCACGATCCACGCGCCGAGGAGGGCTTCGCAGGTGTTGCCCAGCGCGATGCCGAGCGCCACGGGCCACGCGACGGCGGTGAGAAGATTGGCGGCGAACGCGCCGAGCATCACGCCCGGCCACAAGCTCGCGCCGCCGAGCAGCAGCGCGCCGATCGCCAGGCCGGTCGCCGGCCAGACGGGCGACACGTTGCCGTGCACGCTCGCGAGCAGCAGCCCCAGTCGCGCGGCGCCGAAATAGGCCGCGGCCAGCCCGAGCGCGAATCCGAGCTGCCGTCCGCGCGGCACGGAAAAGGCGCGAAGCAATTTCATGCGTGCACCCTCCCGGACTTGAGCGGGAGCGGCGCGCAGGTTTCACGCGCGACAGGCGCGAGCGGAAATCTTGGGCGGGCGGCGGCCACGGACATTCACTGAACCACGGTCGTTAAGTGGAAACAGGAAATATTTACGCACTCGCGATGCGATGGGAAGAAGCAAATGGGCGGCGGCAACGGCGATCCCGCCGGGCGCGTGCGCTTCACGGCGCGCGCAAATGCCACGCCTTCGGGCGCGCGAAGGTCTGGATGCCGTGCCGCGACAGCGTGAGCCCGACGCCGGAATGCCCGACGCCCGACCACGGCAGCCGCGGACTCACGCGATCGCAGCAATTCCAGTAAACCGAGCCGGCGCGCACGCGCGCGAGGATGCGCCGCGCCCGCGCCGCGTCGCGCGAGTAGACGCCGGCCGTGAGCCCGTAGGCCGAGTCGTTCATCAAATCGACCGCGCGTTCGTCGTCGCGGACCGGCATGAGCCCGATGACCGGGCCGAAACTTTCCTCGCGCATCACTGCCATCGTGTGATCGACGTCGACGAGCACGGTCGGGGCGAAGGTGTTGCGCCGGCCGCGCACGCGCGCGCCGCCGAGGAGAATCCGCGCGCCTTTTTTGCGTGCGTCGGCCACCTGCGCCTCGAGCACGGCGAGCTGCGCAGAGCGCGTGAGCGGGCCGATATACGTCGAGGCGCGGCGCGGATCGCCGATCCTGAAGCGCTTCACCGTCGCGACAAACGCGTCCACGAAGCGCGCGAAAATTTTCTCGTGCACATACAGCCGCTCGATCGCGCAGCAGCTCTGGCCGTTGTTGTAGAATGCGCCGTCGGCCGTGCTCGCCGCGGCCGCAGCGACATCGACATCGTCGCACACGTAAACCGGATCCTTCCCCCCGAGCTCGAGCTGCAGCTTGATCATTCGGCCGGCGACGGCGCGCGCGATCTTCCAGCCGGTCGCATACGAGCCGGTGAAAAACACGCCGTCGACCGGCTGCCGCAGCAGCGCGGCGCCGACCTCGCCCGCGCCGATCAGCGGCGCAAAAACTTCCGCCGGCACGCCGCTCGCGTGCAGCAGGCGTGCGATCGCGAGGCCGGTCTGCGCGGCGAATTCCGATGGCTTGTAGAGCACGGCGTTGCCGGCGAGCAGCGCGGGCACGAAGACGTTGCTCCCGACAAAATACGGATAATTCCAGGCGGAGATGTTCGCGACGACGCCGAGCGGCGCCCACGAAATTTTTTCGGCGAGCCGCGCGCGACGGTCCGTGAACACGGTCTCCGTCCGCAGCGCGCGCGGCGTTTCGGCAAGAAAGAAATCGAGCCGGCCGAGCAGGCCGACGAGCTCATTGCGCGCCTGCGCGATCGGCTTGCCCGTTTCGCTCGTGAGCGTGAGCGCGAGGGCGTCCGTTTTCGCGACGATCGCGCCGCGAAACGCGCGCAGCGCCGCAAGCCGCCTCCGCAGCGGCGTCGCGGCCCACGCGGGTTGCGCGGCGCGCGCGGCGAGAAATTTTTTCCGCACGCTCGCGGCGTCGTCCGCTGGCAGCGCGGCGAGGCGCTTTCCCGTGGCGGGGTTGATCACGTCGAGCGTGGGCATGGACGCGGCGGCGCGGTCTCTCAGCCGAGGGCCGCAGCGAACAGCGCTTCGAAATCGGTGCGCGTGCACGGCCGCGGATTGGTTTGGTGGCACGGATCGGCGAAGGCGACGTCGACCAAGCGCGCGAGTTTTTCCGGCGGGATCGTCGCGCGATCGAGTTTCGCGGGAATGCCGATTTCGGTTTTCAGGCGCGCGAGCCACGCGACGAAGTCGGCGGAATTTTTTCCCGCGCCGGTCACGCGCGCGAGCTCGGCGAGCTTGGTTTCGGCGGCGGGTGCGTTGAAACGCATCGCGTGGTCGAACATGATGCCGACGGCGAGGCCGTGGTGGAGGTTCGCGACGGTGCCGAGCGCGTGCGCGCACGAATGCACGACGCCGAGGTCTTTCTGAAACGCGATCGCGCCCATCATCGAGGCCATGAGCATGTCGGCGCGCGCGGCGAGATCGCGGCCGTCGCGCACGGCGGCCGGCAGCGCGCGGGCGGCGATGCGTGCGCCTTCGAGCGCGATGCCGTCGCACAGCGGATGATAGGCGGGCGAGAGGTAGCTTTCGACGTTGTGCGCGAGCGCGTCCATGCCGGTCGCGGCGGTGATGTTGGCGGGCAGATCGAGCGTGAGCTCCGGGTCGGCGAAAACCGCGCGGGCGAGCAGGGCGGGTGCGAAGACGATTTTCTTCACGTGCGTCCCGTCGTCGGAGATCACGGCCGAGCGGCCGACTTCGGAGCCGGTGCCGGCGGTCGTCGGCAGGGCAATGAAATGCGGCAACGCGTGCTCGACGCGGCGCGCGCGTTCGCTGTCCGCGGCGTAGTCGAGGATGTCGCCCGCGTGCCCGGCCATCAACGCGACGGCCTTCGCGACATCGAGCGCCGCGCCGCCGCCGAGACCGACGACCGCATCGGCGCCGTGCGCGCGATACGCTTCGACGCCCGCGCGGACCTGGCTCGCGAGCGGATTGCCCCACACGCCGCCGAAGAGCGCGGGCTCGAGCGCGGCGGCGCGGAGATCGTCCGCGAGCGCCGCCGTCATCGGCAGCGCCGCGACGCCTTTGTCGGTGACGATCAGCGGGCGTTTCACGCCGGCGGATCGCAGATGCTCCGGCACGAGCCGGCGCGCGCCGGCGCCGAAGTGGATCGCCGTGGGAAAGGAGAAGGAAGAGACGAAAGACATATGAGGCGCGAAAGACATCGAAGACCTGGGCGATGGAAAATGAGCGAGGGGCGTCTTGGTTTCGTTTTCGCGTCTTCGGTTCTCTTGCGTCTCCCATCTTCAAATAATCTCAAGGTAGCGCTTGAGTTCCCAGTCGGTCACGGCGTCGAGCCATTGGCGCCACTCCCATTCGCGCGTCGCGGCGAAGTGGTCGACGAAGTCGTCGCCGAGCCAGTCGCGCGCGATCGCGGATTGCTGGAAGCGCCGCGTTGTCTCGATGAGCGTGCGCGGCGCGCGCGGCGTGGCGTCCGCATTTTCGCTCGTGCCGACGGTCGGCGGCGTGTCGAGCTTCAGGCCGCGTTCGACGCCGTGCAGGCCGGCGGCGAGCACGGCGGCGATGGCGAGATAGGGATTCACGTCGGCGCCGGGGCAGCGCGTCTCGAGCCGCGCGGATTTCGCCGCGCTCGCGAGCACGCGGAAACTGACGGTGCGGTTGTCGACGCCCCAGTTCGGTCGCACGGGCGCCCAGAAGCCGTCGACGAGGCGCTTGTAGCTGTTGATCGTCGGCCAGAGCAGCGGGCCGAAATCGAGCAGGCACGCGATCTGGCCGGCGAGGTAGCTCTCGAAGAGCCGGCTCATGCCGTGGCGGCCGCGCGGATCGTGGAAAAGATTTTTCGCGCCGTCGGAGAGGCTCTGGTGCACGTGGCCGCTGCAGCCGGGCAGCGACGCATTCCATTTCGCCATGAAGCTCGGCATCGCGCCGAAGCGCAGGCCGATTTCCTTCGTCGCGGCTTTGAAAAGGATCGCGCGATCCGCCGCCTCGAGCGCATCGGAAAACGCGATCGCTGCCTCGTAAACGCCCGGGCCGGTTTCCGTGTGCAGGCCTTCGAGTGGCACGCCAAAGCGCGGCAGCTCGTCCATAAGCGCGGCGAAAAACTCGCGCCCATGCGCCGCGCGCAGCAGCGAGTAGCCGAACATCCCCGGCGTGAGCGGCTGCGGCCGCGTGTAACTTTTCTCCGCCCAGCTCTGCGGCGTCTCGGCGAAGTTGAACCACTCGAACTCCATGCCGCACATCGGCCGCACGCCGAGTCTTTCGGCGCGTCGCAGCACGCGTTTCAGCACCTGTCGCGGGCAGAGCGGATGCGGCTCCTCGCGCGGGGATTTGTTTTTCGCTTGGGCGGGGCGCACGACAAATTCGCCGAGGAAAAATGGCACGCCGTCTTCCCACGGCACCGTGCGGTGCGTGTCGAGATCGAGCCGCACGAGCGCGTCGGGGAAACCCTTGTGCCAGCCGACGAGCCGCGCGTTGTCGTAGCACGTGTCGGCCATGTCCCAGCCGAAAACGACGTCGCAAAACCCGAACCCGCCGTGGGGCGCGGCCGCGGCGGCGGAGAAAAACTTTTCCTTGTTCAGGTATTTGCCGCGCAGCACCCCGTCGATGTCGGCGACGGCGACCTTCACCTTCTGCACCGGCGCGCGGCGCAGCGCGGCGAGGACGCGGGAGCGCGAAGATGTTGTGCCGGCGGAAGTCACGGGGTAGCGTGGCGCGATTCCAGACCCGCAAATCGGCGGGCAGTTCGCGAGCGGCGAAGGGTGACATTCGCGTGACGCGCGCAGTGCCGCCGCTTCCGGTCGCTAGCACGATCGCTTATTGCGTGGGCGCGGCCGCTTTGCGGATTCACGCGGCGCCGCGCCGGCATTAAGCTGCGGACCTCATCCGCCCTACCCCATGAAACCCCGAGTGAGTGTTCGCGTCGCGTGCTTCCTGATGGTGCAGGCGCTCGCGCCGCTGTTCGCGGCCGAAGCGGGCGCTCCTGCCGCGGGTAGCGACATCGGTCCGGTCCGCGCGGTGTTCGTCCCGCTCGACGCACCGGAAGTGGCGGAAGTGCGCAGCCTCGGCGAGCGCGCGATCAACCGGCTCGCAGTCAGCCTGGTGACCGAAGCCTCCTCGACCGTGGCGCGCAAAGGGCTGCTGGCCGCGCTCGGCGTGTGTCACCTGCGCAATGTCGCTGCGACCGGTGCGATCATTCCGGACATGCCGCGCATCACGGTGTGGAAACGCACGAGCCTGCGCCTGCGCGATGTCGCCAACGCACCCGATCCCGCCGAGCGCCTCGTGCTGCAGCGGATCCGTGCCGAGCTCGAGGAAGGCAATGCGCCGTCGAAACTGCTTGTGCAACGCATCGATCATCCCGACGGCGCGAAGGAGTGGCGCGTCTACCGGCCCATCGCGGTCGCGGCGCAATGCCTCGCGTGCCACGGCGAACCGGACGCGATGTCGCTGGAATTGCGCGAGGAGTTGAAGGCGCGTTACCCGAGCGATGAGGCCGTCGGCTACTCCGTCGGCGAGTGGCGCGGGATCGTGCGCGTGACGGTGCTCGACGCGCCGGCGGCGCCAAACAAGATTCCTGTCCCGAACAAAAAATAACTCGCGCATGAAATTCTTCCATCGCCTCGCCCTTTTTCTTGCCGCGCCCGCGCTGCTGAGCGCGGCCGAAGTCGCCAAAGTCGCGACGATCGCTCCCGCCGAAGCGGCCAAGCTCGTCACCGCGGGCAAGGCCGTGCTCGTGGACGTGCGCGAGCCGCAGGAATGGGCGCAGACGGGCGTGGCGCAGCCCGCGGTGCTGCTCGCGAAGAGCGATTTCGATGGCGCGCAGAAGGACTGGAAGCCGTTTCTCGCGAGCGTGGGCAGCAAGCAGGTTATTCTCTACTGCCGCACCGGCCATCGCTCCGGCCTCGTGGCCGACGAACTCGCCAGGAAAGGCGTGAACGTCGCCAACGCCGGCGCGCTCAAAGACTGGGTCGATGCCGGCCTGCCGGTGCGAAAAGTGGAGCCGGCGAAATAAGGGCGGCGCGCGCGTTCCGCCTCCGGCGCTTTTCGACCTACTTCAATCGCGCGGCCCGAAACAGCACGATGCAATCCGCGCCGTCCTGCGTGGGCAGCCACTGCGGCGCGAGCGCGGCGAACTCGCGGTCGATCGCCGCGCGCAATCCGCCGACCTCGATCAGCAGGATGCCGTGCGGCTGCAGTCGGTCGCGCGCCTGGCGCAGCAGCTTGCGGATGATCGCGAGGCCGTCGCGGCCGCCGTCGTGCGCGAGGCGCGGCTCGGCGGCGAACTCCGGCGCCTGCGTGTCGACGAGCGCGCTCGGCTCGTAGGGCGGATTGCTGACGATCGCGTCGTAGCGCGCGGGCGGCACGGCGTCGAAGACATCGCTTGCGAACAAGTGCACGCGCCGCGCCAGCCGGTGCGCGCGGACGTTGATCGCGGCGACGGCGAGCGCGTCGGCCGAGAGATCGCACGCATCGACCTGCGCCTCGGGAAAACGATGCGCGAGCAGGATCGCGAGGCAGCCGGAGCCGGTGCAGACATCGGCCACGCGTCGCACGCGCGCGCCGATCGGCAGGGCGGGGTCGCCGAGCTGCGGGATGATTTCCAGAAAATAGCTCCGCGGGATGATGACACGCTCGTCGACGTGGAAGCGGTGTTCGCCGAGCCACGCTTCGCGCGTGAGATACGCCGCGGGCACGCGCTCGAGCACGCGGCGGCGGAAGAGCGCCTCGATTTTTTTCCGCTCGGCGGCGGTGAGTTTTTTCCCGAGCACGCGCGCATCGCTGTCGAGCGGAAGGTCGAGCGCGCGCAGCAGGAGGTAGAGCGCTTCGTCGTGCGCGTTGGTCGCGACCTGGCCGAGCGCGAGTTTTTCGCGCGCGTAGAGTTTTTCCGCGAAGGCGAGCCACTCGCCGGGTGTCGCGAGCGCGGCCGCGCCGGCGAACGGATCAGCGCGCTTTCGCGTCATCGGCGGCCACGACGTGCGCGTGGTGGTGGATGTGCTCCGGGCAGTAGCACTGGTCGCCGGCGCATTTCGAGCAGTAGCGGAAGTCGAGCTGCGGGTGCGAGAGGTCGGTCTTGCCGCAGACATAGCAGCGATGGCGCGGCTCGGCGTCCTCGCGGCGCGCGGCGGCGGCGTGGGCTTTTGTCCGGCGCGAAGCGCGGCCGTTGCGCAGGATGTCACCGCCGAAGAAAAGCGCGAAGCTCGCGATCGACGCGCCGATCTGCAGGCGCACGGCGAGGTCGCCCATGATGAAGAGCACGGTGCCCCACGCCCACGCGAGCAGCGCGAGCCATTTGATTTTCACGGGCAGGATGAAAAAGATCAGCAGCTCGAAATCGGGATTCAGGTAGGCGAACGCGAGGAAGACCGAGCCGAGGATGAACGTGTTCGTCACCGGCGCGCCGGGCGTCGCGAACGAGAGGCCGACCGTGAGCGCGTAGCTGAGGAAAAGAAAAACGTTGTAGCGAAACGTGCCCCAATAGCCTTCGAGCGCGCTGCCCATCAGGTAAAAAAGATACCAGCCGAAGACGAGAAACACGTAGCCGGCCGCCGAGCTGGGAAACGGCGGCAGGAAAAGAAACGTGACGATCCGCCACCACTGCCCCACCCGCGCGAGCACGGGCACGAGCATGACCAGCCGCGGATCGAACAACTGCAGCATCGCTCCGAGCAGCACGAAGACCTGCCCGATGACGAGGTAGAGCGTGAGGTTGGGAATCGCGAAGCGGCCGAGCGCGCGTTCGAGCTTGTCGAGAAAAGACATCGCGGAAATGGAAACATTGCTAGCAACCTGCGCCCGAGCGCAAGCGGCGGTTCGCGCGGGTGAACATCCGCGCCGTCGCGCGCGAGCCGGCCCTCCGCGAATGTCTCGATGCGAATGTCTTGGGTGGGGCGTTTGTCTTGCAGACGCCGCACCGAGCCCAGAGCCGGCGTCTGCGAGACAGACGCCCTACCCGCCGCCGCTCACTTCTCCGCGAGTTGCACGACGAGCTTCTGTTTCTGCGCCTGCAGCTTCGGCTCGTCGACGGTGTCGAGCAGCGCCTTGGCGTGGTCGCGCTTGCCCATCTTGAGCAGGACGTTGGCGGCGTGCAGCCGCATCGTCTGGCGCTCGATCGCGGTCGGCGCCTTTTCCTCGAGCGCGGCCCACGCTTTCAGTGCGCCGTCCCAGTCGGGTTTTTCCAAATCGTAGAACGACTCCGCGTAGCGATACGCGAACTCGAAGCGATCCGGCGCGAGCTCGGCGGCGCGCTTGAACGCGTTGTGCATCGCCTCGTCGACGCCCGCGCGCGTCCACTCGCCGCTCTTGAGAAAATCGTCGCGCGCCTCCGTCAGCAGCGTGCCGAGCTGGTAGTGGTAGAGCGGCTCGTTCGGCGCGAGCTTGATGGCGGCGAGAAAATACGGCGCGGCCTCGAGCGGCTTGCCTTCCTCGGCCATGTAGTTGCCGAGCTGGTTTTTCACCAGCGGGATGTCGGGATCGAGCTGGTTCGCGCGCAGCAGGATCGTCGCGGATTCCTTGCGCAGGCCGACTTTGCCGAGGAGATAACCGTAGGCGGCGTAGGCGGCGGCGAATTTCGGATTCTCGCGCAACAGCAGCTCGTAGTCGTGCGTGAGCGCCTGCACCTGCGGCTGGAAGGCGGCCATGTCGAGGTTGTCGCCCTGTTTTTCGGCCTCGGCGAAAAGCGCCTTCTGCCGTTCGACGATCTGCTTGAGCGAGCGCTCGGCCATCGTCTCGCCTTCGGCCGCGAGCGACCGGACGGGGCTCACGCCGAGGACGCAAAGGGCGCAAAGCAAGACGCGCGTGATCCAAACCTTTGCGAACCGGGCGGACGTGACGTGCGGCATTTGCTTCATGTGGCGACTCGGCTGCGACACTTTCAATCCGCCAAGGTGCCGGCGTAAACATTCATTCCTGCGCCGCGCAGAAAACCGACGAGCGTCTGGCCGCTTTCGCGCGCCAGCTCGACCGCGGCGCTCGTCGGCGCGGAAATCGCGGCGATGCACGGGATGCCGGCCGCCAGCGCCTTCTGCACGATCTCGAACGAGACGCGCCCGCTCACGAGCAGGATATGCGCGGCGAGCGGCAGCCGTTCGCCGAAGAACGCGTGGCCGATCGCCTTGTCGAGCGCGTTGTGCCGGCCGACGTCCTCGCGCGCGACGACGAGCTCGCCGGCGCGCGTGAAAAGGCCGCTCGCGTGCAGCCCGCCGGTGGCGGCAAACCCGGCCTGCGCCGCGCGCAACTTCGCCGGCAGCGCCGCGAGCACGGCGCGCCGCGGCGCGAGCGCTTCCCCGAGCGGCGGAAACTGCGTGCGCACCGCGTCGATGCTCGCCTTGCTGCAGATGCCGCAGCTCGACGACGTGAAGACATTGCGGCTCAGCCGCGCGAAATCGACCGCGACGCCCGGCGCGAGCAAAACATCGAGCACGGTTTCCCGCGGCAAGCTTGGGGACGCGGCGCCCCCGCTGCGCTCGGAACGCGACGAGGGCGTCGCGTCTCCACGTCCGCAGTAAATCATGTCGAGCACATCGTCGCGCCGGCGCACCAGCCCTTCCGTCACGAGAAAACCCGCCGCGAGCTCGCGATCGTGGCCGGGCGTGCGCATGACGACGGCGAGGCTGCGGCCGGCGACGCGGATTTCCAGCGGCTCCTCGACGGCGAGCACGTCGTCGCGCCGCTCGCCCGCCGCGCCGTCGATGCGCGTGATCGGCTCGGTGCGAAGCGCGTGGGCGGGCGGCATGCCGGCAAGAAAACGAAATCTGCTGGCGCCGCCACGTTTTTTGATAATGTGTGCAAATGAACACGTCGCCTTCCGGCGGCGCGGGGCCGATTCACGGCCGCGGCGCCGCGATCAATCCGCCGAATCGTTTCGAGCGGCTGCAGGTCGAGTTCGATCCGGATTTTCCGCCCGACGAGCGGCCGCATCCGCGCACGCAGTTTTTCTTCGACGCGACCGAGTCGTTGTTGACGAAGAACGACAGCCCGGACGTCGGCTTCTGCTACGGGCTCAACTGCTACCGCGGCTGCGAACACGGCTGCGCCTACTGCTTCGCGCGACCGTATCACGAATATCTCGGCTGGAGCAGCGGCCTGGATTTCGAGACGAAGATCCTCGTGAAGTTGCGCGGCCCGGCGCTGCTGCGGAGCGAGCTTTGCGCGCGGCGCTGGCAGCCGCAGCCGATCGCGATGAGCGGCGCGACCGACTGCTACCAGCCCGCGGAGCGGCATTTCCGGCTGACGCGTGGCTGCCTCGAAGTCTGCGCGGAGCTGCGGCATCCGATCTTCATCATCACGAAAAACGCGCTCGTCACGCGCGACCTCGACGTGCTCGCGGAACTCGCGCGCTTCCGCTGCATCGGCGTGCACGTGTCGGTGACGTCGCTCGATCCCGCGCTCGCTGGCAAACTCGAGCCGCGCGCGTCGCGGCCCGCGGCGCGGCTGGAGGCGATCCGCACGCTGAGCGCCGCGGGCATTCCCGTCGGCGTGATGGTCGCGCCGGTGATTCCCGGGCTCAACGACCACGAGATGCCCGCGATCCTCGAGGCCGCGGCGGCGGCGGGCGCGAAGCGCGCGGGCTACGTGCTGTTGCGGCTGCCGTTCGCGGTGAAGGAGGTGTTCACGCGCTGGCTCGACGATCACGCGCCGACGAAAAAAGCGCGCGTCCTCGATCGCGTGCGCGCGATGCGCGGCGGCCAACTCTACACCGCCGAGTGGGGCCGGCGCATGAGCGGCGACGGCATCTTCGCCGAGCAGCTCGCGAATTTGTTCGACGTGACCGTGCGCCGAGCCGGGCTCGACCAGGAACATTTCGCGCTCACGGCCGAGCATTTCCGCAAACCGGGCGAGCAGCTGGAGTTGTTTTAACGAACGAAGAGCAGAGGCGGAGGTCGGGCGGCTTATCCTTGAGCTGCCGCGCTCGAGCGAAAGGAATCATGAGCGGCGCGTTAAGGACAACGCGCCCTACCTTCTTCAAGGCCAAGCGCGCGTTCTGAAGGGAAACGTGCGGAGCGAAGACGACTCGGGCGCGGCGCGGCTTTGGGTTTGAGTCGCGTCACGCCCGGCGCTCAGCTTCGCGCCGCGTGAACCTCCTCGACCGCCATATTTTCAAGAGCGTGTTGTTCACCTGCGCGGCGGCGGTGGGGCTTTTCATTTTCGTGATGATGCTCGGCAATGCCGTGCGCGATTTGTTGAAGCCGGTGCTGGCGGGCCAGATCGACTGGCTGCTGGCGTTGCGGCTCATCCTCATGCTGCTGCCGGCGGTCGCGCCGTTTGCGCTGCCGATGGGCGTGCTCACCGGCGTGCTGCTCACGCTCGGGCGGCTCTCGGCCGACAGCGAAATCACCGCGATGCGCTCCGCCGGCCTCAGCGTGTTGCGGATCGCGCGGCCGATCCTGATCCTCGGCGTGCTGTTCGGCGCCGGCGCGTATTACGCGAATTTCGAGGCGATGCCGCACGCGCGTGTCGCCTACGAAACGGAATTCCGCGCGGCGATGCGCGCGAATCCGATGAGCTTCATCGTGCCGAACACGTTCATCCGCGATTTCAAGGGCTACGTCGTCTACGTCGGCGACCGCCAGGGCACGGTGCTGCGCGACCTGTGGATTTGGAAACTCGACGAGCAGAAACGCGTGACGACCTTCGAGCGCTCGGACACCGGCCGCATCGACTACGACGAAGCCGCCAACACGCTGCTGCTCACGCTCACGCCCGCGCAGGTGGAGACGCGCGATCCCAAAAATCCGGAGAACTTCAGCAAGTCGCCCTCGGTCGCGCTGGTGGGCCGGTTGAACTTCGATCCCATCCCGCTCGATCGCTTCTTCGGCCGCGACACGCTGCGCATCAAGCAGGATTGGATGACGTATCCCGAACTGCAGGCCGAGCGCGCGCGGCTCGCGGCGCTCCCGCCCGAAACCGATCCGGACAAAGCGAAGGAAGCGACGCGCGAGCGCGTGAAGCTCGAGCTGACGGTGCACCGCAAGTTCAACCTTTCGCTCGCCGTGTTTTCGTTCGCGCTGATCGGCGTGCCGCTCGGGATCAAGGTCTCGCGCCGCGAGACGAGCGCGAACCTCGGCGTCGCCGTCGCGCTCGGCATCGGCTTCTACCTGCTGCTCGTGATGGTGAGCTGGCTCGACCGGCACCCGGAGTATCATCCCGAGCTGCTGCTGTGGGTGCCGAATCTGATTTTTCTCGCGCTCGCGGTGCGGCTGCTGCGGCGGGTGGAAAGGTAGGACGCGTTGTTCTTGGCGCGCGGTTTCAGCAAAAACGCGCGCGTCGAAGCGGCGAAAGTCGGACAACCGAACCGTTTTCTTCAAGCCTGCGTCGCGACGAGTCCGCTGCGGCCGTCGATCTCGGCCATTGCCTGATCGCACACGGGAAGGGCGGCGCGATTCGCGAGCAGCGCGCGGGCGACAGCGTCGAGGCGCACAAACTCGACGCCCATGCTGCGGCACGTTTCGAGCAGCGCGCGGAAGAGCGCGCGTTTGCCCATGCCTTCGATTTCGGCGTGGAGCGTGAAGACGTTGAGCCGGTCCTCGCGCAGCAGCGATTCGTAGTGCGGCACGATTCGATGATCGGGAAATTCCGGCCGGCCCATCAGCTCGTCGAACGTCGGCAGCGTGCTCGGAATTTCCAGCGTGCGAAACACGCGGCCGTCGATCCGCGGAAAAAACGGCGCCGCGCCGCGCGTGTCGCTCGCGTAGAGCAGGCCGGCGCGGTCGTAGATCTCGCGGCTGCGCGCGTTGCTCTGCCAGCCGGCGGCGCCCGCGGTGTGCGGCTCGGTGCCGAAGATGCGCAGGAATTCCTCGTGCGCGGCCTGGAACTCCGCGCCGATTTCCTCGAGCGGCATCGTCTGCACGTAATCCTGCCAGCGGTAATGGTTGTAGCAATGGATGCCGACCTCGAAGCCGGCGTCGCGCACCGCGCGCATGATGTGGCCGTTGCGCCGGCCGATGTGCGGCGCGGGCAGCAGCGTGCCGTTGAGCAGCGTGCGCACGCCGTAGAGTTCGACGACGCTCGTGCGCGAAACCTTTTGGAAAAATCCCGGCCGCAGCACGCGCGTGATCGCGCGGCCGGTCTGGTCGGGCCCGAGCGAAAACAGGAAACACGCCGGCACGTCGAGCGACTGCAAATCCGCCACGAGATTCGGCACGCCCTCGCGCGTGCCGCGATCGGTGTCGACATCGATTTTGAGCGCGAGGCGGATCATGGAGAGCTAAACGCAAAGCCGCGAAGGGTGCGCCAAGATTCGCAAAGCGTGTTCCCTTCTTCCGGGTTTCTCCGCGAATCTTCGCGTCACTTTGCGCCTTCGCGTCTGGCTCCGCTCACTCGAGGCGATAGTCCTTGTGCGCGAGATGGTAGTCGAGCGTGAGCTTGATCGCGCGTTTCAGGTCGACCTTCGGCGTCCAGCCGAGCCGCTTCTTCGCGTTCGCGATCGAGGGCACGCGGCGCTGGATGTCCTGGTAATATTTGCCGAAATATTTTCCGGACGGCACGACGACGGTTTTCGCCTGCGCGGCGTGCTCGCGATATTCGGGATATTCCTTGAACGCGGCGACGATGAGCTTCGCGAGCTGGGCGACGCTGACGTCGTTCTTCGGGTTGCCGAGGTTGAAAATCTGCCGCGAGGCGCAGCCGTTTTTGTTTTCGATGATGCGCAGGAGCGCGTCGACGCCGTCGTCGATGAAGGTGAACGACCGGCCCTGCTTGCCGCCGTCGACGAGCTGCAGCGGTTTCTTGAAAATCACGTTCGAGATGAACTGCGTGAAGAGCCGCGAGCTGCCCTCCTTCGGCTCGAACACGTCGTCGAGCTTCGGTCCGATCCAGTTGAACGGGCGGAAGAGCGTGTAGTCGATGCCGTCGCGCACGCCGTAGGCGTAGATCACGCGATCGAGAAGCTGTTTCGAGCACGCGTAAATCCAGCGCTGCCGCGCGATCGGCCCGTAGACGAGCGCGCTCGTGGCCTCGTCGAGCTCGCGGTCCGGGCACATGCCGTAGACTTCGGACGTCGAGGGAAAGATGATCCGCTTCCTGTATTTCGCGCACTTGCGGACGACGTCGAGGTTGGCCTCGAAATCGAGCTCGAAGACGCGGAGCGGATCCTTGACGTATTGGATCGGGTTCGCGATCGCGACGAGCGGGATGACCGCGTCGCACTTCTTCACGTGATACTCGATATACTCCTTGTTGATCGTGATGTCGCCCTCGACGAACTTGAAACGCGGATGCCCGAGGCTGTCCTCGAGTTTGTGCGAGCCGATGTCCATGCCGTAGACCTCCCAGTCTTTCTGCTCGAGAATCGCGCGCGTGAGCGAGCTGCCGATGAAACCGTTGGCGCCGAGGAGGAGGACTTTGAGAGGCATGGTTGGAAGCAGGGGTTAACCACGAAAAACGCGAAATGACACGAAAGAATCTTATGGGCGATCATTCTGAGTGCTGTAGGGCGTCTGTCTTGCAGACGCCGTTTACCGGTCGAGGCGCAGCGGCGTCTGCAAGTCAGACGTCCTATAGAATCTGGCCCACGTGCAAAGCCGCCGGTGCGCCGCGCCATTCGGTTTTCGTGAGCTCGAGCGCGCCGTCCGCGGCGGCGACGACTAGCGGCGCGACAGAGAGGATTTCGCCCGGGCGGTTGCTCTCGGAGTAGAGCGCGCGCGTCATCGGCGAATCGGGCTCGGCCCACCAGACCATGAGACGTGCGCCGCCGATGTCCGTGAACGCGCCGGGATACGGATCGGTCACCGCGCGGATCAGGTTGAAAACCTCCGTCGTGGTTTTGCGCCAGTCGATGCGGCCGTCCTCGGGCGTGCGGCCGCCGAAGTAGGTCGCCTGTGCTTCGTCCTGCGGCATCTCGCGCGCGTTGCCGGCGAGCAGCGCATCGATCTGCCGCGCGAGCACGGTGCGCGCGCACGGCAGCACTTTTCGAAACGCCTGTTCGGCCGTGTCGCGCGGGCCGATCGCGACGCCTTCCTGATCGACGATCGCGCCGGCGTCGGCGGATTTCACCATGCGATGCAGCGTCATGCCGATCCGCGGTTCGCCATGGAGCACGGCCCAGTTGATCGGCGCGCGGCCGCGGTATTTCGGGAGGAGCGAGCCGTGCATGTTCCAGGCGCCGAGCCGCGGCAGCGCCAGGATTTTCGTGCCGATCATGTGGCGGTAGTAAACCGACAGGATCAAATCGGGCGCGAGGGCGGCGATGCGCTCGCGCCACTCGGGCGTGTTGACGGAATCCGGCGTGAAGACCGGCACGTTTTTCTCGCACGCAGCGACGGCGGGCGTCTTGAACCAGATTTTCTCGTGCGGGTTGTCCGCATGCGTGATCAGCGCGACGACGTGGTCGCCCCGCTGGAGGAGCAGCGAAAGACACTCGTAACCGACTTCGCTGTAGCCGAAGAAGAGGATGCGCGGTTTAGCGTGCATGCGGCGCTGCCAGGCACCGCTATTTTCGCGCCCGAACGCGGGCCTTGCGCGGACCCGCCAGGCGGGCATGCACTGCCGTCATGGGGATGCGAACGCCCGAGTCCGTCGCCCGCGCCTCCAGCACCGTCAAATAGTCCTCCAGATCCTCGGCCTCTGCCCGGACCTTTGCCAGCGCCGCCCGCTGACGACGGATTTGGGTGAGCGTGCTTTTCAGAACGGGCTTATTCATAGGCAGACTTTCTATCGCGAATCGCGCGAATGACAATCGTCGCTTCCTCGACTTCAAACAAAATTCGAAAACCTCCTGACCGCAGCCGGTAAACGTTATCCACCGCCTGCAGCTTCTTGATGTCGCCGGAGAAGCCATGCTGCAACCGGGCGACTTTCGCGGCAATCTGGCGCTGAATTTTCGCGGGAAACGCGCGCAGCTCGTCCTCCGCCGCTTGCGTGTAGACGACCGCGAAATTCATCGTTCTGCCGCCTCACTCCTTCGTCTCGAGCATCTCGCGCACGTGGTAGCGCTGGCGGGCGCGGACGACTTGATAGGTGCGCCCGACGTATTCGCCGATCAGCCCGATGCCGAACAGCGCCACGCTCATCAGGAAAAACAACACCCCGAACAGCGTGAACAGGCCCTCGGCCGCCGTGTAGTCGAAGAACAGGCGCCGGATCGCGAGCACGAGCACGAAGAGCCCGCTGCCCACACAGCACGCCATCGCGAACATCGTGAACATCTGCAGCGGCGCGATCGAGAAGCCGGTGATCAGGTCGAAGTTCAGCCGGATCAGTTTGTAGAGCGAATAGTTCGACACGCCGGCGTGCCGCTCCTCGTGTTTCACGCCGACCTCGGCCGGATGGCCGGAAAAACTGTAGGCGAGCGCGGGGATGAAGGTGTTGATCGCGCCGCTGCGCACGATGGCCTCGATGATCGGCCGCCGATACGCGCGGAGCATGCAGCCCTGGTCGGTCATCTCGATGTTCGTCGTTTTCCGGCGCACGAAATTGACGAGCTTCGAGGCGTAGGTGCGGAAGAACGAATCGTGGCGCTTCAGCCGATACGCGCCGACGTAGTCGTGGCCGGCGTCGATCAGCGCGAGCAGCTTCGGAATTTCCTCCGGCGGATTCTGCAGGTCGGCGTCGAGCGTGACGATCGTCTCGCCGCGCACGCGCTCGAACGCCGCCATGATCGCCATGTGCTGGCCATAGTTGGCGTTGAAATCGATCACGCGCGTGACGTCGGGCCGCGCCGCGTGCTGCGCGCGCAATAATTCGATCGAACGGTCCGCGCTGCCGTCGTTGGTGAAGAGGATTTCGTAGCGGCGGCCGAGCGCATCGAGCACCGGGTAGAGCCGCGCGAAGAGCGTCGGCAGGTTGAGCTCCTCGTTGTAGACGGGAATGACGACGGAGAGCGCGAGGGACGGGCGGGAGGCGTCGCTCATGATGGCATGCAGGTAGAGCGTCTGTCTTGCAGACGCCGCGAGGCCGGACTTGCCAAAAGGCGCCTGCGAGACAGGCGCCCTACATTTCTGCGGCTGGGCCGTTCACGCTTCATTTCCGGTGAGCTTGCAGGATCGCGGTGAGCGTGTCGACCACGCGGCCGGCATCGTCGGGCGTCATCGTCGGGAAGAGCGGCAGCGAGAGAATGTTTCGGCAGACGCGCTCGGCGATCGGGAAGGCGCCGTCCTTCCAGCCGAGCCGCCGGTAGACGGCGAACAAATGGATCGCCGGATAATGCACGCCGGTGCCGATGCCGGCGGCGTGCAGCTTTTCCATCACCGCGCCGCGGCGCAGCGTCAGGCGATCCTCGGGCAGCACGACTTGAAACATGTGCCAGTTCGTCGAAGCGAAATCCCGCGGCGGCAGCTCCACGCCGAGCGCCAGCGCCGCCGCGCCGCGCGTCGCGAACAACTCGAAGTAGGCGCGCGCGAGCTCGCGGCGTTGCGCGTTGAACGCGTCGAGGTGCGGCAACTGCCCGAGGCCGACGCGCGCGGCGACGTCGGTGAGGTTGAATTTTCCGCCGACGATCTCGACTTCCATGCCGTCGAAGCCCGAGCGCACGACGCCCTGCAGGCGATACTGCTCCGCGAGCTTCGCCTCGCGCTCGTCGTTGAGCACGAGCGCGCCGCCCTCGATCGTCGTGACGTTTTTGTTCGGATGAAAACTGAACGAAACGAAATCGCCGAGCGCGCCAATGCGCCGACCCTGCCACGTCGAGCCGAACGACTGCGCGGCATCCTCGACGACGCGCAGCTGGTGCTTCCTCGCGATCGCGTAGAGCCGGTCGCGGTCGACGGGCAGGCCGGCGAGATCGACGGGCATGATCGCGCGCGTGGCCGGCGTGATCGCCGCCTCGATTTTTTCGAGGTCGATATTTCGCGTGGTCGGATCGATGTCGACGAAGACCGGCCGTGCGCCGACCTCGAGAATCACGTTGCTCGTCGCAACCCACGAGAGCGGCGTGGTGATGACTTCGTGGCCGGCGCCGACACCGGCGATGCGCAGCGCGATTTCCATCGTGCAGGTGCCGGAGTTGAAAACGCGCACGGGACGGCCGCCGCAAAACTCGGACAGCTTGGCCTCGAGCTCCTTCACTTTCGGACCCGAGGTGATCCAGCCGGAGCGCAACACTTCGCCGACGCCCGCGATCGTCGCATCGTCGATCGTCGGCCGCGTGAGCGGCAGGTAGGGCGCCGCGGGTTTTGCGGCGGCAGCGGGCTCGGAGCGGGCGGCGGTGGGCGAGGTCACGGTTGGTTGCTGAAAAGACAATGATCCGTGCTCTCGGCGAGCAAACGATAATGAAACGTCGGATCGTCGAGGAGCGCGGGCGAGCCGTCGGCGCGCTGGCCGCGGACGTCGCGCTTTTTTGCGACCACGAAGAGGCGCGTGGGTTGCGTCCATAACGCGCGAAGCGCGGATTCGCCGAGTGGCACGCCGCGCGCCATCGCGGCGGCGTCCTCGCCGATCTCGAGTTCGCCGAACTCGTGCTGGCGCGCCTGCGCATCGCCGGTGACGAGTTCGACGGGACGCTGCGCGTAGAAGGTGAAGTCGTGGAAAAAATCGTAGTAATGCATCACGCGATCGCCGGGCCGTGCGTGTGCGGCGACGTAGGCGGCGAGATTCTTCGTGCCGGGTTTCTGGATGTCGCCCACCGCTCCCGCCAAGACGCCGTAGAACGCGACCAGCGTGAGCGCCATCATCGCCAGTCCCGGCCGCGCGCCGCGCACTTTGGCGAGCCAGGGCGCCATCACGCCGCCGACGAGGAGCACGACGGCGAGCACGATCGCGGTCGGCCGCAACGCCTCGGCCTGCGCGGGATCGCGGATGATCGCGCCGACCTTGAACACCGCGAACAGCAGCGCGGCCGCCAGCAGTCCGCACACAAAGGTGAAGGTCCGCAGGCCGCCGCGCAGCCGCGCCAATGCATCGGCGGCCGCGACGCGGTTTGCCAGCCACGCGCCGATCAGCACGGCCAGCGCCGGAAAAATCGGCAGGATGTAAGGCGCGAGCTTCGAGTGCGATTTCGTGAAGAACAGAAAAATGAACGCCGCCCACACCACGAGGAACCACGCGGGCGCATTTTCGTTTCTTCTCCGCCAGCCGCCACGCACCGCGTCGCGCACCGCCGGCCAGAGGAATCCGGTCCACGGAAAAATTCCGAGCACGACGATCGGCACGAAATACCACACCGGTCCCGGCCGGCTCGCCACCGGCGTGAGGAAGCGTTCCAGCTGCTCGTAGACGAAATAGCGATGCGCCCACGTGTCGTTGCGCAGCGCCGCCAGGATGTGCCACGGCGCCGCGAGCGCGAGAAACAACAGCGCGCCCGTCGGCAGATAAAGCGGACGCAGCCGCCGCCACTGGTTGAAAATCGCCAGCCACAAAAACATCACCGCGCCCGTCACCAGAAAACCGATCAAGCCTTTCGTCAGCGTCGCGAGCGCCATGCTCGCATACAGCGCGTAAAACAACTGCCGCCGACGCGCGCCCGGCGGCTCGGCGACACCGACGATGAAGCAGAACAGCGCCTGCGCCATCAGCACCGACACCGCGAGGTCGAGCAGCAGGATGCGCGCGAGCGCGAAATAGAGCAGCGACGTGCCGAGCACGACCGCCGACCACCAGCCTGCGTCGCGACCATGCAAGCGCCGCGCCGCTGCATACGTGAGCAGCACGCCCCACAAGCCGAAGATCGCGAGCGGCGCGCGCACCGCCCACTCGCTGCGGCCGAAGACCGCCTGACTCGCCGCCTCGACCCAATACATCAGCGGCGGTTTCTCGAAATAATTGATGCCGTCGAGCCGCGGCGTGACCCAGTCGCCGCTCGCGAGCATCTCGCGCGGAATTTCCGCGTAGCGGCCTTCGTCGGGATTCGCCAGCGGCGCCGAACCGAGCCGCCAAAAAAACAATGCGCCAAACGCGAGCGCGAGGGCCATCAGATCGCGCCGCCAGGACGCGGCCGCGGCGGAAGCTGGGTTTCCCGGGGACGACATGAACGAAAAGCGCCGCGAGCGTCAGCCGGCGCGCCCGGACAAGGCGATTTTTTTCGTGCGCTGGCGCCGCATTCGCGGCCAAATCCGCTTCCTCATGGCCGCGGCGAAAAAATTCACGTTCATCTGCGGACCCGACGATTTCCTCGTCGGCCGCGTGGGCAAGGAGCGTTTCGACGCGCTCGCGGCCGAGGTGACCGACGAGTTTTCGCGCGAGATCGTCAACGGCTTCGCGGCGAATGTCGGCGAGGTCGAGAGCGCGGTGAACCGTTTCCGCGACGCCGTGCAGACGATCTCGATGTTCGGCGGCAAGCGGCTCGTGTGGCTGAAGGACGTGAATTTTCTCGCGGACACCGTGACCGGGCGCGCCGAGAGCACGTTGAAACTCGTCGAGGATCTGCAGCAGATTCTCGA
Organism: Opitutaceae bacterium; assembly: GCA_035545575.1. GTDB lineage: Bacteria > Verrucomicrobiota > Verrucomicrobiia > Opitutales > Opitutaceae > ER46. The sequence continues at coordinate 48,195 of DASZYB010000059.1, read as the reverse complement.
GTCGGTGAATCCCGACGAAACCACGGTCCTCGTCACCGCCGCGCCCGTGGATCGCCGCCGCTCGTTTCCGAAGTGGGCCGAGAAAAACGCGGACTTCTCGCTCGTCGGCGGCGAGGGCGACAATATTTCCGACGCGCTCGCCAGCCTCGTGCTCGTCGAGGCGAAGGTGCTCGGCGCCTCGTTTGCGGCGGGCGCGGTCGAGCTGCTGCTCGCGAAGATCGGCAGCAACACGCGGCTGCTCATCGAGGAGACCGGCAAGCTCGCGACCTACGTCGGCGAAGGCGAGGCGATCACCGAGGCGCACGTCGCCGAGCTCACGCCGAATGTCGCCGAGGGAGATTTCTTCGAGACGGCCGAGGCGTTTTTCGCGGGCGACCTGAGATGGACGCTCGCGGCGCTGCACCGGCATTTTTTTTCCGGCGGCGATGCGCGGCCGGTGATCAGCGCGCTGCAGAATCGCAACCGCATCCTGCTCCAGGTCCGCGCGCTGGTCGACGCCGGCGACGCGCGCGTCGGCCCGCGCGGGCTCGACGGCCTGCCGCGCGCGCAGTCGAGCTACGGTGCGCGTTTCGTCGGCGCGACGGAGAAGAGCTCGTTCAACGTCTTCAGCCAGAACCCGTGGTATCTCGGCAAGCTCGCCGGCAGCGCGAAGCTCCCGAGCCTGCGCCGGCTGATCGACAACCAGCAGGAATTCATCGCGGCCTTCGAGGAAATCGTCCGCCGGCCCGACGAGCAGGAGGAAGTCCTGCGCGACCTCGCGGTGCGCTGCCTCGGCGCGGCGGCGTAGCGCTCGATTCGAAGCCGCGGTGAGTGGCACGGGCATCTTGCCCGTGCATGCGTCGAACACGGCAAGATGCCCGTGCCACGGCAATCGCCGCATACGCCCTGGAAGTTTCAGATCGGTGCGCGGCGCGGTCCGTGCGGTTTCGGGCTTTGCTCGCGCGCGGCGGCGCGTAGCATGCGCCGATGCCTTCGCTCGCCGAATCCTATTTCGCCCGCGCCAACGAGCTCCTTGCGCAGGCGTGGACGACCAATGCGCCGACGATCGCGCGGCTCGCGCCGATCCTCGGTGGCTCGATCGCGCAGGGCGGCGTCGTGCACACGTTCGGCAGCGGACACAGCGAGCTGATCTCGCGCGAAATCATCGGCCGCGCGGGCGGATTCGTGTGCGTCACCGGCATCCTCGATCCCACCGGCGGCTTCATTGAAAATCTTCCCGGCTACGGCGCGAAGCTCGTCGAGCGTTACGACCGCCAGTATCAACTCCTCGCGGGCGAGACGGTGATCGTGATTTCCAACTCGGGGAAAAACGCGTCGCCGATCGATGTCGCGCTCTACGCCAAAGCCAAAGGCCTCACCGTCGTCGCGCTCACGTGCCTCGCGATGTCGCGCGTCACGCCCTCGCAGCATGCGAGCGGTCGCCGGCTTTTCGAAGTCGCGGATCACGTGCTCGACAACGGCGGCGTGCCCGGCGACGCGATCGTCGATGTCGCTGACGGCGCGAAAGCCGGCCCGACCTCGACGCTCATCGGCTGCTCCGTGCTCAACTGGCTGATGCTCGCGACGGCGGAGTGGTTGAAAGCCCACGGCCATCCGCTCCCGATCCTGCGCAGCCAGAATCTTCCCGGCGCGATCGAGCACAACCGCGAGCTCGGAAAAAAATACAAGGCCCGGCTCAGCCGCCAGCTCGCGTGAGAACCGAGAAAAACACGAAGCACCGCAGGACGCCCCGGGCGGCTCGCCGGCTTTTCGTGTCGTTGGCGGGTTCGCCGTAATTTCTTTCGATGACCTATCGCATCGGCGTTGACGGCGGCGGCTCGAAGACGGAGTGCATCCTCGTCGATGCGCGCGGCGAAATTGTCGCGCGCCACCTCGCGCCCGGCTGCAACCCGAGCGTCGTCGGTCCCGAGCAGGCGCGCCTCGTCCTCGTCGACGCGCTCTGCGCGGTCCGCGCGCAGATTCCCGCAAGCTCCCGCGCGACGGTTTTTGCCACGCAGCTCTACATGGCGGGAAGCCGCGCGTTCTGGCGCGAGACGGCGGCGCAACTCGCCGACTTCGGCGATATTTTCATCGGCGACGACTCGCTGCCTGTGCTCGAACTCGCCACGCGCGGCGCGCCCGGCCTCGTGCTGCACGCGGGCACGGGCTCGTTCGTCGCCGCGCGCGCGCCGGACGGCGCGGTGCACTACGCGGGTGGACTGGGCTGGCGTTTCGGCGATCCGGGCAGCGGCTACGATCTCGGCCGCCGCGCGATCGCGCGCGCTCTGCTCGAGCTGCAAGGCTGGGCGCCGCCGTCGCGCCTCGGCCCGACCTTGCGCGATCACACGCAGCTCGGCGCCGCCGCCGATGCGATCGCGATCACGCGGTTTTTCTATCAGCACGCCGAGCCGAATCGCCAGATCGCCGCGCTGGCTCCGCTGCTCCTCCGCCTCGCGGAAGAAGGCGACCAGACGACGCAACAACTCGTCACCGATTCCGCCGCCGAGCTGCTCACGCTCGCAGGGCGCGTCGCGGCGAAATTGTTTCCCGCGACGCCGCTCGACGCGCTGCCCGCCGGGCTCAGCGGCCCGATCCTCACCCATCCGTTCGTGCTGCGCGCGCTCATGCCGCGCTCGCCGCTCGCGCTGGCGCCGATCGCGCAGCCGCCGATCGAGGGCGTTCGTCTGCTGCTGATGAAAAAACCCTAGTTCACCGTCCGGCATCATCTTCGTGATGGCGGACGGAGCGGCGGGTCCTACGATTTTTCCTTGTGCTCGTCCGTTTCACGAAGAATCCCGCCGACGCTGCCGCCGACACGCTCACGTGCGTGCGGCCGGACGGCACGGCGACGGGCGCCGACATGCCGCGGCAAGGCATCCTGCCGCACCACGCGTTTCACTTCGTCGTCGAGACGGCGCTCGGCTGGCACGATGCGTTTTTCGGCTGCATCGCGCGCGGCGAGTCGCTGGTGGAGACGGCCGCGCGCTTCCACGCGGAAAGCGGCGCGTGGGCGCGGCACACGCAGGCGTTTCAAACCGAGGCGCTGATCGAGTGCCTGCAGGCGGAGCAATGGGGCGGCGGCTCCGATCCGGCGGCGTTTGCGGAAAAACTGATCGCCACGTGCCGCCGGCGTGGCGTGCCGCCGCCGGACATCACCGCCGAGGAACTCGAAAGCCTGCGCGGTGCGCTGCGCGAATTCGGCGCCGCGTGGCGGCCGGTTCCGCCCGGCGCCTCGCTCGAGCGGACCTTCGGCACATGATCGCGAGCGAAATCCGGCCGACGCTGCTCGCGCCCGCCGCGTGGCGCGCGCGCCAAGCCGCGCACGAGCACCGCGTGCGCGCGTGGACCGATGCGCATCAGGCGCGCGCGGCGCGCGGCGAGAAGCATCCGGTCTACGATTTTCTTTTCACTTACTACGCGTTTCGGCCGGCGTGGCTGCGGCGCTGGCATCCGGGGCCCGAGGTCGCGCTCGCGGGCGAGGAGGCGCGGGAATTTTTGCGCTGGCCCGAATATCGGGCGACTGCGCTGCCCGACGGAATGACGGCCGTCGCCGTCGATGGCGCGTCGCTTCCGGCGCATCGGCGCGAATTCGTCGCGTGGCTGCGGGCGATGCTGGCGGCGATGCAGACGCGCCCGGCGTTCTTCGGCTGCCACGGCCTGCACGAATGGGCGATGGTTTACCGGCAGACGCCGGACGAAGTGCGGCACAATGCCTGGCCGCTGCGTTTCGCGCCCGACGAGCTCGCACGCATCGTCGAGACGAGCGCGATCTGCTGCTCGCACTTCGATGCGTTTCGTTTTTTCACGGCGCCGGCGCGTCCGCTCAACAAACTCCAGCCCACGCGCGCCGACACCGCGCAGCTCGAGCAGCGCGGCTGCCTGCACGCGAACATGGATCTCTACAAGTGGGCCTTCAAACTCGCGCCCTTCACGCCGGCCGAGCTGGTCGCCGACTGCTTCGAGCTGGCGCGCGACATCCGCGAGCTCGACATGCGCGCGAGTCCCTACGATCTGCACGCGCTCGGCTTCGCGCCGGTCGCGATCGAGACGCCCGATGGCCGCGCCGACTACGAGCGGCACCAGCGCGCCTTCGCCGTGCGCGGCGAGCCATTGCGCGCGCGATTGATCGCGCTGTGCGACTGGCTGCTGGCGTGATGTGGATTTTTCCCCCGCGGCGCGGCCCGCTCAGCCACCGCGCGCGGTTTCTGCCGCGACCGCGGCGCGGCGATTGGCCATGAAATAGAGCACCGGCACCGCCATCCGGCTGATCAAGAGCGACGCCACCTCGCCAAACATCAGGCTGATCGCGAGTCCCTGGAAAATCGGATCGGCGAGGATCACGCTCGCGCCGACCACGACCGCGAGCGCGGTCAACAGCATCGGCCGAAACCGCACCGCGCCCGCCTCGATCACCGCGTCGCGCAGCGGCAGCCCATGCGCGCGCCGCAGCTCGATGAAATCGACGAGGATGATCGAATTGCGCACGACGATGCCCGCGCCCGCCATGAAGCCGATCATCGACGTCGCGGTGAAGAACGCGCCGAGCGCCGCGTGCGCCGGCAGGATGCCGATGAGCGAAAACGGAATCGCCGCCATCACCACCAGCGGCGTCACGTAGCTGCGAAACCATCCGACCATCAGCATCGCGATGAGCCCGAGCACCGCCGCGAACGCGAGCCCGAGGTCGCGAAACACCTCGAGCGTGATGTGCCACTCGCCGTCCCACTTCAGCGCGGGCGAGAGATCGTCGGACGGCAGGTTCAGATGAAAGATCGGCAACGTCGCCGTCGCGCCGCCGAAACGCCGCGCATCGAGCGCGCGGATGCCGCGGTTGATCGCGAACATCGCATACGCCGGGCTCTCGACCGCGCCCGCCACATCCGCCGTGACGTAGGTCACCGGCTGCAGATTTTTGTGATACAGATTCCGCTCGCCGACGGTGGGCTCGATCCGCACCAGCTCGGATAACGGCACGAGCGGCGCGGAAAAATCATATGCCGCCGGCGGCAGGTCGGCGCGCACGTCGAGCGCGAGCAACGCCTCCGCCTGCGAACGCCGCGCGGCGGGAAGCTCGAACACCACCGGCACGTCCTCGCGCTCGGTGGCCACGTGCAGCAAATCCACCGCCTCGCCCTGCGCGCCGAGCGCGAGCGTCCGCGCCACCGCCGCGGCGCTCACGCCGTGCAGCGCTGCTTTCTCCCGGTCGACGACGAAGCGCACCTTGGGCTGCGCGTCCTCGACGAACCAATCGACGTCCACCACGCCCGGCGTGCGCTCCATCAGCGCGCGCACTTCGCGCGCGAGGGCGACGCGCTGCGTTTCGTCGGGCCCGTAGATTTCCGCGACGATCGATTGCAGCACGGGCGGGCCGGGCGGCACCTCGGCGACCGCGAGGGCGACGCCGTAGGTTTTCGCGATCGCCGCGAGCCGCGGCCGAATCCGCCTCGCGATCGCGTGGCTTTGCGCGGAGCGCGCGTGCTTGCCGACGAGGTTGACCTGGATGTCCGCGACGTTCGGCCCGCGGCGAAAATACGAGTGACGCACGAGGCCGTTGAAATTGAACGGCGCCGCCGTGCCCGCGTAGATCTGGTAATCGCGCACCTCGGGCTCGCCGCGGATCGCGGCCGCCATTTCCCGGGCGATGCGCGTCGTCTGCTCGAGTGTCGTGCCTTCGGGAGCGTTGAGCACGATCTGGAATTCCGACTTGTTGTCGAAGGGCAGCATCTTCACCTGCACGACGCCGAAGAGCACGAGGCTCGCCGCGCCCGCCAGCAGCACGGCGATCGTGCCCAGAAACGTCCAGCGCCAGCGCGGCCGGTCGAGCAGCGGGCCCATGATGCGATGATAGAGACGGGTGAACCAATCCTGCGGGGCGTGTTCGGATTCGAACGCGAGCGCCGAGCGTTGCGCCTCGGGCAGGTCTTCCTCGCAGACGAAGCGTCGGCGAAGGACGCGAATCGCGGCCCACGGTGTGATGGTGAACGCGATCGCGAGCGAGAAAAGCATCGCGGCCGTCGAGCCGAGCGGAATCGGCCGCATGTAAGGCCCCATCAGCCCGCCGACGAATGCCATCGGCAGGATCGCCGCGATCACCGCCCACGTCGCGAGGATCGTCGGGTTCCCGACTTCGTCGACCGCTTCGAGCGCGATTTGCGTCAACGGCTTTTTCGCCGCTCCCGGCAGTCGCACATGCCGGACGATGTTTTCCACCACCACGATCGCATCGTCGACGAGGATGCCGATCGAAAAAATCAGCGCGAACAGCGTGATGCGGTTGAGCGTGTAGCCGTGCAGGTAGAAAACGAGCAGCGTGAGCGCGAGCGTCGACGGGATCGCGAGAAGCACGACCAGCGATTCGCGCCAGCCGAGGAAAAGCAGGATGAGCAGCGCGACGCCGAAGACGGCGATGCCCATGTGCAGCAGGAGTTCGTTGCTCTTTTCGGCGGCGGTGTGGCCGTAGTCGCGCGTGACCGTGAGCTCGATGTCGGCCGGCAGCAGCGTGCCGCGCGAGGCGTCGACTTTCGCGAGCACGGCGTCGACGACGGCGATCGCATTGGCGCCGGGACGCTTCGCCACGCTGAGCGTGACGGCCGGTTGTTCGGCGGAAGGGAACACGTCGCCTTCGGCGTGTTGCGGCGGCGAGGACACCGCGGCTCCATCGAGCCCGCCACTTCCAAACAGGACGTAGTTCGCCGGCTCCTCGGCTCCGTCGGAGATCGCCGCGACGTCGCGCAGATAAACGGGCCGGCCGTCGAACACACCCGCCACCACCGCGCCGACGTCGCGTGCGTCGCGCAGAAAAGTTCCCGTTTCCAGCAGCACCTCGGTGTTGGCAAACGGCCGCGAGCCGGCCTGACGCGGACGATTGGCCTGCTGCAGCATCGGCTCGATATCCGCGATGCTGAGGCGCCGGGCTGCGAGCGCGGCGGGATCGAATTGCACGCGAATCGCGCGCCGCGTGCCGCCGATGAGCGTCGTTTCCGCGACCTGCGGGATCGATTTCACCGCGTCGTCGAGCTGGGCCGCCACGCGCCGCAACGTGAGGTGATCGGCGGTGCGGCTGTGGAGCGTGAGCGCGAGGATGGGCACGTCGTCGATCGTGCGCGGCTTCACGAGCGGCGCGCTGACCCCGGTCGGGATGCGGTCGAAGTTGGCCTGAAGTTTCTGATTCAGGCGGACGAGCGCGCCCTCGATTTCCGTGCCGACTTTGAATCGCACGATGACCAGCGACGCCGCGGGGCTCGACGTGGAGTAGAGATACTCGACGCCGGGAATTTCCCAAAGGAGCTTCTCCATCGGCCGCGTGACGCGATTCTCCACCTCGCGCGCCGATGCGCCCGGCATGCCGACCAACACGTCGATCATCGGCACCTTGATCTGCGGTTCCTCTTCGCGCGGCAGCATGACGACCGCGAAGACGCCGAGCAGGATCGACGCGATCACCGCGATGGGCGTCAGCTTCGAATCGATGAACATCGCGGCGAGCCGGCCGGCAACGCCACGCCCGCGCATGACTCCCGCAGAGGTGGCAGTCGATTCGCTCACGGGGCGATCTCCAGCGGATCGCCATCGCGCAGCGTCGCGGGCGGATCGGCGACGACGCGCTCACCCGCATCGAGACCCGCGAGGATCTCGACCTCGCCATCGCGCGCGGCGCCCGTTCTTACCAGCCGGAGGCGTGCGCGATTCCCGGCGTCCGCGATAAAAACGCGCTCGATCTGTCCGACCGCGGCCACGGCGCGTGCGGGCATCGAGAGCGTCGGCATTTCGGCGCCCGGCACGCGCACGCGCACAAACGCGCCGGGCCGGAGGTTCACGCCGGCGGGCACGGTCAGTTTTGCGGCGATCGTGCGCGCCGTCGCCTCTGCCGCCGACGACAACTCCCGAATCGCCGCCCGAAAACGACTGGCGGTCCCGGGAATTTCCACCTCGAGCATCGCGCCCGTCGTCAACGCGCCGCCGAGCGACTCGGGCACGCCGACGACGATCTCGAGCGCGTCGCCGCCATCGAGCTGGAGCAGCGGTGCGCCGGGCATCGCGACGTCGCCCGCGTCGACATAGCGCGCGGCGACCGTTCCCGCGAAAGGCGCGCGCACCTGCGCATAGCCGAGCAGCGTGTCGGCTTCGCGCTGCGCGGCCTCCGCCTGATGCAGCCGGTCCTCGAGCGCGTTGACCGCGTCCGCGGTGCCGGCTCCGGCGGTCAGCAGGCCTCGTTCGCGCGCGAGTTCGCGTTCGACTTGGGCCACCTCGGCGCGCGCGCGAGCGGCGCGGGCGGAAAGCTCGTCGGCGGAAAGGGTGAGCAACACCTCGCCGGCCTGCACCGGCTGGCCGAGCGCGGCCACGCGCACCACCGAGCCCATCACCTTCGCCGCGAGGGTCGCGCGTGGGGTCGCGCGCACCGTGCCCGGCACTTCCACGAGCGAAGGCGCGAGCTGGCGCTGCACGAGAGCGACGTGCACCCGCTGCGCCACGGAATGAGTTTCGGGCGGCGATGGCTCGCGGTGCCCGCAGCCGGCCAGCGCCGCCGGAATCAACGCGGCGACCAGCCAGCACCGCATTTTTTCCGCGCGCTTCAAGGCGTGTTCGGCCGGTCTTTCCGGCCGCCCCAGTGAATCACGTCGTCGGCGTCGACCCACCCGAGCCGGCGCAGGATCAGGGTCGGCGGGCAGAAGCCGGTGAAGGCGGACTGGATCAGATTGGTGCCGACAAACGCCGGCAGCAGCAGCCACCACGGGCTGACGCGCCAGGCCAGCAGCGAGCCGAGGAGCACGAAGCTCCCGGCGAGCACACGGATGAACGAATCGGTTTTCATGATTTTACTAGACTATATGCGCAATTACGCATTTACTTGCAGTCGAGTCAAGCCCCTGTTCACTGCGCCCCGCATGGCCCGCAAATCTCCCCTGCCCAACGCCGCCCTCGAGCTGGTGGCGCGGCGCTTCGCCGTCCTCGCCGAGCCGATGCGGCTGCGGCTGATCCAGGCGCTTTTCGCGGGCGAGAAGAACGTCAACGCCCTGGTCGAGGAGACGGGCGGCACGCAGGCCAATATCTCGCGCCACCTGCAGACGCTCGCGCACGCGCACATCCTCGCGCGGCGCAAGGAGGGACTGCAGGTCTTCTACGCGATCGCGGATCCGTCGATCTTCAAGCTCTGCGAGCTCGTGTGCGGGAGCCTCGAGAAGCAGTTGACAAAACAGGCGGGCGCCTTCGACCGCTGACGGCGGCGGCGCGAGGGTCGGCCGCGATCCGCGGAGTTGCCTCGCCTCGCGGCGCGATCCACCGTGGCGCATGCCCAATCCCGGCGCCGCTCCCCCGCAGCCGACGCAACGGAAACCGAGTTTTCCCGTCGGTGCGGATCTGCGCGGCTACCTGCGCCGCTACAAGCGCGAGCGCGAGCTGCCGGTCACCTACGAGCGGCTGCGCGCGTTTCACGAGGTGATCCCGCTCACCGACGACGCCGGCCGCCCGACGCTGTGGGACACCGTCATCTACGAGGCGAGCGAGATGTCCGCGCTCAACGAAGCGCTCAAGCAGGTCTACGCGCTGCTGAAGGTCGACGGCGATCTCTCGGTCGTGAGCCACCTCTACGTCGACCGCGTCGACTTCTGCACGTTTGGCAACTCGACGCCGTTCCGCATCCGAATCGTCAACGCTTACAACGACAACCAGGACTATTTCTACATCAAGAAGGCCGACGCTTCGCGCATCTACGGGCTCGAGCTGGAACATCTCCTCTCGCCGAACCGGCTGCAGTTTATCACGCACGGCAACACGCTCGTCGAGGAGCACGTCGCGGGCGTGCCCGGCGACATCTTCATCGCCGACTGGCTCGGGAAACGCGCCGAGCTGAAACCGATCCGTGTGGCGAAGGAGCTCGTGAAGTTCAACGAGCGCTGCTTCGTCCGCCTGCTCGGCGACATGCGCTCGTATAATTTCGTTTTCGTCGTCACGCCCGATTTCGAGGAGGCGCAGCTCCGCATCCGCGCGATGGACTTCGACCAGCAGAGCTACCACGGGCGGAAGAATTTTTACCTGCCGCAGTTTTTTAAGGAGAACACGCCGCTCGTCCGTTTTTGCATGAAGCACCTCCGGCCCGAGACGGCGCGGCAGTATCAGCGCGAGGAGCAGACGCTGATGCTGCAACGCGCTTCGCTCGCCTCGGAGCGGCTCGGCCTGCTGCTGCACGACATGGCGCGCGATCCGATCGCGCCGCGGGACAAGGTCCACACCTTGCGCGGAGGCCTCGCCGCGCACTACGGGCGGCCGGAATACCTGCGCTGCGAATCGATGGGCGCGCTGATCCGCGAAAATCTCGAATCGATCCGCCGCCACATCGGCCGCCCCGTCGTGCCCGAGCTCGTGCCGGAGTAGCTGCGCGCGGATTTCACCGATAATCCATCCACTCCGGCGACGAGTATTGGTCGATCAGCGCGGAGACTTCGCCCTCGTCGAACTCGGGCCACGGAGTGGGCGCGGCGGGAATTTTTAATTCCTGTGCAAGCTGCGCGAGGTAATCGGCGTGAAATTTTTCCCAGTCGGTCGCCGTGCCTCCCGCGGCCGGCCGCCAGATCGAGCCTTGGAAGAGCAGTCCGCGCTTGTTTCGCTTCTGCGCGGCGCCGGCGATCTTTTCGCCCGTGCGCTCGTGCACCACGTCGAAGATTTCCGCGCGCTGGAAACACACGCCCGCGGGTCCGGCGTCGCCGGGCACGTTTTCGACGACCTGCTTCGTCGCCGCGGCGACGCCTTGCGCGCGCAGCGCCGCGGCGATGGCTTCGTGCACGACGCGGTAGCTCTGCGTCGCGCGCAATTCCTCGAGCGGATGGCCGCGCGGAATCACGAGCGACCATGTCCAGTCGTCGCGGTGATCGACGATGCCGCCGCCCGTCGGCCGGCGACAGAGATCGAACGTCTCGCCGGCCGGAAGCTGCGCGCGCACGAAGGAAAGTTTCTGGCTGAGCCCGAACGTGAACGCCGGTGCGCGCCAGTCATAGTGCCGGAACCGCGGCTGCGCGGCGTCCGGGTAACGCTGCAGCAGCAGGAAATCGAGCGCCATGTTTTCGGCGGCGCCGCCGGTGCGGTCGGGCAGGACGTGCAGAAGCATTTTTGAAAAACAGAGGACACAGAGAGCGCGGAGAAATACAAATCTCTCCGCGGGCCCGGTCTGCGCCGCGTCAAGTCGCTTGGAAATACCATGCGCGGCATGGCGGCGGCACGCGAAGCTCGGCGAGCTGCGCGGCGAGCGTTTGCGGGCGGGTTTTGAGTTTTCCCGCGAGTGGCGCGATATCGAGCGCGAGGCACGCCTGGCGTTTTTCGCTCGCGCCGGGCACGGCGGCGCGAGTGACGGCGGCGAGCGGCGCCTCTTTTTCCGTGAGCTTGAAATGTTCGCGCACGCGCACGCCGAGCGTGTGCCGGTCGACGAGTTCCGCGCCGGCCCAGTGAAACACGCCGCAGAGATCGCGACGCTCGCACAGCTCGAGCATCGCCTCGGCGAGATTTTCGGCGGTGCACGGCTGGCGAAATTCGTCGGTGAACAGTTTCGGCGTGCGGCCCGCCGCCCAGTCGGCGAAGAGCCGCTCGTGCGTGCTGCGCCGGCCCGCGACGCTGTTGCCCATGAGCAACGGCGCGCGGAGCGTGACGGCGAATTCTGCCGCGGTTGCATGCACCGCCTGCTCGCTCGCGACTTTCTGCCGGCCGTAGAGATTGATCGGCGAAGGCGCATCGGTCGCTGCGTAGCGCGCGGTGCGGCCGCCATCGAAAACCTGTTCCGACGAGAGGTGCACGAGCCGCGCGCTGAGATGATGCGCGAGCTGCGCGAGCGTGCGCGGCAGCGCGACGTTGAGCCGCTCGGCGAGCGCGGGATCGGCGTCGCAGGCTTCCGGCGTCGAGAGGGCGGCGGCGTTGACGATGGCATCGGGAAACTCCTCGAGGAGCGCGGCGCTGGTCGCGGCTTCGTCGGTGAGATCGAGCCGCAGTTTTTTCGCGACGCCATCGATCTCGCCGAGGAACGCGCCCACCACGCCGACCACCGCATGGCCGCGCCGCGCCGCCGCGCGCGCAAATGCGGAACCGACGAGCCCGGATGCGCCGGTGAGGAAAATTTTCATCCGTTCACGGCAGCAGCTCCGGCGAAACCTGCCAGCGCACGGCCCAGCCGCTGACGATGCGATCGAGCGCGAGCAGCGTGCCCTTCTTGAAGACGAACGCCGGCGGCTCCGCCACGCCGGTGACGAGCAGCGACGCGAGCGCGCTGAGATGCGGTTCGTGGCCGACGAGCGCGAGCGAATCGCACGCGGTCTTGAGAGTCGCAGCGATCCGCCGCACGTCGTCCTCCGGCAGGAGTCCGCCGGTCTCGACGAGCGGCGTCTTCGTTAGCTCGAGCTTGCGGGCGAGCCGGCTTGCGGTCTCGTGCGCGCGGACGAGCGGGCTGTGCCAGATCTCCGTCGGCGCAAACAATTCCTTGCCGCGCAGAAAATCCGCGAGCGCGTCGATTTGCTCGCGGCCTTTTTTGCTGAGCGGCCGCGCGGCATCGTCGTCGCCGTCAAGAGCGTGGGCGTGGCGGAGGAGGTAGAGTTGCATGAAAAAATCCGGCGGCAACCCCGCCTGATAAATTTCTCAGGCGTCGAGCAGCTTGCGGGCGGCGCGGAGGATTTCGCTGAGCGCGTAAGGCTTGTTGATGCAGGATTGCCGCTCGGCGGCGAGCCAGGCGACGGGCATTTTGTAATCCTGGTTGCACGTGCAGAGGACGCGCAGGTTCGGCTGGGCGGCGTGGAGCCGGCGGGCAAATTTTTCGCCTTCGCCGGCGAGGCTGGCGATGACCAGTTGCACGCGGGCGAGGCCGGCTTCGTCTTCGTCGAGTTCGTGAAACGACTTCGCGGCGGTCACGCGATAGCCGTCGGCGGTGAGCATGCCGGCGACCATCTTGCGCACGACTTCGTCGTCTTCCACGAGCACGACGCGCTCGTTGCCGCGCAGCGAGGGCAGCGGCGCGACCGACGGCGCGACGGGCTCGACGGGCGCGCTCGTGACCGGCAGCAACACTTCAAACGTCGAGCCGACGAGCACGGTGCTCTTCACGGTGACGAAGCCGCCGCTCTGCTGCACGACGCCGTAGACGAGCGCGAGCCCGAGGCCGGTGCCCTTCCCTTCGGGCTTCGTGGTGAAAAACGGCTCGAAGAGATGCTTCTGCGTCTCTGCGTCCATGCCCGTGCCGTTGTCGGCGACGGACAGCACGGCGTAGCGGCCCGGCGGCGTGTCGGTCGTGCGGCGGTTGAAACGCGCCGAAACTTCCCGCGCCTCCGTGCTGACGACGATGCGGCCGTGGTCGCGCAGCGCGTCGCGGGCATTGAGCACGAGATTCAACAACACCTGCTGAAACTGCGTCGGGTCCGTGCGCACGTGGCCGAGGTTGTCCGCGAGCTGAAACTCGATGCGGCCCGCGGTGCCGACGAGCCGGCGGAGGATTTCCATGTTGTCGCGCACGAGCGCATTCAGGTCCATCACGCGCGCGTCGAGCGGCTGGCGGCGGCTGAAGGCGAGGAGCTGCTGCGTGAGCGCGGCGGCCTTGCGGCCGGCGTTGTGGATTTCGGCGACCTCGCGCAGCGCCTGCGGATTGGCGGCGACGTGCGCGGCGAGCATCTCGCAGTAGCCGTTGATGACGGAAAGGAGGTTGTTGAAATCGTGCGCCACGCCGCCGGCGAGGCGGCCGACGGCATCGAGCCGTTGCGAATGCACGAGCGCTTCCTGCAGCCGGCGCTTTTCCGTCTGGTCGCGATACGTCGCGACGATGTGCGTCACGCGGCCGCGCGCGTCGCATAACGGATCGAAACTCCACGCCGCGCCGATGGTCGTGCGATCGGCGCGCACCACGAAGCCCTCGCCGGTCAGCGGCTGTCCGGGCCGCGCGCGCGGCAGCCAGCGCAGGAGCCGCTCGACCTCGGCGCGCTCGGCGTGCAGCAGCGCGTGCGACTGGCCGACGAGCTGCGCGGCGGAATAACCGGTCATCGCGCAAAAGCTCTCGTTCGCAAAAACGATCCGCAGCTCGCGCGCGCCGCGCCGCCGCTCGGCGATGAAGACGCCCTCGCTCTGCGCGCGCAGCGCGTTGGCGAGCAGCGCGGCGGGAATCGCCGGCGCGCGCGACGGCTGGGTGACCGCACGGCGCGCGGTCGGGCGCGGCTTCGCGGAGCGTTTCACCGTCACGGCGCGAGACGCTCGACGCTCCAGCCGTCCTTCTGCCGCCGGTAGCGCAGCCGGTCGTGCAACCGGCTGCGGCGGCCCTGCCAGAATTCCACCGTCTCCGGCGCGAGCCGCCAGCCGCCCCAGTTCGGCGGCATCGGCACCTCGCGGCCGGCGTATTTTTCCTCGAGCGCCTTCAGCGCGTCCTCGAGCACCTTGCGGCCGGCGATGAGCGAACTCTGCGGCGAGGCCCAGGCGCCGAGCTGGCTCGCGCGCGGCCGCGAATGAAAATACGCCTCGCTCTCCTCGCGCGCGACCTTCGTGACCGGCCCTTCGACGATCACCTGCCGCTCGAGCGCGAACCACGGAAACACCAGCGTCGCCTGCGGATTGCCGTCGAGCTCGCGGCCCTTGCGGCTCTCGTAGTTCGAATAGAAAACAAAGCCGCGGCCATCGAGCGCCTTCAGCAGCACCGTGCGTGCGGACGGCCGGCCGTCGCGCGCGGCGGTGGCCGCGATCATCGCATTCGGCTCGGGAATTTTCGCCGCTTCCGCTTCCTGAAACCATTTTTCGAACTGGCGAAACGGATCGCGGGCGAGGTCTTTTTCCGCGAGTCCCGCGAGCGAATAATCTTTTCTGAGTTCGGCCAGGGTCACGTGCGCCACCGTGGAACCCGCGCGCCGCGCTGTCAAAAGACATCTCGCCTGTTGCAGGCGGCGTGCGGGTGCGGCGGCGCGGCGCACTTGCGGTCGCGCAGAATTTTCGTGTCTTCCCGGCGCCGCCCAACCACCTTTTCCGCCCTGTGACTCCTGCCGAATTCATCGACCGTCATCCGGATGAACTGCTCGGACGCCTGCAGCAGCTCGTCGGCGTGGCGACGATCAATCCGCCCGGCGCGCACTACGACACGCAGACCGCGTGGCTGCGGGACGAATTGGACGCGGTCGGGCTGCGCGCGCGGCGGTTCACGATCCCGTCGGCGCTGCTGCGGAAAACGCTGCCGCCGGCGCAGCACGAGTTTCCCCGCTTCAACGTCCTCGGCCAGTGGCGCGTGCGCGGCGCGAAGCGGACGATCCATTTCAACGCGCACTATGATGTCGTGCCCGTGTCCGGCCGCTGGCGGCACGAGAGCGCGTTCAGCGGCGCGATCGAGCGCGGCTGGATTTACGGCCGCGGCACGGCCGACATGAAGGGCTCGATCGCGAGCCTGCTGATGGCGCTGCGCGCGCTGCGCGCGACCGGCACCGCGCCGCGGATGAATGTCGAGGTGTCGTTCACCGCCGACGAGGAAACCGATTCCGAGCTCGGCGCCGGCTGGCTCGTGCGGCACGCGCCGATCCGGCCGGACTACGCCGTCGTCATGGAGGGCGGCGAGGGCAACGCGGTGTGCTGCGGCCACAACGGCTGCAGCTGGCTCGAAGTCACGGTGCACGGCCGCGCGGCGCACGGCTCGCAGCCGGAGAAAGGCGTGAACGCGCTCGAGAAAATGGCCGCGCTCGTGCGCGCGCTCGAGCCCTACAAGCGCACGCTCGCGCGCCGCACCTGGCGCACGCCGGACGACCACGTGATGCGGCCGACGATCAACGTCGGCGGCGTGTTCGACTGCGGCGAGGGCGCGAAGATCAACACCGTGCCCGCGCTCGCGCGCTTCACGATCGACCGGCGCGTGCTCGCCGTCGAGAAGCACGCCGCGGCCGAGACGGAGTTGCGGAAATTTCTGCTGCACGCGGCGCGGCAGATCCCGCAGTGCGCGATCACGATCCGGCGGGTTTCGGAAAACTTCGCCTGCTTCTCGCCGCCGAAGCATCCGTTTTTCGCCGCGATGGCCGGCTGCGTCGAACGCGTGCGGCGCGAGCCGACGACCTTCAGCGTCTCGACCGGCTTCAACGACATGCACTTTTTCTCGCACCACCTGAAAATCCCGACGCTCGGCTACGGGCCCGGCGGCGAGGATTATCACGCGGTCGACGAACGCGCGCGCGTGAAGGACCTACTCGGCTGCGCGAAAATCTATACGGAGCTGCTGACGACCTTCGGGGGCTGAGGCGCCGCCGAACGTGAGCGGGTGTCTGTGTTGCAGACGCCGTTGCGGCCGAGCGGGAGCTCGGCATCAAACCAATACAGCGGTTTAAATTAAAGTGTCGCCGCGACGACGATGTAGGTCGGGGTTCATCCCCGACTTGTCGGGCATAAAGCCCGACCTACAAAATCGGCAATGGAATTTTTGAAACCGCTTTAGCCGAAAAGATGCCGCGCTGCGTTCGCTCGTCGATGCCGCGATCCGGAAAGATCGCGGCAGCGACGCACGCGTTTTCCTTTTTGCGCTTTCCGCGCCTTTTTGCGGCTATCCTCCCATGAAAGTCGTCGTGCTCTGCTCCGGCGGAATGGATTCCGTGACCGCGCTCTACTGGGCGCGGCGCGAGCACGACGTCGCGGCCGCGCTGAGTTTCGACTACGGCTCGAAGCACAATCACCGCGAGATTCCTTTCGCGACGGAGCACGCGCGGAAACTCGGGTTGCGCGCCGAGACGATCGCGCTCGATTTCGTGAACCGGTTGTTCGCGTCGGATTTGCTCCGCAGCGGCGGCGAAGTGCCCGAGGGCCACTACGCGGCGGAGAACATGCGGCAGACGGTCGTGCCGTTTCGCAACGCGATCCTGCTGTCGATCGCGTGCGGCTTCGCGGAAAGCATCGGGGCCGCGGGCCTCGTGATCGCGGCGCACGCGGGCGACCACACGATTTATCCGGACTGCCGCGAGGACTTCATGCGCGCGATGGCCGACGCGATGCGGCTCGGCACTTACGCCGGCGTGCAGTTGCTGCGGCCGTTCATCGCGCTCGACAAGGCGCAGATCGCCGCGCGCGGCGCGGAGCTCGGCGTGGATTTCGCGCGCACGTGGTCGTGCTACAAAGGCGGCGCGATCCACTGCGGCAAGTGCGGCACCTGCGTCGAGCGCCGCGAGGCTTTCATCGCCGCCGGCCTCCTCGATCCGACGCGCTACGAAGCCACGCCGCCGCTGCCGGCCAAACCAATTTGATTCAGAGGCCGCAGGGTGCACCGCGATGGAAAACTCCGTGCGCTCCGTGGCCTCTGTGTTAAGACCATCCCGTGTTGATCTCCGAGATTTTCTATTCGCTGCAGGGCGAAGGTGAGCTGTCGGGCGTGCCGTCGGTCTTCGTGCGGACGAGCGGCTGCAACCTGCGCTGCGCGTGGTGCGACACGCCTTACGCGTCGTGGAATCCCGAGGGCGAGCCGCGCAGCGTCGCGCAGATTGTCGCCGCGGTGGAAAGCCACGCGCACGCGCGGCACGTCGTCCTCACCGGTGGCGAACCGATGATCGCGAAGGAAATCCAGTCGCTCGCCGCGGAGCTGAAAAAAATCGGCCGGCACGTCACCATCGAAACCGCGGCGACCGTCGCGCCCGACGGCATCGCCTGCGACCTGGCGTCGCTCTCGCCCAAGCTGCTGAACTCCGCGCCCGATCCGGTCGAGCATGGCGCGTGGCGGAAAAAACACGAGGCGACGCGCTGGCAGCCGGCCGTCGTCCGCGCGTGGATCGATCGCTACGATTACCAGTTCAAGTTCGTCGTGGCGCAGCCGGCGGACGTCGACGAACTCGAGCACATGCTCGGCGCGCTGAATCGCGAGGTGCCGCGGCACAAGGTGATGTTGATGCCGGAGGGCACGACGCTCGAAAAACTTCGCAGTCGCGCGACATGGCTCGCCGAATTGTGCAAGGCGCGCGGCTATCGCTACGCGCACCGGCTGCACGTCGAGCTGTATGGCAACAAGCGCGGCACCTGAAGCGGCGGCCGCCGCGGCGCAACCGCTGGCGTCGGGGCGTTCGCTCGCGGCGGAGCTGGCGCAGTTCGAGGAGCGCGTCGCCGACAGCTCGGTGCGCCTCGGCGAATTGATCGCGGCGCTCGCGAACCGCGCCTACGAGCTGCTGCTGATGCTGCTCGTGCTGCCGTTTCTCGTGCCCGTCTCCGTGCCCGGCATGTCGACGCCGCTCGGGCTGCTCGTCGCCGCGATCGCGCTGCCGCTCGCGCTCGGTCGGCTGCCATGGTTGCCGCGCTGGCTGCGGGACACGCGATTGCCGCCAGGATTTCTGCGCAAGGTGCTCGTCGCCACGCGGGGCAGCGTGCGGCTCCTCGAACGCGTGTTGCGCCCGAGCTGGCCCGCGGTCACGGCCGGCCGCTGGCTGACGGGCGCGCATCGCGCGATGATCTTTGCGCTCGGGCTCGTGCTGGCGCTGCCGCTGCCCCTGCCGCTGACAAACACGTTTCCCGGCTGGGGAATTTTTCTGCTCGCGGCCGGCCTGATGGAACGCGACGGGCGCGCAGTGCTGGCGGGCTACGCGATGGTTCTCGCGACCGCGGCGTGGTTTTTCGTCGTCGGCGCCGCGATCCATCATTCACTCGCGGCCACATGGCACTGGCTGGCGGGCTCGTAAACGCGTGCGGCTCGACAGCGAGCCCGCGAGAAGCCAAGGTGGAGAAGCGGAACAACTCCATCGCGCGAAAAAATGAATGAAACCCTTTCCCAGATTGGCCAGATCGCGATTGCGGTGAGCGACGTCGGAAAAGCCACGGCGTTTTATCGCGATGTGCTGCGGCTGAAGTTTCTTTTCGCCGCCGGACCGAATCTCGCGTTTTTCGATGCGGCCGGCGTGCGGCTGATGCTCACGACGCCGCAGGGCGCAGGCGAGGCGGGGAAGAATTCGATCCTGTATTTCAAAGTCGACGATCTGGCGGCGACGCACGCGGCGATTCTCGCGCGCGGTGCCACGAACGAGCGCGGGCCGCAGCTCGCAGCGCGGCTGCCCGATCATGAACTCTGGCTCGCCTTCGTGCGCGATCCGGATGGCAACCTCGTCGGATTGATGAGCGAAGTGCGGAACGCCGGATGAAACGGACGGCGGCGGTTTTTGTTTTCGTCGCAGCCACGGCGGTGTCGGCGGGATGGATCGGCTGCAGCCGCGCTGCGCGCGACGACGCCGGGCCGGAGAAAAAAATTGGCGTCGATCCCGCGCGCGCGGCTCGCGAGGCGATGTTTGGCGCCGAAGCGCTCGATCCGGCGGTGCAGTGGCGCGCGAGCGGGCTCGGTTATCGGATTCTCGTTCCGGGCGACGGCGCGGCGCCGTCGGTCGGCGCGCGCGTGCGGATGAATTACGTCGGGCGCCTGAAGGACGGAACGGTGTTCGACCGCTCGAAGCAGCCGGTGGAAATGGCGCTCAGCGGCATGCTCGCGGGAATGTCGACGGGATTGCAGCTCCTGCACGCGGGCGGAAAAGCGGTGCTCTTCGTGCCGCCCGAGCTCGGCTACGGCACGCATCAGGTCGCGGGCATCCCGCCGAATTCCGGGCTGATCTTCGAGGTGGAGCTGGTCGCGGTGAACCCATGATCCGTGCGGCCGCTCCGCGGGCAGCGGCGCGGTGGATGTGCTCAGCCGCGGCGAAAAGTCGCGATACAGTCGTCGGGCTGCTTGCGCGATGGAGGGAAGGTCGCAGCTTCGTCGCGTCCATTTCACGCCGACACGATGCCGTCCGCTTCACCGTCCAGTCGTTCACGTCCGCGATTCCACTACGCGTGGATCGCGGCGGGCGTGACATTTCTCACGCTGCTCGCGGCGGCGGGCGCGCGCGCGACACCGGGTGTGATCCTGTTGCCGCTCGGCAACGAATTTCAATGGAGCCGCGGCACGGTGTCGTCGATCGTGTCGATCAATATTTTTCTCTACGGGCTGATCGGGCCGTTTGCGGCGGCGTTGTATCAGCGTTTCGGGCTCAGGCGCACGATGACGGTGGCGATGCTGTTGTTGAGCGCCGGTTATGGGCTTTCGACGCTGGCGGCGCACTACTGGCAGTTCGTGCTGCTGTGGGGCTTCGTCGTCGGTGCGGGCTCGGGCATGGCGGCGACGGTGCTTGGCGCGGCGGTGGCGAACCGCTGGTTCACCGCGCGGCGCGGGCTGGTGATGGGCGTGCTCACGGCGAGCACGGCGACGGGTCAGCTCGTGTTCCTGCCGTGGCTTGCAAGTGCGGTGACGGCGCACAACGACTGGCGCGCTGCGCCGTGGATTGTCGCGGGGGCGACGGCGCTCGTGGCGCCGATAATCTGGTTTTTCATGCGCGACGATCCGCGCGATGTCGGGCTGCGGCCGTTTGGCGAAGGTGCGGCGAGTGACGCGAGCGCTGCGATGCGGAAGGCTCCGCCAGCGCCGCGGACAACGGCATCGGCCGGCAATCCCGCGAAACGCGCGCTCGCGGTGCTTGCCGAGGCGACGCGCGTGCGCGATTTCTGGCTGCTCGCGGGATCGTTTTTTGTGTGCGGCGCGAGCACGAACGGACTCGTCGGCACGCATCTCGTCGCGGCTGCTTACGATTGCGGGATTCCGGAAGTGCGCGCGGCGAGTCTGCTCGCGTTGATGGGATTGTTCGACCTCGTCGGCACGACGGCGAGCGGCTGGCTCAGCGACCGTTGCAACTGCCGTTATCTGCTCTTCGGCTACTACGGGTTGCGCGGACTTTCGCTGATGTTTTTGCCGCAGGCGCTGCTCGGGCCGGCGGCGGGACTCGGCGTGTTCGCGGTGTTCTACGGGCTCGACTGGATCGCGACGGTGCCGCCCACGGTGCGGTTGACGGGCGACGTGTTTGGCCGCGAGAAGGCGAGCATCGTCTTCGGCTGGATCGTCGCGAGCCACCAGATCGGCGCGGCGTGCGCGGCGTATGCGGCGGGCGCGTTGCGCACGGGTTTTGGCAGCTATGCGCCGGCTTTCGTGGGCGCGGGCGCGTTGTGCATGATCGCGGCGTTCGGCGTGCTGCCGATCGCGCGGGCGCGCGGCGGCGCGCTGGCTACGGCTGGCGCTTGAGCCGCGCCTGCAGGCGTTTCATTTCCGGACTGACGGCGCCGCAATCGCCACCGCAGCCGGGATTTTTCCGCTTCGCGATCGCGCGCGCGAGCAGCCAACCCGCGGCGAGCGCGACGATGCCGAGGGCGGCGATGGTTTGAAACGAGGAGGACATCGGCGGATCAGAAGCCGAGCGCGCGGCCGGCCTGGTAGACAATGAAGCACACGATCCACGCGGTGCCAGTCATGTAGCCGATTTGGAAGAGCGGCCAGCGCCAGGAATTCGTTTCGCGTTTCACGACGGCGACCGTGCTCATGCACTGCATCGCGAAAACGTAGAACAGCATCAACGTGAGACACACGAGCGGCGTGAAGAGCGCGCGGCCGTCGGGCCAGCGGGCGGCGAGCATCGCCTGGCGCAGCGGCGTGGTGTCCTGCGTGTCGTTCGTCTCGGCGTTGAAGACGACGCCCATCGTCGAGACGAAAACTTCGCGCGCCGCGAACGAACTGATGAGGCCGATGCCGATCTGCCAGTCGAAGCCGAGCGGCTTGATCGCGGGCTGCAGCGCGTGGCCGGCGCGGCCGGCGAAGCTCTGGGCGAGTTGCTGCGTCGGCGTGGCGCCGGCGGGCGCTTTCGGATACGCCGAGAGAAACCACAGCACGATGCTGATGCCGAGAATCACGGTGCCGGCGCGGCGGAGAAAAATCCATGCGCGCTCGATCATGTGCAGCACGACGTCCTTCACGCGCGGCAGATGATACGGCGGCAGCTCCATGATCATCACCGGCGGCTCGCCCTTGAGCAGCGTGCGTTTGAAAAGCCACGCGAAACCGAACGCGCCGAACGTCCCGAGAAAATACATGAGCAGCATCAGCCCGACCTTCGCGCCGAGCGACACGTGGCCCGTCGGCATCAGTGCGGCGATCATCAGCAGATAAACCGGCAGGCGCGCGGAGCAGCTCATCAGCGGCGCGACGAGGATCGTCACGAGACGATCCTTTGGCTCCTCGATCGTGCGCGTGGCCATGATGCCGGGAATCGCGCAGGCGTAGGAGCTGAGGAGCGGGATGAAACTTTTGCCGTTGAGGCCGACGCGGCTCATCAGGCGGTCCATGATGAACGCGGCGCGCGCCATGTAGCCGGTGTTTTCGAGCAGCCCGATGAAGAAAAACAGGATCAAAATCTGCGGCAGAAATTTTATCACGCCGCCCAGGCCGCCGACCACGCCGTCGGTAATCAAGTCGCGCAGGTCGCCGGCGGCCATCGTGTGCTTCACCCACGTCGCGAGCGCGGCGGTCTGGTCGTCGATCCAGTTCATCGGCGCCTCGGCAAACGTGAAGATGCTCAGGAAAAGCAGCGTCATGATCGCGCCGAGCGTGAGCCAGCCCCAGACCGGATGCGTGACGACGGCATCGATTTTGTCGGAGGCGTTCGGGCCGGTGGCGCCGTCGCGCAGCACGACTTCGCCCGCGATGCGACCGATGGCATCGTAGCGCGAATTGATGAGCGTGCCGGCCCAGTCGGTCCCCTCGCCTTCCCAGCGTTCCTGCCAGCCGCGGAGAATTTCGTGCGTGCGCGCGTGCAGCGGCGTCGATCCGGCGACGCGCACCGAATCGGGATCGGTGAGCAACAGCAGCGCCTCGGCGCGCGCGATCAGCGGCGGTTTGCCGTCGTTCGCGGTGAGCGAGGCCTGCAATTCCGCGACGGCGGGCGCGATCGGCGCGGGGACGTCCCACGCGTGGCGCGAGAGCGGCAGATCGGCGCGGCTCATCGCGAGCTTGAGCTCGATGATGCCCTTGCCGTTGACCGCTTCGCAGGGAATCACCGGCACGCCGAGCTCGTGTTCGAGGCGCGCGACGCGGACGTTGAGCCCGGATTGCGCGGCGAGGTCCATCATGTTGAGGACGACGATCAGCGGCCGGCCGAGATCGAGAATCTGGTGAACGAGATAGAGGTTTCGCTCGAGATTCGTCGCGTCGACGATGCAGAGAATGCGGTCCGGCATCGGCGTGTCGGCGCGGCGGCCGAGGAGCACGTCGCGCGTGACGGCTTCGTCGGGCGAGCGCGCGGCGAGCGAATACGCGCCCGGAAGATCGATCACGGTGATCGGCTGGCCGTGCTGCGAGTAGGCGGTGCCGACTTTTTTCTCGACGGTGACGCCGGGATAGTTGCCGACCTTTTGTTTGAGGCCGGTGAGCGCGTTGAAGAGCGTGCTCTTGCCGCAATTCGGATTGCCGACCAGCGCGTAGACGGGCGAGCGCGTCGAGGCCGAGACGGGCGCGGAAGCGATGTGCGCGGGCAGCGGCATGTCAGGCGGCCGGTTCGACGAGCACGTGTTCGGCTTCGGATTTGCGCAACGTGAGATGATAACCGCGCACCTTGATTTCGAGCGGATCGCCGAGCGGCGCGGTGCGGACGAGCGTCACGCGCGTGCCGGCGAGCAGGCCCATCTCGCGCAGCCGGAGAAAGGCGGCGCCGGCTTTCGGAAATTCACGGACGACGGCGGACGCGCCGACGGCGAGTTCGGACAGTTTCATGCGGCGACGGACGAAAGCAGCGGGCGCTCAACGCCGCGTCTGCGGTTCGACGATGATTTGTTTCGCCGCGCCGTGGCTGAGCGCGATGCGGGTGCCGTTGACCTGGCAAAGAAACGGGCCTGAGCCGCCGATTTTCGTGACGTAGGCGGATTCGCCAAAACCCATCTCACGCACGCGCTGGCAAAAATCCGAGCCGCCGGTGAGCTGTCGCACGCAACCGATCGAACCCGCCGGAAGCTGGCAGAGTGGCAGAAGGATCTTCGGTGCGGAACGATTCATCTCAGCGGTGGAGGAACCATACTGAGACTCGGTTTCAACGGATGAGCAAGAAAAACGGTCGGCCGTCGTGGGAATTTGCATGGGCGTGCCGCCAAGCTATCGCACTGCACGGATAGGGTCGCCGCATCTCTTAGCCAAATCTGCGCAAAGTTGGCGATCCGCGCAAAGTTGGCGGTCCACTTCGCGCCGTGCGTCGTGTTTGTGTAGGCCGTGCGTCGTCGAAGCTGCTCTTCCGCGTCGAGTTAGCGGGAAAGTTTGACGGCGACGCAGCGCTCGCGCCGCGTTTATTCGTGAAAACAGCCGGGGCGGGTGCGCCGCAGCTCCAAGTTGCGGCGGGACGAACCGAGCCGCCGATCAGAGACGAGGAACTTCGCTCAGCGCCGGCGGCGCTTGAGGGCGAGCTGCACGCCGGAGTAGCGCACGAGGCTCTGCAAGTGCTCGTATTCCTGCGGATCGAGGTGCGCCGCATCGCGAAGCTGCTGCTCGGCCCGCTTCAAGGCATCTTCGACCGTCTTCTCGTCGATTTTTTCTTCCGTGATCGCCTGCTCGGCGAGCACATGCACGCGGTCGCTTTCCACTTCCACGAAACCGCCGCTGACCGCGAGCCACTGCGTCTGACCGTTTTTCGTGACGCGCAGCTCGCCGTTTTCGATCTGAGTCAAAAGCGGGATGTGGCCGGGCAAGATGCCGACTTCGCCTTCCGTCGTCGGGATGACGACGGTGTCGATCGTGTCGGAGTAGACCCGCGCTTCAGGAGTGACGATTTCGAGCGTGAGAGGCATTTCGTGAAGGAGGTGGAAGAGGAGTAAGATGAGTAGGAGGTGTAGCTGCCCGTGGCTTACTCTTCTTACACCGCTTACGCTTCTTGATCGCTTATTGCTTCTTCGCGGCGGCGAGCACTTCGTCGATGCCGCCCTTCATGTAGAAATCGCCTTCCGTGACGTCATCGAGCTGGCCGTCGAGGATCATCTTGAAGCCGCGGACGGTGTCCTTGACGGAGACGTATTTGCCGGGCGTGCCGGTGAAAACTTCCGCGACTGCGAACGGTTGCGAGAGGAAGCGCTGGATTTTGCGCGCGCGATAGACAGTGACCTTGTCCTCGGGCGAGAGCTCGTCGAGGCCGAGAATCGCGATGATGTCCTGGAGATCCTTGTAACGTTGCAGCACGCGCTGCACTTCGCGGGCGATGCGATAGTGTTCCTCGCCGACGATGTCGGCGGCGAGCGCCTTTGACGTCGAAGCGAGCGGATCGACCGCCGGATAAATGCCGAGCTCGGCGATGGAGCGCTCGAGCACGATGGTCGAATCGAGGTGCGCGAACGTATTCGCCGGCGCCGGGTCGGTGAGATCGTCCGCGGGCACGTAGACGGCCTGGAACGACGTGATCGAGCCCTTCTTCGTCGACGTGATGCGCTCCTGCAGGATGCCCATCTCGTTCGCGAGCGTCGGCTGGTAACCGACCGCGGACGGCGAGCGGCCGAGCAGCGCGGACACTTCGGAGCCGGCTTGCGAGAAGCGGAAAATATTATCGATGAAGAGCAGCACGTCCTGGTTCTTCTCGTCGCGGAAATACTCCGTCATCGCGAGCGCCGAGAGCGCCACGCGCATGCGCGCGCCCGGCGGCTCGTTCATCTGGCCGTAGACGAGCGCGACCTTCGATTTCGAAAGATCCTTCTGATCGATGACGCCGGCCTCGGACATTTCGTGGTAGAGATCGTTGCCCTCGCGCGAGCGCTCGCCCACTCCGGCGAACACCGAGTAGCCGCCGTGCGCCTTCGCGATGTTGTTGATCAGTTCCATGATCACGACCGTCTTGCCGACGCCGGCGCCGCCGAACGCGCCGACCTTGCCGCCCTTTACGAACGGGCAGATGAGGTCGATGACCTTGATGCCGGTCTCGAGGATGTTCGCCTTCGTCTCCTGGTCGACGAGCGTCGGCGCGGCGCGGTGGATCGGATATTTCTTTTCGAATTTCACCGGGCCCTTGCCGTCGACGGTCTTGCCCGTGACGTCGAAGATGCGACCGAGCACGCCCTCGCCCACCGGCACGGAAATCGGCGCGCCCGTGTCGACGACGGTCATGCCGCGCACGAGGCCTTCAGAGGACGACATCGCGATCGCGCGCGTGACGCCGGCGCCGAGGTGCTGCTGAATTTCGAGCGTGAGAAACTCCTTCTTCCCGGCGGCGGTGAACTCCACCGTCAGCGCCTGCAGGATGGGCGGGATGGAATTTTCGGGAAACTGAACGTCGACGACGGGGCCGATGACTTGGACGATTTTGCCGGTGTTCATTTGGAAAGGGATTTTTTCTCCCGCCGATCCACGCGCAGAAACGCGAAGGGATCGACGGTTTGGTTTTGAATTCGAGTGTTCGCGTTTTGCGGGCGTTTGCTCGCCTCAGCTCGAGGCAAACTGCGCGGCGGCGATCTCGAGGATTTCCTGCGTGATGCCGGCCTGGCGGGCCTTGTTGTATTCGAGCGTGAGATCGCCGAGCAGTTTCGTGGCGTTGTCCTTCGCGGTCTTCATCGCGACCATGCGCGCGCTGTGCTCCGAGGCCTTCGCGGACATGACGAGCTGATAGATGTGGCGGTTGACGTAGAATGGCAGCAGCGCTTCGAGCACCTGCGTGGCGTTCGGCTCGAAGAGGATCTCGCGATCGTCGGCCTGCACGTGCGCATCGCCGCCGGCGTCCGCGCGCGCACTGGCGACGAAGTCCTTGAGATTGCCGAGCGGCAGCACGGGACGCACGACGGATTCCTGCACCAGCGTGTTCTTGAAGCGCGGATAGATGACCTCGATCGTGTCGATCACGCCTTCGAGAAACTGCTGCACCATGAACTCGGCGGCGACTTTCACTTCGTTGAAAGCGACGCGATCGCTCACCTGGAAATCGGCGACCATGTCGCGCTTCGTGCGCGCGATGAATTGCGCGCCCTTGCGGCCGATCACGTAGAATTTCGCCGGCGTCTTCACTTCGCCGACGAGCTTGAAGAGATTCGCATTGAGCGGACCGGCGAGGCCCTTGTCGGTCGTGACGAGCAGAATGCCGCGCGTCTTCACCGGCCGCTGCACGAGAAACGCGTGCTGCGATTCCTCGACGCGATTCGCGAGCGCCGCGAGCATGCGCGCCATGAGCTGGATGTAAGGCCGGCCGGCGAGCGCCGCCTGCTGCGCCTTCTTCATCTTCGAAGCGGCGACCAACTCCATCGCCTTCGTGATCTGGCGGGTGTTCTTGACCGACTTGATGCGCCGGCGGATGTCGCGGGTGGAAGGCATCGAGATATTTTCGATTTTTGATTCCCGATTTTCGATTTCGAGCTCCGCACTCCGCGGCCCTCGAAGATCGAGAATCGAAATCCAAAATTACATCAGCTGCTGTAGCTCGCCTTCCATTCGTCGCACGCGGCCTGCAGTTTCGCCTCGAGCTCCTTGTCGAGCGCGGCCTTCGTGCGAATTTCCGTGAGCAGCGCGTCCTTGCGCGTGGTGAAGAACTGTTTCAACGACGCGGCGGCCTCGACGACTTTCTTCACGTCGACCGGGTCGAAGAAACTCTTCTGCATCGCGAAGAGCACGGCGACCTGCAGCTCGATCGGCAGCGGATTGAACGCGGGCTGCTTGAACAACTCGACGATGCGCGAGCCGCGCTCGAGCTGGGCCTTCGTCTTCGCATCGAGGTCGGAGCCGAACTGCGCGAAGGCCGCGAGCTCGCGGAACTGCGCCAGCTCGCCCTTCAGTTTGCCGCCGACCTGCTTCGTCGCCTTGATCTGCGCTGCGGAGCCGACGCGCGAAACGGAAAGGCCGACGGACACGGCGGGGCGGATGCCTTGGTTGAAGAGATCGGTCTCGAGGAAGATCTGGCCGTCGGTGATCGAGATGACGTTCGTCGGAATGTAAGCGGAGACGTCGCCCGCGAGCGTCTCGATGATCGGCAGCGCGGTGAGCGAGCCTTTGCCTTCGAGGCGCGCCGAGCGCTCGAGCAGGCGCGAATGCAGATAAAACACGTCGCCCGGATACGCCTCGCGGCCGGACGGACGCTTCAGGATCAGCGAAATCTGGCGATACGCGACGGCGTGCTTGGAGAGATCGTCGTAGACGATCAGCGCATCCATGCCATTTTCCATGAACCACTCGCCCATCGCGGCGCCGGAGTAAGGCGCGAGATATTGGTTCGCCGGATTGTCGGCGGCGGTGGCGGCGACGATGATCGTATATTCGAGGGCGCCGGCGGCTTCGAGCGCGGCGATCGTGCGGACGACGTTGGAATTTTTCTGCCCGACCGCGACGTAGATGGAGTAGACCGGGCGGAAGTTTTTATCGCCGCTCGCGAGGCCGACCTTGTTGATCTTGCCCTGGTTGATGATCGTGTCGATCGCGATGGTCGTCTTGCCGGTGCCGCGGTCGCCGATGATCAGCTCGCGCTGGCCGCGGCCGATCGGGATCATCGAGTCGATCGCCATGATGCCGGTGAAGAGCGGCTGCGAGACGGATTTGCGGACGATGATGCCGGGCGCGATTTTTTCGACGGGGTAAAATTCGGTCGCGGCGATCGGGCCCTTGCCATCGATCGGATGGCCGAGCGCGTCGACCGCGCGGCCGAGCAGCGCCTTGCCGACGGGCACGGAGAGGAGCCGGCCGGTGGTCTGGACTTCGTCGCCTTCCTTGAGCTGCGAGACGTCGCCGAGCACGACGCAGCCGACCTCGTCTTCCTCGAGGTTGAGGGCGATGCCCGTGGCGCCGCCCGGGAACTGCACCATCTCATTATACATCACGTCCGAGAGGCCGTCGATTTTGGCGACGCCGTCGGCGACCGAGCGGATGGTGCCGGTGTTTTTCTTGACCGCCTTGGTCGAGAGCTTGGCGATCTGTTGTTCAATTTGTTCGAGGACGGTGCTCATCGCGAAAGAGAGGGTTGGGGAACGGAGGTAAAAAGATCAGACCGCCGCCGCGAGGGCCGCGAGCTGACTGGCCACGGAGGATTCGTAAATGTCGTCGCCGACGCGCACGCGCAGGCCGGCGAGGAGCGCGTCGTTGCGCTGCGCGACGCCGGCGATCGGGCGGCCGTATTTCTTCGTCATGGCGGCGGTGATACTCGCGAGGATGGGCTCGCCGAGCGCGCCGGCGTGCTCGACGATGGCGCGATTGCGGGCGATCTCGGCGGCGACGAGGCGCTGGTAGGCCTTGAGGACGGCGACGACGCGCGCGGGGCGGTGCTTCTCGACGTAGGCGAGCACGCCGGCGACGCGCTCGGGCGAGAGCGCGCCCTGCTCGAAGCTGAGCTGGAAAAACTGCCGGGCGAGCTGCTGGACTTGTTTCGCGGCGGAAGCCATGCGCGAGGAGAAGCGTGAAGGCGGGGTGCGGCTCAGACGTTGCTGAGCTCGCGCGCGGCGGTGTCGTTGTAGGCGGCGCGGTCGGCGTCGCTCAATTTTTTCGCGAGGACGCGCTCGGTGGTGAGCACGACGAGCCGGGCGATCTCGCTGCGCGCATCGGCGAGCATTTTCTTGTGCTCGAGCTCGATGGCCTGCTGGCCCTTGGCGAACAGATCGTTGGTCTTCGCCGTGGCTTCCTGCGTCTGCTTATCGAGGAATTCCTTCGCGGTCTTGCGTGCTTCGTCGACGATGCGCGTGGCGTCGACCTGGGCTTTCTTGATGATGGCGGCGGTCTCCTCCTGCGTGGCGGCGAGCTTGGCCTGCATCGCTTCGGCGTATTTGAGGCCGGAGTCGATCTTGTGCTGGCGCTCCTCGATGGTGGCGAGGACGGGCTTGAACGCAAAGCGCCAGAGGACGAACGCGACCACCGCGAAGCTCAGAATCTGAGCGAGGACCGCCGGCACGTTGAGGCCGAAGCGGTCGGTGATTTGGGTGATGCCGCTGTCGGCGGCGGCTTCGGGCACGCGGCCGGCCGCTTCAGCGAGGATAAGCAGGGGCGAGAGCATGATGAACCAGCGAAAAATAGTCGCACCCGATGGAGAATCGGGTGCGGGAAGGGGCAGGCGTTACTTGACGAGGAAGATGGAATAGAACGCGACCGCTTCGGCCAGCGCCATGCCGATGATCGACTGGACAAGGATCTTGCCGGAAGCGCCGGGATTGCGGCCGACGCCTTCGACGGCCTTGGCGCCGACGAGGCCGACGCCGATGGCGGCGGCGAAACAGCCGAACGCGACGTGGATGCTGCCGGTCATTTCCGCGAGGAGGTGTGTCATGGTGATGTTGGTTTTTTGTGGTTGGAGTG
This sequence comes from Opitutaceae bacterium, assembly GCA_035545575.1. Classification (GTDB taxonomy): domain Bacteria; phylum Verrucomicrobiota; class Verrucomicrobiia; order Opitutales; family Opitutaceae; genus ER46. Next base: position 18,149 of record DASZYB010000059.1, on the reverse strand, counting down.
CCGCCGTCCGCACGCTTGGCACGGTCCCGGCGGGAAAGTCGTCAATGCGCCGCGGGCTCGTGGCCGTGACCGTGGTCGCTGCCATGATCGTCGCCGTGGTTGCAGATCAGGCCGATGTAGACGCTGACGAGCAGCACGAACACCAGCGCCTGCACAAAGCCGATCAGGAGCTCGAGGAAATAGAAGGGAATCGGCAGGCCCCACCGGGTGATGGAAGACATCGCGTGGAGCAGGTTCTCACCGCCGAAGACATTGCCGAACAGTCGCAGCGAAAGCGAAATCGGGCGGACGAGAATCGAGATCACTTCGATGACGCCGACCGCGAAAAACACGGCGAACAACGGGAAGTAAATATAGGCGGGCACTTCGGCACGGTCGGCTTTGTTGCCAAAGAGATCTTTCACCACGAAACCGAGCCCCGCGTAGCGCGTGATGAAATAAAACCAGCAGGCGGTGGCGACGAGCGCGAGGGCGAGCGTGCTGTTGAGGTCGGCGTTGCCGGGGCGGACGAACTCCATCCATGAACCGCCGGCGCCTTTCACGTAAACGGTGCCGACGCCGGGGAAGAGCCCGCTCCAGTTTTGCGTGAGGATGTAGGTGAACAACGCGATCAGGAGCGGCAGGACGGGTTTGGCGACGCGTTGACCGACGATCGGCGCCGTGAGGTCGATCACGCCCTGCAGGAAACCTTCGACGACTGCCTGGCCGCGCGTGGGCACGAGGCGCGGTTTGCGAACCGCGAGACGCACGAGAATAATCACGACGACGGCCACGACCCAGCTCGTCACCATGCTGTTGGTGATGAGGCCGTGTTCGCCCATCAGCTTTTCCGCGCTGGGCGAAACGCCTTCGTGTTCAGCGGCAAACGCGGATACGCCCGCCATCAGCGAGGCGGCGAAAAGCGCAAATTTGAGGACACGAGTCATGCGTGCGAACGATGGAGGAGCGGGGCGCGAACGGAAGAGAAAGGCGGTCGTCTTCTCCTCCGTCAACCTCTGAAATGACCGGTGGCGCGCGCGACGCGGACAAATTAGCCGCGGCGCTTTTTCCGGTGTTGCAGCTTATGAGATGTGACGGGCGACAAACGAACGGAAGCTCGGCGCTCGTTGCTGGAATACGGTTACGAATTCGAAGGGCCAGGGCTCATCGGCGAGGCGCCAATTGGGACAAGCCGCGAGAATTGCGCGGGCCTCATCGAAGTAAGGATCGAAGTCGGTGCGAAAATAGAGCCGACATTCTGGGGTGGCTTGGCGGGCCAGCGTTTCCAGAAACGATGGCTGGAGAATGCGGTGCTTGTGATGGCGGAGCTTGGGCCAGGGGTCGGGGAAAAGGATGAAAACCGCGGCGATTCGAGCGTCGGCGCGAAGGGATTCGAGAAAGAGCCGCGCGTCGGCGCGAACAAAATGCAGATTAGGGAGAGCGGCACGGTCGCGTTTGCGGGTCGCTCGGGCGACACGTTCCCCCACCAAGTCGATCCCAACACAGATCTTTTTCGGATGAGCCGCAGCATAGGCGGTGAGGAAATGTCCGTGACCCGAGCCAATCTCCAAAACGAATGGGCCTCGCCTTGGAATGATGTGGTCGGTTTGAATTCGGAGAGCGTGCAGCCGCTCCTCGATGACGGTTGCGTAGCGAGAAGACAGAGGAACTGGCGAAGTGATAGGATTCACGACTGGTTCAGCGGTCGCGTCCCCTACTCGCTTCCACATTGATCATCAGGATACTTATATCGGCCGGACTTACGCCGCTAATCCGGCTCGCCTGCCCGAGGGTTGCCGGGCGAACTTGCGTAAGTTTTTGGGCGCTTTCTTTAGTTAATCCTTTTATTTCTAAATAGTTAAGAGAATCATGAAGTCTAATCTTTTCGATATGGGAAAGCTTTTCGATCTGCTTTTCTTCCCGCGCGAGGTAGCCGGAGTATGCGACTCGATAAAGAACTTCATCTCGCACCTCTTTGGATTCAGCAAAAAAGTCAGGTGGCAATTGCGAAGTGTTGCGGTCGCGCCGGACTCGGTCGGCCCATGTTCCGGCCGGGCCTCGCTCCCCTTCAAGTCGCTTAACCCACTCCACGATCCGACGGTGTTTTTGTTCGATTCGACCTGCGCGCTTGGACGAAATCAGTCCGTGTCTGCTCGCGTGATCCGACAGGCGAAGTTCGGCGGAGCCGTGGTTGAAGAGTAGGCGATGTTCAGCCCGACTTGTAAACATACGATAGGGCTCATTCGTCCCTTTGGTGACCAAGTCGTCGATGAGGACTCCAATGTATCCCTCGTGGCGCCCAATGACGAGAGGGGCCTTTCCCTTGGCTTTGTTGGCGGCATTGACGCCAGCGACGAGCCCCTGCCCTGCGGCCTCCTCGTAACCCGAAGTTCCATTGATCTGGCCCGCGAAGAAGAGGCCTTCGACCTTCTTCGATTCCAACGTTGGCGATAACTGGGTGGGAGGGGCGAAATCATACTCAACCGCATAAGCGGGTCGGAGAATCACCGAGTTTTCCAAACCAAGAACGCTTCGCACCAGCTTGAGTTGGACGTCGAACGGGAGACTTGTTGACAACCCATTCACATAAAATTCGTTGGTTCCTCGCCCCTCTGGTTCTAAGAAAAGAAGATGTCTTGGTTTGTCTGCAAAGCGCACGAATTTATCTTCAATGCTTGGGCAATACCTTGGTCCAACGCCTTCTATCATTCCGCCGTAGAGCGCAGACAAATGGAGATTTTCTCGCACCATCCGTGCGGTCTCGGGAGTGGTGTAGGTCATCCAGCACGAAACTTGTTCACAACCGGGCAACCACCCGAGGCGGCGCGCCCCCGGCTGTTCTACGTGGAACAGGTCACTGTCTTCCCGCGTATCGTGAAATGCGAAAAGCGTGGGCTCTTGATCGCCCTTTTGCTCTTCCATTTTTGTGAAATCCAGGCTCCTCCCTAAGAGCCTGGGCGGGGTTCCGGTTTTTAGGCGGCGTAGCTCGATGCCCGCGTTTTGCAGGCTTGCAGAAAGGGTTTTCGCCGCAAAATCCCCCAGTCTCCCTCCCTCATTTCTATTCTGCCCGATGTGCATAAGCCCCCGCAGAAATGTCCCTGTCGTGACTACGACGGTTCGCGCCCGAAATTCCAAATCCAGATTCGTTCGACAACCCACAACTTTGCCGCGCTCCACCACGAGCTCGGTCACCGTTGCCTGAAAAATGGTGAGATTTTCCTGCAACTCCAAGGTATGCTTCATCCGGAATTGATAGGCCTTCTTGTCGCATTGCGCCCGCGGCGACTGGACGGCGGGGCCTTTCGATTCGTTTAATAAACGGAATTGTATGCCCGTTACGTCTGTATTGATAGCCATCTCGCCGCCCAGCGCGTCGATCTCGCGAACAATCTGGCCCTTCGCCTGGCCCCCGATTGCGGGGTTGCAGCTCATTTGGGCAATCGTATCGATATTGCCGGTGAGGAGTAGGGTAGAGGCTCCCGTTCGAGAGGCCGCCAACGCTGCCTCTACGCCAGCGTGTCCGGCGCCACATATAATGACGTCGTAATATAAATCATTAATCATCAACTACAAGTCTAGGTCTTCGGGATCAACTATTTCCCAATACAAAAACAGGCGAACAATTGGTCGAGCATCCGCTCGTTGTCCACTCTTCCCACAATCTCGCCCATCGCGACCAAAGCCTCCCGTAGTTCGCTCGCCAACAATTCGATCGACCCGTTCTCGCCAAGAAGGGTGAGCGCTCGTTGCAACGCCCCGCCGACGTCGCGCAGCGCTTGGGCATGCCGGGCATTCACGGCGATGATTTCAACGCCGAGTTCCTGCCGGAATGTTTCCGCGCACTCCACGATCGCGTTCCGCAGTTCGTCGATGCCCGCGCCACTCCGCGCGGAGACGGGTAGGGCCGGCTTGCCCGGGATGCGGACGACGTCCACGCCATTGGGGCAGAGATCGATTTTGTTCAGGACGACGAGCGTGGGGCGACTTTGTATCCGAGAAAGAATGTCGTCGGGCGGCGCGCGTTCGGTCGCACCCGCGTCGAGCACGAGCAGCACGAGGTCGGCCTCCGCGATCCGCTCGAGCGTCTTATCCATGCCGAGTTTCTCGAGCGGAGTGGGAGAGGGATTCCACCCGGCGGTGTCGATGAGGCGGACGCAATGCGGCCCGACGATAATCCGCTCCTCGATGAAATCGCGGGTTGTGCCTGGCTCGGCGCTCACGAGCGCGCGATCTCGGCCAACCAGCCGGTTGAGCAGGCTGCTTTTGCCCACGTTGGGTGCGCCCGCGATCACGGTTTTGATCCCATCGCGCAATAGTTCCCCGTAATGGCTGGTCGCCAGCAGTCGGCCGGTTTCCTGCGCCAGCCGCTCGATCTCCCGTTTCGCGAGATCACGATCCGCTGGTGGCAGATCCTCCTCGGGAAAATCGATGTAGGCTTCCACCCGCGCAAGCACGCCGAGCAGCGTTTCCACCAGGTCGTTCATCTTCCGCCCAAGCGCGCCCCGAAGCTGCTGTTGTGCTGCGGCGAGCGCCCGTTCGCTGCGGGCGTGAATGACATCCATCACCGCCTCCGCCTGGCTGAGATCGATCCGCCCGTTCAGAAATGCCCGTTGGGTAAACTCGCCCGGCTCGGCCGGCCGGCAGCCGCGCGCGAACAAGTCCTCCAGAATTTTCTGCGCGATGAAAGGATTGCCGTGACACGAAATCTCCAGCGCATCCTCGCCGGTGTAGGAGCGCGGGCCGGCGAAAAACGTGAGCACGACATCATCCAGCAACACGCCAGTCCGGTCGCGGTAATCCACATGCCGCGCCCTCCGTGCCGCCGGCGCTTCCGCTCCGATTTCCTGCGCCAGCCGTGCCGTATCCGGACCACTTATTCGAAGGATCGCGAGCGCAGCGGTGCCTGCGGGCGTCGCGAGCGCGGCGATGGTGTCGAGATGGCGCGGCATGTCGGTAACCCGCCACGCTTTCGGCCTCGCGGCGCCAAGTCAAACCGCGGTGCATGGATCGCACCGCACCCCGGATTGGGAGTCCGACGCCGATCAACCCGACTCGACCACGCGACCTGCCGCCGCGAGCCGCAGCCGCGGGCCGGCCGGTCGCCTCGTCAGCGTGCGTCGATGGTCAGCGGGGTGACGCGCGTGCCATCGGTCACACGATCGCCCGGATAAACCACGACGCGTTCTCCCTCGGCCAGGCCCTCGACGATCTCGGTCTGCACGCCGTTGGTGTGGCCGATCTTCACGGTGCGAAGCTGCGCGCGGCCACTCGCAATGACGAAAACCTGCCACGCGTCGCCGTGTTGAAACAACGCTCCGGCGGGCGCCCGCAGTGCCGAGGGATTTTCCCACGTCACGATGCGCGCCTCGACGCGGTAGCTGTCACCGAGAGCCGCGCGTTTTTCCGGCGGATCGACGAAATCCGCGATCACGTAGACGCGCTGCTCTTCCACGCCGAGCGCCGAAATTTTCGTGAATGCCGAAGGCTCGACCAGCCGCACGCGTGCGACCAACGGCTCCGGGCCGCCCCATTGCTCGAGCAGCACGCGCGCGCCAGGCCGGATCGCGACGCCATCGCGCGAGAGCACTTCGATCCGCACTTCCAAGTCCGCCGGGTCGCCGACTTCCATCAGCGGAAATCCCGCGGGCACGACGCGCCCGCTTTCCTGCAGCACGCGCAGCAACCGCCCGCTGATCGGTGAAGTGACGACGAGCGGCTCCGCACTCGCGGCCGCGGACTCGCCGCGCGTGACGAGCGCACGCGCCTGCTCCAGCTCGAATTCCGCCACCTTCAGCGCAAACTCCGCCGCGCGCGCGTCCTGTTCGCTCGTGACCGCGTGCATTTGGGCCGCGTCAAATTCCTGCGCCGACAACACCGCGTCTTTTCGCAACCGCTGCGCGCGCTCGAATTCCGCCGCGAACATCTTTTCCGCCGCGAGCGCGCGGGTGCGCTGGGCCGCCGCCGCCTCGCGATTCGCCTCGGCGGTGCGCACGCGCGCCTCGGCCTGCGCCTGCGTGCGCGCGTCCAGAAAATCCGCGCCGCTCGTCTCGAGCACGGCGAGCGCGGTTTTTCCCGCCTCGACTTCCGCGCCCGCCTTCCAGTCGATCCGCCGCAGTTGCCCCGCGACCGGCGCGGACACGACGTAGCGATGCTTCACGCGCGTCATGCCTTCCTCGTCGACCGTCACGACGAGCGCCCCGCGGCTGACGATGGCCGATTCCACCGGCAACGCCCGCGGCCACAGGCCGATCGCGATCAACGCCACAAGCAATCCGCCGCCGAGCAGCGGCAGGCGCCGGCGCCACGTCGGCGCAGTTTTATTCCTCGCACGAGCGGAGGGCAGGGGAGCGGTTTGCATGCGAAACAAGAGGGCTCAATCGAGTGCCTTGAGCGCGCTGACGAGATCGATCTCGGCCAGCTTGCGCGCGGCGAACAACGCCGACAAGGCCGACGCCACCGCGACGACCAGCACCGCAAAGGCATAATTCGCCGGCGTGAGCACGAGCGGCAGCCGCACCGTCTCGGTGTTGACGGCTTTCAGGATGCCGCGCGCGAAACCCGAGCCGAGCGCGAGCCCGAGCGGCAACGCGGCCGAGGTGAGCAGCACAAGCTCGCCGACGAGCACCGCGCCGACTTCGCCGCGCGTGAAGCCGAGCACGCGCAACGTCGCGAGCTCGCGCGCCCGTTCGCTCAGCGAAATCCGCGCGCTGTTGTAGATGATCCCGAAGGCGACGATCACGGCGAACATCATATACATTTTCTGCAGCAGGCCGATGCTTTGCGCCGTGGTTTTTCGAAATCCATCGCGCAGCGAGTCCTTGATCACGCAGCCGGAAATCTGCGGTGTGGCCTTCACCGCGTCGAGAAACGCGCGCCATTGACCGGCCGCGACGACGACGTGCGCGCCATTGATCCGGTCGCCCTCGAGCAGCAACCGGTTGAGCGCGTGCAGCTCCATGTAAGCCGCCGTGCCGGCGAAATCCTCGGCGAGCCCGACGATCGGCACCGTGATTTCGCGCTCCTCGCCCTCGAGCACGCGCGCGACGACTTCGTCGCCCGGCCGCACGCGCAGCACCTCGGCGAGTTTCGCCGACATCACGATGCCGCGCGCCGGCAACGTGAGCTGCTGCGGCTGCGCGTCGATGACGCGGCTGAGCGTGCCGTGCTCCGGCAGGCCCTGGATTATCAGCCGCCGCGTGATCGGGCCGGCGCGCAGCTCGACCGGCACGAAACGAAACGGCTCGGCGTGCACGACGCCCGGCAGGTGCTTGAAATCCGCGATGGCGCGCGCGGCCTGGGGCTCGACGAGCGAGAGCGTCACCGTTTGCCGCTGCACGATGTCCCACTGAAAATCGATCACGTAGGCGATGCCGTCGCGAAACGAATTCGGCACGATCAGAATTCCCGTCGCGAGCGCCAGCGCGAGGCAGGTCAACGCGCTGCGGACCGGGCGGCGCCGGATGTTGCGCAGCGCCATGCGAAACGACGCGCTGAACCAGCGCGCGACGCCGAGCCGCTCGACGAAGAGCGGCCGAAAGCTCGCTGGCGCCTCGGGGCGCATCGCCTCGGCCGGCGGCAGCCGCACGGCGCGCCGCACGGCGCCCGCGACGCCGAGGAAAGCCGCGAGTGCGCTCACGATGATCGCGGCGACAAGCACGCGCGTATCGAGCAGGAACTCGAGCCGCGGAAAGCGGAAGAACAGGTGATACATGTCGACCAGCCGGTGCCCGAGAAAAATTCCCGCCGTCGCGCCGAGCGCGACGCCCACGACGACGATCGCGAGGGAAAATTTGAAATAGTGCGCGCCGACCTGCGCGTTGCTGAAACCACACGCCTTGAGCATCGCGATCTGTTCGCGTTGCAGCGCGATCTGCCGGCTCATCACCGAATTCGTCATGAACGCGGCGACACTCAGAAACACGAGCGGAAACGCGACCGACAATCCCTGCAGCACGCGGATCTCGTCGTCGACGCGACGGTTCGAGGGATGATCGTTGCGCCCATACGCGCCGCGACAGCCGTAGGGCGCGAGCACGCGATTCACCGCCGCGATCACCTCCGGCTCCACGGCGCCCGGCGCGAGCGTGAGCGCCACGTTGTTGAACGCGCCGTAGAGTTGAAACGCCGTCGCGAGCTCCTTGTAGGGCATCCAGAACACGCCGTAGGTTTTGTTGTCCGGCAATGCCGCCCCCGGCGGCGCCTCGAAAACGAATTCCGGCGACAGCACGATGCCCGAGACCTGAAACGTTTCCTTCCGGCCGTTCAGCACCGCGGAGAGCGTCGCGCCCGGCTTGAGCGCGTGCGCGTCGGCGAACGCCTCGCTCACCGCGAGCTCCCCGCGCGCGGTGCCGCCGAGCGGCAGCCGGCCGGTGCGCACGTAAGGCCGGTTGAGAATGATTTCGCCGCGCTCGGGCAGCGAATTGACGAGGCCGACCGCGGGCTCCGCGAGGCCGGGCACGTCGAGCGTGACCTGGATTGCGATGCTCGTCTGGACGGCGGCCACGCCGGGAATCGCCGCGAGCTCGTCGCGCACCGACTGCGGCGCCCGCTTCAGCCGCGCGAAAACCTGCGCGAAGCGGTGCTGCTCGTAATATTGCTCGCGCTCCGCCGCCAGCGAGAGAATGAGCGAGCGCGTGGTGACCATCATCGCGAGCCCGCAGGCCATCACGAGCGCGACGGCGAGCGCCTGGGATTTCAGCGCGCGCAGGTCGCGGAGGAGTTTGCGGTCGAGGAGGCGCACGACGGAAGTGAGAAGGAAGAAGGAAGAATTACGAAAAGCACTGAGCGTGGCCGCGGCGCGGTTGTTTCCATTCTTAATTCCTAATTCTTAAGTCCTCCCTCCGCCTTTCACCAGGCGAGTGTCTTCACGGGGGCGCGCTCGGAATTGCGGCGCTCGTTGACGAGCCGGCCGTCGGAGAGCGTGAAGACGCGGTCGGCCATGTCGGCGAGGATGGCGTTGTGCGTGATGATCACGGCGAGGGTGCCGAGGTCGCGGTTGATGCGTTCGATCGCCTCGAGCACGGTGATGCCGGTGTGCACGTCGAGCGCGCCGGTCGGTTCGTCGCAGAGCAGCACCTCCGGCCGCTTCGCGATCGCGCGCGCGATGGCGACGCGCTGCTGTTCGCCGCCGGAGAGCTGGGCGGGAAAATGATCGAGCCGATTCGAGAGATCGACGAGAGCGAGCGCATCTTCGGGCCGCATCGGTTCGCGGCAAATTTCGGTGATGAGCGCGACGTTTTCCCGCGCGGTGAGGCTCGGGATGAGATTGTAGGCCTGGAAAACGAAGCCGACGGAATTGCGGCGGAAATTTGTCAGCGCGGGTTCGTCGAACGCGGCGAGATCGGTGCCGCGATAGAGCAGGGTGCCGTGCGTCGGCGAATCGAGGCCGCCGAGCTGGTTGAGGAGCGTGGATTTGCCGCTGCCCGAGGCGCCGAGCAGCACGATCAACTCGCCGGCGAAGAGATCGAAGTCCACGCCGGCGAGCGCGGTCACCGCAGCTTCGCCTTCGCCGTAGACGCGGGCCAGATCACGCACGTGAAACAGCGGCTCGCGCGGGCGGTTCGCGGACGCCGGCAGGCTGGTCGGTGCGGCGATCGAAGACATGAGGACGCGCGAGGAAACGCTGCCCGCCGCCCGGACGCAACGCGCCGCTGCACGTATTATTTCCGGCTAACTCGCCGCATTAGCGTTTGCCGCGGCCGCGGGCTGCGGCGCGAACGCCCGGCGCCGATGAAGCCGTGCGGCCGCGCCCGCGAGCGCAAAATCGCGGGCGGGCGCCGACGTTTCGCGTCGCGTTCCCGGCGCGAGGGTTACTCCGCGGCGTCGCCGGTGACGGTCTCGCCGCCTTTGACGCTTACTTTTTCGAGGATGGCCTTCGAAATTTTTTCCGCGATCTCGGGCTTTTCCTTGAGCGCCTGCTTGGCGGCGTCGCGGCCCTGGCCGATGAGGTTGCCTTCGTAGGCGATCCACGCGCCTTTTTTCTCGAGAATCTTGTGCTCGAGGCCGAGGTCGAGGAGCGAGCCGGTCTTCGAGATGCCTTCGTCATACATGATGTCGAATTCGCACTCGGTGAACGGCGGCGCGACCTTGTTCTTCACCACTTTGATCTTGGTGCGGTTGCCGACGACCTTGCCTTCGGGCGTCTTGATCTGGTCCTTACGGCGGATGTCGATGCGGATCGAGGCGAAGAATTTCAGCGCGCGGCCGCCGGAAGTCGTCTCGGGATTGCCGAACATCACGCCGATCTTCTCGCGAATCTGATTCGTGAAAATGCACACGCATTGGGTCTTGCTCACGACGGCGGTGAGCCGGCGCATCGCCTGGCTCATGAGGCGGGCCTGTGCGCCGACGGTGGCGTCGCCCATCTGGCCGTCGAGCTCGGCGCGGGTCGTGAGCGCGGCGACGGAGTCGAGGACGATGACGTCGATCGAGTTCGAGCGGATGAGCGTCTCCATGATGTTGAGCGCGTCTTCGCCGGAATCGGGCTGGGAAACGAGGAGGTCGTCGAGGTTCACGCCGACGACGCGGGCGTATTTCGGGTCGAGCGCGTGCTCGACGTCGATGAAGGCGGCGAGGCCGCCGCGTTTTTGCGACTCGGCGATGACACTCAAGCAGAACGTCGTCTTGCCCGAGGATTCCGGCCCGTAGATCTCGATGATGCGGCCCTTCGGCAGGCCGCCGACGCCGAGCGCGAGGTCGACCGCGAGCGAGCCGGTGGTCTGCGTCTCGACCTTCATCTTGTGATTGCTGCCGAGCCGCATGATCGAGCCTTCGCCGAACTGCTTCGTGATCGAGGAGAGCGCGAGCTCGATGTTCTTGTCGCGCGCGGGATTCGCGGCGGCGGGAGCGACGGGTTTGTCGTTGGCGGATTTAGCAGGGGCGGGAGCGGCGGCTTTGGACATGGCGGGCGCGGGTTCGAGGGCAGTGATAACGTGTGAGGGAGTTTGATTTGCCAGCGTGCGCGCCGATTGCGGTGAGGCAAGAAGGGAGCGAACGACGGACGGAGTAGGCTCTGACGTGTTCAGGTGAACACGTCAAGCGCGGAACGCGTTTACGGCGCTGGGACGCCGCCCGGCTTCACGGCCACGGCGAAATACACCGCGGCGAAGATGAGCGCGAAGCTCACGGCGTAGTTCCACGTCAGCTTTTCGCCGAGCACGAGCCAGGCGAAGCCGACGAAGACCACGAGCGTGATCACTTCCTGGATGATCTTGAGCTGGTAGCCGGTGAGGCCTTGTGCGTAACCGGCGCGATTGGCCGGGACCATCAGGCAATATTCGAAGAACGCGATGCCCCACGACATCAGGATCACGAGCCAGAGCGCCTTGCCTTCGAAAATCTTCAACCGCAACTGGCCATACCACGCGGTGGTCATGAAGACATTCGAGCAGAAGAGGAGAAGGACGGTTTTCATATTCTGAAAAAGGAATGAACCACGGACGAGACGGATGACCACGGATTCAACCCTCGCCGCGGTAGTTTTATCCGTGTCGATCCGTTTAACCGCTGGTTGAAAAAGGATTCGTTCATCAGAGTCTGTAGTAACGGCGGAACCACTCGACGAACTGCTTCAACCCAGCCTCGAGCGACACTTTCGGCGTGAACCCGATCTCCGCCTGCACGCGCGTGAGATCGGCGCAGGTTTCGAACATGTCGCCGGGTTGCGGCGGGAGGAGTTCGATCTTCGCCGGCTTGCCGAGCAGTTGTTCGAGCATCTTCACGAAGAGCACGGTCTCGACCGGGCGGTGGTGGCCGAGATTGAAGAGGCGCAGCGGTTGGTTCGCTCCGGCGGTTTTTTTTGGGTCCACGAGACCCGCCGCGCGGGTTGTCGCGGTTGCGGGCGGCGCGCCCGATTGCCCGGCCGGAGGGTAGAGCAGCACCTTCACGACGCCGTCGACGATGTCGTCGATATAAGTGAAGTCGCGGAGGTTTTTGCCGTGGTTGAAAAGCTTCAGTGTTTTGCCTTCGCAGATCGCGCGCGCGAAGAGCGTCGGCGCCATGTCCGGCCGGCCCCACGGTCCGTAGACGGTGAAGAAGCGCAGGCCGGTGAGGTTGAGCCGGTGGTTGAGCGCGTAGCTGTGGGCCATCAGCTCGTTCGCCTTCTTTGTCGCGCCGTAGAACGAGATCGGCTGGTCGGTGTTGTCGTCCTCGCGAAACGGCGGCGTGGCGCCCGCGCCGTAGACGCTGCTGCTCGAGGCGAACACGAGGTGTTTCGGCGGCGTGCGGCGGCACGCTTCGAGCACGCTCGCGAAACCCGCGAGATTGCTGTGCGTGTAGGCCGCGGGATTTTCCATCGAGTGGCGCACGCCGGGCTGCGCGCCGAGATGGACGAGGTAGTCCGGTTTGAAGTGCGCGACCAGCGCGGCGAATTTTTCCGCCTCGGCAAAATCGAGCTGCAGGAAACGAAACGTCTCGAAACCCTGCGCGCCGATCCTCGCGCCCGCCGTCGGCTCGACGCGCTCGGCGATGTTCGCCAACTCGGCGAGGCGCGCGCGCTTGAGCGCGACCTCGTAGTAGTCGCCGAGGTTGTCCACGCCGAGCACCTCGCACTTTTTCGTTTCCACGAGGCGCCGCGCGACGTGATAGCCGATGAAGCCGGCGGCGCCGGTCACGAGGACTTTCATCGCGCGGGTGTAGGCGAGCCGAGGGGTTTGTTGAAGCGCAAAGACGCGACGAAAGGCGGCGGCGCGCGAAAGCGATCGGGATTTTTGTTGGCCTCGCGCAGGCTTTGCGGCGCGGCGCGCTTCCTCGCATCGCTGCGTTTCGCCGCGATTCTCTGACAACGGCGCTGCAAAATTTTTCAAAACTGCGCTTGATTGCGGAAAACGCTGCCCTTTACCTTGCGCCGCTTTTGCACCCGCATACCGTCACCGCATGAAGATCAAAGCCTATCTCAAGCCGTCTTGTGGCTGGTCGAATGGTGTCCGTGCTATCCTGCGCAAATACGGCCTCGCTTACGAGGACGTCGACATCATCAACCACCGCGACAACTACGCCGAGATGGTGCAGAAGTCCGGCCAGCCGCTCTCGCCATGCGTCGAGATCGACGGCGTGATGCTCGCGGACGTGTCCGGCGAGGAAGTCGAAAATTACCTGCTCAGCAACGATCTGGTCAAACCGACGGACTCGGCCGCCGAAGTGCCGACGAACGCGGGTTGCTCCGACGAGGAGCACGCCAAAATGGCCACGAAAACGATCCGCTTCTTCTAAGTTTACGCTGAGAGCACTCCGCAAATAATCTCCCGGGCCGCTCTCGCACACGACGAGAACGGCCCTTTTTTTGCTCCAGGCACAACTTCCCGCCCGCCCGATTTCGTTTCCCGACGCTCCGCTTCTCCGACCTTTCGACTTTTATCTGTGAACACGCCGCCCTCCACCTCACCCGTTCCTCCGGTCGCCTCCAGCCCAGCTTCGAGCGGCGCGAAAAAAAATTTCCTCCGCTCGCCCGGCCAGCCGGAGAAGCAGGGCCTCTACGATCCGTGGTTCGAGCACGAGGCCTGCGGCGTCGGCTTCGTCGTCGATATGCACGGGCGCAAGTCGCACAAGATTCTCTCCGACGGCCTGCAGGTGCTGCGCAATCTCGACCACCGCGGCGCAAGCGGCGCGGAGGTGAACACCGGCGACGGCGCCGGCGTGCTCATCCAGATGCCGCACAAGTTTCTCGCCGAAGCCTGCAAGACCGCGCGCATCTCGCTGCCCGAGCCCGGCCAATACGGCTGCGGCCTCGTCTACCTGCCGCGCAACGCGAGCGTGCGCCGCAAGATCGAGGAGCGCTTCGAGCAGGTCATCCAATCCGAGGGCCAGCTCTTCCTCGGCTGGCGCACGGTCAAGACGAACAACACCATGCTCGGCGAAACCGCGAAGTCCGCGGAGCCGTTCATGCGCCAGGTTTTCATCGGCCGCGGCCCGGATGTGACCGACGATCTCGCCTTCGAGCGCAAGCTCTACGTCATCCGCAAGCGCGCCTACTCCGAGATTCGCACCTCCACGCTCGCCGGCGCGGAGTATTGGTATGTCGCGAGCCTCTCGATGAAGACGCTCGTCTACAAAGGCATGCTCACGACGGATCAGGTCGACCAGTATTTCCCCGACCTGAAGAACCCGGCGATGGAGACCGCGCTCGCGCTCGTCCACTCGCGTTTCTCGACCAACACGTTTCCCAGCTGGGAACGCGCGCACCCCTACCGCTACCTCGCGCACAACGGCGAAATCAACACGCTCCGCGGCAACATCAATTGGATGCACGCGCGTCAGGCGCTCTTCGCTTCCGAGCTCTTCGGCGAGGACATCAAGAAGATCCTCCCGATCATCAACCCCAACGGCTCCGACTCGTCGATGTTCGACAACACGCTCGAACTGCTCGTCCTCGCCGGCCGGCCGCTCTCGCACGCGATGATGATGATGATCCCCGAGCCGTGGTCCAACCACGAGTCGATGGACGACGACCGTCGCGCGTTCTACCAATATCACTCCTGCCTGATGGAACCGTGGGACGGCCCGGCCTCGATCGCGTTCACCGACGGCAAGCAGATCGGCGCGATCCTCGACCGCAACGGCCTGCGCCCCTCGCGCTTCTATGTCACGAAGGACGGCCTCGTCGTCATGGCGTCCGAAGCCGGCGTGCTCGATTTCCCGCCTGATCAAGTGATCCAGAAGGGCCGGCTGCAGCCCGGCCGCATGTTCCTCGTCGACACGGAGGAAGGCCGCATCATCGAGGACGAAGAGATCAAGCGCGCGATCTCGACCGCGCAGCCGTATCGCCAGTGGCTCAACGAACATCTCGTGCACCTCAGCGATCTGCCCGAGGCGCCGAAAATCGAAACGCCCGATCACGAGACGCTGCTCCAGCGGCAGATCGCGTTTGGTTATACCTTCGAGGATGAGCGCGTGATTCTCACGCCGATGGCGCGCGACGGGGTCGAAGCGATCGGCTCGATGGGCAACGACGCCGCGCTCGCGGTCCTCTCGAACAAGCCGCGCCTGCTCTACGATTATTTCAAGCAGCTCTTCGCGCAGGTCACGAACCCGCCGATCGACTGCATCCGTGAGGAAATCATCACCTCCGCGGAGACGCGCCTCGGCTCCGAGGGCAATCTGCTCAACCCGCAGCCGACGGCGTGCCGCCGCGTCGAGTTGAAGTGGCCGATCCTCACCAACGAGGAGTTCGCGAAAATCCGCCGGACAAATCTCCCGGGCCTGCGCGTCGGCGTGCTGCCGATTCTCTTCCGCGTCACGCGCGGCGAGAAGGGCCTCGCGAAGTCGATGGAGGAGCTCTCCGTCATGGCGCGCCGCATGATCGAGGAGGAGGAGATCAACGTGATCATCCTCTCCGACCGCGGCGTCACGCGCGATTACGCGCCGATCCCGGCGCTGCTCGCGATCGCGGGCCTGCACCACTATCTCATCCGCGAAGGCCTGCGCACGCGCGTGTCGCTCGTGCTCGAGACCGGCGAAGCGCGCGAGGTGCATCACTTCTCGCTGCTCATCGGCTACGGCGCGTCGGCGATCAATCCGTATGTGGCGTTCGAGACGATCGACGACATGATCCGCGAGGGCCTGCTCACCAGCATCGAGCACAAGAAGGCCTGCCAGAATTTCGTGAAGGCCGCCGCCAAAGGCGTGATCAAGGTGATGTCGAAGATGGGCATCTCCGCGATCCAGTCGTATCGCGGCGCGCAGGTGTTCGAAGCGCTCGGCCTGCGGCAGGATGTCATCGACCATTACTTCACGTGGACGCCCTCGCGCGTCGGCGGCATCGGCCTCGATGTCATCGCGCAGGAAGTATTGCTGCGGCACCGCGCGGCGTTCCCCGAGCGGCCGGTCAATGGCCACGTGCTGCCCGTCGGCGGCCTCTACCAGTGGCGCGCGAGCGGCGAGGCGCATTTGTTCACGCCGGAGTCCGTGCACGCGCTGCAGAAGGCGGTGCGCACGAATTCGAAGAGCGCGTATCAGAACTACGCGAAGTTCATCAACGACCAGTCGAAGAATCTCTGCACGCTGCGTTCGCTGCTCGAGTTCAAGGACGGCAACACGCCGATCCCCCTCGAGGAAGTCGAGCCCGCCGAGGCGATCATGAAGCGCTTCAAGACCGGCGCGATGTCCTACGGCTCGATCTCGAAGGAAGCGCACGAGACGCTCGCGATCGCGATGAACCGCATCGGCGGCAAATCCAACACCGGCGAAGGCGGCGAGGATCCCGAGCGCTACACGTGGACCAACGAGCTCGGCGATTCGAAGAATTCCGCGATCAAGCAGGTCGCCTCCGGCCGCTTCGGCGTCACGAGCGAATACCTCGTCAACGCGCGCGAGCTCCAGATCAAGATGGCGCAGGGCGCGAAGCCCGGCGAAGGCGGCCAGTTGCCCGGCTCGAAGGTTTATCCGTGGATCGCGAAGACGCGCGGCACGACCGCCGGCGTCGGCCTGATCTCGCCGCCGCCGCACCACGACATCTACTCGATCGAGGATCTCGCGGAGCTGATTCACGACTTGAAGAACGGCAACCGTCTCGCGCGCATCAGCGTGAAGCTCGTCTCCGAAGTCGGCGTCGGCACCGTCGCCGCCGGCGTCGCGAAGGCCCACGCGGATGTCGTGCTCATTTCCGGCTACGACGGCGGCACCGGCGCCTCGCCGCAGACTTCGCTGCAACACGCGGGCCTGCCGTGGGAACTCGGCCTCGCCGAGACGCACCAGACGCTCGTCCTCAACAATCTTCGCTCGCGCATCGCGGTCGAGACCGACGGCCAGCTCAAGACCGGCCGCGATGTCATCATCGCCGCGCTGCTCGGCGCCGAAGAATTCGGCTTCGCCACCGCGCCGCTCGTCGCGACCGGCTGCATCATGATGCGCGTCTGCCATCTCAACACGTGTCCCGCCGGCGTCGCGACGCAGGATCCGCAGCTCCGCGCGAAATTCGCCGGCAAGCCGGAGCACGTCGTCAACTTCATGCGCTTCATCGCGGAGGACATGCGCGAGATGATGGCGCAGCTCGGCTTCCGCACCGTCGAGGAAATGATCGGCCGCACCGACCGGCTCGAGGCGAAGAAGGCCGTCGAGCACTGGAAGGCGCGCGGCCTCGATTTCTCGAACATCCTCTATCAACCCGACGTCGGCGCCGAGGTCGGCCGGTTCTGCCAGATGAAGCAGGACCACGGGATCGATCGTTCGCTCGACGTCACGCAGCTCCTCGAGATCTGCAAGCCGGCGATCGAGCGCGGCGAGAAAGTCATCGCCGAGCTGCCGATCCGCAACGTCCACCGCGTCGTCGGCACGATCACCTCCGGCGAGATCACGAAGAAGCACGGCGCGAAGGGCCTGCCCGACGACACCGTGCGCATCAAGTTCAACGGCTCCGCGGGCCAGAGCTTCGGCGCGTTCATGACGCGCGGCATGACGTTCACGCTCGAGGGCGACGCCAACGACTACTTCGGCAAAGGCCTCTCGGGCGGAAAGCTCATCATCTATCCGCCGGCGGCCGCGCCGTTCAAGGCGGAGGAGAACATGATCGTCGGCAACGTCGCGCTCTACGGCGCGACGGCGGGCGAGGTTTACGTCCGCGGCGTCGCGGGCGAGCGCTTCGCTGTCCGCAACTCCGGCGTCAACGCCGTCGTCGAATCGATCGGCGACAACGGCTGCGAATACATGACCGGCGGCCGCGTCGTCGTGCTCGGTCCGACGGGCCGTAACTTCGCGGCCGGCATGTCGGGCGGCATCGCGTATGTCCTTGACGAGAACGGCGACTTCGACAAGAAGTGCAACAAGGAGATGGTGAAGCTGTTCCAGCTTGAGGACGAAGAGGAGATCGAAGCCGTCCGGGCGATGATCCACAAGCACGCGGAGTACACGCGCAGCGATCGGGCATGGAAGGTGCTCGCTCTGTGGGAGACGATGGTGCCGAAGTTCGTGAAGGTCTATCCCAACGACTACCGCCGCGTCATCGAGACACAGAAGCGCTTCCGCGCCAGCGGCCTGTCCGAGGACGAAGCGATCATGGCCGCGTTCGAGGAGAACTCCCACGATGCAGCCCGCGTGGGTGGGAAGTGATCAGGAGACGCTCACGAGCGCCAATTTGAATAAGCGGTCATTACAGTAAGAGGTTCGAACCACTCAATTGGACGCCGAGATCTAACTCTTGAGCAGGCACGGCACTAGCGAGTTCGCTGTCGAGGTTTGTA
>DASZYB010000058.1:0-77611 GCA_035545575.1 Opitutaceae bacterium | reverse complement strand
GGCGGCGGCGGCGGTGGCCGCGGCGGCTACGGCGGTGGCGGCGGCCGCGATCGCGGCGAGCGCCGTTATTGATCCGCGTTTCTCTTCGAAACGAATTTCGAGGGACGGAGCTCCTTTCGGGCTCCGTCCCTTTTTTATTTTTGGCGCGGCTAGGCCGCGCTGGAAAAGGGAGCAGGCGCAAGGGAGCAGGGTCGATCGCATCCATCCTCTCGTCCTTCGTGCCGCCTTCCTTCTCCCTGCTCCTTTCTCCTTCTTCGCCGCGCAGGCGCGGCCCGTCTCATGGCTTTCAAAGCGCTCAATCTCTCCGAACCCGTGCTCCGCGGCGTGCAAGCCGCCGGCTACACGGATCCCACTCCCATCCAGCTCCGCGCGATTCCCGTCGTGCTCGGCGGCGGCGACCTGATCGGTTCCGCGCAGACCGGCACCGGCAAGACCGCGGCCTTCGCGCTGCCGATCCTCACGCGCCTCGGCGCGCACCGCGCCGGCGGAAAACCAAACGCCCGCGTGCTCGTCCTCGAGCCCACGCGCGAACTCGCCGCGCAGGTCGAGACGGCGTTTCGCGATTTCGCACGCTTCACCGATCTGCGCGCCGTCGCGATTTTCGGCGGCGTCGGCTACGGCTACCAGCGCCAGGAACTCAAGCGCGGCATCGACATCATCGTCGCGACGCCCGGCCGCTTGATGGACTATCTCAAGTCGGGCGAAATCAGCCTGCGCGACATTTCGATTCTCGTGCTCGACGAAGTCGACCGGATGCTCGACATGGGTTTTCTGCCCGTCGTGAAGGACATCATCGCGCGCTGCCCGCGCGAACGGCAGACGTTGTTCTTCTCCGCGACCGTGCCGCCCGA
Source organism: Opitutaceae bacterium (assembly GCA_035545575.1). Lineage (GTDB taxonomy): Bacteria > Verrucomicrobiota > Verrucomicrobiia > Opitutales > Opitutaceae > ER46. The sequence continues at coordinate 76,760 of DASZYB010000058.1, read as the reverse complement.
GATCGCCGCGGTCGCGTCGTTCGCCCTGCGCAACCCGACGCGCGTCGAGGTCGGCGCGAACCGTTCGGTCAACCAATCGGTGAACCACGCGCTCTATCCCGTCGCGCACGACCAGAAATTCGAGCTGCTGCTCGCGCTGCTGGCGAAGACCGATTTCGACAGCGTGCTGGTCTTCTCGCGCACGAAACACGGCGCCGACAAGATCGCGCGCCGGCTCCGCGACGCCAATCACAGCGTCGCCGTCCTCCACGCGAACCGCTCGCAGAATCAGCGCATCGAAGCGCTCGCCGGCTTCAAGAGCGGCAAATACGAAATCATGGTCGCGACCGATATCGCCGCACGCGGCATCGATGTCGCGGGCGTCACGCACGTGATCAACTACGACGTGCCGGAAAATCCCGAGGACTACGTGCACCGCATCGGCCGCACCGGCCGCGCGCAGGCGGTCGGCGACGCGTTCACGCTCGTGACGCCGGAAAACGCGGGCGACGTCCGCGATATCCAGCGCTTCATCGGCCAGAAAATTCCCGAGCTGCGGCTCGAGGGCTTCGAGTATCGCGCCTTCAGTGCACGCCCGACGCAGCCGCAGCAACCCCGCGGCCAGCAGCATCGGCCGCAGCGCCGCCAATCCGGCGGAAACCGGCCGGCCTCCGGCGACGGCGAGCGCGGAAAACCTCACGCAAATCCCGGCGGTCAGGGCGGCGCCACTCCGCAACAGCGCAAGCGCGCGTTCTGGGGCCGGCGCTGAGTTCGCCGGACGACTGATCCCTGATTTAAATCACGGAAACACGGAGGCACGGAAACAAGCAGCCACCGGAAAGGCGGAAGGGCGGCATCGTGGTGCCTTGAATTTTAATCGCGGAAGCGCGGAAGAGCGGAAACGCGGAAATGATTTATGTCTCTCGCTGAATTTTTTCCGCGCTTCGGTGCTTCCGCGCTTCCGCGATAACAAAATCGCCGGAATTTTAATCACGGAATAACCGAAGCGAGGAAAGGCGGAACCGCGGAAAGGCGGATTCGATTGCATCCTCCTCCAGAATTTTTCCGTGTCTCCGTGCTTCCGTGATTGAAAATATTTTTTTCGCGTTGCTGCGCTCTGCCGCGAAACTGCGCGCCTGACATGCCTACGTCCGCTGCCGTCGAAAAACATTTCTCCGCCCTCCGCGCGTGCGATCGCTGCCCGCGCATGCTGAAGCCGGTGGTGTGCGGACGGCCCGTTGCGAGCAAGGTGCTGCTCGTTGGCCAGGCGCCGGGCGACAAGGAGCCGAAGCTCGGCCGGCCGTTCGCGTGGACCGCGGGCAAGACGCTTTTCAAATGGTTTCAAGCCGCGCTCGGCTGGAGCGAGGATGAGGTGCGCGATCGCATCTATTTCGCCGCGGTGTGCCGTTGTTTTCCTGGCAAACGGCCGGAAGGCGGCGACCGCGTGCCGGCGCCGGACGAGATCGCCGCGTGCGGCGAGTGGCTCGCGCGCGAATTCAAGCTGCTGCAACCCGAACTCGTCCTGCCTGTCGGCAAGCTCGCGATCGCGCAGTTTCTCGGCGAGCGGCCGCTGGTCGAGACGATCGGGAAAAAATTCCGGATCGATTATCGCGGCCACGCAGCAGACTGCATTCCGCTGCCGCATCCCTCGGGCGCGTCGCCGTGGCATCGCATGGAGCCGGGCAAGACGCTGCTGAACTCCGCGCTCGCCTTGATCGCGAAGCACGCGGCCGTGAAGGAAATGGATTGAAGCCGGAAACCATGAAACCAGGAGAAACCGGACTCATGGGTTCAGGGTTTCTTGCTTAAATCAATTCACTCGATTCCACACCGGTTGGCCGAGCACGGCGGCGCGCGCGATTTTCGCGGACGTGCTGCGCATCTCGATCATGCCCTCGGGCGAGCAGAATGCCGCGTGGCACGTGACGATGAGATTCGGCGTCGCCGCTTCCTCGGCGGTGCGCAGCGGCTCGGCTTCGACGACGTCGAGACCCGCGCCGCCGAGCTGGCCGGAATGCAGCGCGGCGAAGACCGGCGCCTTTTGCACGATGTCGCCGCGCGCGGTGTTCACGAGAAACGCGCCGCGCTTCATCACCGCGATTTCCCGCGCGCCGATGAAACCGCGCGTCTCCGCCGTGAGCGGGCAGTGCACCGACACGACGTCCGCGCCGCGCAGCAATTCCTCGAGCGAGCCGACGCGCTCCACGCCGACGGCTTTGTGCGTGCCCGACGCGACGTAGGGATCGAAGAACACGACGCGAAACCCAAATGCCTTCGCGCGCAGCGCCGCGGCGGTGCCGATGCGCCCGAGCCCGACGATGCCGAAGGTCTGCGTGCGCAGCCGCCGCATTTTCGCGGCGCGATCCTGCTCGATTTTCCAGCCGAGCCGTTTCGCTTCGGCATCGAGCGGGAAAAGCTGGCGGTAGAGCGCGAGCGTCAGCGCCATCGCGTGATCGGCGACTTCCTCGGTGCCGTAGTCCGGCACGTTGCACACGGGAAGGCCGGCCTGCGCGGCGGCGGCGAGGTCGACGCTGTCGAAGCCGACGCCGTTGCGGATGATCGCGCGGCAGTGCTTCATGCGCGCGACGATTTCCGCGGTGACGAGCGGGCCGTGCCAGAGAATCAGCGCATCGGCGTCGAGCACTTCGGCGGGAAACGGCGCGTTGAACTCGAGCCAGACCGTGCGCACGTCGGCGACATCGGCGAGGAACGGCCGCTCGACGCTCGCCTCGTGGTCGGTGAACTTGAATTCCTTGGGACAGAGGATGACGACGTTCGGACGGCGCATGGAAAAATCCTTTGACCATGGATTAGACGGGTGGCACCGATGCAGGAAGACTTATCCGTGCTCCCCGTGAAATCCGTCAAACTCGTTTTGTTTTTCCTGGTCGTCACGATTGCGGGCGCTCCGGCGTTGCGCGCGCAGCGCGAAAAACTCCCGCCCGAGGATCTCGAGTTCGTGGAGAAGAACTGGCCGACGGCGAAGAAGACCAACACCGGCATCCGCTACATCATCCAGCGCGAAGGCACCGGCGAGATGCCGAAGGCCGGCAGCAAAGTCGCGGTGCTCTACACCGGGCGGCTGCTGAACGGCACGCTGTTCGACGAACGCAAGGATCCCGCGGATGCCTTCGTGTTTCGCGTGCGGCGCGGCGAAGTGATCGAGGGCTGGGACCAGCTCCTGCCGCTGATGAAAGTCGGCGAGAAACGACTCGTGATCATCCCGCCCGAGCTCGCTTACGGCTCGCGCGGCGAGCCGCCGCGGATCCCGCGCGACTCCACGCTCGTGTTCGAAATCGAGCTACTCGAAATCCGCAAGGATTGAGCGGAAGCGGAACGGCGACGACGCTGCCGCCGGTGCCGCGGGCGGAGTTCGCGGCTATTTTCCCGCGGCGCGCGCGGCGCGGCGCTGGGCGAGGAGATTGTCCGCCGTGTAAAGCGCGAGCCCGACCCAGATGAGTGCGAAACTCGCCGCGCGGTCGCGCGAAAACGGCTCGTGATAAACCCAGCGCCCGATCGCGAACTGCACCGTCGGCGTGATGTATTGCAGCAGGCCGAGAGTCGAAAGCCGGATGCGCCGCGCGCCAAACGCGAAGAGCAGGAGCGGGATCGCCGTGATCACGCCGGCGCTCAGCACGAGCACGTGCAGCCGCAGATCGACGCGGCCGAGCGCGCCGGCGCCGGTGTGATGTTGCCAGAGCAGAAACGCGACCGCCACCGGCGCGAGCAGCAGCGTCTCGAGCGTGAGGCCGGTGAGCGAGCCGAGCGGCGATTTTTTCCGCATCAGGCTGTAGCCGCCCCACGTGGCCGCGAGCCCGAGCGCGATCCACGGCGGCCCGCCGAGCTGCACGATCATCCAGGCGACGCCGAGCGCCGCGAGACCGATCGCGAGCCACTGCGCGCGCCGCAGGTGCTCATGCAGAAGAAAACGCCCGCATGCGACATTCACGAGCGGCACGAGGAAGTAGCCGAGGCTGCACTCGATCACGTGGCCGGTGTTCACGCCCCACACGTAGATCAGCCAGTTGCCCGTGAGGAGGACCGCGCTGATCAGGTTGAGCGCGACCGCGCGGCGACTGCCGAGCACGGCGCGAATTTCACCGAGGCCGCCTTGTGCCGTCACGAGCGCGAGCACGAAGACCAGCGACCACACATGCCGGTGCGCGATCAGCTCGACGGGATTGATGCTCGCGAGCTGTTTCCAATACAGCGGCACCATGCCCCACATGAAATAGCACAATGTCGCCGCGAGTCCGCCGATGCGGGCGGCCCGGTGCGCGGCGGCGGCGTCCGCGGGTGACGCGGTCGCCGGAGAAGCGACAGACGGCGAAGACATGCGGCCCCGACGTTCGCGAGCCGCGGCGGCGCGTCAACCTGCGCGACCGCTGTGCCGGTGGAAAAACCAGGGCGCCGAACGCCGCCGCGGCACCGGGCCGCGAGATGCGTCGCGCGCCCCGGCGAGCTATTGTTTCGCCGCGCCCGTGTATTCGAACTTCTGGCGAAACTCGTCCGTCGCCTGCTGGCGCGCGGCCTCGGGTTTCACGCCCTGCGCCGTGAGCTCCGTCACGCGCTTGTCGATCCAGTGCTGCTTGAGGCTTTGCTCGGTTTCGGCGGTGATCGAGGCGTTGTCGTTCGCTTTACGGGATTTTCGCGAGAAGAGGCAGCCGGCGGAAAGACCGATCAAAACGGCGAGGCACAGGAGCGGGAGGCGTTTGGTCATGAGAAAAATCGCGGAGGTGGAAACGTGGGGAGCCGGCGGGTTGACCGCCAGCGAATCTTTTTGGTTTCGCGAATCGGAAAAAATCGCTTTGCTCCAGCTCGCATGAGTGACGAGCAAGCACCGCCGCCCCCGGCTTTACGGCTGAAACCACGCCTGAAGCCGGCCGAGACGGCGAATCCCGCCGCTCCTGCGCCCGTCCCCGTCGAGCCCGTGCCGGCCGCAGCGGCTCCGACTGAAGTCATCGCGCCTGTGGCTGCCGCGACTGACACTGCCGCGGCTCCGAAAATCCGTTTCAAGCCGCGCCTCGCCGCGGATCCGGCACCGGCGCCGCAGCCTGCCGCCGCCGAACCGGCTCCGGTCGCTGCCGCGTCCGCGCCGCCTTCAGATGCGCCCGCCACCGCGGCTCCAGCCGCAGACGGTGCGCCGAAAATCCGGCTGAAGCCGCGTGCCGCGCCGGGCGCGGATGCGCCGGCCGCCGCACCGGCGACGATCCCGCTGGCGGAAACTCCCAAGCCTTCGGTGCCGCTCAACGCGCCGCGTCCGCCCACGGCGCCGCCTTTTCCACCGCCGCCTCCGGTGCCCGCGCCGAGCGCGGAGCAACCCGCCGCCGCGCCCGCGGCCGATCCGGGCAAATTCAAACTGAAACCGAAGGTGCCCGCTCCGGTTTCGCCATCGGGCACGATCCCGCCCATCCCGGCGCCGGTGGCTGCAGCCGCGCCTGCGCCCGCGGGAGCGAAAGCGCCGCCGCCGCCATTTCCCGTGGTCGCCGTGGCGTCGACCGGAAAAACGGTGCCGCCGATTCCGCACGTCAGCGTCGCCTCCGAAGTTCCCGAGCCGGAAAAACCCGTCATCGCGAAACCGCGCCGCAAAGTGCGCGTGCCCAGGATCGCGATCATCGGTGTCGCCGCACTCGTCGTGCTCGGCGGCGCAGCCTACGTTTATTTCATTTTCCTGACGCCGCCGCCACCGCCGCCGCCAAAGCCCAAGCCGAAACCCGTCGCGACCGCGCCCGTCGCGCCGAAGGAAAATCCGCCGCTCGCACCGGGTTCTGCGCCGGCGCCGAAAGCTCCGGCACAGAGCGGCGATGGACGGCGCTCGCCCGACACCGCGCGCACGGAAACCGTCGCCGCGGCGGAAAACATCGCCGACAAAAAAGCCATCGCGCCGGCCGCGCCCCAAAAATCCCCGGCCGCCGCCAAACCGAGCCAGGTCCAGACCACGCTCGCGCCCGGAGTGTCGGCGACGACGGAAATCGACGCCGCGCCCGAGGCCACGGCGGCGTGCAAAGCTTTCGTCGCGAACGCGAAAATCAGCGGCGTTTTTCAGGGCTCGCCCGCGAGGATGTTCATCAATGGCCGGCTCGCGCGCGCGGGCGAAATCGTCGAGGAAGGACTCGGCGTCGTTTTCGCCGGGCTCGATGTCGAGACGAAGCAGGTCATCTTCAAGGACAAGAACGGTGCGATCGTGACGCGGCGTTATTGACGCCTGCTTTTCGGGCCACCGATCAAACACGCCCGCCGCGGCGATGCTGGTCCGTGCGGGCGATACGCCGGTCCCGGCGCGCGGCTTCGTTCAGCGTCGTGACGGCTTCACGTCGCTCGCCCGCAAAATTCGGCGAGTTTACGGACGCTGCAGCGCGGCGCGAATGCCCTGGACGAACGCGGGCTCGAGCAGCACGCCGCGCACGCCGTTCACGACGAATTGGATGCCGATGCAGAGGATCAGAAAGCCCATCACCTTCGAAAGCGCCTGCATGCCGTTCACGCCGATCACGCGCACGATGCGTTCGGAAAGCCCGAGCGTCAGGTAAGTGATCACGGCCACGACGACGATGCCGATGATGATCGCGATGTAGTCGAGCACGCCTTGCGCGAGCGAGGTGAAGCCGACCGTCACCGCGATCGAGCCCGGGCCGCTCATCATCGGCATCGCGAGCGGCGAAAACGACACGTCGCGTTTCGCGCGCGCCTCCTCGTGCGCGGCGTCGCGCTGCGTCGGATCGCGCGGCGGCCCCATCAACATCCCCGAGCCGATGCCCGCGACGAGCAGCCCGCCGGCGATGCGCAGCCCGGGAATCGAGATGCCGAAAAATCCCATGATGAACGTGCCGCCGACGAGGAAGCTTACGAGGATCGCCACCATGTAGAGGCAGGCCGCGCGGAGTTGCTGCATGCGGCGCGCGTGCGTGTCGCCCTCGGTGATCGCGAGAAACGTCGGCGCGGACGCGAGCGGATTCACGAGCGGCAGCAGCGCGACGATCGTGCCGAGGACGAGTTCGGTGAAATGACTCACGTGGTGCGGGGCCCGCGGTGCGGTCGCCGGTGGGAACCGTGAACCGCGGAGGCGAGGCGGTGAACCTTTTTCTTACCAGACATCGACCGGGCCTTTCGGCACCGGGATCGCGTCGCGCTCCGGCGCTTCGCCCGGCGCGCGGAGAAACGACGCCACCATCGGCGGCGGCGCGTATTTCTCGCGCAGCTCGCCGCGCTCGTCGCAGAATTGCGCGCGCCACGCGGTGTAGTCGGCGAGCGCCGCCTCGAAGTCGGCGCGCGACGCGATCGTGATGATGCGCTGCTTGAAGGGCTTCGCCGGGCCGAAGCGCTTCGCATACCACGGCGCGACTTTGCGGAAAAATTTCGCGCCGCGCTCCTCGCCGTAGAATTCGCAGTAGCGCTCGAAGTGCCGGCGCAGCACGCGCACGCGTTCGGCGAAATCCGGTTCGGGCCGCAATTCGCCCGTGCGCAGGAAATGATCCGTCCGCCGGAAAATCCACGGATCGTAGAATGCGCCGCGGCCGATGCTCACGCCCGCGCAGCCGGTCGTCTCCAGCATGTGCCGCGCGGCGCGCGGCGTCGTGACGTCGCCATTGCCGATGACGGGGATTTTTTTCACGGCGGCGACGACGGCGCGGATGCCGGCGAGATTCACCCCGCCGGAAAATCCCTGTGCGCGGGTGCGGCCGTGCACGAAGATCGCCGCGATCCCGGCGTCCTCGAGCACGCGCGCGAGGTCGGGCGCGGTGAGGTTGTCGTCATCCCAGCCGAGGCGCATCTTCGCGGTGACGGGAATTTTCACCGCTGCGATCATGCCGCGCACGAGCGCGGCGGTCTTGTCGAGCTCGGTCATCATCGCGGAGCCGCCGCCGATCTTGACGACCTTCTTCACCGGGCAGCCCATGTTGATGTCGACGGCCTGCGCGCCGAGCTGCTCGCACAGCGCCGCCGCGTCGCGCATCTCTTCGGGCACGCTGCCGAAAAGCTGGATCGCGAGCGGGCGATCCTCGGGCGAGGTGGCGACGAGCTTGAGCGCGGTGGGATTGCGCTCGAGGAGCGAGCGGGCGTTGACCAGGTCGGTCGTCGCCCAGCCGAGCCCGCCGAGCTCGCGCACCGTGAGCCGCATCGGCAGGTTGGTGTAGCCCGCGAGAGGCGAGAGGAAGAGATTCGAGGAAAGCTCGTGAGGTCCGAGGCGCACGCGGCGGAAAACCTAGTCCAGTCCGGCGCCCGCGTCTTCTTTTTTTTCAGGCCAAAAGCGGGACGTAAAAATTTTTCGCAGACCACCGGAGTTTTTCCCTGAGGGATAATTCTTCCGCTGCTCCATCGACATGATCCGGCATGCCGGTAATTTGCAAAACGATCCGGCCGCCCCATGCAGATCCTTCATCTCGAAGATTCCTCGACCGACGCCGAGCTGGCTGCGCGGCTGATCAAGCGCGCGTGGCCGCAGTGCGCGATCCAGCAAGTGGGCACGCAGGCGGATTATTGTGCGGCGCTCGAGCGCGGCGGATTCGACGTGATCCTCTCCGACTACACGCTGCCGGGCTTCGACGGCCTCTCGGCCCTCGCGCTCGCGCAGGCGGTGGCGCCGCAGGCGCCGTTTATTTTTCTTTCCGGCACGATCGGCGAGGAGCGGGCCGTCGAGGCGCTCAAGCAGGGCGCGACCGACTACATCATCAAGGACCGGCCGACGCGTCTCGTGCCCGCGATCCGGCAGGCCTTCGCGTTGAACGAGGAAAGCGAGCGCCGCCGCCGCACCGAGGAGCAGCTGCAAAAAAACGAGGATCGCCTGCGCGAGCAGGCTTCGCTGCTCGACAAGGCGCGCGATGCGATCGTCGCGACCGACCTCGAGCAGCGCGTCACCTACTGGAACGCGAGCGCGGAGCGGCTTTACGGCTGGAAGGCCGGCGAAGTTTTGGGTCGCCGCCTGCAGGAGGACATCGCGCTCGGCTTCGAGACGGCGCGTTTCGCCGCGGCGCGCGCGCAGCTCCTCGCGAATGGCGAGTGGCGCGGCGAATTTCGGCTGCGCACGAAATCCGGCGGGACGGTGCTGGTCGAGAGCACGTGGAGCCTCGTCGTCGACGGCGAAGGGCGGCCGCGCTCGATCCTCATGATCGACACCGACGTCACCGAGCGCAAAAAACTCGAGACGCAGCTCCTGCGCGCGCAGCGGATGGAGAGCATCGGCACGCTCGCCGGCGGCATCGCGCACGATCTCAACAACGTCCTGACGCCGATCGTGGTTTCGCTGGACCTGATGACGAATCTCGCGACGACGGATGATGAGCGGCAGCTGATCGAGAAGACGCGCGCGACCGCGAGCCACGGGGCCGCGCTCGTGCAACAGCTCCTCGCCTTCGCGCGGGGCGGCGAGGCGAAGCGCACGCGCCTCGATCCGCGCATCGCGGTGACGGAGCTGCAGCCGCTCGTCCGCCAGAGCCTCCCGCCGAACGTGCAACTGCTCGTCCACGCCGACGGGCCGGTCTCCGCCATCGACGCCAATGTCACCCAGTTCAACCAGGTTCTCCTCAACCTCTGTCTCAACGCGCGCGATGCCATGCCGCGCGGCGGCCACATCGAGATCGTGATCAAGCACGTGGACGTCGACCGCGCGCTCGCCGGCGCGAATCCCGGCGCGCGGCCGGGCGCTTACGTGCGCATCGCGGTGAGCGACACCGGGAGCGGCATCGCGCCCGGCATCGTCGAGCGGATTTTCGATCCCTTCTTCACCACGAAGCCCGCGGGCAAGGGCACCGGCCTCGGCCTCTCGATGGTCGCCGGCATCATGAAAAGCCACGGCGGCTTCGTGCAGGTGGAGAGCGAGGAAGGAAAGGGCACGACGTTTTTTCTTTTCTTCCCCGCGGCCGCCGAGGCACCGCCGCCCGTGCGCGTCGATCCTCCGGCGCCGGCCCGCGGGCAGGGCGAAACGATTTTGTTGATCGACGACGAGCCGGTCGTGCGCACCGCGCTGCAGATGCTCCTGCAGCGCGCGGGCTATCGCGTGTGCCCGGCTGGCGACGGCGGCGAAGCCATCGCGGAATTCGAGCGGCACCGCAGCAACATCGCGGTGGCGATCTCGGACATGATGCTGCCGGATCGATCGGGCGTCGAAGTCGTGCACGAGCTGCGGCGGCGCAGTCCGGAACTGCCGGTGATCGCGATCAGCGGCATGATGGCGTCCGGCGCGTTCGACGAGCTGCTCACGCTGGAGCCGCGCGTCGAATGCCTGGCCAAGCCGATCGCGCCGGCCGTGCTGATCGGCGCGGTCCGCCGCGCCCTGCCGGTCGCGGCGAAGTGACGCGCCTTCAGCGCGCCGCGAGCGCGGCTTTCATCCGGCGCAGCGCTTCGTCGAGCGTGGCGCGCGGGCAGCCGAAATTCAGCCGGACGTGCGTGCCTTTTTTCGCGCCGAACATCGCGCCGTCGCTCAGGCCGACGCCGTGTTTTTCGAAATGCGCCGCGGGATTTTCCAGGCCGAGCGCGGAAACGTTCAGCCACGCGAGATAGGTCGCTTCGATCGGCGCCTCGAGGCGCACGCCGGGCAATTCGCGCGCGACGAAGTCGGCGAGCCGGTCGCGATTCCCGCGCAGATATGCGAGCAGCGCCTGCCGCCACGGCTCGCTGTCGCGATAGGCCGCTTCGCACGCGGTGAAGCCGAGGCAGGTGACCTCCGCGACGATGCCCGCGGTCGCGCGAACGAAACGCGCGCGCCGCGCCGCATCGGGAATGATCGCGATCGACGTGCCGAGGCCGGGGACGTTGTAGGTCTTGCTCGGCGCCATGAGCGTGATCGTGCGCGCGGCGATTTCCGGCGAGAGCAGCGCGGTCGGCACGTGCGGCAGCGCGGGATCGAGGATCAGGTCGCAGTGGATTTCGTCCGAGCAGAGCACGAGCTGGTGGCGCGTGCAGAATTCCGCGAGGCGGGCGAGCTCGTCGCGGCGCCACACGCGCGCGAGCGGATTGTGCGGATTGCAGAGATAGAAAAGTTTCGTGCGCGGCGTGACGGCGCGTTCGAGCGCATCCCAATCGATCGCCCACGCGCCGCGCTCGAGGGTCCACGGCACCGTGATCGAGACGCGCGCGCTGTTTTTCGGCGCGGTCATGAACGGCGGATAAACCGGCGCGAGCGTCAGCACTTCGTCGCCGGGCTCCGCGAAGGCCTGCGCCGTGACATTCAATCCGACGACGAGTCCCGGCAGCCACACGAGCCAGGCCGGATCGATCTTCCAACCGTAGCGCTGCTCCATCGCCGCGACGACCGCGTCGACGGTGGATTTCACCGGCCGCGCATAGCCGAAGATGCCGTGCTCCACGCGCCGGTGCAGCGCCTCGACGATCGCGGGCGCCGAGCGGAAATCCATGTCGGCGACCCACAGCGGCAGCACATCGCGATCGCCGTAGCGCTGCCATTTTTGCGAGTCGGTGCCACGGCGGTCGGGCGGAGTGTCGAAGTCGAAGGTCATCGCGAGAAGTCGCAGCCAACCACGGGCGCCGGCCGGCAGCACGGTTTTTTTCGACGGAGACTGTCATGCGCGACGTTTTTTCCCGCGTCGCCCGACACAGCGCGCGCCGAATTTTCCCAACGCAGTTTTTCGCCGCCGCGCCAAATCGCGCAGACAGCGCGACTTGTTGTGCGCGCGCGATTGGTCCGCGGCGTGCGATAAGGGCGCACTCGAATTCAACCCAACCAGGAGAAACCACTACCATGAGAATCGTTCGTTACACCTATCCAAACTTCCGCAGCCTCGCGCCGCTCGGCGGCTTTGCTCGTTCGCCGTGGTCCGGGCTCGAAAGCGAGATCGATCGCTTGTTCGGAACGGCGCTTTCGGACTTCGCCCCGACGCCCGACAACCGATTCCCCGTCGATCTCTACGAAGACAAGGACAACACCTACGTCCGCGCCGAACTTCCGGGCGTGAACCGCGAAGACATCAACGTCGAGATGGTCGACGACTACCTGACGATCACCGCTGCGCGCAAGGCGAAGGACGCGGAAAACGAGGAATCGTTTTCGTTCACCCGCTCGGTGAGCATCCCCGAACGCGTGCAGGCCGACAAGGTCGCTGCCGCTTATGAAAACGGCGTGCTCACCGTCACGCTGCCCAAGCACGAGGAAACGAAGCCGCGCAAGGTCGCGATCGCCGTCAAGTAAGCGCGCCTCGTCCTTCCAAACCGATTCACGTCAACCTGAAATTTTTTTCACCATGTCACTGCTCGATACTCTCATTCCCTCGCGTCAGCGCGGGCTGGCGCGCCGCGAAAACGCCTCCGCCGAAGCCGCGCAGACCCTGAAACCGCGCTACGAAATCCAGGAGACCGACGATGCCTGGGGCCTCACCGTTTACCTGCCGGGCGTCGCGAAGGACGGCCTCGAGATCACGGCGGAAGAAGGCCAGCTCCGGGTCGTCGGCCGTCGCGCGTGGAAACAGCCGAAAGAATGGACGGCGTTTTACCGCGAATCGTCCGACCTCGCGTTCGACCTGGCGCTCGCGCACGACAACGCGCTCGACGTCGAAAAGATTCACGCGGAGCTGCGCGACGGTGTGTTGCGCGTCTCGCTGCCGAAAGCCGAGGCGCTCAAGCCGCGAAAGATCGCGGTCAATTGAGGCGGCGAGGACACGCGGCCGCATAGCCGGCACGCTTGGTTATTGATTTGAAAACGCCGGGCCGCCACGAGCGGCCCGGCGTTTTCTTTTTGCTCGCGCGCGAGAAAGCGGGAGTGTCGACGAATGGTTGCGCAGCCGGAACACGACGCTCACGCCGGCCCGGTGCTGTTCTTCGATGGCGCGTGCGGTTTGTGTCAGCGGCTCGTGCGCGGGTTGCTGCGGCTGGATCGCGCGGGGCGCCTGCGTTTCGCGCCGCTGCAGGGTGCGAGCGCGCAGGAATTTTTGCGCGCGCACGGATTGCCGCGGCGCGACTTCGACACGCTCGTCTACGTGCCCGACTGGTCGCGGCGCACGCGGCCGGAATTTCTTTTGCGCACGGCGGGCGTGATGGCGGCGTTGCGGGCGACCGGCTCGCGCACGGCGCGCGCGCTCGCCGCGTTCGTCGCGATTTTTCCCGCGCGGCTGCGCGACGCGGTTTATCGCGGCGTCGGGCACATGCGCTACCGGCTCTTCGGCCCATGGCGGCCCCGGCCACTGGCGCCCGCGGAATGGGCGGCACGGTTTCTCGACTGAGCTGGAATAAACGCGCGGGCTTCCACGGATTATGCCGTTGACCCTCCGAACGCCGCGAAATGCCATGCGGGCCCGCCGCCATGATCCTCGCCGCCGCCATCGCTGAGCCGCATACGTTCGCGCAGTGGGTCGTCGCGACGCTGCAGATCGTCGTCATCGACGTCGTGCTCGCGGGCGACAACGCGGTCGTAATCGCGCTCGCGGTGCGGCAGCTCCCGCCGCGGCAGCGCATGCTCGGCATCCTGCTCGGCTCCGGCATGGCAGTGTGCCTGCGCGTGCTGCTGACTTATTTCGCGGCGCAGCTCCTCGCGGTCAGCTACGTGCAGCTCGTGGGCGGTGTGCTCGTGGTGTGGATCGCGTTGAAACTCCTCCGCGACAACACCGCGGAGTCCGACGAGCCGCACGTGAAGACGGCCACGACGTTATGGTCGGCCGCATGGCTGATCCTCGTCGCGGACGTGACGATGAGCATCGACAACGTGCTCGCCGTCGCCGGCGCGTCGAAAGGCAGCCAGTGGCTGCTGTTGTTCGGGCTCGGGCTGAGCATTCCGCTCGTCGTCTTCACGAGCAATCTGCTGTCGAAGCTGATGGATCGCTACGCGATCATCGTGTGGGCCGGCGCCGGCATTCTTGGCTGGGTCGGCGCGGAGATGATCGCGACCGACCGGCTGTTCTTCGTGCCGCCCGCGCATCCGGGCACGCTCGCGCTCCGTGGCGCGGGGCTCGCGGGCGCGGCGTTCGTGATCGCGATCGGTTGGATCAAGCGGAAGCGCCCGCCGGGCGCGCCGCCGCGGAGCGCGCCGGATAATTGACAACTCCGCGTGCGATAATTCAGTCGTCGGCCTCCATGCACCGAGTTTTCCAGCTTTCGAGTCGTGCCGCTGTGCTGCTGTTGACGGCGACGGCGGCGTTGGCGCAGGCGCCCGTCACGGCGCCTGCCGCGCCGGCAACTCCGCCGGCTCCCGCCGCCGCGCCGCGCAGCGTGGTGGCGGCCGAGGCGACCGATCTCCTCGAGCGGTTCGTGAACTGGCTGCATCATTTTTTCCCGAACATCGACGACGCGCTGTTTCATTGGATCGCCTGCGGCATCGTGATCGTGCTGGCGATCCTGCTCCGCCACATCATCACGAACGTCATCTTCCATTACCTGAAGAAGCTCGCGGAAAAGACCGAGACGACGCTTGACGACAAACTTTTCCCCGCGCTGGAAGGACCGACGGCGACCCTCGTGATGGTGCTGGGCATTTTTGCCGCGCTCACGGTCTTGCAGCTTTCGCCGGATGCGGACGCGATGGTCAATCGCGGCGCGCATTTCGCGATCCTGTCGGTCCTGATCTGGGGCGTGATCAAGGCGGGCGCGGCGATCCTCGATCACTTCGAAGAAATCGCGCACGCGAAACAGATGACGGTGGCGACGTTCATGCCGCTGATCAAAAAGACGCTGTTCGTCTTCGCCGTCATTCTCGGCGCGTTGATCATCGCGGAAAGTTTCGGCGCGAAAGTCGGCGTCTTCCTCACCAGCCTCGGCATCGGCGGCCTGGCCTTCGCGCTCGCGGCGCAGGACACGATTGCGAATCTCTTCGGCTCGTTCGTCGTTGTGATGGATCAGCCGTTTCGCGTCGGCGAGACGGTCAAGGTTGGCGCGAGCACCGGCACCGTCGAGGACATCGGGCTGCGCTCGACGAAAATCCGGCTGGTCGACAAATCGCTCGTCGTGATTCCGAACAAGTCGGTGGCGTCGGAATCGATCGTGAACCTCTCGCGCTTCACGCAGCGCCGCGTCGAGCAGGTGATCGGGCTCACCTACGACACGAAGCCGGAGCAGATGGCGGCGATGGTGGACGAGATTCGCGAGCTGATCGTGCGCGAGGAGGAAGTCGATCCGACTTCGGTCTCGGTTTATTTCCGCGACTACAGCGCGTCGTCGCTCGACATCTGGATCGTCTACGTGGCGAAGAGCGCGGATTTCCAGAAGAGCATGCGGCTGAAACAACGCCTCAACCTCGCGATCATGCGCGCCGTCTACGCGCGCGGGCTGTCGTTCGCGTTTCCGACGCAGACGGTGCAGCTCGACGGCCCGGTCGCACGGCAGCTCGTCGAGCGCAAAGGGTAAGTCGTGAATCGGCGGGCGCGGCGCGTCAGTTGCGCGCGGCGGTCGCGCGATCGAAGGCCGCGCGCGCGGCGAGATAACTCCACCGCGCCTCGGCCAGCGAACCTTCGGCGCGCGCGAGCGCGGTTTGCGTGTCGAGCAGATCGGTGAGCAGCGCCGCGCCGCGTTCGTAACGTTCGCGGACGACGCGCAGGCTTTCGTCGCTCGCGCGCACGGCGGCCTCGTTGGCGTCGATCGAGGCCCATGCGCGGTCGAGCTCGCTCGCCGCGGACCAGACTTCCTCGCGGATTTGCAGCCGGCGATTTTCGAACGAAGCCTCTTCACGCGCGAGATCGGCCTTCGAGCGCGCGAGCCGGCGCGCGCGACTGCCGGCGTCGAAGATCGGCAGATCGAGCGAAACGCCGGCCTGCCATTCGCGCGTGTCGGGAACGAAATCGGTGTCGCGCCAGCCGAACGATCCGTCCGCGCGCACTTTCGGCGCGCGCGCCGCGCGGGCGCCAGAGACCGCGGCGCGCGCGGCTGCGGCGCGTTTTTCCGCGGCGGAGACTTCGGGCCGGTGCGCGAGCGCGTGCTCGATCGCGGCGGAAAGGTCCGCGCCCGCGGGTGGCGGCGTGGCTTGAAACGTCGCCCCGATCGCGAGCGGTGTTTCCGCGGGACGGCCCATCGCGGTGTTGAGCCGGCCGCTCGCGGTGCGCACGCGGCTTTGCGCGGCGATCACCTGCAAGCGCGCATTCGCGACTTCGGCCTGCGTGCGCACGACATCGGCCTGCGGCACGGCGCCGGAAGCGGCCCGCGCCTCGGCGAGTTTCTGGTGCGCCTCGGTGCGCTCGAGATTCTTCGCGGCGACGGCCTGCAGATCCTGCGCGGCGGCCAGGCTGTAGAACGCGGACTGCACATTGAGCTGCACGTCGGCGCTGGTCGCGGTGGCGTCGGCCTGCGCACCGGCGAGCCGCGCTTTCGCGGCATCGAGCCCGGCGCGGCGTTCGCCGAAATCGAGGAGCGTCACGCGCGAGACGAACCCGCCGTTCCAGTCGTCGAGCGGGCCGATGATCTCGGGAATCGCGCGGCCGGGAATCGCGAGGCCGGCGGGCAGAAACGCGCGGCGCTGCCAGCGATGGTAGCCGGCGTTGAGATCGAGCTGCGGATAATACGGCGCGCGCGCCTCGCCCACGGCTTCGGTGGCGGCGGAGACGCCGGCCTGCGCGGCGGCGAGCGCGGGCTGTTTTTCCGCGGCGAGCTTGAGGCAATCGGCGAGCGAGAGCGGCGCGGCGTTTTGCGCGGAGAGCCGGGCGAGCGCGGCGGCGAAAAGAGCGAGAGCGGGCAGGCGTTTCATGGCGGAAAATTCAGGCGAGCGTTTTATGGAAGCGCGACACGGCGAAGGTCATCACGGCGAGGCCGAGCGCGAGCAGCGCGGCGAGTTGCGGCCAGAGCACGTCGAAGCCGACACCCTTCAGGAACACGCCGCGGATGATGATCAGGAAATAGCGCAGCGGATCGAGGAGCGTGAGCCACTGCACGACCGGCGGCATGTTGGCGATCGGGTAGATGAAGCCGGAGAGCAGCATCGCGGGAAAAAAGAAAAAGAACGTCGTCATCATCGCCTGCTGCTGCGTGCCGCTGATCGTCGAGATGAAGAGTCCGATGCCGAGCGTGCTCAGCAGGAAGAACGACGTGCCGAGCAGCAGCAGCGCGAAGCTGCCGCGAATCGGCACCTCGAACCAGAAGACGCCGACGAGCGTGACGAGCACGACGTCGACGAAGCCGATCACGATGAACGGCGCGAATTTCCCGAGCATGAATTCGAGCGGCTTGATCGGCGTGACCATGATCTGCTCGATCGTGCCGACTTCCTTTTCGCGCACGATGGCCATGCCGGTGAGCATGAGGCTGACGAGCATCACGAGGACGGCCATGACGCCGGGCACGAAGTAGTTTCGGCTCTCGAGGTTTTCGTTGAACCAGGCGCGCGGCCGTAGATCGACGCTGCCCGCCGAAAACGTGCGCCCGGCGCGGCGCAGCGCGGCGTCGAGCACGAGCTCGTTGTTGTAGGTGCCGGCGATCACGCTGCTGTAGTTGAGGACGAGCCGCGCGGTGTTGGAATCGGAGCCGTCGACGACGAGCTGCACCGGCGCGGCGCGGCCGGCGCGGAGATCGGCTTCGAAGCCGGCGTCGATCTGCAGGATCGCGGAAGCGTTGCCGGCGTCGATCGCGGCGCTGGCTTCGGGTTCGCTCTGCGTGCGCCGCACGACATCGAAATAATCCGAGCCGGTGAAACGCGCCACGAGCGCGCGGCTCGCGGGTGTCTCGTCGCGATCGAGCAGCACGAGGCGCACGTGCCGCACGTCCATCGTCACCGCGTAGCCGAAGATGAGCGTCTGGATCACCGGCACGCCGAAGATCACCATCCGCATCCGCGGATCGCGGAAGACGGAGCGGAACTCCTTGCGGAGCATGGCGAGGATGCGTTCGAGCATGGGATCAGGAGCGAGGAGCGGGTAGAGAGAGCGGGTCGTGAGTAGCGAGTAGCGCGCGGACGGAGGTCAGAGGGGGTTGGATCGATTTTTCATGCGCATTACTCGCTATGGTTCACGCGAGCTTCTTTTTGAATTTCGCGATCGCGAGGCCGCCGATCACGACGGCGAATGCGACGAGCAGCAGGATGTCGCGCCAGAGCGTCTCGACGCCGACGCCGCGCAGGTAGATGCCCTTGACCACCGCGACGAAGTAGCGCGCGGGCACGATGTAGGTCACGATCTGCACGGGCACGGGCATGTTCGCGATCGCGAACATGAAGCCGGAGAGCAGAAACGCGGGGAGAAACGTCGACACCATCGCGAGCTGGCTCGCGAGCAACTGCGCCCGCGCGAGCGTGCTGATCAGGATGCCTTGCGCGAGCGTGCCGACGATGAACACCGCCGCCGTCGCGAGCAGCAGCGTGACGCTGCCGCGCAGCGGCACGTGAAACAGAAACACCGCCATGAGAATCGCGATGACGACATCGACCATGCCGACGACGAAGTAGGGGATGAGTTTGCCGACGATCAGCTCGGCGGGTTTCACCGGCGTCGAGATGAGCTGCTCCATCGTGCCGCGCTCCCACTCGCGCGCGATGGTGAGCGACGTGAGCAGCGCCGCGATCAAGCCCATGATGACGGCGATGAGGCCGGGGATGATGAAGTTCTTCGACTCGAGGTCGGCGTTGAACCACACGCGCGGCCGCAGATCGAGCGAGGCCGCGGGCGCGGCGCCGACGGTGCGGCGAATCTGGTCGAGCGCGACGCGCTGGTTGAAGCCGAGCGTGATGCCCTGCGTGTAGCCGAGCACGATCGCGGCGGTATTGGAATCGGAGCCGTCGATGATCGCCTGCACCGCGGCGGGACGGCCGGCGGCGAGCTGCGGCGCGAAATCCGGCGGAATCACGAGCGCGAGATAAGCGGAGCGCGTGTCGATCGCGCGTTCGAGCGCGGCGTAGTTGGCGACCGGTCCGCGAAAATCGAAATAGCGCGACGCCGTGAACTGTGCGAGGTAGTCGCGGCTCGCGCTCGTGTGGCTCTGGTCCCACGCGACGAGCGGCACGTGATCGACATCGAGCGTGAGCGCGTAGCCGAAGAGCACGATCATCAGCATCGGAATTCCGATCGCGAGCATCAGGCTGCGTGGATCGCGGCGGATGTGCAGCGCCTCCTTGCGGGCGACGGCCCAGAGTCGGCGAAGGTTCATGGGCGGACCTCCTTGTGGCACGGGCATCCTGCCCGCGAAGATTCGGAACGCGGGCAGGATGCCCGTGCGCCGGCCGACCGCATCGGTGAAGTCCCTTTCATCTGTGCACCTCCGTTTGCGGCGCGTCGGCGCGGTCGCGTGCTTCGATGAGCGAGACGAATACGTCCTCGAGGGTCGGCGTGATTTTTTCGAGTCGCGCCACCGTGAGATGTTCGCGCGCGAAGGCGGCACGAATGGCGCGCTCGGCTGCGGGCGCGTCGGCGGCGACGACGTGCAGGCCTTTGCCGAAGAGCGCGACCTCCTTCACCTCGGGAAGTTTTTCGAGCAGCGGCATCGCGTCGTTCGGGTGCGCGCAATCCAGCTCGAGCACGGCTTCGGGCATGTGCTGCGTCTTCAATTCGCGCGGCGTGCCGAGCGCGATGATCTCGCCGCGGTAGATGATGCCGAGCCGGTCGCAGTATTCCGACTCCTCCATGTAGTGCGTCGTCACGAAGACCGTCACGCCCTGCGACGAGAGCTCGTAGATCAGATCCCAGAACTGGCGGCGGCTGTTCGGGTCGACGCCGGAAGTCGGCTCGTCGAGAAACAGAATCGGCGGCTCGTGCAGCACCGCGCAGCCGAGCGCGAGGCGTTGTTTCCAGCCGCCGGAGAGTTCGCCGGTGCGCGACGCGCGATGATCGCGCAGGCCGGCCATCTCGAGCACCCATTGCTTGCGCTCGGGCTTTTTGTTTTTCGGCAGGCGGTAGATGCCGCTGTAGAAATCGATGTTCTCCTCGACGGTGAGCTCGTCGTAGAGCGAGAACTTCTGGCTCATGTAGCCGATGCGCGTCTTGATTTTTTCGGTCTCGCGCACGATGTCGAAGCCCGCGACGCGGCCCGCGCCGCCGCTCGGCGCGAGGAGCCCGCAGAGCATGCGGATCGTCGTCGACTTGCCGGCGCCGTTGGGCCCGAGGAAGCCGAAGATTTCGCCGCGGCGCACCGAAAACGAAATCCCCGCGACCGCGCGAAACGTGCCGAAACGCTTCTCGAGGTTCTGCACCTCGACGACGTTTTCCGCGGAGCTGGCGGGTGAATCGCGCATGGAGAAAGCAAGACTAGGGAGTTGCTTTGCCGGCGGCGGTTGAGGCCGGTTTGCTCGCGAGGACGGAGACGAAGACGTCCTCGAGCGACGGCTCGATGGGGCGGATGGATTCCAATTCGAGACCGGCGGACGCGATAAGCGCGCGGGCGTGCGCCTCGGCGTCGGCGCGGTCGCGCGTGGCGAGATGCACGCGGTCGCCGAAGAGGCCGACGCCGACATCGGGAAGTTTTTCGCGCAGCAGCGCGGCGGTGCGGCGCGGGGCGTTGGTGCGCACTTCGAGCAGCGCGCCGGGCATCATCGCTTTGATCTCCTCGGGCGTGCCGGTGCCAAGCAGCCGGCCTTCGTGGAGGAGGGCAAGGCGGTTGCAGCGTTCGGCTTCGTCGAGGTAGGCGGTCGAGACGAAGATCGTCACGCGCTCGCGCACGAGCTGGTAGAGGATGCGCCAGAAATCGCGGCGCGACACGGGATCGACGCCGTTGGTCGGCTCGTCGAGGAAGAGCACGCGCGGCGTGTGGATGAGCGCGCAGGCGAGGCCGAGCTTTTGTTTCATGCCGCCGGACAGATTGCCGGCGAGCCGCTGCTTGAACGGCGTGAGGTGGCTGAAGCCGAGGAGCCGCTCGATCTTTTGCGCGCGGTCGCGCGCGGGCACGCTGTAGATGTCGGCGTAGAAATGGATGTTCTCCAGCACGGTGAGATCGGGGTAGAGCCCGAAACGCTGACTCATGTAGCCGATGTCGTCGCTGAGGTGCTTCGTGTCGCGGACGACGTCGTGGCCGGCGACGCGCGCGTGGCCGGAGGTCGGGGCGAGAATGCCGGCGAGCATGCGCATCGTCGTCGTCTTGCCGGCGCCGTCGGGGCCGACGAGGCCGAAGATCTCGCCTTCGGCGACGTCGAGATCGAGCGCATCGACGGCGACGAGCTCGCCGAAGCGGCGGCCGAGTTTTTCGGTGTGGATGGCGGACGGCATGGCAACGTGGGCCGCGGGCGGGAAGCGAAGGGCTGGAGCCGATACGCGTTTCGCCTACGGAGCGGCGGGAATGATCACGTCGGCGGGCATGCCGGGTTTCAGTTCGTCGTTGGGATTGGCGAGATCGACCTTGATCCGGAAAACGAGCTTCACGCGCTCCTTCGCGGTCTGCACGGTCTTCGGCGTGAATTCCGCCTCGGAGGCGATGAAGCCGATCGTGCCCTCGAAATTTTTGCCCGGAAACGTGTCGGTGTGCACCGCGACTTTTTCGCCGTGGCGGATGCGGCCGAGGTCGGGCTCGCCGATGTAGGCGCGCACCCAGAGGTGCGCGGTGTCGGCGACGGTCGCGACCGGCGTGCCGGGGGAAACGTATTCGCCGGGCTCGATGTTGTGCGAGAGGACGACGCCGGCGAGCGGCGAGACGAGCTTCGTGTTGTCGAGGTGTGTCTGCGCGAGCGCGACGGTGGCATTCGCCTGCTCGACGCGGGCGCGGGCCTGCTGGATCGTCTCGGCGCGCGGGCCTTCGCGCACGAGTTTGAGCCGCTCGCTCGCTTCGCCGACGCGCGCTTCGGCGACCTTGAGCTGGGCCTGGGCGGCCTCGAAGTCGCGGGTCGAGATCGCGTTTTTCGCGAGCAATTCCTGCTGGCGCGCGAAGTCGAGCCGCGCGCGGTCGCGCTCGGCCTCGGCGCTGCGGAGCGTCGCTTCGCTGGCGGCGATTTCCTGCGGACGCGAACCGGCCTCGAGGTCGGCGAGCGCGGCCTGCGCGGCGGCGAGCTCGGCGCGGCGGAGCGCGAATTCCTGCACCTGTTCCGCGTCGTCGAGCCGCGCGACGAGCTGGCCGGCGTCGACGTGCTGGCCCTCGGAGACGGGCCGCGCGGCGACGCGGCCGGCGAGCTTGAAGGCGAGCTGCGCGTCGGTGACCTCGATGTTGCCGGAGAGGACGAGCTCGCCGTTGTGCGTGGCGCCGGAACGCGTGCAGCCGGCAAGCAGCAGCGCGGCCACGCTGGCGGAGAGGAGCAGGCGCGCGCGGCGCGGCGCGGCGTCAGGATGCGAGGTGTTTTTCATAGTCTTTGCGCCCGGCGGGCGTGAGGAGTCCCTGGAAAAAAAGCGCGACGGCCTGGGAAAACATTTGCTCCGGGCTGAGCTTGAGCCGCTCGAGCGTGTCCGGGTGCATGAGGCTCTGGATCGCGGGCCGCCAGAATTCGATCGCGAAGTCGGGATCGATGTCGGCGCGGACCATGCCGTCCGCCTGTCCCTGGCGCACGATCTGGCCGAAGACGTGCGGAATGTTGTTGTGCCGGAGCTCCTCGATCTTCCGGTAAATGTGCGGCGCGGCGCGCTGCAGGTCGCGAAACACGTGCGGCCCGATGCGCGTGAAGCGCTGCACCATCGTCTCGCTGAAACGGTGCAGCTTGGCGGTGAAGCCAAGCTTGCGGTCGGTGAAGAGGGCGTCGGCCGTCGCGCGCACCTCGGCCACGAAGTGGTTGAGCAACGCTTCGACCAGCGCGTCCTTGCTCGGGAAGTGAACGTAGAGCGTCTTCTTGCTCATGCCGAGCTCGGCCGCGAGGTCGTCCATGGTCAGCGCGCTGTAGCCGTAAGTGAAAAGATGCGCGCGCGCCGCGGAGAGAATGCGTTCCGGCGGCGAGCCGGCGGGAGTGGCAGGGGAAGAGCGGGCGGGCATGGAAATCCTTAGGAAACTTTTAAAGTATTAAAAGTTTCCTGAGCGCAAGCCTGTTTTTCCCGGCCGACGAACTTCGCGACGACGATCGCTGCCACGGCGACGGCCCGCTCCATGCGATGGTCGTCTCCGTGGCGTGCCTTCGCGCGCTCCGACGCGCGGGCAGCGCCGTGCGCCGCGCGAGGATGGCGGGTGAAAAAATCGCGACGCGGCACTCCGGGAGTTGCCAGCGGGCGGCAAGCCTGACGTGCTCGGTCCATGGGCCAGCACGCCAACGTCAAAGCCGAAATCGCCGCGCTGATCGCGCGCAAGGACCTCGCGGCGCTGAAGAAATTCGTCGAGCCGTGGCTCGCCGCGGATCTGGCGCCGGTGATCGCCGATCTCTCGGTCGAGGAGCTGGCGGCGTTGTTTCGCGTCTGCCCGCGCGAGCTCGCGGCGGCGACGTTCACTTATCTGCCGCACGACTCGCAGTGGAAGCTGCTCAAGGCGCTGAACCAGGAGCAGACGGCGGCGCTGCTCAACGCACTGCCGCCCGACGACCGCACGGCGTTTTTGAACGAGCTGCCGCTCGACGTCGCGATGCAGCTCCTCGGCATGCTGACGCCGGACGAGCGGCAGGTCGCGCAGTCGCTGCTCGCGTATCCGGAGCACAGCGTCGGCCGGATGATGACGCTCGACTATGTCGCGGTGCACCCGGAGTGGACGGTGCGGCAATCGCTCGATTTCATTCGCGAGCATGGCTACGACCGCGAGACGTTGAACGTGGTTTTCGTCGTCGACGACGAGGGCCGCCTGATCGACGACGTGCGCGTGCGGCGCTTCCTGCTCTCGCCGCTCGACCGGCCGGTGCGCGAATTGCTCGACGGCAACTACACGATGCTCACGCCGACGGACGATCGCGAGAAGGCGCTCGGGTTGTTCAAGCAGTTCGACCGCGTGGCGCTGCCGGTCGTCGACGAAAACAAAAAACTGATCGGGATCGTGACAGTCGACGACATGCTCGACGTCGCGGAAGCGGAGGCGACCGAGGACATCCAGAAAATGGGCGGCAGCGAAGCGCTCGACGAGCCCTACATCTCGATCTCGCTGCCTAAAATGGTGAAGAAGCGCGCGAGCTGGCTCGTGATTCTTTTCCTGAGCGAAATGCTCACCACGACGGCGATGACGACGTTCCAGGCGGAAATCGACAAAGCGACGGTGCTCTCGCTGTTTCTGCCGCTCATCTTGAGCTCGGGCGGCAATTCCGGTTCCCAAGGCTCGACGCTCGTCATCCGCGCGCTCGCCCTCGGCGAATTCAAGTTGCGCGAATGGTGGAAGGTCATGCGGCGCGAGCTGGTCGCGGGATTTTCGCTCGGCGCGATCCTCGGTTCGATCGGCTATCTGCGGATCGCGATCTGGTCGGGCTATTATTCGTTGCGGCACGAGACCAACCCCTACGGCGGCGCGCACTGGCCGTTGATCGCGCTGACGGTCTCGACCTCCGTGGTCGGCACGGTTTTGTGGGGTTCGCTCATGGGCACGATGCTGCCGCTCGTGATCAAAAAGGCCGGCTTCGATCCGGCCGCCTCGAGCGCGCCATTCGTCGCGACGCTCGTGGACGTGACGGGTGTGATCATCTACTTCACCGTCGCCTATCTCGTGCTGCACGGGACGCTGTTGTGACGCGGAGAAAAATCCCGCCGCTTGACGGCACTTCCGGCGTGTTTATCTAGTCGCAACGCATTTATGCCAACGCGCGCGCATTCGATCTTTCTCGCGGCCGTGGGGTTGATGGCCGGCACGACAGCGCGCGCGCAGCTCGCGGCGAACTCGCCCTTCGCGCCCGCGGCATCGAGCGTGGTCGCGGCGCCGACGGCGAACGCCCCGCTCGAATTCGAAGGCTTCGCGCAGGATTTCGGCGCGCCGATGCTCTTTCGCATTTTTGATCCCGCGAAGAAGACGGGCGTTTTTCTCCCGCTCAACGAGCGCAACGCGGAGCTCGACGTGCTCGTGAAGCAATACGATCCCGAGCACAAAACGGTCACCGTCGAGCACGGCGGCCGCACGTTGACGATCGAGGAGCGCAAAGCGAAAATCGCCTCTTCCGGCGCGATGCCGATGATGCCGCCGATGGTCCAGATGGCGCCCGGGAACGTAGCGCCGGTGACGATGGCGCCGGCCGGCGGCCAGCCCACCGCTGCGAATCCCTCGCAGGCGGAGGAGCGCGCCCGGCTCGAGCAAGTCGCGCAAGAGGTCGCGCGACGCCGCGCGTTGCGCGAACAGACTGCGACGCCGGGCGCGCAGCCTGCCGGCGCGCAGCCGCAAGCTCCGGCGCAGGCGCAGGCGAATTCGATGGGCATCCCGGCGAGCGCGGTGCGCCGCGGGCCGGCGCCGGCGCAGCAGCCGCGCTGAGGCGCGACGGCGCGATGCAACGGCCGGCGCCGCGCGATCGGCGCGGGCGGGTGGCGATGTCGCGCAGTCGGCGCGATTTCGCGGGGAAAAGTGTTCCCGCACGGCGGAAAAAATATTTCGTGCGCCGCCGGGCCCGGCGCGTAGCGTGGCGCGCCACATGCAGGCCGCGTCCATGTCGTCGTCCGCCCGCTCGCCGTCGAACGCGGCGCTGGTGCGGCGGCTGTTCGCGCTGGCGTGGCGTTACCGCGGGCACTGCCTGCAAGTGCTCTTTGCGCAACTCGTGTTGCTCACGCTGGGCCTCGGCGGCCTGAGCTTCACGGGCATCGGCATCGATTACATCCGGCATCAGGTCGACGGCACGCCGCTCGGCGCGAATCGCATGCACCTCGCGCTGCCGGCGGACTGGCTGTATTGGCAGGTGCTCGCGTTGCTCGCCGGGCTGATCCTCGCCTTCGCGATCGCGCGGGCCTTTCTCAATTACTTCTACGCGGTGTCGGTCAACCAGCTCGTGCAGCAGCGGCTCGTCGTGGATTTGCGCGGCGAAGTCTACGAGAAGTTGCAGCGGTTGAGCTTTCGTTTCTTCGACGCCAACAACACCAGCTCGATCATCACGCGCGTGACGAGCGACGTGCAGAGCGTGCGGATGTTCGTCGACCAGGTGCTGATCCAGAGCGTGATCATGGTGATCTCGCTCACGGTTTACGTGCTCTACATGGCGAGCCTGAGCCCGGCGCTCACGCTGGCGTGCCTCGCCACGACGCCGCTGCTCTGGCTGCTGTCGGCGTGGCACACGCGCCGCACGCAGCCGGAATACGCGCAGAACCGCACGCTCGTCGAGCGGATGATCCAGGTGTTCGTGGAGAGCCTGCAGGGCATCGCGGTGACGAAGGCCTTTGGCCGCGAGGCGGAGGATCGCGCGCGCTTCGAGGCGGCGAACGACGCGGTGCTCACGCAGCAGCGGGTGATTTTCTGGCGCGTGAGCCTCTTCTCGCCGGCGATCGGATTTCTCACGCGCATCAACATGATGGTGCTCCTCGCCTACGGCGGCTGGCTCGTGATCCACGGGCAACTGCCGCTCGGCACCGGGCTCGTGGTGTTCGCCGGGTTGCTCGAGCAATTTTCCGGGCAGGTGAACAACGTCGCCACGATCGTGAACTCCGTGCAGCAATCGCTGATCGGGGCCCGGCGCGTATTCGAGATCCTCGATGCGCCGATCGAGGTGAAAAACGCGCCCGACGCGATCCGCCGGCCGAAGCTGACGGGCGAGGTGCGGTTCGAAGGCGTCTCGTTTTCCTACAGCGGCGTCGACGCGGTGCTGCGTGACATCGATCTGGTCGTGCGACCGGGCGAGTGTGTCGCGATCCTCGGCGCGACGGGCGCGGGCAAAAGCGTGCTGATGAGCCTCGTGCCGCGCTTCTTCGACCCGACGGCCGGTCGCGTGGCGATCGACGGCATCGATGCGCGCCGGCTCGAGCTCGACGACCTGCGGCGCAACATCGGGCTCGTTTTTCAGGAGAGCTTTTTGTTTTCCAACACCGTCGCGGCGAACATCGCGTTCGGCCATCCCGAGGCGACGCGCGCGCAGATCGAGCAGGCGGCGCGCATCGCGGCGGCGCACGAATTCATCGCGAAACTGCCGCAGGGCTACGACACCGTGCTCGGCGAAAGCGGCAACAGCCTCTCCGGCGGCCAGCGGCAGCGGCTCGCGATCGCGCGCGCGGTGTTGCTCGAGCCGGCGATCCTGCTGCTCGACGATCCGACGGCGGCGATCGACAGCGAGACGGAGCACGAAATTTTCGAGGCGCTCGACCGCGCGATCGCGGGCCGGACAACGTTCATCGTCGCGCACCGGCTGAGCACGCTGCGCCGGGCGGATTTCATCATCGTGCTCGAAGGCGGCCGCATCGTGCAGCGCGGCACGCACGAGCAGCTCATGCGCGAGAAGGGGCCGTATCTGCACGTGGCGAGCCTCCAGCTCGTCGACGACCGCGAGCTGCAGCAGTTGAAATTGCAGGAGGGCGCGGCATGAGCGCCGCGAAAAAAATGTCCTCCGCGCTCTTCGAGGTGCGCGACCTCGGGCTCGTCCGCCGCGTGCGCGACGAGGATGAAGACGACGAGATTCAAAAGCCGCTCGAGTGGTCGCTGATCCGGCGGCTGTTCACGTATGCGGCGCCGGTGCAGGGGAAGGTCACCGCGCTCAGCCTCATGACGATCGTCCGCTCGGCGCAGCTGCCGGCGCTGGTGTGGATTTCCACGCTCGTCATCAAGGGCCCGATCACGCGCGGCGACTGGCACGGGATTCTCCTCGGCGTCGGCGCCTACGCGCTGCTCGCGCTGACGACGGACGGGTTGTTTCACTTCCGGCAGCGTTACGCGCTCGAGATCGGCGAGACCGTCGTGAACCGGCTGCGCGCCGATATTTTTGCCAAGGTGCAGCGGCAGCCGATGAGTTTTTTCCAGCGCGTGAAACTCGGGCGGATCATCGGGCGCATGACGAGCGATGTGGAGGCGTTGCGCGTCGGCATCCAGGACGTGCTGTTCGTGAGCGCGATCCAGGCGGGCCAGATGATTTTCTCCGCGGCGGTGATGGCGCGGACCGACTGGGCGCTGTTTCTCATCGTGCTCGGGCTCGCGCCGATCCTGTGGATCATCAACCGCCACTTTCGCGTGAAACTCAGCCACTACTCGCGCGCGGCGAGCGACAGCTTCAGCCGCGTGACGGCGACGCTCGCGGAATCGGTGAACGGCATCCGCGTGACGCAGGGTTTCGTGCGGCAGGAAACGAACGCCGGCCTCTTCCGCCACCTGCTCGCGGATCATTCGCGCTACTCGATCGCGCTGGCGCGGACCTCGGCGATCCTCACGCCGCTGCTCGAGCTGAACAGCCAGTTCTTCGTGGCGATCCTGCTCATGTTCGGCGGCTGGCGCGTGTTTCACCACCAGATGGGCGTCGGCGACCTGATCACGTTTTTCCTGCTTTCGAACCAGTTCTTCGCGCCCATCGCGATCATCGGCAACCAATACAACCAGGCGCTCATCGCGATGGCGGGCGCGGAGCGGGTATTCCGGCTGGTCGACTCGCCGCGGGATTGGGAGGATGCGCCGGACGCGACCGATCTGCCCGATCCGCGCGAGCGTCGGCGAGAGGAGGCCGGAAACGGAAACCCCGCAGGCGTCGCGGAAAAAATTCCGCCACCGGTCTCCGTTCTCCGCCCGCTTGGCCTGCGCGTGGAATTTAAAAACGTGACCTTCGGCTACGACCCTGCGCGTCCTGTCTTGCACGACGTGAGCTTCGCCGCCGAGCCCGGCCAGACGATCGCGCTCGTCGGGCACACGGGCAGCGGGAAAAGCTCGATCATCAATCTCGCGTCGAAGTTTTACCTGCCGACCCGCGGCGAGCTGCTCATCGACGGCCGCGAAGTGCGCACGATCACGAGCCATTCGCTGCACCGGCAGATGGGCGTGGTGCAGCAGCAGAATTTTCTCTTCAGCGGCACCGTGCTCGACAACATCCGTGTCGCCCGACCTGGCGCGACCGAGGAGGAAGTCCGCGCGGCGGCGGCGCGACTCGACTGCCTCGACATCATCGAGGCCCTGCCGGAGGGACTGCACACCGACGTGGGGGAGCGCGGCGCGGCGCTTTCCGTCGGCCAGCGGCAGCTCGTGTGTTTCACGCGCGCGCTGCTCGCCGATCCGCGGCTCGTGATTCTCGACGAGGCGACGAGCTCGATCGACGCGCTGACGGAAGCGCGGTTGCAGCAGGCGCTGGTGGAATTGTTGCGCGGGCGCACGAGCTTTGTCGTCGCGCACCGGCTGAGCACGATCCGCCACGCGGACCTCGTGCTCGTGCTCGACCAGGGCCGTATCATCGAACGCGGGACGCATGCGGCGTTGCTCGCGGAGGGCGGCCACTACGCGGCGCTCTACCGGCAATTCGTGCAGGTGGACGATCGCGCTTGAGCGCGGCGGCGGGAGATTGCGCGGGCGCGAGAGCCGGCCGCCGTCGCGCGGCCCGGTAGTTTCGCGCAAACTTACGCGAGGTGCAATCGCCGTTTTACCTCTGAAAAACTACAGATTTTCCTATGCAAACGTGAGATTTTCCCTCTAGAAGAGCCCTGTTTCAGAGGGAAAGCATTCAACACCCAAAAAACATTATGGCTAAAAAATCAGCTCGTAAACCGAACGCTGCGTTCATGAAACCGGTCACGCCCGATGCCAAGCTCGCCGTCATTGTCGGCTCGGCCGGTCTGCCCCGCACGGAGCTCACCAAGAAGCTCTGGGCTTACATCAAGAAGAACGGTCTTCAGGACAAGAAGGTGAAGACCCAGATCAATGCCGACGACGCCCTCAAGGCGGTGTTCAACGGCAAGGCCAAGGTTTCGATGTTCGAGATGACGAAGCTCGTCTCGGGCCACGTTTCCTAATCCAGCACCCCCGGTTTTTCCTGAGCCGCTGCGAGTTCACTCGCGGCGGCTTTTTTGCGCCCGCGTTCAGACTTGACGAGCTAGCCATGTGATATCACAAGGCTATCGAAAACTCCTCTAGCTATGAATACTCCGGCTCCTGCCCCGCATGCCCAGAATCTCGAGCGCGTCGTGCACTCTTTCAGCGGTTGGCCGATGCTGCTGCTCGATCTCGCGCTGTTTCCGCTCGCGGTCTGGATCTTTGCGCACTCCGTGCAGACGCATGCCGGGCCGGTCGGTGCTTTTCTCGTGGTGGGCATGCTCGTGGTCGCGCTCGTGATGGCGGGCGGCTTCTTCACGCTGCAGCCGAACGAAGGCGCGGTGCTGATCCTGTTTGGCGCCTATCGCGGCACGGTGCGCGAGAGCGGGTTTTTCTTCACGAATCCCTTCAACAAGAAACTCAAAATCTCGCTGCGCGCGCGCAATCTGAACGGCGAAAAACTCAAGGTGAACGACAAGCGCGGCAACCCGGTCGAGATCGCCGCGGTCGTCGTCTGGCGCGTGCAGGACACCGCGCAGGCGGTGTTCGACGTCGATAGCTACGAGAACTACGTGAAGATCCAGAGCGAGTCGGCGGTGCGCCATGTCGCGAGCAATTACGCCTACGACGAGGGCGAGCCCGGCGAGCTTACGTTGCGCGGCGGCGCGGACGAAGTCGCGGCGGCGCTCACGCGCGAGCTGCAGGACCGGCTGGCGAAAGCCGGCGTGCGTGTCGAAGAAGCGCGGCTCACCCACCTCGCGTATGCGCCGGAGATCGCGCAGGCGATGCTCCGCCGCCAGCAGGCCGAGGCGGTGATCGCGGCGCGGCAGAAAATCGTGCATGGCGCCGTCAGCATGGTCGAGATGGCGCTCAACGAACTCTCCGCGAAAAAAGTCGTCGTCCTCGACGAGGAGCGGAAGGCCGCGATGGTTTCGAATCTGCTCGTCGTGCTCTGCGGCGAATCCGAGGCGCACCCCGTCATCAACACCGGCACGCTCTACCAGTGAGGCTCCATGCCCGCCTTGCCGTCTCTCCCGCTTGAAGAATTCGCGGCGCCGATCGGCCGGCGCGTGCGTTTGATCACGCTGCTCGCGGTCTTGATCGTGCCGGTCGCGATGCTTTGCAACGTCGGCTTGCGCGCGTTCGTGCCTCTGCCGCCGAAGACATTCTGGCCCATGTTGCTCGCACCGCTGGTCGGCTGGGCGATCGTTCTTCCGATCGTCTATTTCCAACGCGTGCTGCGGTATCGGCTGGTTGATCGCGAACTCGAAGTCGTGCGAGCGCGGGGAGTGAACCGATTCGCGCTCGCCGGCCTCGAAGACGCGACGGTAGATCCCAACGCGATGAACTGGTCCGTGAAAATTCTGGGCAACGACGGCGCGGGCGCGATCACGGGCCGCTTTCGCAACAAAAAACTTGGCGCCTACCAGGCGCTCGTCACCGATCGCGCGCGGACGGTTGTCCTGCGCTGGCCGGACCGCACGCTGGTCGTTTCGCCCGACCGGCCGCAGGATTTCGTCGACGAAGTGAAGGTGCGGGCCGGATTGCGGCGCTGAAGGCATGGCCGACGAGCGCAAAGCGTTTCTTCTCCGGGTCGATCCCGAGCTTTGGAGCGAGCTCGAAGCCTGGGCGGCCGACGAGTTGCGCAGCGTGAATGGCCAGGTCGAATACCTCTTGCGGCAGGCGGTGCAGAAGCGGAAGCGCGCGCGCGCCGCCGAAGGAAACACCGGGAGCGAGCCGCAGCGCTGACGCTCCGCGGTCACGCGGGGCGTCCGCGCTCAGCTCGCGCGGGCCGGCAGCATCGCGCGAATGCGCGCCTCGAGCTGTTCCGCGCTGAACGGCTTTGCGAGAAACTCCGCTTCGGGACAAAATGCGGCGCAGTTCGGGCTCGCCGAGATCAGCAGAAAAGGCGGGGCGGCGCGCGGATGGTCGCGCACCCAGCAGCAGAATTCCCAGCCCGTGCCGTCGGGCAGGTGGTAGTCGGAGATCAGCATCGTCCAATGCGTGCGGCGCGCGAAGAGCAGCTTGGCCTCGGCGCAGCTGGCCGCGGCGGCGACGTGGAAGCCGCGTTTCTCGAAAAAGAAAACCAGGGTGCGGAGCATCTCGGGATCGCTGTCGACGATCAACAGCGTGGGCCAGGGGGCGTTGCCGGAGCCGTGGACGACGGGCAGGTGATCGGGAAGCGATTCGAGGAGCGGAGCGACGCGCATGGAGCAGCGAGGGCGTGAAACTTCTGTGCACTACCATTGCTAGGGTGTAAAGCTTTGTCGCGCGTGGGTAAGCTCGCCCGTGCAAAGTCGATTGATCCAACGCCTGTGGATGCGAATCCGCGAATTGCGCGAGCAGCGCGGACTCACGCAGGAGGCGTTTGCCGAGGAGGCGGAGATTTCCTACAAGTATTACCAGGCGATCGAGGCGGGGCGGAAAATCGACTTGCGCATCTCGACGCTCGAGCGCCTCGCGAAGGCGCACGGCCTCGAGGTGTGGGAGCTTTTGCTGCCGCAGATGCCGGCGGGCGCCGTCGGCGAGAAGAAGCAGGCGCCCTACGGCAAACCGGCGCGACGCAAGCCGCGCGAAAAATAAAATCGCCCGCGCGGGAAGTGCGGGCGATGGATTCCGGGCGAGCCGGAAAATGAAGTCGAGGGCGGAAGGTCGCGTCAGATTTTGCCGAGCACTTCCTTGATCTTCGCCCACGCCTGGTCGTGCGCCTTTTTGTTGGCTTCGCTCGCGTCGGGCGCTTCGCCGGAACGCATGAAGCCGTGGCCGGCGCCGTCGTAGATCACGGGTTCGTAGGTTTTCCCGGCGGCTTTCATGGCGTCGGTGGTCGCGGGCACGGTGGCGGAGATGCGGGCGTCGTTGCCGCCGTAGAAGCCGTAGACCGGCGCCTTGATTTTCGCGAGCGCGTCGGCTTTCGGCGCGCCGCCGTAGCAGACGAAGGCGGCCTTGAGGCTGGGATTGTTCGTGGCGTAGCGGAACGACTCGCCGCCGCCCCAGCAGAAACCGATGACGACGATCTTGCCGTTGCACGCGGGGAGTTTCGCGACGTAGTCGGCGGCGGCGTTGAGATCGGCGGTGATCTGGTCGGCGGGCAGCGTGCGGATTTTCTGGCCGATCTCGGCGGCGTTGAGCTCGGAGGTGCCGCCGCCCTTCGCGCCGAGTCCCCAGAGCAGATCGGGCGCGATCGCGATGTAGCCGGCCTCGGCGAATTCGTCGACGACGCTGCGCGCCCAGTCGGACAGGCCGAAGATTTCGTGAATGATGATGACGGCGGGCGCCTTGTCCTTCACTTCGGGATAACCGACGTAGGCGCCGACTTCGCGGTTGTCGTGCTTGACGGTGATCCACTCGAGGTGGCGCGGGGATTTTTCGATGCGGGCCTTGGCCCAGGAGTCGTCGGCCGCGCGGGAAACCGCGAACGCACCGAGCATGGCAACAACAAGCAACAAACGTTTCATGGGAGTGGGAATCGGGGATGGGTTGGCCAAGCGACCGACGCGGCGCTCGACGCACCGATCGAGCGTGGTTGGCCGGCGCGGCGGAGGCAAGCGCGTGACGTTTACGCCATCCGCGGACGTGACGCCGCCCGCGCGCACACCACCGCGCCTCACGACGCGGCGAGCACGATGCCGAGCACGCGCGCCGTCATCCGGTCGCAGAAAAACGCGGGATACGGGAAGAGCTCGGCGCCGGCGGCGGACTTGAGCAACTCGGCCTTGAGGCGCTCGCGGGCGCGGTGGAGCGTCACTTTCACGCTCGCGACGGACATCCCGAGGCACGCGGCGGTCTCGGCGGTGGAGAGTTGCTGCACTTCGCGGAGCAGATAGACGGCGCGGTGATTGCGCGGAAGGGCCTGGACGGCTTGCTCGAGGAGCGCGCTCATTTCTTTGCGGTGGATATGATCGGCGGGCGGTGTGGCGGAAGGATCGGCGGGCGCGAGGTCGGGCGGCGCGGCGTCGAGGGAAGTTTCGTCGGCGTGGCGGCGGCGACGGCGCAGGAGCATGAGGCACTCGTTGATCATGATCCGCGTGAGCCAGGTGGAGAACGCTGCACCGCGCTGAAAGCGGGCGAGGTGGAGAAACGCTTTCACGTAGGCGTTCTGCATCGCGTCCTCGGCTTGCGCGTGATCGCGCAGATAAGCCATGCCGATGCGGAAGAGCTGCGGATTGTAGCGGCGGACGATCACTTCGAACATCTCGCGGTTGCCGCGCACGACGTCGTCGATCGCGGCGAGGTCGCCGATTTCGGTGAAGGCGACCACCGGCGCGGCGGTCGAGGGAGAAGAGCGCTCGGGCACGGAAGGCATCGGAAGGTTCGATGCGAACGTGCGGCAAAAGTTACAAACCGCCAGCGCGACGGCGATGTGATGGCGAAGCGCAGGCGACGCGATCGCGAGGCGCTACGGCGCGCCGGCGCCGGCCGGCGAGGCAATGGATCGCGCGCAGCCGCTTGCGCGGCGCGGTCGCCGTCGGCGGCGGTTATTTTTGCGGGTTCAGGATTTCCGTGCCGGCGAGGAGCACGACGCCGCGGCCGTGGAGGTCGTCGTCGGGCCGGCGGCGGTTCATGTAGAACTCGAGGTCGAGCCCGATGTTCGTGCCTTCGCAGGTGCCTTTCACGACGCCTTCCGGCGTGATGTAATTCGCGCAGATGCCGGCGAAGGCCTTGCGCGCGACGGCCATGTCGGAGGCGGGCAGCCAGCCGCGATTCACGCCGCGCGCGATGCTGTAGGCGAACATCGCGGTGCACGATGTCTCCTCCCACAAGTCGCGGCGATCGAGCACCTGATGCCACACGCCGGACTCGGACTGGAGCGCTTTCACGCCGGCGACGTGGCGGCGGAAAACCTCGAGCAGCTTCTCGCGGTCCGGATGATTTTCGGGGAGCGCGGAAAGAATTTCGACCGTGGCGACCATGGCCCAGCCATTCGCGCGACCCCATTTCCATGGGTTGTGTTTTTTTGCTGAAACGAAGTAAGCGTGAAACCACACGCCGTCGGTGTCCTGCAACCGCGCCGCCATGTTGATCACGTTTTGCGCGGCATCGTGGAGGAATTTGTCGTCGCCGGTGAATTTCGCCCAGCGCACGAGGTAGGGGCAGCCCATGTAGAGGTCGTCGATCCAGATCGTGCCGGGATCCATGAAGCGGCTCTGGTTCGTCGCTTCGGGACGCCAGAACGTGCCGTCGGGCAACCGATCCTGCTTGTTCGCGATCCAGTCGGCGATGCGCGCGACGACGGCGTTTTGCTCGGGAATCATCTGGTCGCGATGGCGCAGGATGCCCTCGAGCGTCTGCACGCCCATCGCGCCGCAACTGTCGAGATTGCCGAGTCGCAGCAGGCCGGCAACGCGCGAGCGGCGCATGAAGGCATTCCAGTCATCGGCGCTGAGTTTCTGCCGCACGGTTTCGAGCCAGGCGTAGTAGCGCGCGACGATGCGGTTGTGCTCGAGCGCGAAATCGAGCGCGGCGCGATCGCCGGTCGCATCGGTCGAGCGGATCAGGCCGTAAAGCGTGACGCCCCACGGATAACTCCACGCGATGCCGTCGGGCGCGCGCGCCGCGTCGGCGGCGGCGAGCGTGGCGACCGGCGCGTAGTCGCCGTCCTTCAGCGGGTGCAGTTGATGCCGCGCGACGACGCGCAGCACCTCGCGGATCGAGGCGTCGGTCTGCCCGGAGAGGTCGACGGCAGGCTTATCTTCGGCGCGGGCAAACGTGGCGAGCGCGAGAACGAGCGGCAGGAGGAGAAGGCGGAGTTTCATCGGAGCAGGGCGGCCGTTCCGGACGGTCGGGGGGGGTGGATCGGGGTGGTGGCCTGCCGGTTCAGGCGGAGAAAATACGGGGCAACGAAGCGGCGTCGGCGCAGCGTGAAGCGCTTCGTCGAGCCAGACGCGCTGGCGCGGAATTGGTTGTCGTTGATGGCGCGCGGACGCGGGGCGGCGCGCATCCTTTCGGCGGACGATCCGTCTCGCGTGGCCGGCCCGGGCCGCGAAATCCGGTTGCGCTCGGCGCGCAGGCTCTTTTTCTCCGTTGCTCGACCCACACCCACCCATCACATGAAAAATCGTTTGTTGTTAGTTACCCTGATCTGCGGCCTCGTCGCCGCTCCATTCATCCGCGCCGAGGATCGGCCGATGCAAAAAGAGGAGCAGACCGAGCTCGGCGATCACATGGAAAAAATCAGCGGCGCGTTTCGTGCGCTTGGCCGCCAGATTGGCGACGCCACGAAGAACGAGGACTCGCTGAAACGCATCGCGGTCATTCGCGAGCAGGCCGAAGCCGCCATGAAACTCGATCCGGCGAAGAAAGCCGACATCCCGGCCGACCAGCAGGCGAAATTCGTCGCGGATTATCAGGCCAAGATGAAGGCCTTCATCGCCGACGTGAACAAGGTCGAGGCGGCGCTGAAGGCGGGCAACAACGACGAAGCGAAAAACCTCCTCCAGAGCCTGAAGCAGGATCAGAAGGAAGGGCACACCGAATTTCAGAAGAAGAAAAAGAAGATGTGATCTTCGGCTCCGGCCGATCGCAAACGCCGCCATTTTCGGGCGGCGTTTTTTTTGTGCCTGGCGGACGCCGGCGTCGGGAGAAACGTGGCACGGGCATCTTGCCCGTGAGTTTGGCCGACACGGGCAAGATGCCCGTGCCGCTCCCAGCGCCCGGCTCGATTCTAGCGCCCGGCGCGGTTGCCGGAAGCACGCAAATTTTTCGCCGGCGGCTTCGACTCGGTCGCGGAACGCGTTTGCGCGGCGGACTCGGCGGGATCGCGGCTCTTCGTGTTGGGCCGCACGCGCATGCCGGGTTCGTCGGTGTAGGGCCGCGAGGGCGTGCCGGCGACCGGCTGCGATTCAGCTTCGGCTTGGAGTTGGCTTTCGGCTTCGAGCCAGATGGCTTCGTCGTCGCCGGCGGGGCAATTTCGGTCGCGCCAGAGCTGCTCGGCGCGGCGGGTGATTTCTTCGCGAGGAATCTGGCGTTGCGGCTGGGCGGTGGGCACGTTGGACGCCTGGACCGGTTTGTCGGGTTTCATCGCACCGAATGGTAGCGCGAGAGCCACGGGTGTTCCCGAGCGAGCCACCGCTAATCCGACGTGACGGAAAACAACACGGAGAAACCGTCGTCGTCTGGTGGCGCAGGCGGAAGTGCGACTTGGGAGAGCGCGGCCGTTGGCGCTGATGGAGAAGAACGCGAAGGGCGGGCGGCTTTTGCCGGCGCGCGCTGTGCCGTTCGCGCAGGCCGGGCTTTTACCGGCGTCGATTTCGTGATGGAGGCGGAGGCCATGTTTCTGGAAAGCGAGTAGGTGAGCCGGCAGCCCATCGCGCGCGCGAGTTTTTCGAGCTGGCCGAGGCTGATCGTGCCGGCCGCTTCCGAGCCCTCGAGCTGGTGCACCGCTTGCGGGCTCACATCAAGGCGGTCGGCGAGCGCCTGTAAACTCAGGCCGAGCGTCTCGCGGGTCGACTTGATCCAGCTTCGACGAGGGATAGCGGACGGGCGGGGATGACGCATGGCGGCGGAGGGTTTAAAGCTATGGATTGATAGCCCGGGCAGCGGGAAATTATCAAGTTATATCTTGATATCGTCGTCGTCGGTGCCTCGGCGGCGCCGCGGTTCAGCGCGACGCCAGGTGCCACTTTCCGCACAGCGGACAAAGATAGGCTTCGCGGCGGCGTTCGACGCCGGCGATCATCGCGGCTTCGAGTGCGGCGCCCTGGCTTGGGTAGCGGCGCTTGCCGGTGCACATGCGCCGGCGCTCTTCGCGGCTGGGCTTTTTCACGCACCCGAGCCGAACGAATTCCAGGCGCGCTGGCAAAGGGCGATTTTTGTCGTGCCGCGCGCGACAGCGCGCGAGTGGCGAGCGTTTATTCGAGCCGCGAGAAAAACCGGTCGAAGCGTGGACGCAGCCAGTGGTCGAGGTCGCCGGACGCGATGATCCACTTCGCTTCGCCAATGATTTTTTCGCGCGGCATGAAGCCGAAGAAGCGCGAGTCGCGGCTGTTGTCGCGATTGTCGCCGAGCATCAGGTATTCGCCGGCGGGCACGCGGACCGGGCCAAAATCCCGCAACGCCGGCAGCGCGGGCAGCGCCATGACGGCGTGCGGGCGGCCGGAAAGATTTTCGCGCGCGAAGACGGCCGCGGCGCGTTCGCTGGCGGGGAGATCGCGCAACACGCCGCTGTCGCGCGCGAGCGGCGCGTAGTTTTGGCGGACGCCGTTGATGAAAAGCACGTCGCCGCGCAGCTCGACGGTATCGCCGGGGAGGCCGGCGACGCGTTTGACGAGGCGCGTGCCGTCGTCGGGCGCGAAGCACACGACGATGTCGCCGCGCGCGGGATCGGCCCAGTGTGCGACGCGCGCGAACGTGAACGGCACGCGCAGATCGTAGGCGAGTTTGTCGATGAACACGACATCGCCTTCGAGGATCGTCGGTTTCATCGAGCCGGTGGGCACGTAGTTGATGTCGGCGAGCGCGGATTTGGCGGCGCCGACGATCAGCAGCGGCAGCGCGAGCGGACGGACCCATTCGCGCCACAAATATTGCGCGAGGCGGCGAAGAGCCGGTGGTGTTTTCATGTGCCGAGGGAAAAACGCGTGCGTGCGGCGCGGCGAGCCGCTTGCGGACGAGCGGCGCGAAAGCGGGGCGAACGGCGCGACGGTGGCGAGTTTTCGTTTGTTTTCAGCAGGAGCGCGGAGATAGTGCCCGCCATGCCCGTGAAGTCTCTGTCCGCTGCGGTGCGCCGGCTGCTCGACGATGTCGGCACGGTCGACCAGATCGGCATCGAGGAGCGCGTCGCGAAATACACCACGCGTTCGATCAAGAAGGCGTCGAAGATCCAGGGCCTGAAGCTCGCCGTCTCGATGGTCGACCTCACGACGCTCGAAGGGAAGGACACGCCGGGCAAGGTCGCCTCGCTCTGCCAGAAGGCGTTGCACCCCCACGACGCCGATCTCGACGTGCCGCAGGTCGCCGCGGTCTGCGTTTATCCGTCGATGGTGCGGCATGCGCGCAAGGCGCTCGGGAGCGACACCGCCGTGCGCATCGCATCGGTCGCGACGGCGTTTCCGAGCGGGCAGGCGCCGCTGCGCACGCGACTCGCCGAAGTGAAGGCCGCGGTCGCCGATGGCGCCGACGAAGTCGACATGGTGATCAACCGCGGCGCGTTTCTCGCGGGCGAGTTTGCCGAGGTGCAGGACGAGATCGCCGCGGTCGTCGAGGCGTGCGGCGACGCCGCGCTCAAAGTCATTCTCGAAGTCAGC
Source organism: Opitutaceae bacterium (assembly GCA_035545575.1). Lineage (GTDB taxonomy): Bacteria > Verrucomicrobiota > Verrucomicrobiia > Opitutales > Opitutaceae > ER46. The sequence continues at coordinate 37,980 of DASZYB010000058.1, read as the reverse complement.
GAGCTCGAAACCTTCGACAACATCCGCGCGGCGAGCTTTCTCGCGATGCGCGCGATCCGTGCCGGCGATTTCATCAAGACGAGCACGGGCAAGACCTCACTCAACGCCACGCTCGGCAACAATCAGGTGATGCTCGAGGCGATCCGCGATTTCTACCTCGATACGGGCGTCGCGATCGGCATGAAGCCGGCGGGCGGCATCCGCACCGCGAAGCAGGCGCTGCAATTTCTCGTCGCCGTGAAGGAGACGCTCGGCGACGCGTGGCTCACCAACGACCGCTACCGCTTCGGCGCGAGCTCGCTGCTCAACGATCTCCTCCGCCAGCTCGAAAAGGAAAAAACCGGCGCCTACCAGGCGCCGTATTATTTCAGCGAAGCCGCCGAGAGTTATTAGAAGACACGAAAGACTCGGAAGACACGCGAGACCTGAAAGACTCCGAATGAGCCCGCTCTTCCACGTCCTCCTGTCATCTGCGTCTTTCGGTCTTTGAAATCTCCCGAGTCTCCCAAGTCTTCCATCTCATGCCTTCCGCCGCCAAAAAATCGCCGCGCGCTCCCGTGCGCAGCGGCCGCCCCGCGCCCGAGCTCATCTTTGGCGATTTGTGGGAATTCGATCCCGCGCCCGAGACCGCCGACCCGAAGCTCGAGCCACGCTACGATCTTTTCATCAACGGAGAGTTCGTCGCGCCGAAATCGGGAAAATATTTCGACTCCATCAACCCCGCCAACGAGCAGAAGCTCGCCGAGATCGCGCTCGCGAGTCGCGACGATGTCGATGCCGCCTACGCCGCGGCGCAGCGGGCGTGCGACACCACGTGGGGCAAGATGCCCGGCCGAGAACGCGCGAAATATCTCTATCGCATCGCGCGGCTGCTGCAGGACCGCGCGCGGGAGTTTGCCGTCGCGGAGACGCTCGACGGCGGCAAGCCGATCAAGGAGTCGCGCGACTTCGACGTGCCGATGGCGGCGGCGCATTTCTTCTATCACGCCGGCTGGGCGGACAAGCTCGAGTATGTCGCGCCGGGCCGTCGCGTCGCTCCGCTCGGCGTCGTCGGGCAGGTGATCCCGTGGAATTTTCCGCTGCTCATGCTCGCGTGGAAGCTCGGCCCGGCGCTCGCGATGGGAAACACCGTCGTGCTCAAGCCGGCCGAGACGACGTCGATCACCTGCCTCAAGCTCGCGGAGATTTTCCAGGATGCGGGCCTGCCGCCGGGCGTGGTGAACTTCGTTTCCGGCGCCGGCGAGACCGGCGCCGCGGTGATGTCGCATCCGACGGCCGCGAAGGTCGCGTTCACCGGCTCGACCGAGGTCGGGAAGATCATCATGCGCTCGCTCGCCGGCAGCGGGAAAAAGATGACGATGGAGCTCGGCGGCAAGGCGGCGAACATCGTCTTCGACGACGCGCCGATCGACCAGGCGGTCGAGGGCATCGTGAACGGAATCTTTTTCAACCAGGGCCACGTGTGCTGCGCAGGTTCGCGTTTGCTCGTGCATGAGCCGGTCGCGGCCGCGGTGCTCGCGAAATTGAAGAACCGCATCCGCGTGCTGCGCGTCGGCGATCCGATGGACAAGAACACGGACATCGGCGCGATCAACTCGCGCGAGCAGCTCAGGAAAATCGCCGAGCTGGTCGAGAGCGGCACGAAGGAAGGCGCGGAGATTTTTCAGCCGCCCTGCCGGCTGCCCGCGAAGGGATTTTATTTCCGCCCGACGATTTTCAGCGGCGTGACGATGAGCCACCGCATCGCGCGCGAGGAGATTTTCGGCCCCGTGCTTTCGATCCTCACCTTCCGCACGGTCGACGAGGCGATCGAGAAGGCGAACAACACCGCCTACGGCCTGAGCGCCGGCGTGTGGACGGACAAAGGCTCGCGCATCCTGAAGATGTCGACCGAGCTGAAAGCCGGCGTCGTCTGGGCCAACACCTACAACAAATTCGACCCGACCTCGCCCTTCGGCGGCTACAAGGAGAGCGGCTTCGGTCGCGAAGGCGGCCGGCAGGGGCTGCTCGATTACTGCAAGCTCATCTAAACCAATCGTTCTCGTTCTCTTAATCTTTCTCTTTCTCCCGCGCAAAGCGCGGAACGAATCAGAGAGACGAGAGAACGAGAACGATTAAGAGAACGAGAACGATTTTAATGTCCGCCCGACCCTTCCTCACCACCCCGCCGAAAACGGAAGGCATGCCGCCGGGCATTCCTTACATCGTCGGCAACGAAGCCGCGGAGCGTTTCAATTTCTACGGGATGCGCGCGGTGCTCGTCGTGTTCATGACGAAGTATCTCGTCGACCGCAGCGGCGCACTCGCGCCGATGGGCGAGAACGACGCGAACAAGTGGTATCACCTTTTTCTCTCGGCGAATTATTTTTTCCCGACGCTCGGCGCGATCATCTCGGATGCGTTCTGGGGCAAATACACGATGATCATCCGGCTCTCGCTGGTGTATTGCCTCGGCAGCGTGGTCCTCGCGCTCGACCACACGCGGCTCGGGCTCGCGGCGGGCCTCACGCTGATCGCGATCGGCGCGGGCGGCATCAAGCCGTGCGTGTCGTCGCACGTCGGCGACCAGTTCGGCCCGTGGAACCAGCCGCTGCTCTCGCGCGCGTTCGGCTGGTTTTATTTCTCGGTCAACTTCGGCTCGTTCTTCTCGATCCTCCTCGTGCCGGTGCTGCTCGACAAAGTCGGCCCCGGCCTCGCGTTTGGCGTGCCCGCGGCGCTGATGCTGCTCGCGACGCTGATTTTCTGGACGGGCCGCTACAAATACGCGCACATCCCGGCCGGCGGAAAAGAATTTTTGCGGCAGACCTTCAATCGCGAAGGCCTCGGCACGCTCGGCCGCATCGCGGTGATCTTCATTTTCGTCGCCGTGTTCTGGTCGCTTTGGGACCAGAGCGGCGGCGAGTGGGTGACACAGGCGGAGAAGATGAACCTGCACTGGCTCGGCGTGAACTGGCTCTCGTCGCAAATCCAGGCGGTGAACGCCATCATGATCCTGGCGTTCATCCCGCTGTTCCAATACGTCATTTATCCGGCGATCCACCGCGTCTTCCCGCTCACGCCGCTGCGCAAGATCGGCATCGGTCTGGTGGTCACCGGCGTCTCGTTCCTGATCAGCGCGTGGATCGAAAACCAGATCGCCGCCGGTTTGAAGCCGAGCATCGGCTGGCAGATGCCGGCTTACGCGCTGCTCTCGGCGGGCGAGGTGATGGTCTCGATCACCGGCCTCGAGTTCGCCTACACGCAGGCGCCGAAACACATGAAGGCGATGGTGCAGGCGATCTACCTGCTCGCGGTTTCGGCGGGCAATTTGTTCACCGCGCTCGTGCACGTGTTCATCGAGAACAAGGACGGCACGGTGAAACTGCAGGGCGCGGCCTACTATAATTTCTTCGCCGCGCTCTCGATCGGTTGCGTGGCGATCTACGTCTTCGTCGCGAAAGCCTACAAGGAGAGGACGCACCTGCAGGGCGAGGATACGTCCGCGATTCCCGCGGTCCCGCTCACCGACGCGCCGACGGGAGCGTGACCATGAAGCCCATCTTTCTCGTTCCTCTTTCTCTTCCGTGCATGACATGTCCGGAACGAGCAAGCTTGCGACGGAAGAGAACGAGAAAGATTAAGAGAAAGATTTGATATGACTCGCCTTCCCATCACGAAAACTCCGAAGCCCTACGTTGGCGGCGCGTTCATCCGTTCCGAGAGCGGCCGCACTTTTCCGATCAAGGACGCCGCGGGGAATTTCTTCGCCAACATCCCGCAGTGCACGCGCAAGGACCTGCGCAACGCCGTCGAAGCCGCCGCCAAGGCGGGTCCGGGCTGGGCGAAGCGCACCGCCTACAACCGCGGCCAGATTCTTTACCGGCTTGGCGAAATGCTCGAGGCGCGGCGGCAGGAAATGATCGACATCCACGTCCAGCTTGGCGGACCGAAAGCGCTCGTCGCGAAAGCCGTCGATGCGTCGGTCGACCGGTTGATTTACTACGCCGGCTGGGCCGACAAATACGAACAGGTGCTGGGCAACGTGAACCCCGTCGCCTCGCCGCATTTTAATTTCACCGTCACCGAGCCGATGGGGATCGTCGGCGTGATCGCGCCGGATCTGCCGCCGCTGCTGCCGCTGATTTCCCTGCTCGCGCCCGCGATCGTGAGCGGCAACACCGTCGTCGCGCTCGCCTCGGAGAAAGTGCCGTATCCCGCGATCCTCTTTGGCGAGATGCTCGCGACGAGCGATCTGCCCGGCGGCGTGGTGAACATCCTCACCGGTTTCCGCAAGGAGCTCGTGCCGACGTTCGCGACGCACACGCACCTGCGCGCGATCGCGGGCGCGGCGAGCGCCGACGAGCGAAAAGCGCTCGAGCTCGGTGCGGCCGAAAGCGTGAAGCGCGCGCGCTTCGTCGATCCGCAGACCAACTGGCTCGACGATGCCGCGCAGAGCGTCTACGCGATCCGCGATTTTCTGGAGTTCAAGACCACCTGGCACCCGATCGGCGCCTGAGCCGGCACTACAGCGGTTTCAAAATGCCATAGCCAGTTTTGTAGGTCGGGCCTTATGTCCGACAAGTCGGGGATGAACGCCGACCGACCCCGTCGTCGCGGCTACACTTCAATTTGAATCGCCCCAGCCCGGCGGCGCCTGCGCGCGGCGCCCGCCGCGTAGCTCTCCCGAGCCGCGCGGAAGAATTTTTCCGGTGCGAGGCCGCCCGCGCTCCGCGCCGCACCGGGCGCGTGAGCTGCGGTCCATGCGGTGGGAGATTCCACCCATGCATCACCCCCCTTCACGTGTCGTTCGCCGAGTGCGCGCCTGGCCGCGCTGGGTGTCGATCGGGCTCGCTGTCCTCGTCGTGCTTCTCGTCGCGGCGCGCGTCGCGCTGCCCTACATCGTGCGCGACCAGGTGAACGCGCGGCTCGCGAGCATTCCCGGCTACACCGGCCGCGTCGACCGCATCGGCATTCACCTCTGGCGCGGCGCCTACAGCCTGCACGAGATCAGCATCTACCGGCAAAACGGAAAACTCCGCGAGCCGTTCTTCCTCGCGACGAGCATCGATTTCTCGCTCGCGTGGCGCGAACTGATCCACGGCCGCATCGTGAGCGACATCGTCGTCGACCGCGGCCAGTTGATTTTTGTCCAGGGCCCGACGGAAGCCACGAGCCAGAAGGACGCCGATCGCCGCTGGCAGGATGTGGTGAACGATTTGTTTCCGATCGACATCACGTATTTCGAGCTCACGAACGGCCTCGTCCGCTACATCGACGACACGCGCCAGCCGCCCGTCGATCTCTTCGTGAAAAACATGCGCGTGGTCGCCACCGGCCTCCGCAACCGCGCCGGCGAGGGCGGCGGCGAATTCCCCGCGCAGATCAACGTCGAGGGCGACAGTCTCGGCGGCGGCAAGCTCGCGCTCTCGCTTGCCGCCGAGCCGCTCGCGGCGCAGCCGCATTTTCACCTGAGCCTGAAAGTCGACCGCGTGAACCTGCCCGCGCTCAACCAGTCGCTCCGCGCCTACGCGAATGTCGACGTCGGCCGCGGCACTTTTCAGATGGTCGCGGAGATGGCCGGCCGCGACGGCGGCTTCCAAGGCTACGTGAAGCCGTTTTTCCAGGACCTCGATTTCCACAATCTCGAGGACAAAAACAAAGGCATCGGCGGGCGCGTGTGGGAGCGCGTCGTCGCCGGGCTCGCGTGGCTCGTGAAAAACAAACCGCGCGACCAGGTCGCCACGCGCATTCCGTTTCAGGGCCGCTTCGGCGATCCGCAAGTCGGGCTCGGCCGCACGATCGCGAACCTGTTTCGCCACGGCTTCATCCGCGCTTTCAACCCCACGATCGAAAACGACGTGAACCCCGACAACATCCTGCCCAATGGCCAGGCTGCGAACGGCCAGAACGTCGCGAACGTGAAGTCCGACACTTCGCCGAAGAAGGCGGTCGACGACAACGAAACGCGCGCCGGTGCACCGACCGGCCGGCCCTCGCCGCCGACGGGCGCGTCGCGGTAGCATTCATTTCCAATCTCGGCCGCTCCGCCGGCGAAGGATCGGTGCGCCGCGGGATCGGCAGGGCACGCGATCGTTGTGACACGGGATCGGTGTGGCACGGGCGTCTCGCCCGTGGATTTTCAGCGCGCGACATGGGCGGGACGCCCGCGCCACGTGAAGCTCGTTCCTCAGCGCCGGCCGCGGTCGCGCCCGTCGGGCACATCGGACGGCTGCATGAGCTGCGCGGGCGGCGGCGAATCGGGCACGTCGGCCGGATGCGCGAGCCGGATCAGTTTGATCGAAACATCGTGCCCGCGGAGCAGCCGGCGCTCGCGCGGCGTGTAGCCTTCGTATTGGTAGGCGGCGAGCGACGACGGATGCGCGACGGAAAAAATCGTCTCGCCCGCCGGCTCGCCCACGAAATCGCGCAGCGGAAACAGCGCCTCGGTGTTCACGAGTGCGAGGTCGGGCCGCTGCACCGGCGGATTCGGCGCGCCGAGCAGCGGGCCGCTGAAGGAGAGCGCAAGCTTCGGCACACCGGCTTCGCGCCAGACGCGTTCGCGCACGTCGGCCGGAAACGCCAGCGCGTAGTGCGGGAGAAAATCGAAAGCCGCCGCCGCGACGAGACCGGCGAGCACGAGCGGCCGCGCCCAGCGACGGGCATCCACGACCCGCGCGAGCGCGAAACCCGCGGGCAGACAGAGCAGCGGAATCAGCGGGCGAACCGTGCGACCGTAGACGACAAATTTCTCGAACCCAACCGATGCGACGACGAGCAGCAGATACGCCGCCGCCACGAGCCACCACCAGCGCGCGATGCGTCGCCGCGCTTCGGCGTCACGCCGCGCCAGAAAAATCGCCGCCGCCGCCAGCGCGAGCACGAGCGCGCCCACGAGGTGGTCGGCGTGCCAGCCATATTCCCAAGGCAGCGACCAGCCTTCCGCGTAAACCCCCTGCCGCACGGTGCGGCTGAAGTGCGCCATCTGCGTCCAATAACCCGGACCTTGCGCCAGCGCGCCGGGAATCATCGCGCCGATCGCTGCGACGAGCGCGCCCGCGCTCCACGCAAGCAGCGCGCGCAGTCGCGCCACGGCACGGCTCGTGAGCGCGAGCACGCATGCGAGCGCGAGGATCGGCACCATGAACCAGTAGCCGTTGTAGAGCGCGTAGCAGGCGCCGGCGAAGACGCCGGCGAGAAAGTGCCCGCGCCACGTGCGCGCGCGAAACGCGCACAGCAAGCTCGCGAGTCCGGCCGACAGCGCCGCGTCGTAGGGCAGCAGGTGGCGCGAAAAATAAAACAGGCCCGCCGAGCACGCCGCGAGCAGCGCCGCGCCGTCCGCTTCACGCCGCGAGCCGCCGGCCGCGCGCGCGATCCGGTGCACGAGCCACAAATTAAGGACGGAAAACAATCCGAGCAGCATCGCGCCTTCCGGCGCGGAGGCGTAGAAGTTGGCGACGTTGTGCCAGTCGCCATGACCGGTCAGCGCGGCGAGCAGATGCTGGAGCGGGGCGAGAGCGGTCGTGAGGAGAATGAAGCCCGGGTGCTCCGGCGAGCCGGCGCCGGCCGCGATCTGCGCGGCGTTGTGCTGGAGGATGCCGAGGTAGATCAGCGCGCCGCGGCTGTAGCGCAGCTCGTCGCCGAAAAAATATTGCCCGCCGCGCAACGCGAGCGCGACGCGCAGCGCCGCGGAGATCGCGAGCAGTGCGAGGAGAAAATAATTCCGCCCGGCGTCGCGCGCGCTGGCCGGCGCCGGCGGGGCGGCGTTCACCGCAGGAAGTTGTATTTCAGGATCGCCCACAGCGCGCGAAAGCCATCGCGCCAGCCGATTTTTTTCCCCTCGGCGTAGGTGCGGCCGGAGTAGCCGATGCCGACCTCGTAGATCGGCACCTTGAGCTTGGCGACCTTGGCGGTGATCTCGGGGTCGAAGCCGAAGCGATTTTCCTCGATCGCGATCTTCTGGATGATCTCGCGGCGGAAAACTTTGTAGCACGTCTCCATGTCCGTGAGATTCAGGTTCGTGCCCATGTTCGAGCAGAGCGTCAGGAACTTGTTGCCGACCATGTGCCAGAAATAAACCACGCGATGCGCGTCGCCGCCCTGGAAACGCGAGCCGAAGACGACATCCGCGCGGCCGTCGATCAGCGGCTGGAGCAGGCGCGGATATTCCTGCGGGTCGTATTCCAGATCGGCGTCCTGCACGATCACGGCGTCGCCCGTCGCCGCGGCGAAGCCCGTGCGCAGCGCGGCGCCTTTGCCCTGGTTCACCTCGTGATAGATGATCTTGTCGACGAGGGGCGCGATCTGCGTGCGCAACAAATCGCGCGTGCCGTCGCGCGAGCAGTCGTCGACGATGATGATTTCCTTGTCCTTCACCGGCGCGGCGCGCACGCGGTCGACGAGCGTGCGAATCGTGCGAGCCTCGTTGTAGCAGGGAATGACGATGGACAACTTCATGCGCGATAGCGCGGAAGCTAGAGGGCGGGCGGTGGGACGGAAGCTGTTTTTTCAATGCTGACGCGAGAATGAACGGGGGTCGCGACGCGCCGCAGTTGAGGGTTGCGCCGCGGACCGGGCGCGGTGTGCTGGCGGCGTGCCGCGAGCGACATCGCCGAAACGTGCCAGACTCCCGCGCCGCGTCGCGAAGACGCGTCGCGCCCGCGCCGATTCGCCCCGCGGTTTTTCGTGCGCATGAACGACGAGCGTGCGTCGAGCGCAGGAAGCGTGACCGCGCCGCCGGGCGCGGCGGAAAGCGCCGGTGCATCGTCGCGCGGCGGGTGGCTCGCGTTGCTGGCGTGCGTCGTCGCGATCTACGGCGCGCTCGCGCTCTGGCCGGACACGATGCGATTTTTCGGCGTGGGCACGGGTGGGCGCTGGTTTCGCGATGCGCGCACGGTGCTCGCGGGCAGCGATGCCGCAAAACTCGGCATCGACACGACGACGAGCAACCCGCTCGACGCGGACGGCGCATTTTTCGACTACCCGCGCACCTGGTATGTCGCGAGCCGGCTCGGGCTGACGCGCGAAAACGCGACGCTCGCCGGCCTGCTTTTTGTCGCGGCGGCTTTCTTCGCGATCGCGGCGGTCGTGCGGCCGCGTCGCGCGGGCGAGATGCTGGCGGCCGTGGCGATCGCGGGCTCGCCGCCGCTGTGGCTCGCGTTCAACCGCGGCAACGCCGACCTGCTGCTTTTCGCGCTGCTCGCGCCGGTGGCGGCGCTGCTGTTCGCGCGAAGCCGATTCGGCGAGGTGGCGGCGCTCGCACTGGTCGCGCTGGCGACGAGCCTTAAATTTTATCCGGCGCTCGGCGCCGTCGTGTTTCTCGCCGCGAACCGGCCGCGGCGCGCGTGGCTCGGGCGGCTCGGCGCGGTCGGCGCGGTTTTCGGCGTGCTGGCACTGCTACTGGCGGCGGACGCGCGGCGGTTTCAGGGCCAGGGCTGGCTGCCGCACGGGCTCTTCACGTTTGGCGCGGCGGCGCTGCCGATGAATTTCGGCGTGCCCGCGGGCGAGGCGATTCGCGGCGGAGTGCTCGCGGGCGCGATCGTTTTTGCGCTCGCGCTGCTCTGGCAACCGCTGCGCGGCTGGATGGCGGCCGCGGAAAGCGCGCGCGAGAAAACGATGTTCGTCCTCGGGGCGACGCTGCTGACGGGCTGCTTTTTCAGCGTGATCAATTTCGAGTATCGCTTCGTCTTCGCGCTTTTTCTGCTGCCGCTCGCGTGGACGGTGACGCGAGGCGGCCGCGGGACGCCGCGACTCGCGGCAGGGTTGTTGCGCGGCATCGTGCTGCTCGCGGTCGTGTTGTGCTGGAGTGACGGGATCGCGTGCGCGCTGGTGAATTTTCTTGGCGCGGGGATCGAGCGCAGCACGGCGATCGCGTTGCGGCGCGACGTGGGCCTCGCCGGCGCGGTGCTCGCGTGGCTGTGGGCGGCGATGCTGGCGATCTTCGTCGCCGACTTCGTGCGCGGGAGCGTGGTGCGAGCGATGCGCGCGCCGGCGGCGGGCGCGTGAACGCGATCACGCGGGCCGCTTGCGCACGATGCACTCGATCTGGGCGAGCGCACCGGCGGTCGAGGTCTGGTCGAGCGCGAAGTAGCGCGCCTTGAAGCGCTCCATGCGGCGCCATCGGCGCAGGCCGCGGCGCCGCGCAAAATGGTAGGCGCGGATGACGAGGCGCAGCGGGAAAATCGGCGGAGCGTCGGGACCGTGGCGCAGGAGCGAGTGATCGTAGCCGCGATCCTGCAGGACAAGTTTGACCAGCTCGGCGCCGGGCAGGCTTTGCGCGAGCTCGAGCACGTTGACCGAAACCGGCGACCAGCTCCGCGCCTTGCCGAGCGTGAAGGTCGCCTTGTGATCCGAGTTGAAGCGACTCGGAAAGACGCCCTGTTCGTAGAGATCCTCGTCGGGCACGATGAAAAACAAATGGCCGCCGGGACGGACGAGCTGCCACCACTCGCGCAATGTGGCGCGGGGATCGTGCATGTGTTCGAGGCAGTGCGAGGAGTAGACGAAGTCGAACTGCTCGTGCACGTGGCGCGTGATGTGGTTCGCATCGCCGTCGTCGAGGTCGAAGCGGCGCACGTCGGCGCGCACTGGATCCGGGCCGCAGCCGATGTCGATGCCCTTGCCGGAGAGGACGGCCTGCTCGAGCGGGCCCCAGAATTTTCGGCTCTTTGACGTTTCGTCCATGCTGGCGCGCGGCGCGGACGCTAGCGCGGGCGCGAGGGAACGGAAGTCATTTCCGCTGCGGAGAAACCGCGTGCGGGCGAGCGTTGACCGCGCGCGAGCGGGCTGCACGATCCCGCGCGTGTTGCCGACATTGACGCGCGCGTGGGTCCGGAGTCCGGCGGCGCGGCCGGCCGCGCAAAATCTCGGCTGGCTGGTGGCCGAGAAGATGGCGCGGCTGGTTTTCAGCGTGTTGATCGGGTTCGTCGTGGCGCGGTATCTCGGGCCGGCGCAGTTTGGAGCGCTGAGCTATGCGATGGCGCTGGTGGCGATCGGAGTGGCCGTCGCGGAGTGCGGCGTGTCGGGCCTGGTGAGGCGGGAAGTGGCTTCCGGGGCGGAGCGGGCGGCGGCGGGACTCGCGGCGGCGTGGCGGTTGCGACTGCTGGCGGGCGCGGGGTGTTATGCGGTGCTGTTGTGCTGGGCGGAGCTGGGTGAGCCGGATCGGGTCGAGCGTGGCTTGCTGCTGATGCTGGGACTGCTGTTGTTTCAGCCAGCGCTCGCGGTGGCGGACCTTTGGTTGCAGGCGCGACTGAAAGCGCGGCTGGGAACGCTCGCGCAAATCCTGGCGCTCGGAGCGGGCGCGGCGCTGAGGTTATGGCTGGTGGCGGCGCGCGCGCCACTCTGGGGTTTCGCGCTCGCGGCCGTCGCGGAGGCGGCGGTGGCCGCGGGATTGCTGACCTGGTTTGCGCGGCGGGCGGGGCGGCCGGCGGGAGGGCGTGTCTCGCGCGCGGCGGTCGCGCAATTGTGGCGTGAGTCGTGGCCGCTGCTGCTTTCGGGGCTCATGGTGATGATCTACATCCGCATCGATGTGGTGATGGTGCGCCAGCTCGTCGGCGAATCCGCCGCGGGCATCTACGCGGCGGCGGTGCGAATTTCCGAGCTGGGTTTTTTCCTGCCGGGCGCAGTGGCTTCGAGTCTGCTGCCGGCGTTGCTGCGCGCGCGCGGGGAAAGTCGGGAGAGTTATCATGGGGCGCTGCAGCGGTTCATGGATGCCTGCGTGGCGCTGGCTTACACGATCACCGTGCCGCTGGTCCTGCTCGCGCCGTGGATCATGCGCGCGGCGTATGGGCCGGCGTTCGCCGGTGGCGCGGCGGTGCTGTCCGTGCATGGCTGGACTCAGGTGTGGGTGGCGATCGGCGTCGCGCGCGGCCAATATTGCATCAACGAATCGCTCACGCGCCTGCATTTGGCGGCGACCGCGGCGGGTGCGTTGCTGAACATCGCGCTCAACTTCGTCCTCATCCCGCGCGCGGGCGCCGTCGGGGCGGCTTGGGCGACCCTGGCAGCGCAGATGATCGCCGCCTGGATGAGCTCGTATTGGTTCGAATCGACGCGCGAATGTGCTCGGCTCCAAACGCGCGCGCTGCTTTTGCCATTGCGCTGGATCCGCCATGCCTTGCCCTCCCGACCCGCTGCGTAAGCTGCCTCCGCTCTGGTGGCGTTTCGCCCTGCTGCTGCTGCGACCGCGGCTCGCCAAGGCGGTGGCGCGCGTGACGCTCGACGGTTATCTGGCCCGCACGGGCTGGCTGCGCAGCGTGCGCACCGGCGAGGTGGTCGATGCGCATGGCGAACCCATCCCGTGGGCGACGCTGCCGTTCGTGGAGTTCATCGCGCCGCGGCTGCGGGCCGAGTGGCGGGTTTTCGAATACGGCGCGGGCGCCTCGACGCGATTTTATGCGCGCCATGTGCGCGAAGTATGGGCGGTCGAGCACGACGATGCCTTTGCCCGGCGACTCGCGCCGCTCCTGCCACCCAACGCGCGGCTCGAGGTGCGTGCGGCCGGCTCGGAGGAATATCGCGCGGCGATCCGCCTGCTTGGCCGGCCGCCGGAGATCGTGAGCATCGACGGTCGTGACCGCCCGCGCTGCGCGGAAATGGCGGTGCGGCACGTGGCGGAGGCGGGCGTGATCGTCTTCGACGACACGGAGCGCGCGGAATATCGGGAGGCGCTTGCACACATCGCGGGCGCAGGGTTTCGCCGGCTGGATTTCTGGGGCGTCTCCGCCGGTTCCGAACTGCACCGCTGCACGAGCGTTTTCTATCGTCCGGGCAACGTGCTCGAAATCTGAGCGGCGGGGCGGAGCGGCGGCCCGCCCGGTTTCCACGCATCGACGATCAGCGAAGTGTAGCGCAGGCGCCCGTCGCGGTTTCTCCGATCGAAGCGGCGCGATCGCTGCACCGGGCCGTCGGCGGGCTGCCAGTCGCAGGCGTGAAACCCGCCAGCGACATCGAAATACTCGAGGAACTCCACCGTGAAGCCCGCTTCGCGCAGCAGTTGTCCGAGCGTCTCGTGCGTGTAGAGCACGCGGTGATCGTGCGCGCCGGCACCGGAGCCACCCACGCGCACCTGCTCGACGTAGCCGGGATCGGGATGGAGCCCGTCCGGCACGGCGATCCGCAGCCAGCCGCCCGGACGCAGATAATCGTGGCAAATTTCCGCGGCGAGCCGTCCCTCGGAGAGCGTGAGGTGCTCCCACACGTGTTCGGCTAGAATTGCGGTGATCGAATCGCGCCGGAAATAAGTTTCCCAGTTGCTCCGCAACAACAGGTCGAGCGTCTCGATGTCGGTCGCAACCCAGCCGGCCGCTCCGATGCCGCCACTGCCGACGACGAGCCGCAAGGGCGCGCCCGACCGCACCGCCCGCCGCAACCGGCGCGCGCCGAGAAAGCCGCGCACGCGTCCGCGCCAGCGGTCGAGCAGGGACGGAGAGGGTGCGATGGGGCTTTTCACGCCGAGACAAAAGCGTTTGATGGCGCCATGGAAGACGAGGCGAGTTTCATGGCAAGCAGGCAGCCGGGCCGCTTGGGCGGTCGCATCGGGTCGCCGCCCGTGGCACGAGAGCGCGCCGCTTCCCGGGCATGACGAAGACGCCGCCGGTGGTCCTGCTGGTTTTCAACCGGCCCGAACTCACACGGCGGGCGCTCGCCGCGATCCGTCGCGCGCAGCCGGAGCGATTTTTCGTCGTGGCCGACGGACCGCGCCGCGACCGGCCGGGCGACGCTGCCGCGTGTGCGGCAGTGCGCGAACTGCTGCAACGCGAAATCGACTGGCCGTGCGAGGTGCGGCGTGACTACGCCGAGGAAAATCTTGGTTGCGCGCGGCGCGTCAGTTCGGGACTGGACTGGGTTTTCGCGCAAGTCGAGGAAGCCGTCGTTCTCGAGGACGACTGTGTGGCCGACGAAAGTTTTTTTCCGTTCTGCGCCGAGTTGCTGGCCCGTTACCGCGAGGAGCCGAAGGTCTGGCACATCGGCGGCGCGAATTTTCAGGCCGTCGCGCAGCCGGGCCGTTATTATTTTTCGCGCTACAATCATGTCTGGGGCTGGGCGGCGTGGCGGCGCTCGTGGGCGAATTTCGACTGGGAGATGAAAGACTGGCCGGAGTTGCGCGAGTCGAGCTGGCTGCGCGACGAACTCGGCGATCACTGGGCGGCGCGGTATTGGCGCGAGGCGTTCGATGCGGTCGCGGCCGGGCGGGTCGATAGCTGGGCGTATCGGTGGACGTATGCGATGTGGCGGCGCGGCGGGCTCGCGGCCCTGCCGGGCGCGAATCTCGTCACGAACATCGGCTTCGCCTCCGGCGGCACGCACGTGCGCGCGGCGGACCGCCGGCTGAGCCGCGCCGCGACGGCGCTGCAGTTTCCATTGCCTCCTTCGGAGGCGATCGCGCGCGATATTGCGGCGGACGATTTCACGGAGCGCACCGTATTTTCCGGCGGCTGGCGTGGCGCGCTGCGTGGCAAGGCGAGCCGGCTCGTGCGCCGGATCGTGGGCGGAAACGAAAGCCGATGATGCGCCGCGACCAACTCGCGATCCCGTGGCACTTCGTCCGCGCCCTGCGGGCGCGGCGTGCGGCGCTCCGGCTCGGATTGCCGGGCGCGGAGTTCGATGCGTTTGGCCGGCGGCTCGGCGCGCGGCTCGCGCTGCGCGGTGGGCGCGACGGCTGGCGGCTGTTGCTGCAGCCGGTGGATTTTTTGCGTTACTACGAATTCGCTTTTGTCGCGGAGGCGCTGCGCGGCGGGTCGGGCGACGCGCTCGATGTTTCGTCACCGTCGCTTTTCTCGCTCTGGCTCGCGGCGACGCGGCCCGAGTGGCGCGTCCGCATTTCCAATCCCGACGCGCGCGACAGCGCGGCGACCGCGGCGACGATTCGGCGTTTGGGGCTGCGCGGCGTCGAGGTCGTCCGTCGCGACGCGCAAGCGGTGGCCGCCGAGGGCGCGCGCTACGATGCGATCTGGTCGATCTCGGTGTTCGAACACATTGCGGGCGACGAGGCCGACGGTCGCGCGTTGCAGGCGCTCGCGCGTTGCCTGCGCCCCGGCGGTCGTTTGTGTCTCACGGTGATGACCGCGCCGAGCTACACGGACGAGTTTGTCGATGAAGACACTTATCGCCTCGGTCTGGCGCGGACAGAGAAGGGGTATTTTTTTCAACGTTATTACGACGAAGCGGCGCTGCGGTCGCGCCTGCTCGCGTTCGTGCCGGAGCTCGCAGTGGCGCGCCTCGCGTGGTTCGGCGAGATCGCGGCCGGCGGTTATGCGGCTTTCGTTGAGCGCGCGCGCCGCGGCTACAATTACGCATGGGCCGTGGAGGAGCCGTGGATCGCCGCGAAACATTATCGCTGGTTCGAATGCTTCTCCGACATGCCGGGCGTCGGCGTGGCGTGCGTGGAGCTGCGTCGGCCGGCAACCGCTTTCGCATGACGCCGTCCGCGCCCAGCTCGTCCGCCGGCGATCGAATGCCCCGCCGCTTCCTGCGCGCGCTGCTCACCCGCTGGCTCGCGCGGCCCGTGCGCCGCGAAAAAAATGCGCGGCCGTTCGCGATGGCGATCGTGAAGCTCGACCGGATCGGCGATTTCGTGCTCGCCGTGTCGGCGATCCGCCGCGCGATCGAGCAATACGGTGAAGACCGCTGCCTGCTCGTCGTGTCGCCGCAGGCCGAACCGCTCGCGGCGGTCGAGTTTCCAGCGGTGCCACGATTGATTCTGCCGGCCGCGGTGGGCCATCGGCGGCTGCTCGCGGAGAGCCGCGAGGCGCGCGCGAAGCTCGCTGGAGTCGCGTGCGCGGAAGCGATTTGTTTTCGGCACCAACGCTGGGACTGGGACGAACTCGTCCTTCTCTGGCTCGGCGCGGCGCGCTGCCATGTGCTCGATGATGCGCCGGGTCGCGACTATTTTGCGGCGCGAAACACGTTTCGTTTCGCCGGCGCGGAGCGAATGGCGTTTTCGGACAACGTCTCCGCGGCGGAATCGCGCGGAGCGAAACTTTGCCGCGAACTGGAGATGCACCGCCAGTTGCTGCGCGCGGCGTTCGGCGGCGAAGTCGCGCTCGAGGACGTGCTGCCGGCTTTCACGCGGATCGCTCGCGCCGCGGCGCGCGGCGGCGTCGCGGTGCTGCCCTTCGGGAGCGCGGCGATCCGCGATTTCCCGGAGCCGTTGCTCGTGGCGGCGCTGCGACATACGAGAGCGAAGACGGCGGCGCCGATCGCGTTGCACGGCGACGCGAGTCAGCGGACGCGGCTGCTGGCGCTCGCGGAGCGGCTGCGCGCGGCAGGCGTCGCTGAGGTCGCGTGCGCGCCGCCGACAAGCGTGGTGGAGTTCGCCGAAGCGATCGCGGGCGCGGAACTCGTGATCACCGTCGAGACCTCCGCGGCGCATCTCGCGGCGGCATTCGACCGGCCGGCCGTCGTGCTGATCGGCGGCGGCAACTACGGCCAGTTCGGTCCTTGGCGTCGATCGGCGCGGCAAGTGTGGGTGACGCACGAGATCGAGTGTTTCGGCTGCGGCTGGCGGTGCATTCATCCGGAGCCGTATTGCATGACGCGCGTCACGCCGGGCGCGCTCGAAGCCGCGATCGCGAGCGCGCTGCATGAAGGAGCGTCAACGTGAGTGCGATTCTCGTCGTCACGCCGACGCTCGGCGAATCGCGGTGGCTCGATGAGACTGTCGCGAGCGTCGCGGCGCAGTCGGTCGCGTGCCGGCACGTGCTCGTCGCGCCGGCGGCGCGGATGACGGAGCTGGCGCGGCGATTTTCGCGCGTCGAAGTCATCGCCGAGTCCGGCGGCGGCATGTATGCGGCGATCAACGCCGGACTCGCGGCGGCGGGCGAGTGGGATGCGTTCACCTATTTGAACGACGACGATGCGCTGCTCCCGCGTTTCGGCGTGGTGGCGCAGGCGCTGGCCGCGCGACGCGGCGAGCCGGCGATCGCGTATGGCGGCGTGCGCTTGATCGATGCGCGTGGCGCGCGGATCGGCGCGATTCCGATTTCGCCGTTTCCGCGGCTGAATCGCGCGCTCTACGCGCAGCGCATCGAGCCGGTCTATCAGCACGGCACGCTGGTCACGCGCGCGGCATTCGCGCAGCTCGGCGGCTTCGACACGACGTTTCGCTACTGCGGCGACTCGGAATTTCTCGCGCGGGCCTGTGTGCGCAGCGTGCGTTTCGTGTGCGCGACGACGCGCGAAGTCGCGGCGTTTCGCGTGCGCGCGGGGCAGTTGACGAAAAATCGCGCCGCGCTCGTCGAGGAGCGGCGGCGCGTCGACGAGAAACTCGGCCTCCTCGCACCAATGTCTGTGGCGCAACGGCTGGCGGCGCGGCTGGTTTTTCGCGTGGCGAATTTCCCGCGCTATGTGGAGCGCATCGCGCGGCACGGGTTCGTCTCGTTCGACGAACTGCTCACGCGCATCGAGTGACGAAGCTCAATCGTAGCGGTTCGAAGCGAACCACGGGCTCGTCACGCGCGCGAACGCCAGATCCATTTGCCAGAGCAGGCCATCGCGCGGACGGCGCATCGGATCGGCGAGATCGCAGCAGCGGAAGCCGCGCGCCTCGAGCCACGCGCAGAGCTCGGGGAAACGCAGGCAGCCGGGCACGAGCGAAAAATTGTAGGCTTCGATGACGAGCAGTTCCGCCACGGCGAGCGTTTGCGCGGCGCCTTCGAGCACGGGAATTTCATAGCCGTGCGTGTCGAGCTTCACGCCGAACGGCGCCGGCAAACCGCGCGCGGCCACGGCGCGATCGATCGTCTCGACCGGCACGGCGCGCGTCGCGCTCGCGCCCGGCGCCGCGACGCCGCTGCCGTCGAGCAGCGGATCGATCACGAATGCCACGGTGCCCGGCGCCGCGCCCGCGGCGGCGGCGACGCAGTCGAAGCCGGCGCGGCTCGCGAGTTGGGCGAGCGCGGCCTGGCGCTCGGCGAGCGGCTCGAAAAGAAGAAAGCGCGCGTCCGGAAAATATCGCCGCGCCTGCAGCGACCACGCGCCGTCCGAGGCGCCGACGTCGATCCAGGTTTTCACCGTCACGCCGCGCGCGGCGGCGCGCGCGAGCAGGCCGTCCATCTCGAACGCGCGATCGCGGCGCACGAGATGCAGCCCGAGCGGCGCGAGCACGCGGTTCAGTTGCCGGCGCAAAAATGCTTTTCGCGATTCAGCCATGGTGCGGTCGCGCGCGGCGGACGATTTGCTTGCGCGCCCAGCGCAGCACGCTGAGCGCGTCCCACGCGGCGCAGCGCCAGAGCGGAAAGTAGCGGTGGCGCACGGCGATCTCCTCGCGGTAGCCGCGCCAGGAGCCGGCGTCACTCAGGCCGCCGACGCCGCACGCCGCGATGCGCAGCGGGATCGGCTTGAAGCGCACGCGGTTTTTCCAGAGCCGGAGGTTGAACTCGTAATCGGCCATGATCGCGAGCGACGTGTCGAAGCGGCCGTTCTCTTCGAACAGCGAGCGCCGGTAAAACGCCGCCTGGTGGTGCATGAAATTTCGCGCGAGCGGATTCACGCGCGCGTGGAGCTTGTAGAGGCGGCCGTCGTCGTAAGCGACTTCGCCGGCCACGACGCCGGCCTCGGTTTTTTTCGTCCAGTTCAGCGCTTCGCTCAGGATGCGCGTGCCGACGAGCCGGTCGTCGGCGCCGAGAAACAGCACCCAGTCGCCGCGCGCGACGGCGAGGCCCTTGTTCATCGCGTCGTAGACGCCGGCGTCGGGCTCGGAAACGAAGGCCGTGAGCCGGCCGTGGTCGCGCTCGAGCGATTCGGGCGTGCCGTCGGTCGAGCCGCCGTCGATCACGATCGTCTCGACGGCGGCGTCGCGCTGTTCCCAGACGCTGCCGAGCGCGACGGCGAGGCGCGGGCCGGGGTTTTTGCAGGCGATGACGACGCTGAGCGCTGGAGGCACGGGCCGAGGTTGAACGGGCGGCGGGCAAGTTTGAACCCCGAAGTGCGTGTCCGGCCGTTCCGGATTCGACGCGCGGCGGCGAAGTGTCACGCTTGCTGGCATGGTCCCGCCGCTGCTTTCGATCGTGATCGTCGCCTACAAATCGTGCGACGAGATCGGACCGTGCCTGGCGTCGCTGCCGCGCGAGCTCGAGGCGCGGCCGGTCGAGATCATCGTGATCGACAATTCGCCGGGCGATGGCGCGGGCGAACGGGTGCGGCGCGATTTTCCGTGGGTCGACTACGTGGCGGCGGAAAAAAATCTCGGCTTCGGCCGCGCGAACAACCGCGGCTTCGCGCGCGCGCACGGCGAGTTCGTTTTGTTTCTCAATCCCGACACGATCGGCAACGCGGCGGCGCTCGCGCATTGCCTCGCGCGGCTGCGCGCCGATCCGGCGATCGGGCTCGTCTCGCCCCAGCTCGTGCAGGCCGACGGCACGATGGACCTCGCGTGCCGGCGCTCGATTCCCTCGCTGTGGGACGGCTTCTGCCGCGCGACGGGACTGGCGGCGCGGTTTCCGCAGCGCGCGCTTTTCGCCGGCTACAACCTCACGCACCTGCCGGTCGACGGCAGCTACGACGTCGGCGCGATCAACGGCGCGTTCATGCTCGGGCGGCGCGCGGTGTTCGAGCGCGTGGCGGAAAACGGCGCCGTTTTCGACGAGCGTTTCTTCATGTATGGCGACGATCTCGACCTGTGCCTGCGCGTGAGTCGCGCGGGATTTCGCATCGTCTACGACGGCGCGGTGCAGTTCACGCATTTGAAAGGCGTGAGCGTGGCGCGCGATTTCGACGCGATGTCGGTGGCGATCTTCGACGCGAATCGCGATGTGTTCCTGAAGCATTTCAACCCGCGCGACTCCGCGCTCGTGCGCTGGAAATATCGCGCGGCCTTCGGCGCGTGGAAATGGCTGGCGCGCTGGCGCGCACGCCGGAGCGGGCATCGGCGCGTGAGGCCGGTGTAGCCGCGCGTTGCGCGGCGGAGGAGGGAGAAAGGAGAAGGGGGAAAGAAATCGGAGGCGGATCTGCGTGCGCTCACTTGGAGTTGTTTCCTTCTCCTTTCCCCTTTCTCCCTTCTCCGCCGCGGCGCGAGCGCGCGGCTAATACGCGTTCTTCCAGCGCACGAACGTCAGCAGGATGATCTGCATGTCGAGCCAGAGCGACCAGTTCTCGATGTAGTAAATGTCGTGCTGGATGCGTTGCGCGATCGAGCTGTCGCCGCGCAGGCCGTTGACCTGCGCCCAGCCGCTCATGCCGGGCTTCACGAGGTGGCGCGGCAGGTAATGCGGAATTTCGATCGAGAGGCGGTCGACGTGCTGCGGACGCTCGGGCCGCGGGCCGACGAGGCTCATGTCGCCGCGGAGCACGTTCCAGAATTGCGGCAGCTCGTCGAGATTCCAGCGGCGCATGAAGGCGCCGATTCGCAGCAGCCGCGTGTCGCCGCGCGCGGTGCTCTGCCGCGCGGCGTCGGTCGCGGCGGCGTCGGGCACCATGCTGCGGAGTTTCCAGAGCGTGAACGGCCGGTGGCCGGTGCCGACGCGCGTCTGCCGGAAAAACACCGGGCCGTCCGGCGATTCGCGCTTGATGAGGAGCGCGAGTGCGGCGACGACGGGCGCGGACAACACGAGGCCGACGAGTGCGCCGGCGAGATCGACGGCGCGTTTGAGGCCGCGGTTGAAGAAGCGGTTGATCGCGAGCTCCTCGACGCCGAGGAGCGGCACGCGGCCGATCGTGTGCAGCCGCAGGCCGCTGAGAAAAATATCGAACGCGCCGGGCACGATCTTCCACTCGACGTAGGCGTGCTCGCAGATTTCCACGATGCGCTCGACGTCGAGGCGCGGGAGATTCGGGCGGATGACGATGAGCAGGTCGGCGGCTTCGCGCTCGAGCACGGCGCCGAGTTCGTCGAGCTCGGCGAGCGGCGTGATGCGCATCGTGTCGGAATCGGGCGGCGTGAGCGCGGCCGATTCGTCGGCGGCGCGAAACGGCGTCGCGGTGCCGGGCCGCGTCACGACGCAGGCGAGCGCGAACGGATGCGTGGGATCGCGCGCGATTTCGTCGACGAGCGCGCGTGCGTCCTCGCTCCAGCCGAAGACGACCGTTCGTCGCCGCAGCCGCGCGACGATGCCGCCGCGTGTGACGGCGGAGTAAACCGCCGCGCGCCACGCGCCGGCGAGCACGACCACGCAGCCGAAGGTCAGCACGACGAACAGGCGCGAGATCGGCGGCTCCATTTTCAACACGAGCGCGAGGCCGGGATACGCGACGAGCCAGACGAGCGCGGCCTTGAGGAGCGCGTTGAGCGTCTGATAGCGGCGGAGCAGCAGGCGCGTGTCGTAGAGCCCGCATTGCGCGAAGATCGCGACGAGCAGCATCGCGCCGACGAGCAGGAGCGGCAGATAACCGACGAACGTCGCGCCCGGGACCGGAATGAAAAGGCCGCTACCGGCGCGCGGCGCGAGCGGCGAGGCGTAGCGCAGCCACCAGCCGAGCGCGAGTCCGCCGAACGCGACGAGCGTGTCGCCCGTCACGAGCGTGGCGGGCATGAGCGTTTCGCGCAGAAATTTCGCGGAGTTGCGCGGCATGGTCAGGGCGGAGCGGAGCGGAAGTCCTGCAACATCGCATCGATCGCGGGCCGAGACGTCCAGTGCGCCTTGGCGGCGGCGGCGACAAGCTCGCGCTCCGCGGCAGGACGATCGCCGTGCGTCGCGAGCAGCACGGCGGCGTAGATGTGAAACGCGGGTGCGTTTGCCGAGTGCGTCTGCGCCCAGCGCGTCCACTCCAGCGCGACCGCGGGATCGTCGCGCTGCCAGACGTCGAGCCAGCGCGTGAGCCCGAAGGTCGAGCTCGGAAAAAAACGCACGCAGCGCGCGGAAAACGCAGCGGGATTCGCCGGCACGCGCGCGAGCGCGAGCGCGTAGAAAATAAAACCATGCAGGAGCAAGACGCCGCCGGCGCTGATCAGCGCGGCGCGGGCGAGGCCGACGAGCGGCGTCGGGCCGGAGGAAATCTTTTCGGCGGGCGGCAGCTCGAGCGCGATTCCCCACGCCACCATCGCCGGCAGGAAGGCGACGAGGTGGTAGAACACGCCGTCGAGCAATCCGCCGACGACGCTCGCGAGCAGGAGCGCGGTCCACGCGAGTGTCATGTCGTCGTCGTGATCGCGCGAACGCAGCGCACGCGATGCGCCGCGTGCGAGCGCGCCGGCGAGCAGGACGAGCAGCGGCGCCGCGCCGAGCGCGCCGAGGTCGAGCCAGAGGCCGAGCACGAAGTTGTGCGGCTGCTCGCCGTCGAGTTTCGGCGTGAGGAAGCGATATGCGTCCGGCCCATGACCGAGCCACGGGGCGAGTCGCGCCCGCTGCGCGGTTTCGCGCCAGAAATCGCTGCGCGTCGAGGTGAGCCCGCTGACGTTGCCGCTCGCGGCGGCGGCATTCGTGCGCTCGAGCGCATGCCACCAGCCGAGCTCGGGGCGCGGCGTCCAGAACGCCGCCGAGAGCGCGAGCCCGCCGAGCAGTTGCGCCGCCGCGACGAGCGCGAGCCGGCGGCGATCACTCGCGCGCATCGCAAACCACGCCGCGAGTCCGACGGCGGCCGCGAGCAACGGCGCGCGGCCGCCGGACCAGAGCATGCCGGCCCAGACGACGATGCCGACGAGCCACCACGCGAAGCGTGTGGCGCGCGGTGCGGCCGGTCGCACGAGCAGCGCTGTGCTAGCGACCGCGCCGCCGATCATGTGCAGCCCGAGAATCCGCGGATGCGCGTAGAGCGGCATGCCGCCGCGGCCGCCTGCGATCCACAGCAGCCAGACGACGAGCATGCCGACGGCCGGCCCGAGCGCGGTGGCGGCGAGCAGACGCCGCGCCGCCGAGGAATCGGCGCGCACGAGTTGGCCGGCGATGAGACCGGCGGCGGCAATGAAGAGCCACGACGCGGCCGCGACGGCGGCCGGCGCCGGCTGTTCCGCGCGCCAGAGGGAAACGAGGACCGCCACCACGCCGAGCGCGAACGACACGGCGATCCGCGAGGGCGCGTGGCGGATCGCCACGACAGCGCGGGCGAATTCGCGCCGGCCAGCCCACAATATCGGCAGCAGGAGCACGAAGGCGCCGGTGCGATCGAAGTCGATCGGCAGCATCTGCAAAAGCGGCAGCGCGACGAGCGCGGCGGCGAGGCACGTCGTCGCGCTTTTATTCGCAGCGGCTGGCGGCGCGGGCGTCATGGTGCGGCCGCGCGGCGCGCGGCGAAGAGCCGCGCGGCGACTTCGCGCGCGGGCAGGGAAATGCCGGCGGCGATGTCGGCTGGTGGCGCGATGGAAAATTCCGCGGCGGCGAGGCGGACGAGCGGTTGCGACCAGCTTGCTGGCGGCGCGGCGGCGAGTTCGGCGGCGCGCGCGGTTTCGTCGTGCGCGAGCAGGCGCGCAGCGATCGCCGAGGGCGTCGCACCGAGTCGCCGCCACTCGGCGAGGGCGGCTGTCGTGTCGCCGGCGCGCCAGAGCGCGAGCGCGGCGACGGCGCGGAGATCGGGCGTGTCGTCCGCGCCGGCGGCGAGCAAACGGCGCGCGTCTTCGTGCCAGCGCGGCTCGTCGGTGGGCGGGGCGGCGGCATCGAGCAGCAGGTTGAAATAACTCGCGACGGCGACGCGCAACGCGTCGGGATGCGCGGGCTGGAGCGCGAGCGCGGCGACGGATTCGCGCCACGCGAGCGCGTCGTCGCCGACGGTCGCGGCAGCGCGCGCGAGCAGCGCGTGATCCTGCACGAACGTCGAGCGGTCGCGCACGCCGTCAAAATTTGAGAACGTGAGCGCCGCGGCGGCGGCGAGCGCGAGGCCGAGCGCGATCTGGCGCGGACGCGGCCACGCGCGCCAGAACGTCGGCGCGGCGAGCGCGCCGCCGGCGAGCACGGTGGTGAGCGCGGCGAGCGGGAGACGGAAGCGCGCGCTCACGAAGAACAGCACGATGGAGAGCGATGTCGCCGCCGCGAGGAGCAGCGCGGCGCGCGCCGCGACACGATCCTCGGCCGCGAGCCGCGCGACTCCGGCGACGCCGAGGACGAAGAGCACGCCCCACGAGAGCGGATTCCAGCGGAGCCACGGCGAGCGCGCGCGGTGGAAGGCGAAGGTCTTGTTGTTGTATTGCTCCCAGTCGTCGAGGAGCGCGTAGGTTTTGCGCGCGAGCTGGCCGAGCCAGTCGAGCGGTTGGTGAAGCACGCGGTCCGCGAAACGCGCGCGCCAGTGGGCGTTCATCGCGGCGATGTCGTCGGGCGCGCGGCCGGTTTCCTCGCGATAGCGCAAAGCGGATTCGACGCGCGCGGGATTTTGTGCGGCGAGCGCGGCGGGCAGGCTGACGTGCTGCACGTAGTAGCGGCCGTGCGCGCCGGGCTGGTTGGCGGCCCAGAGATTGTAGGCGCCCTGCCACGGGAGGAAGCCGGCGACGCCGCTCACGCGCCATTGCCACGCGGCGAGCGCGACGAAGAGCGCGGCGCCGGTGCCGGCCGCGGCGGTGACGCGACCGCGAGTGTCGCGCGACGCGCGCCACAGCGCGAAAAGCGGCAGCGCGAGCCAGACGAGAAGGTAGTTGGGACGCAGCAGCGTGGCGGAAGCCCAGGCGAGGCTCGCGGCGCTCCAGCGAAAGCCGGAGAGCGTTGCGCCACTGCGAAACGCGGGCGCGAGGCAGCAGAGTCCCGCGAGGAAAAACGTGAGCGCGGGCACGGCGTCGAGCGCCTGCGTCGAGTAGTGAACGAAGACCGGGTGCAGCGCGAAGAGCAGGCCGGCGCCGAGCGCGGCGCCGCGGCCGAACCACGCGCGCGCGATTTGCGCGGCGAGGACGGCGTTGAGCGCGTGGAGCGCGGCGCCGAGCGCGAGCGCGCGGGCGAAGAGGTCGGCCGGAGTCGCGGCGCCGAAACCGAGCCACGAGAGCAGCAGCGCGTAGCCGGGCGCGCGGTAGAAGGGCTCGGCGGGCAGCGCGTGGCGCGAGATCGCGTTGGCCAGCGCGAGGTTTTCGGCTTCGTCGAGCACGGGCACGCGGCCGAGCGGCGTGCCGAGATACCAGCCGAGGTGCCCGAACGCGTAGACGAACGCCACCGTCGCCACGGCCGCGAGCGGCCAGAGGTGTCGCCGCGGCGAAGCGGAAACGGGGAGAGGGACGGCCATGCTGGGAACCGGCACAACAACCGAGCGCGCCCGCAGCGGCAAGCCCGCGCGCGGGGCGGCGGCCGGCGGAGCGTTTTTGCCGAGTTCTTGACGGTGCGCGGCGGGCGCGGACAGGCTCCGGCGATGTCGTCCGAAGTTCTGGTCGAAAAACGAAAATTGCCGGTCGCGAAGCTCGCGCTCGCGGCGATCGTGCTGCTGGTGGGCGCGGCGCTCGTGTTGCGCGGCGTCGACGTGCGCGCGCTGCTGAACGCGGGCATGGACTTGATCCGGCGCGTGGGGCCGGCGGCGTTTTTCGGCGCGATGATGATTTTGCCGGCGTTCGGCGCGCCGTTGTCGGCGTTCACGATCCCGGCGGGCGAGGCGTTTGCCCCGCAGATCGGGTTGCCGGCGGTGATCGCGCTCGCGCTCGCGGTGCTCGCGGTGAATCTCGCGCTGTCCTACTGGCTGGCGCGCTATGCGTTGCGGCCGCTGCTCACCGGACTGATCAAGCGCTACGGCTACAGCGTGCCGCGCGTGACGCCGGAAAACGCGCTCAGCGTCGCGCTGCTGGTGCGGCTCACGCCGGGGCCGCCGTATGCGCTGCAGTGCTTCGTGCTCGGGCTGGCGGAGGTGCCGTTCAAGCTCTACATGATCGTGTCGTGGCTCGCGGTGCTGCCGTGGGTGGTGGGCGCGATCATCCTCGGGCAGGGAATTTTCAACGGCAACTTCAAGGTCGCCGCGACCGGCGTCGGCGTGCTCGTGCTCGCGGTCGTCGCGGTGCAGTGGGTGCGGAAAAAATATTTCCGGCGTGAAGGCTGAACTCGAGTCCGCGGAGTCGGGCGCGCGCGCGGAGAGCGTGAGCGAATTCACGCGGCGCGTGAAGACGCTCCTCGAAAGCGGGCTCCGGCCGGGCTGGGTGCGCGGCGAGGTGTCGAACGTGCGGGCGCAGGCGAGCGGGCATGTTTATTTTTCACTGAAGGACGCGGGCGCGCAGGTGAGCGCGGTGCTGTTTCGCGGCGATGCGTTGCGCCAGACCGTGCAGGTGCGCGACGGCGCGCAGGTCGTCGTGCTGGGCGAGGTGAGCGTCTACGAGGCGCGGGGGCAGTATCAGCTCGTGGTGCGCGCGATCGTCGAGGACGGCGTCGGGCGGTTGCAGCGCGAATTCGAGGCGCTGAAGCAGCGGCTGGCGGCGGAAGGGTTGTTCGCGCCGGAGCGAAAGCGCGCGATCCCGACGATGCCGCGGACGGTGGGCTTCATCACGTCGCCGACGGGCGCGGCGGTGCAGGATTTCTGCCGGATCGCGACGCGGCGCGGCTGGCGCGGGCGCATCGTGGTGCTGCCGGCGAAAGTGCAGGGCGACGGCGCGGCGGCGGAGATGATCGCGATGCTCGCGCTCGCGGCGGAGCTGGGAATTTTCGACCTGCTCGTGATCGGGCGCGGCGGCGGGAGCCTGGAGGATTTGTGGGCGTTCAACGAGGAGCCGCTCGTGCGCGCGGTGGCGCAGTGCGGCGTGCCGGTGATCTCGGCCGTCGGGCACGAGATCGATTTCACGCTCTGCGATTTCGCGGCGGACCGGCGCGCGGAGACGCCGAGCGCGGCGGCGGAATTGATCACGAGCCATTTCGTCGACGGCGTGGAGCGCGTGGGTCGCGCCGCCGAGGCGATGCTCACGCTGGCGGAAGGCGGCGTGCGCGAGGCGGCCGCGCGGCTCGACCACGCGCGTTCGCGGCTGCGGCTGCTCACGCCGGCGGCGCAGATCGAGCAGGGCTGGCTGCGGCTCGACGATTTCTCGAACCGGCTCGGCGCGGCGCTGCGCGACGGCGTGCAGGCACGGCGGCACGGCCTGGCGCAGGCGCGCGCGAATTTCGAGCGGCACTCGCCGCAGCGCCGCGTGGAGACGGAATCGCAGCGGCTGCTCTCGCTCTGGAAACGGTTGCAGGCGGCGAGCCCCCGCTCGGTGTTGAATCGCGGCTTCGCGATCGTGCGCGACGAGCAGGGCCGGCCGGTGACGCGGAAATCCGCGGTGCGACCGGGCCAGCCGCTCACGAATCAGTTCGCGGATGGCGACGTGCGGGTGAAGGCGGAGTAGGACTTCGCGGCGAAGCGACCTCGAACAATCAGGTCGGCCTCGGTTTAAAAATCATTCGGGCGACAGTCCCGCGGGTCGCAGTAATTTTTTCGCCACCGAGAGCACAGAGCTCGGACACAGGGAGCACGGAGTCCGAACCGCGCGTTCGAAAACGGAATTTGTTCGGTAGCCTCGGTGTCCGAGCGCTGTGTCCTCGGTGGCGAAACTTTTTTAGAGCGGTTAAAATAGACTCGTAGCCGCGTCAGACATGTCGGTCGGGGTTTATCCCCGACGTGTCGGGCGTTCCGCCTTCGCCCCGGGCTACGGCGGACAAGAAAGTCCGACCTACAAAGACGGCTGCAGCATTTTTGAAACGGCTCTAAACCTTCGGCAGCTTCAGCCACTTTGCACCGGCGCGCGAACTCTTCACGGCGGTCGCGATGAAGAGCATGCCTTCGACGCCGTCGTCGATCGTCGGGAAATCCAGATCCTTCGGCCGCGCGCGGCCTTCGACTTCGGCGGCGATCGCACGAAACGCCTCCTGGTAAACATTCGCGAACGCCTCGAGGTAGCCCTCGGGGTGGCCGAACGGGATGCGCGTGAATTTCTGCGCGTTGGCGCCGACGTAGCCGTTGCCGCGGCGCCAGATTTGCCGCGGCTGATCGGGAAATTTCACGACGAGTTCGTTCGGGTGTTCCTGGTGCCACTCGAGCGCGGCCTTGGTGCCGTAGACGCGGATGTTGAGATTGTTCTCGTCGCCGACGGAAATCTGCGACGCGTGCAGCACGCCCTTCGCGCCGCCGCGGTAGCGGACGAGGATGTTGCCGTCGTCGTCGAGCTTGCGGCCGCGAACGAAGGTCGTGAGGTCGGCGCAGAGCGAATCGATGTGCAAACCGGTGATGTAGCGCGCGAGGTTTTCCGCGTGCGTGCCGATGTCGCCGATGCAGCCGGCTGCGCCGCTGCGCTTCGGGTCGGTGCGCCACGACGCCTGCTTCTGGCCCGTCGCCTCGAGGTGCGTGGAGAGCCAGCCCTGCGGGTATTCGACGACGACCTTGCGGATCGGGCCGAGCCGGCCGTCGCGCACGAGGTCGCGCGCCTGCTTGACCATGGCGTTGCCGGTGTAGTTGTGCGTGAGGGCGAAAACTTTTTTCGTCCGCGCCACGATTTTTTTCAGCGCCTTCGCCTCGGCGAGATCGAAGGTCGCGGGCTTGTCGCAGACGACGTTGAAGCCCGACTCGAGGAAAAGTTTCGCGGGCGGGAAGTGCTGATGGTTCGGCGTGACGATCACGACGAAGTCGAGGCGTGCATCGCGCGGCGCGGCGGACTCGGCGCGGGCCATTTCCTCGTAGCTGCCGTAGACGCGCGCCGGGTCGAGAAAGAGATCGGCGCCCGAGGCGCGCGAGCGCGCGGCGTCGGACGAGAACGCGCCGGCGACGAGCTCGGCCTTGCCGTCCATCTGCGCGGCGATGCGGTGCACCGCGCCGATGAACGCGCCGCGCCCGCCGCCGATCATGCCGAAACGAAGTTTTCTTTGCATAGGAGAGAAGGAGTCAGGATTCTGGAGTCAGGAGCCGGACTTCGAAGACCCTGGATGGATTCTTCAATTCTGACTCCTGGCTCCTTCCATCCTTCATTGGTTTTTCTTCTCGAACGCCGCGTCGAAGGCGAGGGCGCTCGAAGGGAAATCGATCTTGCGCACAAACGCCGCCGCTTCCGTCGCGCCGTGCACGCGGTCCATGCGGATGTCTTCCCACTCGACGCTGAGCGGGCCGCGGTAGCGGACGTCGTTCAGCGCGACGATGATGTCCTCGAACTGGATGTCGCCGTGACCGAGCGAGCGGAAATCCCAGTGCCGGCGCGCGTCGCCGAAGCTCGCGTGGCCGCCGAACACGCCGACGGTGCCGTCGCCGTGGCCCCACCACACATCCTTCATGTGCGCGTGATAAATGCGATCGCCGAAGGTGCGGATGAACTTCACGTAATCGACGCCCTGGTAGCCGAGATGCGACGGGTCGTAGTTGAAGCCGAAGCGGCGATGGCCTTTCACCGCCGCGACGGCCCGCTGCGCGCTGGCGATGTCGAACGCGATCTCGGTCGGGTGAACTTCGAGCGCGAAGTTCACGTTGGCTTTCTCGAACGCGTCGAGGATCGGGCCGAAGCGTTTCGCGAAATCGGCGAAGCCGGCGTCCCAGTAGTCCTGCGACGTCGGCGGGAACGCATAGATCGAGTGCCAGATGCTGGAGCCGGTGAAGCCGTTGACGACGGCGGGGAAATCGTCCCTCGCGCCGCGGCCGGGTTTCGCGTCGAAGAACGCGCGCGCGGCTTTCGCCGTGAGCGCGAGCTTCTTCGCCGCGCGCCGGCGCACGCCTTCGGGTTCGCCATTGCCCCAGACATCGGGCGGCAGGATGGATTTATGGCGCTCGTCGATCCGATCGCAGACCGCCTGGCCGACGAGATGACTGGAAACCGCGAAGCACGTGAGGCCGTGATCGGCGAGGAGCGCCCATTTTTCGCGGACGTATTTTTTATTTGTCGCGGCGGCGGCGACATCGAAGTGGTCGCCCCAGCAGGCGAGCTCGACGCCGTCGTAGCCCATTTTTTTGACGAGCGGCGCGAGCGTCGCGAGCGGAAGATCGGCCCATTGGCCGGTGAACAGGGTGACAGGGCGGGGCATGGCCAACGCTTAACACCAGTTTGTCGAGGGTGAACAACGATTTTTTCGCCGATGACAGAGACGGCGCCGCGCCGCCGCGGCCCGGATCGGGATGACCTGCGTCCGCGCGCGCACGTTTTCCTTGCCGCGCGCTGCGGCGCGGTTCCTCATCGCGGCGTTTTTGCGATGAACCCCACCGAGCTCGCCGCGTTTCTGAAGGCCCGCGTGCGCACCGTGCGCGACTGGCCGAAGCCGAAGGTGAACTTCCGCGACGTGACGACGCTCTTCGGCGATCCGGAGGCGTTTCGCGCGATCGTGCAGGCGTTCGCGCGCGAGAGCGGGCGGTTGAAAGTGGATCGCGTGGCCGCGGTCGATGCGCGCGGCTTCATCCTCGGCGGCGCGGTGGCGTATGAGACGCACCGGCCGTTCGCGCTCGTGCGCAAGAAAGGGAAGCTGCCTTTCCAAACGATCGCGGCCGACTACGCGCTCGAATACGGCTCGGCCACGATCGAGATCCACGCCGACGCGTGCCGGCCGGGCGACCGCGTGCTGATCGTCGACGACCTGATCGCGACCGGCGGCACGCTGCTCGCAGCGACGAGCCTCTTCCGCCAGCTTGGCGGCGAAGTCGCAGGCGTCGCGGCGGTCATCGACCTGCCGGAGCTCGGCGGCTCGGCGAAGCTCCGCGCGGCCGGGCTGGAGGTCCACACGCTGTGCGAATTTTCCGAAGATGAGTAAAGCGACTCCGCCGCTCACGATCTGGTGCAACGCGAAATTTTCCGAGGCCGACACGCGGCGGCTCGTCGAGGGCACGCGGGCGCACACGCTCGTGTTTTCGAAAATCGCGTCGACGAATGTCCTCGCCGCGGGCCAGCCCGATCCGGCGCTCGCGACGGCGGACGTGGCGTTCGGCCAGCCGGACGCGGCGCAGTGCCTCGCGTGCGCGAACCTGCGCTGGGTCGAGGTGACGACCGCCGGCTATACGCGCTACGACACGGCGGAGTTTCGCGAAGGCTTCGCGGCGCGCGGCCGGATCTTCACGAACATGTCCGAGGTGTTTGCCGAGTCCTGCGCGCAGCACGTGCTCGCGATGATGCTCGCGCTCGGCCGGCAGTTGCTGCCGTCGTATCGCGACCAGTTGACCGATCACTCGTGGCACTACGCGCAGCGCCGCTACGACTCGCGGCTGCTCAACGGCCAGACGGTGCTGATGCTCGGCTTCGGCGCGATCGGGCGGCGGCTGGCGGAATTGCTCGCGCCGTTTGGGATGAACCTGATCGCGGTGCGCCGGCAGACGCGCAGCGAGCGCGGAGTGCGAGTCATCCCGGAAGAAAACGTCAGCGCGGTGCTCGCGCAGGCGGACCACGTGGTCAACATCCTCCCGGAAAACGCGACGACGAGAAACTACGTCAACGCCCGCCGCCTCGCGTGCTGCAAGCCCGGCGCGCGCTTCTACAACGTCGGCCGCGGCACGACCGTCGACCAGCGCGCGCTGCTCGAGGCGTTGCAAGCGGGCCGGATCGGCGCGGCGTATCTCGACGTGTTCGAGACCGAGCCGCTGCCGCCGGCCGATCCGCTGTGGACGGCGCCGAACTGCTTCATCACGCCGCACACGGCCGGCGGCCGGCACGATCAGGACGAGGCGATCGTGAAACATTTCCTCAAAAACCTCGCCGCCTTCGAGCGTGGCGAGCCGCTGGTCGATCGCATCGAGTGAGACGATCCGGCGACATTTCGGGCCGGCGCGGGTTTTAACATTGCGAGTTATTTTGCATCCGCGGGAATATCGCCGCGCGTAGTTGC
Organism: Opitutaceae bacterium; assembly: GCA_035545575.1. Classification (GTDB taxonomy): domain Bacteria; phylum Verrucomicrobiota; class Verrucomicrobiia; order Opitutales; family Opitutaceae; genus ER46. Next base: position 6,433 of record DASZYB010000058.1, on the reverse strand, counting down.
TCCCATCTCGGAATCCAGCGCAGAGGCCGGTGCCTTTGCCCGGTGTTCCAACGCAAAACCAATCCACATACCTCGATGACAAAATCCACCCGTCTCCTGATCACCGCCGCGGCCGTCGCCGGGCTTTACTCCGGCTCGCTCGCCACGCGCGCGTTTGCCGCCGACCAGAAAGCCGGCCAGCCCGCGCCGAAGGACGACAAGGCCAAGGCCGGTTGCGGCGCGCACGGCTGCAAGGGCCAGAACGGCTGCGCCGGCAAGGGCGGCTGCAAGACCAGCGACAAGGGCTGCAGCGGAAAGAACTCCTGCGCGGGCAAGGGCGGCTGCGCCGTCGCCGACGCGAAGAAGGACGACAAGAAGGCCGACGCGAAGAAAGGCTGACCTGTTTTGCACCACGCGACCGGCGCGATGCCGGTCGCGTTTTTTTATTTTCCGTGGCGGCGGCCCATGACTGCCGGCGGGTTTTTTCCTTTTGGATTCGGCGGCCGCCGGCCGCTCCGAGAATTTTCCACCTCATGCCCGCGAATCGGTTCAACGGTTTCCACGACTACGGCATCGGCATCGGCCTGCGCGTGCCGCACTATTCGCACATTCTCGAGAAGAAGCCGGTCGTCGACTGGTTCGAGATCATCTCGGAAAACTTCATGGTCGATGGCGGCAAGCCGCTGCGCATCCTCGACGAAATCCTCGAGCAATACCGCGTCGTGCAGCACGGCGTCTCGATGTATTTCGGCTCGGCCGACAAGCCCGACCGCGAGCATCTGAAAAAATTGAAGCGGCTCGTGCAGCGCACGAAAACGCCGTGGCTCTCCGATCATCTCTGCTGGGGCTCGGTCGACGGCACCTACACGCACGACCTGCTGCCGATGCCCTACACGTTTTCCGCTGCGAAGCGCACCGCGGAAAAAATCCGCCACGTGCGCGACTTCCTCGAGGTGCCGATCTGCGTCGAAAACGTGTCGAGCTACGCCGAGTTCCACGTGAGCGAGATGACCGAGTGGGAATTCCTCAGCGAGGTTGTCGAACGCGCGGACTGCGGAATTCTGCTCGACGTGAACAACATCTACGTCTCGTCGAAGAACCACAATTTCGATCCCTACGCCTACGTGGACGGCGTGCCGCACGAACGCGTCGGCCAGATGCACGTCGCCGGGCACACGAAGTTCGAGAAATATATTTTGGACACGCACGACCATCCCGTGCTCGACCCGGTGTGGAAACTCTACGCGCATGCGACGAAACGCTGCGGGGTGACGGCGACGCTGCTCGAGTGGGACGACCGCATCCCGTCGTTCGACGAGGTGCACAACGAAGCGCTCAAGGCGAACGAGTTCATCGGCGACGCGAAGGTCGCGCAGCGGCGCAGAGCCGGCCCGAAGCGGCCGCCGGAGTTGGAAGTCGCGGCAGCGAAGCCGACGCCGGCACGGCGAGCCGGCTCTCCCTCGGACAAATGAAACCTCCGGTCGGAATCAAACCGCCGCCGTCGCGCGCGCCGCGAAAGCTGCGCACGACCGACGACCTCCGCCGCCTGCAGCGCCTGATGACGCACGCGCTCGTGCAGCCGCTCGTCGGCGGCGACGACCGGCTCGCTCCGCGCTGGCGCGATGGCCGGCCGATGGCGGAGGTCGCTGCGGAGTTCATCAAGCCGAACGACCGGCTCTCGTCGTTCGAGCGCCTGCAGATTTACGCGCGCTGCTACTGGTTTCGGGTGATCGACGGCGTCTACGCCGACTGCCCGTGCCTGCGCGCGCTGCTCGGCGAGAAAAAATTTTCCGCGCTCGTCCGTGCGTTTCTCGCGCGCTACCCGTCGCACTCCTACACGATGCGCAACCTCTGCGCGCGGCTGCCGCAGTTCATCCGCGAGGAACCGCGCTGGACGGCGCCGCACACCGCGGCGGCGCACGCGATCGCACGCTTCGAGTGGGCGCAGACGGTGGCGTTCGACGCCGAAGCGCGGCCGAAGCTGACGGCGGACGACATCGCCGACGCGCCGCCGGCGAAACTGCGGCTCGGCCTGCAGCCGTATCTCTCGCTGCTCGCGTTCGACTGGGCGCTCGACGATTTCGCGGTGGCGGTGAAAAAACGCGAGTCGCTGCGCGGCGAAGCCAGCAACGCGGTCGATCACGGCCCGCGTCCGTCCACGGCGAAGCGCGTGCCGGCGCCGCGGCGCGAAAAAATCTTCCTCGTCGTGCACCGGCACGACGAGCGGCTTTACTACAAGCGCATCGACCGCGCGGCGTTTCGCATCCTCGAGGCGCTGGGCGCCGGCCGCACGCTCGCGCAGGCGGTCGCCGCGGCGGGTCGCGGCGTGACGGCGGAGCAGGTGCGCGAGTGGTTCGCGACGGGGATGGAACTCGGCTGGTTCTGCCGGCGGAAATAAGTTCCGTTCGCAGCGCGGCCGTGTTTCGTGGTCGGGCGCCATGAGCAAACCCGTCGTCCTCGTCACCGGTGCGTCGCAGGGAGTCGGCGCGGCGATCGCGCGCGCGTTTGCGCGCGAGGTGCCCGGCGTGCGGCTCGCGCTCGTCGCACGCACGGAGCGCAAACTCGCCGCCGTCGCGCGCGCGTGCGCGAAACTCGGCGCGGCGCGGGCGGAAATTTTTCCCTGCGACGTGAGCGATGAGGCATCCGTCGCGCGCATGGCGGCCACTGTGCGGAAGCGGCTCGGCGTCGTCGACGTGTTGATCAACAACGCGGGCGTGTTCGCGGCGGCGCCGTTCCTCGAGATGAGCGTGGCGGAGTTCGACCGGCTGATCGCGGCGAATCTGCGCAGCGTGTTTCTGGTTTCGCGGGCGTTTGCGCCGGCGATGGCGAAGCGCGGGCGCGGCGATATTTTCAACCTGAGCTCGATCGCGGCGCTCACGGCGTATCCGGGCGGCGCGGGTTACTCGACGGCGAAGGCCGGCGTCGCGGCGCTCAGCCGCATCGTGCGCGCGGAGCTCCGCGAGAAAGGCGTGCGCGTGTGCTGCGTTTTTCCGGGGGCGACGTGGTCGCCGTCGTGGAGTGGAAGCGGCGTGGCGGCGGAGCGGATCATGCCGGCGGAGGATGTGGCGCGGGCGTTTCTCGATATCTGGCGTCTGTCGCGGCGGAGCGTCGTCGAGGAAATCGTGCTGCGCCCGCAGCGCGGCGACCTGTAGGCGGGTTCAAAATTTTCGAGGCCGTTCGCGGACGAGCGGCTCGGAATGGCGGGCGTCTCGCCCGTGTCGGGTCGCGGAAAAACTCACGGGCAAGACGCGCGGGCCACGTGCCAGGACGAAGGGGAAAGCCGCGTTTTTCACGGCGCGCGCCCGGGCGATCGTGCGAAATGTCGGACGCCGCGCGCTCCGGCCACGAGGGGCAAATTTCTATGTGCCGCGCCGGGGCTGAGTTGACCTCCGCGCGGCACGGCATGGCACGCGCATCGCTGGATGCCGGCCGTCATGAACACCGCCAACGCATTCGGATTCTTCCTTCTGGGCACGACGATGTGGATGTTGCCGCTGCTCGCGCCGGCGTGGTTTCCGGCGACGGGGATCGACGGATCAAGCGCGCGCGCGATGTGGCTCCACGTCATGGGCGGATTGCAGTGTGGCGTGGGCGGCGTGTTTCTCCTGCGCCTCCAAGCGCTGCCGGTGTTGCGGCGCTGGCTCGCCAGCGAGGCGCGTCCCGCCGCGGTGCTGACGCATGCGCCGGTGCCGGCGGGCGCGGCGCGGGTGTCTCCGCTGGCGCGCGCCTTCGCGCTTGCGCGGTCAAAGCAGATGGGCCTGCTCGCCGCCGAGCGGCTTGAGGCCGACGGCAGCGTAACCCTTCGCGGTCAGCACGCGGCCCTGTGGCGTGCGCTGAAGGTAGCCCTCTTGAATGAGAAACGGCTCGTGCACTTCTTCGAGCGTCTCCGCCTCCTCGCTCACCGCGACGGCGATCGTGCTCATGCCCACCGGCCCGCCCCGGTAATTTTCGGCGAGAATGCGCAGCATGCGCTTGTCCATCTCGTCGAGGCCGGCGGCGTCGATTTCGAGGAGCTCGAGCGCGGCCGCGGCGACGGGCTGGGTGATGTGGCCGCGGGCGCGTTCCTGCGCGAAATCGCGGACGAAGTTGATGAGGTTGTTGGCGACGCGCGGCGTGCCGCGTGAGCGCGACGCGATTTCCGTGGCGCCGCCGGCGTCGATCCCGACGTGCAGCAGGCCGCAGCTGCGGTGCACGATGCCTTCGAGCGTGGCGCGGTCGTAGTAATCGAGCCGCGTCTGCAACGTGAAGCGCGAACGCAGCGGCGCCGTGAGCAGGCCGGCGCGGGTGGTGGCGCCGACCAGCGTGAACCGCGGGATCGAGAGCCGCACGCTGCGCGCGTTGGGCCCCTGGTCGATCATGATGTCGAGGCGGAAATCCTCCATCGCCGAGTAGAGATACTCCTCGACGGTTTTCGGAATGCGGTGGATTTCGTCGATGAAAAGAATGTCGCCCTCCTCCAGGTTCGTGAGCAGGCCGGCGAGGTCGCCGGCTTTCTCGACCACGGGACCGGAGGTGACGCGGACGTTGCGGCCGAGCTCGTGGCCGAGGATGAAGGCGAGCGTCGTCTTGCCGAGGCCGGGCGGGCCGGAGAGGAGAATGTGGTTGAGCGCCTCGCCGCGTTTTTTCGCGGCGCCGACCATGACCTGCAGCCGTTCGACGGTTTTCGGCTGGCCGGTGAAATCGGCGAACGACAGCGGCCGCAGCGCCGCCTCGGCGGGCGAGACGGGCGCGGCGAGCGCGGTGGTGATGTAGCCGAGCCCCTTGGGCGCGGACGCGCCGACTTCGGATTTCGGACTGCGGATTTCGGATTGGCTCACGGCGAATTCATCCGCGCTGTTTTCAATCCGCGACCCGCAGTCCGCAATCCGCAATCGGTCAATCTTTCCATGCGACCTCCGCGCCCAGGCTCTGCAAATTCTCCACGAATCTCGGATGCGCGCGGCGGATGATCTCGGCGTTCTTCACGATCGACTGGCCGGGAATGCTCGCGGCGACCATGTAGAGGCCGACGGCGGCGCGGATGATGTAGGGCGCGTCGACCGTCGTCGGCCGCAGCGGACGGTCGCCGAAGACGATGATGCGGTGCGGATCGCTCACGACGACGTGCGCGCCGAATTTCGAGAGCTCCTGCATCCACGTGAAGCCGCCTTCGTAGACCTTGTTCCAGAACTGCATCGCGCCCTTCGCGCGCACGCCGAGCGCGATCATGCACGGCAGCAGGTCGACGGGGAAATACGGCCACGGCGCGGCCTCGATCTTCGGCAGAAGGTTCGTGGTGAACGGCGCCTCGATCTCGAGCTTCTGGTTGCGGCGGACGATCGCGGTGTCGCCGCGATGCTCGATCACGACGCCGAGTTTCTCGAACGCGCGGGTGATCAAGTCGAAGTGGTGCGGCAGCGAATGCCGCACTTTCACCTCGCCGCCGGTGATCGCGCCGAGCGCGAGGAAGGTGACGACTTCGTGGTAATCGGTGTTGATCGTGAACTCGCCGCCGTGGAGCCGCTGGACGCCGGTGACGGTGAGCTGGCTCGTGCCGAGGCCGGAAATCTTCGCGCCCATCGCGACGAGCACCGCGCAGAGATCCTGCACGTGCGGCTCGCTCGCGGCGTTGATGAGGACGGATTCGCCGTCGGCCAGCGCGGCGGCCATGACGAAATTTTCCGTCGCCGTGACCGACATGTAGTCGGGCCAGTGGCGCGCGCCGCGGAATTTTTTGGCGAGGCGCATCGTGAGCTCGCCGTTGTGCGAGATTTTCGCGCCGAGTTTTTCGAGGATTTCGAGATGCGGATCGAGCTCGCGAATCCCGAGCGAGCAGCCCTTGGCGTTGGACGGGATCGTGATTTTTTTCATCCGCTGCAGCAGCGGCGCAAAGAGCAGCACGGAGGAACGCATCCCGCTCGGCAGCTCGCCACCGAGCCGGCGCGCGTCGAAGGTCGAGTGATCGAGCGCCATCGTGCCGCCGGTCCTGTCCCACGTGACGCGCGAGCCCTGCTCCTGGAAAAACGTGACGAGTTTCTCGACGTCGGTGATCGCCGGGACGTTGCGCAGCTTCACCGGTTCGTCGGTGAGCAACGACGCGCAGAGGATCGGGAGGACGGAATTCTTGTTGCCCGACGGCGTGATGGTGCCGGAGAGCGGCTTGCCGCCGTTGACGATGAGGTCGGACACGGACGTGGAGAAAAGTTGGAAGGTGAGTGAGCCGCGCCGAATCTTCGCGCGCGAAAAAAGAAAAAGGCGTCCGGAACCGGACGCCTTTGAACTGCGCGCGCTGCGGCGCGGCTTGGCAATTTTTTTCGCGTCAACGACGCGTCAAATCGCGCCGCCGCCCTGCTGGCCTTCGGGCCGCGGACCGCGATCGTCGCGGAAACCGCCACCGCGCGGTCCGCCGCGACCGCGGCCGCCGCGCCGCCGCCGGCGGCGCTGGCCGCCTTCGCCGTCGCGTTGATCGCCGCCG
>DASZYB010000057.1:0-19679 GCA_035545575.1 Opitutaceae bacterium | reverse complement strand
CGATATCTACCGCCTGACAACCCACCAGTTCAGCACGACGTGGATCATGATCTTCTACGTCTTCTGTCTCACGGTGATCGGCATTCATCTCTGGCATGGGCTAACCAGTGCGCTCAATTCACTCGGTGTCGATTCGCCGCGCTACACCCCGGCACTCTTGAAGGCGGGGCGCATCATTGCCGTGATCATGTCCGCGGCATTCCTATCGTTGCCGCTCTGGGTCTATTTCGTTTGGAGTTGAGTGATGGTGTTGCAAACAGATGTGCTCGCCCCAGAGCGAACGGTCGAGCAAGACATCTATCGGGTCGCCGACAACAACTGGCGACCGCAGCCGCCGCTGGACGGCCCGCTCGAGGATCAGTGGGCGCACCGCAAGGACGAATACAAGCTCGTCGCACCGAATAACCGGCGCAAGCACACGATTATCGTCGTCGGTACCGGCCTGGCTGGATCGTCGGTCGCCGCCTCGCTCGGCGAACTCGGCTACAATGTTTTGAGCTTCTGCATTCAGGACAGCCCGCGCCGCGCCCACAGCATCGCCGCTCAGGGCGGCATCAACGCCGCCAAGAATTACCCGAACGACGGCGACAGCGTCTGGCGCCTCTTCTACGACACGATCAAGGGCGGCGACTATCGCTCGCGCGAGGCCAACGTCCACCGGCTCGCCGAAGTCTCCGTCAACATCATCGACCAGTGCGTCGCGCAGGGCGTGCCGTTCGCGCGCGAATACGGCGGCCTGCTCGCGAACCGCTCGTTCGGCGGCGCGCAGGTGAGCCGCACGTTCTACGCGCGCGGCCAGACCGGCCAGCAGTTGTTGCTCGGCGCGTATTCCGCGCTCATGCGCACGGTCGGCGCGGGCCTCGTCGAGCTGCACACGCAGAGCGAGATGCTCGATCTCGTCGTGGTCGGCGGTCAGGCGAAGGGCATCGTCGTCCGCGATCTCGTCACCGGAAAAATCGAGCGCCACGCGGCCGACGCCGTCGTGCTCGCGACCGGCGGCTACGGCAACGTTTTCAACCTCTCCACCTACGCGCGCGGGTCCAACGCCACCGCGATCTGGCGCGCCTACAAGCGCGGCGCGTGCTTCGCGAATCCGTGCTACACACAGATTCACCCGACGTGCATTCCCGTCAGCGGCGAATACCAGTCGAAGCTCACGCTGATGTCCGAGTCGCTGCGCAACGACGGCCGCATCTGGGTGCCGAAGAAAAAGGAGGACCGGCTCAAGGACCCGAACGCGATCGCCGAGGAGGATCGCGATTACTACCTCGAGCGGATGTATCCGGCATTCGGCAATCTCTGCCCGCGCGATATCGCCTCGCGCGCCGCGAAACGCGTCTGCGACGAAGGCCGCGGCGTCGGCACTAGCGGGCTTGGCGTTTACCTCGATTTCTCCGACGCGATCCGCCGCCTCGGCGAGAAAGGCGTCGCCGAGCGCTACGGCAATCTCTTCGACATCTATCACGAGATCACTGCCGAGAACGCCTACCAGACGCCGATGCGCATCTTCCCCGCCGTGCACTACACGATGGGCGGGCTGTGGGTGGACTACAACCTGATGTCGAATCTCCCCGGCCTCTTCGTGCTCGGCGAGGCGAACTTCTCCGATCACGGCGCCAACCGGCTCGGCGCGAGCGCGCTCATGCAGGGACTCGCCGACGGCTACTTTGTCATCCCTTACACGATCGGCAACTACCTCGCGACGCAGGCGCCCGGCTCGCGGCCGAGCGTCGACAGCGCGGAATTCAAAGGCGCGGAGGAAAACGTCCGCGCGATGACGAAGCGTTTCCTCGACAACAAGGGCAAGGAGCCGGTCAGCCATTTCCACAAGCGGCTCGGCAAGATTTTGTGGGAGCACTGCGGCATGGCGCGGAACAAGGCCTCGCTCGAGCAGGCGCTGCAGCTCATTCCGCAGTTGCGCGAGGAATTCTGGCAGAGCGTCCGCGTGCCCGGCTCGGCCGACACGCTCAACCAGTCGCTCGAGCAGGCCGGGCGCGTCGCGGATTTTCTCGAGCTCGGCGAATTGCTCTGCCTCGACGCCCTCACGCGCGAGGAAAGCTGCGGCGGCCATTTCCGCGAAGAGCACCAGTATCCCGACGGCGAGTGCAAGCGCGACGACGTGAATTTCGCGCACAGCGCCGCGTGGGAATACCAAGGCCCGGGCAAAGCGCCGCTGCGCAACGCCGAGCCCCTGAACTTCGAATTCGTGAAGCCGAGCGTGCGCAGTTACAAGTGAGCGCCCGCAGTTGTGTCCAAGGATATCCCAATTTGTGACATCCTCTGCTGATCAATTTGGACTGCCTTCTGTCGCAACGGCCGAGGTCATACCCGCCGAGAGGATCGCGGCGCGAATTTATCTGCTCCGCGGGCAAAAGGTGATGCTTGATCGCGATTTGGCCGAACTCTACGGCGTCGAAACCCGCGTCCTGAATCAAGCCGTGAGCCGCAATCGCGCGCGCTTTCCCGACGATTTCATGTTCGCTCTGACCCGGGAGGAGATTCGGAACTTATCACAATTTGTGATCAGTTCCGGCTTCAAACATTCGCCGCGGGTGCTCGTTTTTACCGAGCAGGGCGTCGCCATGCTCTCGGGTCTGTTGAACTCGTCGCGTGCGGTGGCCGTGAACATCGCAATCATGCGCACCTTCGTCCGGCTGCGTGAACTGATCGCCTCGCACGCCGATCTCGCGCGCAAGCTGGCCAGGCTCGAGAGCAAATACGACGCGCAGTTCAAAGCCGTTTTCGATGCGATCCGCGAACTGATGTCGCCGACGACGCCGCGGCAAAATCGCGAGATGGGTTTTCACACCGCCATCGCCTCGCTTCGCTCCCCGCGAAAGAAATCCGCCCGAAAATAATTCCCGCCATGGTTGCCGAAAATACTTCCTCCCAGCCCATCTCGATCACCCTCCGTGTCTGGCGTCAGGCGGGCCCGAAGGAGCCCGGTCGTTTCGTCGAATATCCCGCGAAGGATCTCAATCCCAACATGTCCTTCCTCGAGCTGCTCGACGTCGTGAACGACGAGCTCACGATGAAGGGCGAAGAGCCGATCGCGTTCGCGCACGACTGCCGCGAAGGTATCTGCGGCACCTGCTCGTGCACGATCAACGGCAAGCCGCACGGCCCGGGCCGCGGCATCGCGACCTGCCAGCTTTACGTGCGTGCATTTCGCGACGGCGAAGTGATCACGGTTGAGCCGTTCCGCGCGGAAGCGTTTCCCGTCGTCAAGGATCTCGTGACGGATCGCGCGGCATTCGACAAAATCCAGCAGGCGGGCGGCTTCATCACCGCGCGCGCCGGCTCCGCGCCGGATGCGAATGCGATTCCCGTGCCGAAACCCGACGCCGACCTCGCGATGGATGCCGCCACGTGCATCGGCTGCGGCGCGTGCGTCGCCGCGTGCAAGAACGCGAGCGCGATGCTTTTCATCGCGGCGAAAGTCGGCCACCTCGGCTTGCTGCCGCAAGGCCAGGCGGAGCGCGACCGGCGCGTGGTCGCGATGATCGACACGGGCGACGCACTCGGCTTCGGCAACTGCACGAATTATTACGAGTGCAGCGCCGCGTGCCCGAAACTCATCTCGCACGATTTCATCGCGCGCATGAACCGCGACTACCTCCGGGCGACGTGGCGTGGCGCGTTCAAAGTCGAGCCCGCCGCCACGAGCGGCGGCGCGGGCTGACGCCGCGATCGGAGCGAATTTGTCGCGCGCGGTCCGTGACCGCGATCGCGCGCATTTTCGCGCGCAGAAAACTGGCCACGTTGTGCCGGTGGCGCAGGCCGGCGCGCCAACGGCCGCACGATTTTCGTAACTTTTCGCGCGTGGTCGGGTTCTCGTGGCAACCACCGTTCGCACTCCCATGAAGACCTTTCTTTCTCTCGTCATTGTCGCCGCGGCCGCCGCGTTTGGCCTTTCGCAGCTCAGTTTTGAAATGTCCGTGTCGCTGCTGTTCGGCGCCGGCCTCACGGCGATTGTGATCGCCGATTATGGGCGGGCGGCGCGGCCCGTCACGCGTCTGGCCGTCGTGCGCATCGCGGCCTCACGCGTCGAGTCGTTCCGGCTCGCGGCCTGATTTTTCGCTCGGGGATTCGAATGCGGCTTCCGCACCGCGGGGCCGCATTTCTTTTTCGCCCGCGGGCGAAAATCAGAAAACCGACAGCGCCTTCGCGCTTTCGAGCACGACCCAGGCGCAGCCGCCGGCGAGCGCGAGGCGGAAGAGATTCCGCATGATGCGCCGGCCGCGGAGGACGGCGTCGTGCAGGTCCGTGTCGAGCGCCTTGCGGTTGCTCTGCGTCATGAAGCTCACGAAGCGCGGATCGCGAAACCGGCCGCGCGGATCGCGCCGGAGACCGAAACGGACGGCCGGGCGATGGCAGAGGTTGAGCAGGACGCGAAGCACAACGCTTCCTTACGGCACTTTGGAGTGGTTTTTTCAATCTGAAACCGGCTAGCTTCGCCGCTTTCACGCATTTTTACATGCATCATTTCCACTACTCGGGCCACGATCTGCACTGCGAATCCGTCGACCTCGCCGCGGTGGCGAAGCTCTATGGCACGCCGACCTACGTCTACAGCGCGGCCACGATGGAGGATAATTACCGCCGGCTTCAGCGCGGGCTGAGCGGGCTCGACGCGCAGCTTTGCTACGCGATGAAGGCGAACTCGAATCTCGCCGTCGTGCGCCACTTCGCGAATCTCGGCGCGAGTTTCGACCTCGTGAGCGGCGGCGAAATCCGCCGCGTGCTCGCCGCGGGCGGCAATGTGCGCGGCAGCGTGTTCGCGGGCGTCGGCAAGACCGAGGCCGAGATCAAGCTCGCGCTGCAGAACGGGATTTTTTCCTTCCACGTCGAGAGCGAGCCGGAGCTCGGCCGCATCAATCACGTCGCGGGCACGCTCGGCGTGAAGGCGCCGATCGCAATCCGCGTGAATCCCGACGTCGATGCGCACACGCACGCGAAGATCACGACGGGCAAGAGCGACAACAAATTCGGCATTCCGCTGAAGTTCGCCGGCGCGGCCTACGAGGCGGCGGCGAAGTATCCGCACCTCGCGCTCAAGGGCGTGCAGATGCACATCGGCTCGCAGCTCACGTCGGTGGCGCCGTTCGTCGAAGCGGTCGAGAAGGTCGGGCCGTTCGCCGCGGAGCTGAAGGCGAAGTTTGGCATCACGTATTTCTCGATCGGCGGTGGCATGGGCATCGTTTACCAGGACGCGCTCGCGAGCGGGCAGCAGGCGTGGTGGGACGCGCAGCCGGCGGACAAGCGGCCGCTCACGCCGGAAACGTATGGCGCGGCGCTCGTGCCGTTGTTGAAGCCGCTCGGGCTGAAAATTCTCCTCGAGCACGGACGCTTCATGGTCGGCAATGCCGGCGTGCTGCTCGCGCGCGTGGAGCATTTGAAGCGCGGTGCGGGGAAAAATTTCCTCATCGTCGACGCCGCGATGAATGATCTCGTGCGGCCCGCGATGTATGAGAGCTACCACGAGATCGTGCCGCTGCATCGCGACACATCGCGTCGCGCGCTCGTGGCCGATGTCGTCGGGCCGATCTGCGAGAGTGGCGACTGCTTCGCGAAGGGCCGGCAGCTGCAGGAAGTCGGCGAGGGCGAGCTGATCGCGTTCATGAGCGCGGGCGCCTACGGCTACACGATGGCGAGCCGCTACAACACGCGCGGCATGGCCGCGGAGGTGCTCGTGCAGGGCAGCGCCTTCGAGCTCGTCAACGCGCGCGAGACTTTCGAGCAGATGGTCGCGGGCGAGAAGGTCCCGGCGTTTCTGAAGTGAGTGGTGGAGAAAACACGAAACACGCGAAAAACACGAAAGTCGGCGGGATCGAAACGCCCTCACAGTGAGGCGCGGCGGCCGATCACGCCGAGCGAGTGAGCGCCCTGACGCCGGGGCGCAATCTACCCCATGGGTTTTAAGCGGCCCGTTAATCTTTTTCGTGTATTTCGGGTGTTTCGTGGTTAACCAAGCCGCATGAAATTCGTCGTCGTCGGAGCCGGCGCCTGGGGCACGGCGTTCGCGCTGCACCTCGCGCGGGCCGGCCATCGGGCGACGCTCGTGCCGCGCCGGGCCGAGCAGGCCGAAGCGATGACGAGCCGCCGCGAAAACGCCGACTACCTCGCGGGCATCGCGCTTTCGCCCGCGCTCGCAATCACGCCCGATCTCGCCGGTGCGCTCCGCGATGCGGACGTGATTCTCCTCGCGTGCCCGGCGCAGGCGTTGCGCGAGACGTGCCGGCGGATGCGCGCGATGTTGCCCGCCCCGTCGAGCGCGCGGCTCGTGGTGAGCCTGGCGAAGGGGCTCGAGCTCAAGACGCACCGGCGTCCGTCGGAGGTGATCGCGGAGGAGTTGCCGGCGCTGCTCGTCAGCTCGCTGACGGGGCCGACCAACGCACGCGAAGTCGCACTCGAACAGCCGTCGGCGATGGTGCTCGCGTCGACGTCGTTCAACGGCTGCGTGTCCGAGGTGCAGGCGGCGATCAGCGGCGCGACGCTGCGCGTTTACACGAGCGACGATCTGCCCGGCGTCGAATTCGGCGGCTGCCTGAAAAACATCTACGCGATCGCGGCCGGCTGCTGCGACGGGCTCAAGCTCGGCGACAACACCAAGGCCGCGATGCTCTCTCGCGCGCTGGCGGAAATGGTCCGCGTCGGCGTCGCGCTCGGCGCGAAGCCGGCCACGTTTTACGGCCTGAGCGGCTTCGGCGATCTCGTCGCGACGTGCTACGGCGGCTGGAGCCGCAACCGCGAATTCGGCCAGCGCATCAGCGAAGGCCGCAGCGTCGCGGAGTTGATCGCGCACCGCAAAACCGTCGTCGAAGGCTACCAGACGACGCAGTCCTTCGCGGGGCTGTGCGCGGAACGGAAGATCGATGCGCCGATCCTGCGCGAAGTGCAGGCGATCCTCTGCGAGGGCAAGAAACCCGCCGCCGCGCTCGCCGCGCTCATGACGCGCGAGCTGAAGCGCGAAAACGGCGCGGCGAAATAGCGCGACGCGCAGCGCGCGGGTTCAGTGTCCGGCGCCCGCGGCGTGTTCCTCGATGTATTCCTGCTTGAGGCCGAGTTTTTCCGGCGCGTGCAGGACGAGCATTTTCATGCGGACATCCGCGGGCACCTGCTCGGCCGTGAGCTTCGAGACGACGATCATCAGGACGAGCGCGAGCGGCACGGCCCAGATCGCGGGCTGTTCGCAGAGGATGCGGAGCAGCGGATGCGCGGCCCAGAAATCGTTCAGGCCCTTGAAGCCGGCGAAGATTTTTCCCATCGGCCCCTTGTCGAGCGCGAGCGTCGCGAGATTCGTCAGCGCGGCGGCGCCGAGCGCCAGCAGGCCGCCGGTGAGCATGCCGGTCGCGGCGCCCTTCATGGTCATGCCGCGCCACCACACGCTCATGAAGAGCAGCGGGAAATAACTCGCGGCAGCAATCGCGAACGCCTGGCCGACCATGAAGTTGATTTCGAGATTTTCGACAAACGTGCCGAGCACGATCGCGACGGCGCCGACGATGACGGCGGCGATCTTGAACGCCGCCATCCGCTCCGCCGGGCTCGCCTCGGGTCGCAGCATCCGGCCGTAGACGTCGTGCGCGAGCGCGCCCGTCATCGAGACGAGCAGGCCGCTGAACGTGCTCATGAACGCCGCGAACGCGCCGGCGCACGTGATGCCGCTGAGGATCGAGCCGAGGACGCCGAAGCGGCTGGCGAGCAGCGTCGGCAGTTCGAGCACGACCTTGTCGGTCCCCTTCGCGCCGACGCCGGAGTAGAGCTCGGGCATCAGGTTGCGGCCGATCACGCCGAAGATCGGCGGGAAAACGTAGAAGATGCCGATGAGAATCATCACCCACATCGTCGTGCGCTTGGCCGCGGCGCCGTCGGGATTCGTGTAGAAGCGCACGAGGATGTGCGGCAGCCCGGCGGTGCCGCAGACGAGCGCCATGATGAGCGAATACGTGTAGAGCAGCGAGTAGGGCTTCTGGTGTTCCGCGACGAAGGCCGCGCGCTGATCCGCCGGCAGGGCGGCGGCGGCGCTGACTGCTTTCGTGGTGAGCGGGCCGAACGGCGCGATCCACGCGGAGTCTTTCGGCGCTTTTTCGACGAGCGGCTTGCGCTCGACGTTGACCGCGGGCGCGGCGGTTTCGCCGGGCGCGGCGTTGGCGTTGAGCTGGCCGTTGTAGAAACCGAAGACCGCCATCAGCACAAAAATCGGCACGCTGATCGCGAACATCTTCATCCAATACTGGAAGGCCTGCACGATCGTGATGCCCTTCATGCCGCCGAGCGCGACGTTGAGCGTGATCACCGCGCCGACGAGCACGACGCCGCCCCAGTAAGGCATGCCGGGAAAAATGTAGGCCAGCGTCACGCCCGCGCCCTTCATCTGCGGCATCGTGTAGAAAAAGCCGATGAAGAGCACGAAGCACACGGCGATCTTGCGGAAGAGCGGCGAGTCGTAGCGGCCCTCGGCGAAATCCGGGATCGTGTAGGCGCCGAACCGCCGCAGCGGTCCCGCGATGAAGAGCAGCAGGAAAAGATAGCCGCACGCGTAACACACCGGATACCACAGCGCGTCGTAGCCGCTCGACATCACCATGCCGGCGATGCCCATGAACGACGCTGCGGAAAGATATTCGCCGGAGATCGCGGAGGCATTCCAGCCGACCGACACCGATCGGCCCGCGACGAAGAAGTCGCTCGCGGTCTTGGAGGTGCGCGCCGAGCGAAAGCCCATCCAGATCGTGGCCGCGACCGTGACGAACGAGAAGGCGAAGATCCACGGATCGACGCCGCCGAAGAATGCGAGAGGGAGGTTCATGATTTCGCGCCCCCCCGCTCGCGCTGCACCTGCGCGACTTCATCGTTCTCCAGCGCGATGGAGCGCCGGATGAAGAGAAACGAAATCACCCACACGGCGGGGAAAAACAGCACGCCGAGCACGAGCCAGCTCAACGTGAAACCCGCCACGCGCGTGGCCATCAAGGCGGGCGCGAAATAATTCGCGAGCGGCAGGCCGAACAGCACGAGCAGGAAGGCCGCGGCGCACGCGGACGAGAGGCGAAGCTGCCGGTGCATGAGCGTGTGGAGAAACGACTCGCTATGCACCGCATCGTCGGGAGGCGGGGTGGGGTGGGACATGCGGCGCGGATGTTGGCGGCGGGTCCGGGTGCCGCAAAGGTTTTTTTGCGTCAGCGAATCCATCCGGCGAAAACAACGGGCGCGCGGCGCCGCGCGATTTGAGTTTGGACGGTCAGATCTGGCTGACAAAAATGTCAGGCAGGCCGGCTCGCGCGTGCGGTCGGCGTGCCGCTGGCGTAAGCCCATGCTTCAACGCGGCCCCTTTGGCTGATCGCGATGTTCGCCGGACTGCACCTCGTCCTCGTCGGTGTCCTCGCGTATTTCCTGCAGCCGCGCGTCGCGCTGCTGGAGGAATTTCGCGGGCTGGCGCGCTACGGCCTGGCGTTCGGGTTGGCGCTGTTTCTCGTCAACTGGGGAAATTTTCTACTCTACGTGCTCTGCGGCTGGGGCCCGCTCTACCTGACGCTTTCGTGGGCGCTCGTGCTCGGCCCGATCTGCGTCTTGGCGCAGAAAACGCCCGCGCCGGCGATTGCGCGCGGCGGAGCGATCGCGCGCGTGACGAGCCACCTCGGCGATTTTCGAAACTGGAACGGCGCGCTCCTGTTTCTCGGCGCGTTCGTGCTTGTGCGGTTCTGCCTCGGGCCGACGCCGGATCGCGAGGGCGCGGTCTGGGCGAGCGTCAACTTCGTCGATACGGCGATCCACCTTTCCATCGCGAACGCTTTTCTCGGCGCCGCACGGTTTCCGCCCGTCGACCTGGACATGGCGCCGTTCCCGTTGAAATACCATTTTCTCGCGGACTTCTATCTCGCGCACCTCGAGCGCATCGGCTGGTCGGCGCTGAAGGCCATCGCGCCGATGAATTTCCTGAGCGCGGCGGTGATGGTGGGCGCGCTGTGGGCGACTTTTGCGCGCTGGCTCCGGCTCTCGTCGCGCTGGGTGCTGCTGGCGGCGTTGATCTTTCTCTTCCTGAATCCCGCGCTGCCGAACCTGCTGCACTACGCGCTGCTCGCGCCGCCGTATTTTCGTGCGGACTCGTTCTTCACCGGGGTGCTGATGTTCCCGTATTTCAATTTCGAGGCGACGATCTCGAGCCTGTTCGAGCCGCAGCGCGGCCTGCTGTTCTCGTTCCCCGTCGTGCTGCTCGTGATGAATGGCATTTTCGGCGGCGATGCTTCCGCGACGCAGGAGGGCGCGACGCGAGCGGCGGCGCGAACGCTCGAAGCCTTCGTGCTCGTCTGCCTGCTGCCGCTCGCGCACGTCGTGTCCGCCGCCGTGCTCGGCGCGGCGCTGCTGCCCTCGCTTTGGAGGCACCGGCGCGCGCTGGCGGCGCGCTGGCTCCGGTGGCTGCCCGCCGTGCTGCTCGGCGCGGCGCAGGTGCTTTATCTCTTTTGCTACGGGCCGCCGCTGAACCCGAACTACGAGGCGTGGAACGCCGCCGCGTCGCTGCCGCTCGACGAATTCGCGCGGCTGCCGGCGTTCCTGCGGCCGGTGGCGTTCTGGTTTTTCGTCAACGGCGATTTTCTTTTCTGGGGCCTGCTCTTCGCCGCGGGCGGCCTGTGGCGCAGCCGGCGCGCGACCGCGGGCGCCCCCGGCGGCCTGGCGGATTTTCTGCGCCGGTGGAAATGGTATTGGATCGTCTGCGCCGGCGCGTTCCTGCTGATCAACGTCTATCGCTACACGGCGGATTGGGGCGACAGCAACAAGTTCATCCTCTTCCTCAATCTCGGCCTCTCGCTCGTGATCGTGCTGGGCATCGCGCAGTGGCGCACCGGCCGGCTGCGACTGCTGGCGCACGCGTTGTGGGTCTTCTTTTTCGTGCTGTGTGTCGCGCCCTTCGGCTACCAGCTTTTTCTGCGGGCGACGCGCCCGCCCTATGACCAGGTGGTGCTCTTCAACAAATACGAGCGCGTCGCCGCCGAGTGGCTGCGGCGGTTCAGTGCGCCGACCGACCTCGTGCTCACCGGCACGAGCCAGATCATCCATTTCGTCACGCCGCTCGCCGGCCGGCCGGTGCCCGCGGGCCTCTATGGGCGCGACAATCCCTACCGGCAGGACGAGCGCGCCGGCGAAATCCGCCGCGTCTACGAGCAGGCCGACTTCGCCGCGCTGCGGCAGCTCAATCCCCGGTTCATCTGCATCTCGCGCAACGAGCGCCGGCTCTACCGGCTCAGCGCGAAGTGGCAGGACCTGATCCGCACGCGGAAAGCACTGCTGTTCCAGGTCGGCGATGCGGACGAGTTCGACTCGGTTTTCATCTTCGATTCCGACCAGTTGGAACAGGGGCAAACGCTCGCGAGCACCGCCGGGAAATAGCGCGTGCGCGGTGTGCCTGGGTTCGAGCGGTGCCCGCGGACGAAATCGCGGCCGTTTACCGCAGCGGCAGATCGAAATGAAACGCGGAGATTTTCATCCGCTTCCGCAGGTAAAAACGATGCGCATCGACGCGCTGCGTGCCGGAATCGAGCGTGAGGTGCGCGCAGCCGCGTTCTTTCGCGCGGTCGACGAGCCAGTCGAACAGCCGGTCGCCGAAGCCGCGGGAGCGCGTCGTCGCGTCGGTCACGAGGTCGTCGACATACATCACGAAACCCGCATGCAGCCGGTTCGTGAAACGGAAACCGGCGACGCTGCGCACGGTGCCGTGTTCGTCCTCGGCAAAGGCGAGGTGGTAGCTTTCCGCGTGCTGGCGGCGGATGCGCGCGACGAAGTCGGCTTCGCGCAGATTGGGGCGCAACTGCACGAGGACGGGAAAACAGCGGGCGATGTCGGCATCGGTTTCGGCGAGGGCGATGGTCATGGGGGAAAGATCTGGAGCGTCACGCAACGGGCGCAAAGGACGCAAAGAAATCGTCGCGGGTTCTGGTCTTTGCGGCCGTCGCGAACCTGGCGTGGGTTAGGTTGCAACCATGGCGCGAACGAAGGCGCGCACGAGCGGCGGCATCTCGCCGCGCAGCGCGGCGCGCTCCGGTTGGAAAAGCGTGCCGACGAAGAACGGATGCACGGTTGGCGGCAACTCCGCCGCGCGAACCTCACCGGCTTCATCGAACGCGGTGAACCGCAGGCCGGCGTGTTCGAATCCTGCGCGATGCTCCGGCGCGGGACCGTAGTTGCAATGGTAGCCTTCCGTGGCGGTGTCGCGGCCGTAGGCGGCGCGGATCAGCGAGTCGGGCGCGAGGCGAAGCGCGCTGGTCTTTTCCACGAGGGAGCACGCGAGCCGCGTGACGACGAGCGTGTCGCCGGTGGGATTCGTTTCCGCGTGATCGGCCCGCGCGAGCCCGGCGACGTTGCGGGCGAACTCGATCAACGCGTGCTGGAATCCGCCGCAGGTGCCGAGGAACGGGCGCGGCGTTTCACGCGCGAAACGCACGGCATCGAGCGCGCCAGCCGTGTTTTCGTAGGGGCTCGCGGGCACGAGCCACACGGCGGAGAACGGCGCGAGGTCGCGCGCGGCGTGGCGCACGTCGCGCGTGGCGATCCACTGCCAGGCGATATCGACGCCGAGCCCCGCGCGCACGAGCTCGAGGGCGCGTGGAATCGCGCGGTGCGCGGTGACATCCGGCGAGTAGTCGCCGATGAGGGCGACGGAACGGACGGAGCGGTTCATGCAACGGCCACGATCCTAGCGTCTGGAGCGGCGTCGGCCAGTCGCAGCGGCGTGGCCGGAGCGGCGGCACAGTTGCCGCGGCTTCATCGCGGTGCGAGGCGGACGGCGAGCGCGGTGCGCGCATCTTCGACTTTCCAATAGCTTTCGAGGATTTTTCCGTAGGCGGGCGTGCGCACGGTGAGCAGCGCGGTGCCGAGGAAATTCTTGAACGACGGCGCCGCGTCGCGCGCGAAAAAGTCGCGTTCGCACGCGGCGAAGCCCTTGAGGTCGCGTCGTGCCGCGAATTCCTGCAGCCGCGCGGTCAACTCGCCCTGCAGGTTGTAGGTGCGGCGCGGATTATAGACGAAGGGGCTGAGCAGGTTCATGGACGAGAGCAGCACCGGGCGATCGTCGGTGCGGGCGGCCGCCAGGTCGCCGAAACTGAAGTGGAGCATATAGGCCTCTTCGATCGCGAGCAGGCGGCGCGCGCCGGCCTCGCCGCCGCTGCCGCCGGCGAGCGCCGCGGCAAATCGCGCGCGCGCCGCGGTCGAGACCGCCGTGGTGTCGAGCACGAAACCCGCCGCTTCGAGCGCCGTGCGCTGCATCACGCGTGCGATCATGAACCGCACCAGCGTGCGCGCGGAGGGCTCGAGCCGGCGGCTGACTTCGAGGAGCGGCTGCAGCGTGGCGAAGGCTTCGTCGCCGTGGCCGTCGATCGCCTGCAGGCCTGCGATCGCGATGGCGTGTTGCGCGTAGGAGCGCACCGGACCGAACGCCATGATTTCCGCGTCGAGCCGCGCCGGCGTGAGATCGCCGATGCGGTCGAAGGCGGCGAGCTCCGTCCACCACGCGCGCACCGGCGCGAGCTCCGCCCAATCGGCCTCGATGTCGCCGCGGCGCTGCGCCAGCCACGCCGGCCACTCGGCGGGTTTGCTGGCGTCGACGTAGCCGCCGTTGCGGAACAACCGGTCGGGCGCCTTGAAGGCGCGGCCCAGCGGATGATTTTTTCCGTAGCGCATCAGCACCGCGAAGCTTTTTTCCGCGCCGGGAAACTCCGGCGCGATTTCGTCGAAGGTCACCGGCCGGAGGATCGCGGCGTCGTCGTGCGCGAGATAAACCAGCGCGGGCGCGACCAGAATCATGCCGCCGCCCACCCACCACCACGAACGCAGCCGCAGCCGCCACGCGAGCACGAGCAGCGCGACGGGCGTGAGCGCGACGACCGCGGCGGTCAGCCACGCGGCGGTCGCGAGCTCCTGCCACTCGCGCGGCGTGGCGAACAGCGCGCGTGTGACCGGCTCGAGCGGCGCGAACGAGAGCACCAGCAAACCGAGCAGCAGCGTGATGGCGCACGCGAGAAGGCCGAGCGCCGCCGCGCGCAGCACGCGCAGCGGAAGCGGCTCGTTGAAAACGACAGTGCGCTCGGGGTTCATGGCGCGAAAAGGCAAAAGCTGGACGCGCCGATAGAGCCAATGCTGCGGTCTCGGCTCAACGGAAAACACCGCCGCCATCGCGGGGAAAAACGCCTACGGCGCAGACGATTTCGGAGCGCGGGTTTTCTGCGTCGTGATGATCGCGACCGCCGTGACGATGATGATCGAGGCGACGATCGTGCGCGGCGCGATGGGTTCGCGGAGGATCAGCCAGCCGAGAAAGACGGCGACGACGGGATTGACGTAGGCGTAGGTCGACACGCGTGCGGGCGTGCTGTGTTTCATGAGCCAGACGAACGTGGAAAATCCAACGAGCGAGCCGATCGCGATCAGGTAGGCGAACGCACCCCACGCCGCCGGCGCGACCGCGGCTAAATCGAAACGACGAAAATCGCCGGTGAGCAGCGCGACGACCGTCAGCGCGGCGCCGCCGCCGAGCATCTGGAGCGCGGAGGCGAGAAACGGATCGGCGCCGTGCTTCGCGTGCCGCGAATAAATCGCGCCGAGACTCCAGAAAACGCACGCCGCCAGAATCGCGCCCACGCCGCCGAAATCGAGCGCGCCGCCGGCGGCGTTTTCCCACGGCGCCGCGAGCCACGCGACGCCGACAAATCCGAGCAACAACGCGCCGAGCGTGATCGGCGTTGGCCGCGTGCCGCCGGGCCACGCCCACTCGGTGAGCACGATGAAGAGCGGGCTCACGCCGATGAGCAGCGCCGTGATGCCGGAGGGGATGCGCTGCTCGGCCCACGCGACGAGGCCGTTGCCGCCGAGGAGCAGGAAGGTGCCGATGATGGCGTTGGCGCGCCATTGCCCGAGCGTCGGCCAGCGCGCGCCGCGAAATCCGAGGAACGCGAGCAACAGCGCGCCCGCGATCAGAAAGCGCGCGCCGGCCATCAGGAACGGCGGCATCGTGGCGACCGCGACGCGAATCGCCAGATACGTGCTGCCCCAGATGACGTAGATCGCGGCGAACGCCAGGATCAGCGCGGAGCGGGCGGGCGGGTGCGCCGGTGAATTCGCGTGAAGAGAAATTGTGGGCGACGCGCGCGACACGACTGCGCGTTCGCCGGCGGATCGCGCGATCGAAGGAGTGCTCGGAGACGATTGAGTCATGCGCGGAATATTTTTGAGACGGGAGCGCGGAAAAACGAAGCGACTCGGGGCGGGTTTACAGCGGTTTAAATTAAAGTGTAGCCGCGGCGACGATGTAGGTCGGGGTTCATCCCCGACTTGTCGGGCATAAAGCCCGACCTACAAAACCGGCCATGGAATTTTTGAAACCGCTATAGTGGCGACGTGGACGACGACCGGTCACGAACCGGCGCGCGGTGGAGGCGAAGCGTCGCCGGCCGGCGCGAGCTCTTTGTAGTAGACGACGGTGTCGATCAACGGCCCGTCGGGATCGCGCGCGAAGCGCGGGATGACGCCGACGCGCGTGTAGCCGGCGCGGTCGTAGATGCCGAGGGCGTTGCCGGTCGCGCCGCTGTCGAGGACGATCAACGTGCGCCGCCGCGCGCGGGCGGCGGCTTCGGCCACTTGCACGAGGGCCGCCGCGATGCCGCGCCGCCGATGCGAGCGAAGCACGAGGAGCTTTTGAAGTTCGCAGCGGTGCCGGCCGTTGGGACGTTGCGCGAGATCGAGCTGCACGGTGCCGACGATCCGGCCGGCGGCGCGCGCAACCAGCAGCACGCGCGTGCCGGCGCGAACGCCTTCGCGCACTTCGCGCCAGAACGCCGCGTGAACCGCTTCATCGATCGGCAGCATGAAGCCGACCGAGGCGCCGCCGGCGACGATGTCGTCGAGCACGGCGACGAGCTCCGCGAGATCGGCGTCGGTCGGCGCAGAGAGTTCTTTGATGGAGTAATCCATGTCTTTTAACCGCGAAGGTCGCGAAGGACGGCGAAGAAAATCTTCGCGCCTCGTCGCGTTCTTCGCGGGGCAACTCAGAGCTGCTTTTTCGCCAGCTCGCCGAGCGTGCGCACGGCAGCTTCGATCGTGTCGGTCCACGGCACGCCGCAGTTCATGCGCAGGCAATTCCGGTAGCGTTCCTTCACGGAGAAGAGCGCGCCGGGCGCGGTGTTGATGTGCTGCTTTAGCGCGTCGCGGTGCAGCCGCAGCGTGTCGACGCCGGCGGGCATCTCGACCCAGAGAATGAAGCCGCCCTCGGGCCGGCTGAGCCGCGTGCCTTCCGGAAAGTGGCGCAGGATCGCCTGCGAAAAGAGGTGTAACTGGTGGTGATACGCGCGGCGGATCGAGCGGAGATGGTGATCGTAGCCGCCATTGCGCAGGAAATCGGACACGGTTTTCTGCAGCACGACGGGCGTGCCGAGCGTGTTGGTGAACTTCAGCCGCCGCACGCGCTCGAGGTAGCGGCCGGGCGCGCACCAGCCGACGCGCAGCGAGGGTGCGAGCGTCTTGCCGAACGAGCTGCAGAGCAGCACGCGGCCATCGGTGTCCCAGGCCTTGAGCGGCTTCGGGCGGCGCTCGCCGAAGTGGAGGTCGCCGTAGATGTCGTCCTCGATGATCGCGACGTCGAACTCGGCGGCGATGCGGTAGAGTTTTTCCTTGTTCTCGTCGGGCATGCACGAGCCGAGCGGATTGGAAAAACTCGGCATGACGATGAGCGCCTTCACGTCGTTGTTCGCGAAGGCCTCGCGCGTGGCGTCGAGGCAGATGCCGGTGCGTGCGCCGGTGGGAATCTCGACCACGCGCAGGTTGAGGCTCTGGATCGTCTCGAGAAAACCGAAATAGCTCGGCGTTTCCACCGCGACGGTATCGCCGGGCTTCGCGACGGCGCGGAGGGAGAGATTGATCGCCTCGGCGCAGCCGCAGGTGATGACGAGCTCGTCGTGCGCGAGCGGGCAGCCGGCCTGGAGATAACGCCGCGCGACTTCGCGCGCGAGCGGGTCGTAGGCCCAGTTCATCGCGTAGCGGCCGAGGAGCGCGGGATCGTTGCGGCCGACGGCGGCGAGGATGCGCGCAAGTTTCTTCGTCGGGAAAAGCGTGTGATCGGGACACGCGGCGCCGAACGGAACGTAACGAGGATCGACCGCGAGCGTGAGGACTTCGGCGGTGAGGTCGTTGACGCCGACGTAGCTCGGCTTCGCCATCGGCTTGGCCATGCGCGGCTCGGGCGCATCGCTCGGCAGACGAGGGCGCACGTAGTAGCCCGATTGCGGCCGCGCCTCGATCCAGCCGCGGTTTTCCAACAGCGTGTAGGCCTGCAGCACGGTGGAGATGCTGACGTCGCGCTGCAGCGACATGCGCCGCACGGATGGGAGGCGGTGGCCGGGGCGGAGCGTGCCCTGGTCGATTAACAACTCGAGGGAGCGCGCGAGCTCGACGTAGAGGGGAGCGGGCGCCGGCGTGGTCAGCGTCTGGATCATGGGCGTGGGAATCGGGGAAAACGAAAGCGCAGACGGTAGAGAAAAGTGCCGCCGTCGAGCAGACGTAGCGGGCGGAGTTTGTCACCGGCACAGTTGGTCAAAATAGGCGTGTGTGACCATGACAATTTGTGGGCCACGACTTCAGCGAGGCGGGCCACAAGGCGGCGGTGGCGGGGCCGGGGTTGACGCGCATGCGGGTTTGCGCCGAGGTCGGGGCGTGCAGCCGGAAGAGGAATTTCGCGGACGAGTCGACGCCGTGTTGGTGAGGTTTTTCGCGCAGAACGCGCAAACCCCGCCGGCGCCCGCGGAACGCACGCGCTTCGCCGCCAACCTGTGGGCGCTCGTCGCCGAGCGTGGATTGCCGCCCGCGCTCGCGACGGATGAGCAGGGGGCGCCGGGCGAGATGAGCGAAGCGGAATGCGCGCCGCTGGTCGCGCGGGTGCTCGGCGCGGCGACCGAGCCTTGGCTGGCCGAGGCGGCGCGGCAGCTCGTGAAGGCGTGCTTTTATCCGGAGTTCAAGACGTGCCGGGATTCGTTCCGCGAGGTGGCGCCGGAGGGCTCGTGCCGCCGGCAGGAGCTGGTGCGCGTGCGTCGCCGCGTGAGCGGCGCGCACTGCGTCGATTGCCCGTATTGGGTCGCGCTCGCGCCGGCGCCGCACGAAAAATTTCTCGCGCGGCACTGGCGCGCAGGTGCGGCGGATCTCGCGGCGCACCGGGAGATTTTTCTGCCGGAGGATTTCCGGGCGCTGCGGCGCCGGGTGCGCGAGCTGGCGCGCGAGGGGCCGGCAAAAAGCGCGTGACGTTGCGCGCGCTGTTTTAACGCGCGGCGAGCGCGATCGGCGCGCGCGGAATGCCGGCGTGCCGGTCGGCGGCCGGCGCGAGGATCGCGCCGAGTCGCGCGGCATGCGCGGGATCGAGCGGCGCCGCGGCGTAGGGAAACAGGCCGGCGAAATTTTCGGCGTGGAGCAGTTTTTCGTCACGCAGCCAGCGGGCGAAATCGAGCAGCGCCTCGTGGGGAAAGGCGGCGGCATCCCAGGCGATGGCGAAGCGGTCGGCGAGCGCGAGCGCGGCGCCGAGGGGCTTCGCCATTTCGAACGGGATGAGCAGCGTGACGGTCTTGAGGCGTGGGTCGGGGCGGCGGAGCGTCGCGAGCGCGCTGCGGAGGGCGGTGAGCGAGGCGGGCGCGCCGGGTGCGAGCACGATCGGCGCCGGCAGTTGCTCGGCGGCGTGGGCGAGCGCGCCGATGTCGGTTTCGCCCAGCAGGCCGGCGAGGCCAGGATAGTTGGCGGGCGTCTCGAGGTTGAGCGCGAAGCCGAGCGTCGGTTGCAGGCTGCATTCGACGAGCAGGTCGCCGGTGAGCGCGCGGCCGGCGGGCGTGTGGATGAAAGCGGGCAGCGTCGTGTCGCTGAAAAACAGCACGGTGATTTTCGGCGCGTGGCTCATGAGCGGAAACGTGCGAGGGTCGCCTCGGCCGGTTCGTGGCCGACGCTCGCGGCGACGGAATCGAGCCGCTCCTGCGCGGTGATCACGAAGGTGCACGCGGCGGCGCCATGGCGGGCGCAGGCGATTTCCTCGGCGCCGAGCGGCTGGCCGCTGATGTGCTCGATGAAGCCTTGGAGCATGCCGGCGAGGAGCGGGTCGGCGAAATCGTCGCGATCGGCGAGCGCCTCGACCGCGAAGCTGTGCTCGGCGCGCGCGACGATGAAGCCGTGCTCGGCGGCATCGGCGAGGTCGAACTTCACGCGGCCCCAGCCGTGCAGCGCGAGGTAGCGCTCGATGAGCACGAGGCACGCGTCGAGCGGCAGCGCGCTGAGCGCCGGTTTGCCGAGCCGGCCGAGCTCGGCGTCGAGGTGCTGCGCGATGTCGCGGCTCGCGCGATGGCCGGCGGATTGGAGGACGGTTTTCCAGGTGCCGGGGTTTTCCTTCTCGAGAATGAACCGCAGGCTGCGAAAAAATTCGCGGCCCGCCGCGACGATGCGGATGCCGGCGGGGTTTTTCAGCGTGCCGCTCGCGGCGCTGTGGGCGAAGCGGTGGCTGTCGATCAGCGGATCGAGCCCGAGCGCGGTCAACGTTTCCTCCGGCGACGGCATGGCGTTATTTTTTCCAGGGAATTTTTTTGAAGACCGACGCGGCGGACGAAGACGGCGGTTCGGCGGCGGGCGCGGGCGGCTTCGCGGCGGCGGGCGGGGGCGGCGTGATTGCC
>DASZYB010000056.1:0-10341 GCA_035545575.1 Opitutaceae bacterium | reverse complement strand
AAGCTTCCGGAGCCAATTTGTGGGGGTGGGCGTTCGCCACGCGCTCTTTCCCGGCGGCACACGCTTGGGCGCTCTCGCTTTCGCGGGCGGTGTGCTTCCCGACGCCACTCTCCGCGGCATGCGGATGTCTCGGTCTCATGGCGGGACCGTCCTGACCGTTGCCGGTCGGGATCTATCGAGTGAGGCCTCTTCGCCCGGTTCGGACGCTTCCTGCCGGAAGCGGCGCGCCGGACGTGGTGCTGACACGCCTGCAACTTTCACTATCTCACGTCGGCACCGTTTCCACGGGGACGGCTCCGGCTTTTGGCCGGTCGTTGGCCCCGCGCTACGGGTCTGACCTCTTACCTCTCAGGTTGCTTTCGCTTTTGCAGTGGGGTGACCACGTTTTGCGTGACCGCCCCAGTGAGGAGGTTTGACGGACTTTGCCAGGTCCGCTCGCTCCCCGCGGCCTCGATTCCCTTGCGCGCCTTGCTCGTGCGGCGAGCGAGGCCTTTTGGCGGGGTGGGCCCGCCGGGAACCGCGACTGCGTTCTGGTCTGCGCAGTAGCAACCGAAACCCTCTGGGGTAACTGCGTCGGCGCACGGATCGAAACGCTCCGTGGGCCTGACTCGGCTCTTGCGCGGTTTCTCATCGCGCCTTGCCGCTCAGTTCACTTGTTCGTGTTTGCCTGACCGGACACGACTCCGGCCAGAGGAACTGGTGATATGTGCCTCTCGCGCGGCTTTCGCCGTCGGGAGGGGAAAGCGGAACCAGCTTCCGCCTACCTTTCCCCGGTCGCCCGGGATTATCCCAGCCGTGCTCGCGTCGACTTATTTCAGGCCGCCGCGCTGCGACTGTTCTATCAAGGAACGACGACGACAGTGGGACGCGCGCGCGGGAAATGAAGCTTTTGTTCTCAACAACTTTTTCACACCCGAAAGCGGTGAATAAGTTGGGAGCAATCTGGCTCACCGGTTATTCACACCCTGAAAAGGTCACGGAGGAAATCGGGGAAGCGCGGAAGGCCGGAAACACGGAAGGTTTTTTCCCATGTTTTCGTTCTTCCGTGCAGCCGCGATTAGCTCTTCTTTGCGCCTCCGCCATGCCTTCGCCACGCGATCTGCCCATCTACGAACTCGAGTCCGCGGTCGTCGCTTCGCTGCGCGCGCAGGGCCGGCTGATCGTGCAGGCGCCGACGGGCTCGGGCAAATCGACGCAGATTCCGCAGATGCTGTGGCGACACGGGCTGCTCGGCGAGAAGGGCGAGGTCGTCGTGCTCCAGCCGCGGCGGCTCGCGGCGCGATTGCTGGCGCGTCGCGTGGCCGAAGAGGCGAACACCGATCTCGGCGACGAGGTGGGCTACCAGATCCGCCTCGAATCGCGCGTGAGCGAGCGGACGCGGATTCGCTTCGTGACGGAAGGAATTCTGCTCCGGCAAATGTCCTTCGACGCGAGCCTCCGCGGCATTCGCGCGATCGTGTTCGACGAATTTCACGAGCGCCATATTTACGGCGACATCTCGCTCGCGCGCGCGCTGCAGATTCAGCAGACGACGCGGCCCGATCTGAAGCTGATCGTCATGTCGGCGACGCTCGATGCCGGCGCGCTGAAAAATTACCTCGCGCCGTGCCACGTGCTCGTGTCGCAGGGGCGCAGTTTTCCCGTGCGGATCGAATATCTGCCGAAGCGCGTGGATTTCGAACACGAGCCGGTGTGGGACGTCGCCGCGCGCGAGTGTGAACGCGTCGCCGCCGAAAGCACCGGCGACCTGCTCGTGTTCATGCCCGGCGCGTATGAGATTTCGCGCACGGTGCAGGCGATTCAGGGCTCGCGCGTGCTGCGCGACTTCGTCGTGTTTCCGCTGCACGGCGAACTGCCGCCGGAACAACAGGACCGCGCGGTCGAGCGCTACGACAACCGGAAGGTCATCGTGTCGACGAACGTCGCGGAGACTTCGCTGACGATCGAAGGCGTGACGACCGTCGTCGATTGCGGGCTGGCGCGCGTGGCGCGCTTCGATCCGCACCGCGGCATCAACACGCTGCTGATCGAAAAAATTTCCGCCGCGAGCGCGGATCAACGCGCCGGCCGCGCGGGCCGCACGGCGCCGGGCGTGTGCGTGCGGCTCTGGACCGAGGCCGAGCATGCGAAACGCGCGCCGCAGGAGCTGCCCGAAGTGAAGCGGCTCGATCTGTCGGAAGTCGTGCTGACGCTGAAAGCGAGCGGCATCGACGACGTATTTGGTTTTCCCTGGCTCGAAAAACCCGAGCCGAAAGCACTCGAGCGGGCGGAGACGCTGCTGGCGGATTTGGGCGCGTTGGGTGGACGGCGACCTCCGGGCGCCGTCTCGGCCGGGAACCAACCGCGCCCGGAGGTCGCGGTCCACCTTTCGATCACCGACACCGGGCGCAAGATGCTGCGGTTTCCCGTGCACCCGCGGTATGCGCGGATGCTGCTCGCGGCGCAGGAGCGCGGCTGTGTGCGGCCGATCGCGCTGATGGCGGCGCTGACGCAGGGACGGAATTTCCTGCTGCGCGGCGTCGACAAGCGCACGGACGAGGCGCGCGAGGAGACATTGGGCGAGGAGCACGAGAGCGATTTTTTCCTGTTGATGCGCGCGTGGCGTTTCGCGGAGCGAAACAATTTCTCGATGGACGCGTGCCGGCGGCTCGGCCTCCACGCGCAGGGCGCGCGGCAGGTGGGGCCGTTGTTCGAGCAGTTTCTCGGGATTGCGGAGAAGGAGGGCCTCGACGTGAGCGAGCGACGCACCGACGGCGCCGAAGTGCGGAAGTGCGTGCTCGCCGGGTTCTCCGACCAGCTCGCGAAGCGGCTCGATGTCGGCACGCTGCGTTGCGAACTCGTGCACCAGCGGCGCGGCCTGCTCGCGCGCGAGAGCTGCATCCAGAAGGCGCCGCTCTTCGTCGCGGCGGAGATCAGCGAGATCGAAGGCCGCGGCGGCGAGGTCAACGTGCTGCTCTCGCTCGCGACGCACATCGACGAGGCGTGGTTGAAGGAAATTTTTCCCGAGGACTATCGCGAGACGCGCGGCGTGGTTTACGACGAGCAGCAGAAACGCGTCGTCACGCGCCGCGAGCGGCGCTTCCGCGATCTCGTGCTCGAGGCGAAGTCGTCGAGCGACGAGGCGCCGCTGGATGCGGCGGCGGCGCTGCTGACGAAGGAAGTGGTGGCCGGGCGGATCAAGCTCGAGGCGTGGGACGAGACGGTGGAGCAATGGATCACGCGCGTGAACCGGATGGCCGAGTGGTTTCCCGAGCTCGAGGTGAATCCGATCGCCGAGGCCGATCGCGCGACGCTCATCGAGCAAATCTGCTACGGCGAACTCAGCGCGCGCGATGTGAAGGACAAGCCCGTGATGCCGATCCTGCGCGACTGGCTGACGGCGGAACAACTCGCGGTGCTCGACGATTATCTGCCCGAGCGGCTCACGATGGGCAACGGGCGGAAATCGAAGCTGCGCTACGAAAAGGAAGGCCCGCCGATTTTGTCGGCGCGAATCCAGGAGCTCTACGGCATCGAGGGAAAATTCGCCGTCGGCCACGGACGCGTGCCGGTGAAGATCGAAGTCCTCGCGCCGAACCAGCGTCCGATCCAGGTGACGGACGACCTGACGAATTTCTGGCGCGAGCAATATCCGAAAATCAAGACCGAGCTTTCGCGCCGCTATCCGCGCCACGAGTGGCGGTGAAGGTTTTGAGAAATGGGAAGGCGCGCGATCTCGTGCACGCGATCGCGGTCGAGCGCGGAGCTCGACGTTTCCCGGGAGCGCCGAGTTCCAGCTCGGTTTCCGACACGACGTCGCGAGTTTTTGCCGCGCGCTGCCGACTTCGCAGGGCGCTGAGCGGCGGCTTTAGGACAAGCAGCCCTACCGGTTGAACAACTTTTCGACAGTATGCGGGCGCGGGAGAATCATGGATCGAGTCCGAGCAGGCGGGCGGGATTTTTCCGCACAATGAGATCGATCTCGCGCCCGGTGATGCCGCCGGCCTCGAGCGCCGCGATGAACGCGCGCAGGCCGTCAGTGTGCGGCGGGTTGTTCGGCTGGCCGAGGTCGGACGACATGACGAAATGCTCCGCGCCGATCGCCTGAATCGCTTCGACGCAGGCCGAGATGGGCAGCGGCTTGGCGCCGAGGTGCGCGAGGTAGACGACCTCGAGCAACGCGCCTTGCGCGACCATGCGTTGCATCTGCGGCAGGCTGGCGTGCGTGGTTTCGCTGAGAGCGTGCGTGACGAGCAGGCGCTTCACGCCGGCCTGTCGCGCGGCTCCGAGCAGGATGATCGACTCGTCGGGCGAGGAATGTCCGGTGGCGAAGATGAGGTCGTTCTGCGCGACGAGTTGAAAGATGTCGGCCATCGCGGGCACGGGCTTGCCGTCTCTCACGACGGGCACAAACGGCAGATTCGACTTGGTGAACTTCACCTGGTTTTCGGCGTCGAAGGTCGGGCACCAGACGATTTTGCCGCGCCTGCCCTCCACCTCGATCATGCGCCGGACGGCCTCGGGATTGATGCCGCCGTTGGAGCGGTTGAGCACGATGCCGCCGAAGACCTCGATGCCGCCGACCTCCTGCATCGCGAGCTGCGCGAGTGCGGCGGTCGTGACGTAGTGGTTCTTCAACACGAGCGCGCGCATCCCCGCGGCTTTGGCCTGACGGACGACCTCGAAGCTGTTGGCGGACCGCTTGGTCACGTCGGGCGCGGAGTGCGCGTGGAAATCGATCGCGCCCTGCAGCGAAATCGACGCCGGCGCGGGCGTGTTTTCGGCGCGTGCGGACAGCGTGACGCCAAAGGCGAGGGCGCCGGCGATCGCGAGCCGGCGAAGCGGGGTAGGTTTCATCATGAGAAGCTTCGTCGCCGCGAAAAGCGGGGCAAGCGGGTTTGAGAAAGGAGTGCGTGGAGTGAAGGCAGCTCGTCGCGTTGCTTCCGCTCGGCGGTTCACGTCGACGGGAAACGTCATTTGATTTGGCACTCTTCCGAGTTCCCGCTCTCTTCTCACCGGCGTCGCGCCGCTTGGCTCACGCTGACGCTGACTTCAATCGCCGCCGGCGTCGTTTCCCCGCTGCCGTGGCAGTCGTTTTCGTTCCTCACCCCATGACCTCCTGCACGAAATTCCTTCCTCGGAGACGCAGTTTCCGATCCTTCGCGGTGCTCTGTTTTGCTGGCGTGGCGAGCGCCGTCGCCGATCCGCTCAAGACCGATCTCTCTGCCTACAAAGCGCAGGCCGGTCTCACCGCCGCGGTGGAGAACGACGTGCTCACCGTCACGTGCGCCGATGCCGGCAAAGGTGAAGTGCGCGTGCGCTACGCGATCGACCGCGGCCAGCCGATCATCCGCGAACTCGCGGTTCGCAAGTCGGGCGGCTCCTGGGGCGTGCTCGGAAAAGACCTCGTGCCGGAGTTCAATGTGAAGACCGGCCGCCGGCGGATCGATTTCGTCGGTCTTTCGAATTTCGTGAAATTCGGCCAGGACATCACCTCGCGCGCGGTGAAGGACCGCGAGGCGTGGTATTCCTTCTGGGATGCGCCGTTCGTCATCCCCGGCGAGCAGACTCGCAATCCCGACCTGCCGCGTCTCCCGTCGGAAATCGAAGTGGGCAAAGGCGTGTTCAACGCCTCCGCCTGCACGGTCAGGACCGATGGTGCGCGGCTCGAGGTCGAGTTTCCCGGCAGCCTGACGATGGGCATTTTCAGCGGCGGCCTCCGCTTCACGCACTACCGCGGCTCCGGCCTCTATCGCGTCGAGGCGATCGCGAAGACCGAGAAGAATCTCGTCGCCTACAAATACGATCTCGGCCTGCGCGGCCTGACGACCGCCGTGACGCCGCGTGTTCGCTGGGTCGACACGGGTGGCAATCCGCAGCAGTATCGGTTCGGCGGCGGCATCCATGATGGACCGGTGACGGTCCGCGCGAAGAACCGCGTGATGGTCGCGGAAGGCCCGGCGGGATCGATCGCGGTGTTTCCGCCGCCGGGCGTCTTCTTCCCCGCGCGCGAGGTCGATACCAACCTCGGCTACGTCTGGTATCGCAAGGACGCCGAGGGAAAATTTTCGTTCGGCCTCAAGCAGGCGGATCACGAGGACGTGCCGAAATACCTCCAGAACTACGCGCTCTACAACGCGCCGCCCGGCACCCTGCAGCGCATGGCCGGCTATTTTTATCTCAGCGCGACCGATGCCGCGAGCACGCGCGCGACCGTGCTGGGTTACACGCACGACGACACGTATCCGGCGATCCCGGGCTACAAGACGTTCGTGAATCACTTCCACCTCGAATTCACCGACCGCCTCCGCGCCTCGGGCTCGTTGAACACGGAGACTCCCGACCTCGCGGCCATGCGCGCGCTGGGCATCAATATCATCGGCCTGAGCGATTTTCACGCCGACAAGCTGAAGCTGAACGACTCCGGCCCGGGCGGCCGCTTCGCCGACCAGAAGGACTACTTCGAGGGCGCGCGCCGTGCGTCGGATCAGGACTTCCTCATCACGCCGTGGGAGGAGCCGAGCATCGCGTTCGGCGGCCACTACAACATCCTGTATCCGCGCCCGCTGTTCTATTCGAAGACGCGGACAAAGGATCAGAAGTTCATCGAGCAGGATCCGACCTACGGAAAAGTTTATCACGCCACGACCGCGCCAGAGATGCAGCAGATGCTCGAGGCCGAAAACACCTACTGGTATACCGCGCACCCGCGCACCAAGAGCTCGAACGGCTATCCGGATTTTTATTGGAATGAACCCTACGTGAAGGACGACCACTACCTCGGCTTGGCCTTCAAGCCCGGCATGGGGATGGACCTCTCCGAAATCCGCCTCGCGGAATGGCGCACGTTCGACGCGCTCGACACGATGAACAACATGTTCGCCGACACGAAGCTTCGCCCGAAGGTGCTGATCGCCGACGTCGACACCTACCAGAAGTGGCCGCACGACGATCTCTTCCCGGGAATTCCGGTCAACTACCTCAAGATGGATCGCGTGCCCGGCCCGGACGAAGACTGGAGCCCGATCATGAAGGCGCTGAGCGACGGCAATTTTTTCGGCACGACCGGCGAAGTTTTCATCCGCAATTACGCGGTGCAAGGCTCGGGCGCGAAGCGCACGATCGTCGCCGATGTCGACTACACGTTCCCGCTCGAGTTCGTCGAAGTGGTGTGGGGCGACGGCCAGAAGATCGAGCGGCAGATCATCCGCGCGACCGAAGTCACGCCGGTGGGCACGAAGCATTTCTCGATTCCCTTCGATGCGACGGGCCGGAAGTGGGTGCGCTTCGCCGCGTGGGACTCGGCCGTCGACGGCGCCTTCGTGCAGCCGATCTGGCTGCAGCGTTGAGGCGGGATCGGAATCGCTTCACCGCGCTTTTTTGGCAGAGCAGCGAAGCGATCGCATAGTAGCGCTATCGAACGGAGCCGCGACGCGCCGGCGTCGTTGGGCCGGCCGGCCGACGGCCCGGCAGCTTCGCCGCGTAATTTTCGCGCACGTGCTGATTGATGTAGGTCGTGAGGCCGGAGGTGCGGTGCGCGCGGGACTTCATCTCGGCGACGTGTTTTCGGCCCGGCTTGCGCGCGTCGTAACGGTAGCGCTCGCCGGTTTTGAACTGGATGACGATGTAGTCTTTGCCCTCGGCGTAGGCGGAGACGCCGGAATGCGGCGCATGATATGTTCTCCACTTCATGCGACGTTGGACAGCCGTCGGCGGTCGCAGTTGAAAATGCACTCAACGAAAATCGTGCGAGGCCTGCGCCGGCAGATCGGCTTCGCGCAGCGGGGCGACGATTTCGGCTTTCACGTGAATCACATGCGACACGTTTTGCACGACGCCGGTGATGCGCAGCGACGGCTCCTGCGTGATGATGAGGCGGTCGCGCTCGAAGATCTCCGGCAGCACGACGGCGTTCGCGATGCCGGTCTCGTCCTCGAGGCTGACGAAGACGATGCCCGATGCCGTGCCGGGCCGCTGGCGGCAAATCACCGAGCCCGCGATGGTGATGCGCTCGCCGGTCTTCGTGCGCTTGAGATCGATCGCGCGGCACACGTCGGGCAGGCGAGCGCGCAGCAGCGCCATCGGGTGCCGGCCGGTCGTGAGGCCGGTGAGACGAAAATCCGTGCCGAGTCGTTCGATGAGCGTCATCGGCGCGAGCGGCGATTCGTCGCGATAGGCGGTGGCGAATTGCTTGAAGAGGGCTTCGTCGTCCGACCACGCGGTTTCGATCTGCCACAGCGCGCTGCGGCGGTGCGCGGAGAAAATATTCAGCGCGCCGACGGCGGCGAGCGCGCGACGCTCGGCGGCGGTGAAATCCGTGCGCCGCAGGAAATCGTCGATCGAGGCGAATGGTTTTTCGCGTCGTGCTGCGAGCATCGCGTCCACCGCCTTTTCGTGCAGGCCTTTCACGTAGCGCAGGCCGAGGCGGATGGTTTTCGCGTCGACGACGGTGCAGCTCCACTCGGAGTGCTGCACGCAGACCGGCAGCGCCTTCAGGTCGCGGCCTTCGCGCTTCGCGTCCTGCAGCAGCGTCGCGGGCGAGTAGAAACCCATCGGCTGGTTGTTGAGCAGGCTGGCGTAAAACTCCGCGAGACGGTGCAGCTTCAGCCACGTGCTCGCGTAGGCGAGCATCGCGAAGCCGATGGCGTGCGACTCGGGAAAACCATAGGCGGCGAACGATTTCGCGGACTCGCAGACTTTGCGAACGACGGTTTCGTTGCGACCGGCGGCGCGCATCGCGACGGCGAGTTTTTCGAGCTCCGCGTCGAGGCGCTTCGGGTTTTTCGTGAAGCCCATCGCGCGGCGGAGCTGCTCGGCCTGCGCGCCGGTGAAATGCGCGAGCTTCATCGAGAGCTCGAGCATCTGCTCCTGAAAAAGGATCACGCCCTTCGTGCGTGCGAGAATGGGTTTCACGAGCTCGGCCACGCTGTCGTCGATGTAGTCTTCTTGTTCCAAGCCGTCGCGCCGGCGGATGAGCGGATGCACGAGGCGGCCGGTGATCGGCCCGGGACGGACGATCGCGACCTGCATGGCGAGATCGTAGAGATCGCGCGGCTTGAAGCGCGGCAGCGTCGCCATCTGCGCGCGGCTCTCGATCTGGAAAACGCCCACCGTGTCGGCGGCGCGGATTTTTTCGTAGGTGAACGGATCGTCGGGCGGGATGTCGCTCAGCGTGCGGATGC
This sequence comes from Opitutaceae bacterium, assembly GCA_035545575.1. Taxonomy (GTDB): domain Bacteria; phylum Verrucomicrobiota; class Verrucomicrobiia; order Opitutales; family Opitutaceae; genus ER46. The sequence goes on along the minus strand of DASZYB010000056.1, from coordinate 1,180 downwards.
GGTCGTCGCCGCGCGCGACGCAGAATTCCACCGTTTCCTGCAACACGGCCATCATGCCGAGGCCGAGGAAATCGATTTTCACGATGCCGAGATTTTCGCAGTCCTCCTTGTCCCACTGGCAGACGCTGCGGCCCGGCATCGTGGCGGGCTCGAGGGGGACGATTTTGTCGAGCTGGCCCTGGCAAATCACCATGCCGCCGGAGTGCTGGCCGAGATGGCGCGGCAGGCCGTGGAGCAGCGGCTGCAGCAGCGTCATCGCGTGCGCGCGCGGATGCTCGGGCGCGATGCCGGACATCGCGAGCTGCTGCTGGAGCTGGAGCGTTTCCGGGAAATCGCCGTTGGCGTAGAGACTGGAGAAACGATCGAGCGCGTCCTCGCCGAAGCCGAGAACCTTGCCGACCTCGCGCACGACGCTGCGGCCGCGATAGGTGATGACGTTCGCCGTCATCGCGGCGCCGCGACGGCCGTAGCGACGGTAGACTTCCTGGATCACGCGCTCGCGTCGATCGCCGCTGGGAAGATCGAGATCGATGTCGGGCCAGGACGGATTGCCGTCGGCGCCGACGCGGCTGTCGTTGAGAAAACGATCGAAGAGCAGCCGGTGCTTGAGCGGATCGACGGCGGTGATGCCGAGCATGTAGCACACCGCGCTGTTGGCGGCGCTGCCGCGGCCCTGGACGAGGATGTGGTTTTCGCGCGCCCAGCGGCAGATGTCCCAGACGATCAGAAAATAGCCGGAGAACTTCAGCCGGGCGATGAGTTCGAGTTCGGTGTGAAGCTGCTGCTCGAGCGGTGGCGGCAGGCCGGCGGGCACTTTCGCGCGCGCGGCGGCGAACGTGATTTCGCGCAGGTGCCGGTCCATCGTCACGCCGGGCGGCGTGGGGAACGTGGGGAATTCGTAGCCGAGATTTTGGAGCGTGAACTCGAGGCGCTGTTCGAGGCGCATGGAATTTTCGACCGCGGCAGGCAGGTCGGCGAAGAGCGCCTGCATCTTGCGCGGAGATTTGAGCCGGCGCTGGGCGTTGAGCTCGAGCCGGCGGCCTGCGGCGTCGAGCGTGGTGTGCTCGCGCAGGCAGGTGAAGACATCGGCGACGATGCGATGCGCGGCACAGGCGTAGGTGACGCCGCCGGTGGCGAGCAGCGGCAGTTTTTGGGCGGCGGCGAGATCGACGAGGAATCT
>DASZYB010000055.1:0-25967 GCA_035545575.1 Opitutaceae bacterium | reverse complement strand
TCGTTGATCTAATCCGCATCCATTCGCGCGAGTCGCGGGCGATTCCTTCCATGCTCACCGAACTGAAACGCGAAGCCTACGAGGCCAACCTCGCCCTGCCGCGGCACGGGCTCATCAATCTGACGTTCGGCAACGCGAGCGCGCTCGATCGCGCCAAGGGCATCTTCGCCATCAAGCCCAGCGGCGTCGACTACGCCGAGCTGAGCCCGCGCGACATGGTCCTCGTCGACCTCAAGGGCAAGAAGGTCGAAGGCAAACTCAACCCGTCGTCGGACACGCCGACGCATCGCCGGCTCTATCTCGCGTTTCGCAAAATCGGCGGCGTCGTCCACACGCACTCGTCGCACGCGACCGCCTTTGCGCAGGCCGGCCAGCCGATCCCGATTTTCGGCACGACCCACGCCGACTATTTCGCCGGCAACGTGCCCGTGACGCGCAAGCTCACTTCGGTCGAAATCGAAAGCGCTTACGAGTGGGAAACGGGCAACGTGATCGTCGAGCGCTTCCTCTCCGACGATCTCAGCCCGCTCGATTTTCCCGGCGTGCTCGTCAACCGCCACGCGCCTTTCACGTGGGGTGCGACCGTCGCGAAAGCCGTCGAGACCGCCGTCGCCGTCGAGTGCGTCGCGCAGATGGCGCTCATGTCGCTGCAACTCGATCCCAAGCTCGGCGAAATCGAGCCGGAGCTGCTGCTGAAACATTTCAAGCGCAAGCACGGTCCCGCGGCGTATTACGGGCAGAAGTAGCTGCGTCCCTCACGCACGGCAGCTCTGCGGCTCAAGTGGCACGGGCATCCTGCCCGTGATCGTCCAACACGGACAGGATGTCCGTGCCACGTTGCCGCCTTGCGTCCGCCGTGGGATTACTTGACGGTCAAGCGCGTCATGGGACGCGTCACACTCAGCGACATCGCGCGCAAGGTCGGCTACTCGAAGAACACCGTTTCGCTCGCGCTCCGGGGCGACTCGCAGATTCCGCCGGCGACGCGCAACCGCATTCGCCAGGCCGCGGACGCGCTCGGTTACCAGCCCAACGCCGTCGTCTCGCACCTGATGGCGCAGCTCCGTTCGAGCCAGGCGCCGCGTTTCCAGGCCAAGCTCGCGCTCGTCAATGCCAACCGCGACGCCGACGCGCTGCGGCGTCACCCGACGATTCCCACCTATGTCGAGGGCTGCGAGCGCCGCGCCGCGCGGCTCGGCTACGGCTTCGATCGCTTCTGGCTGCACGATCCGACCATGCGCGCGGAGACGTGGATTCGCGTCCTCCGCACGCGCAACATCAAGGGCATCATCCTCGTCGGCCTGATGGACCAGAATCGGCTGCCCGCGCATTTGCGCCCGGTGTGGGAAAATTTTCCGACCGTCGTGACCGGCGTGCGCACGCGCGAACCGGCGCTGTCCTTCAGCTGCGTCGATCACCACAACCTCGTGCTCACTGCGTTCGAAAACGCGCTCGCCCTCGGCTACCGCCGTCCTGCGCTCGTGCTCGACGATGTGATCGACCGCCTCGTCGAGCGGCGTTTCTCCGCGGGCTTCGCCATCGCGCAGGAAACGCTGCCGCAGAACCGCCGGCTGCCCGCCTTCCGGGAGTTGAATCAGGCGTGGAGCAACCCGAAGGTGTTTCACACCTGGCTCGCGCGCCACAAGCCCGACGTCCTCTTCACGCTCTACAACGTCGTCTTCGACTGGCTCAAAGCCGCCGGCCGCCGCGTGCCCGCCGAGGTCGGTGTGATCCAGCTCGAGTGGCGCGCCGCCAAACCGGAAATCGCCGGCATGAACCAGCACAACGACGTGACCGGCGAAGCCGCCGTCGACCTCGTCGTAAGCCAGATCCACAACAACGAGCACGGCGTGCCGGCGTTCCCGCGCGCGACGCTGATCGGCGCGACGTGGATGGACGGCACCACGATCCGCAACGCCGCCGCGGCGCCGCACCTGTGATTCACCGGCGGCGCAGGCCGCGGACGAGAAAGCGCTGCAGCAGGATGAATGCGAGCAGCAGCGCGCCGACGACGATGCGCACCCACGCCGAATTGAGCCGGCCGTCGAACAACAGCGCCGACTGGATCGTGCCAAAAATCAGCACGCCCAGCAGCGTGCCGAACATGTGGCCGCGCCCGCCAGTCAGCAACGTGCCGCCGATCACCACGACCGCGATCGCATCGAGCTCGAGTCCGAGCCCGAGGCTCGCGTTGCCGGCGCCGGTGTAGAGCGTGGCGACGACGCCCGCGATCGCCGCGCACACGCCGTTCACCGCATACGCGCCGATCTTCGTCGGCCCGATCGGCAGGCCCATCAGGAGCGCCGATTGCTCGCTGCCGCCGAGCGCGAGCAGGTTGCGGCCGAAGCGCGTGAGGTGCGCGAGCACGCTGCCGATTACGAGCACCGCCAGCAGCGCGAGCGCCGTCGCGGGCAGGCTGAATGTTTTCCCGAGCGGCACGGCGAAAGCGGACGCCTTCAGAAAAAACGGATGATCGAACGGCAGCTGCTCCGTCGTGATCCAAAACGCGCAGCCGCGCATGAAGAACATTCCCGCGAGCGTGATCAGGAACGGTGGTTGCCGGAAAAAATGAATGATCGCGCCCATCGTCGCGCCCAGCGCGGCGCCGATGAGCAGCGCGAGCACCGCGGCGGTCGCCGGATGAAACCCGTGCTGCTGCACGAGCGTGGCCGTGAAAATCGAAGTGAACCCGACCACCGCGCCCACCGAGAGGTCGATGCCGCCGGAAAAAATCACGAGCGTCAGCCCGACGGCCGCGATGCCGAGGGCGGCATTGTCCGTGAGCAGATTGGCCAAAACTCCCGCGGAAAAAAATCCCGGATAGAGCAACGCCGCCGTCGTGTAGAGCACGGCGAGGACGAATGCCGTCGCCACCAGCGTCAGATGGCGCTGCCAGCGCGCGATCATGCCGGCGCCCTCCGCGCAAACAGCCCGCGCAGCCAGCCGCGCGTCCGCTCCGATTGCAGCAGGCACACGAGCAGGATCAACAACGCCTTCGGCACCGTCGCGACCTCCGGCTTCACGCCGACGAAGAGCATCGTGACCGTCAGCGTCTGCAACAGCAACGCGCCGACGAACGAGCCCGACAGCAGAAACCGGCCGCCGGTCAGCGCGGTGCCGCCGACGACCACGGCGAAGATCGCATCGAGCTCCATGTTCTGCCCGGCCTGCAACGGATCGGCGGTGCGGATGTTCGACGCCACGAGCACGCCCGCGATGCCCGCGCAGATTCCGCTCACGATGTAGACGAGGCACGTCGTGCGCGCCGCCGGCACGCCCGCAAAGCGACTCGCGACAGGGTTGTCGCCGACCGCCTCGATGAACAACCGGCCCGCCGTGCGCCGCAACCCGAGTTGCGCCACGCCATAGAGCGCCGCGGCGAGCAGCGCGGAAAACGGCAGCGCGAGAAAAAATCCGTTGCCGAGAAATTCGAAGGCCGGGTGCTTGATGAGGATCACGTTTCCGCCGGTGAGCGATTGCGCGATGCCGCGACCGGCGACCATGAAGATCAGCGTCGCGACGATCGGCTGCACGCCCGCGTAGGCGACGAGCACGCCGTTGATCGCGCCGGCCAGCGCGCCGCAGCCGAGCGCCGCGGCGACGATCAGCGGCAGCGACTCCACGCCACGCGCCATCGCCATCGCCGCGACCGCGCCGGTGATCGCCACGAGCGAGCCGACGGACAAATCGATCCCGCCGGTCGCGATCACGAGCGTCATCCCGAGCGCCAGCACCATGATCGGCGCGCTGTGATTGAGCAGGTCGATCGGCACGCCAAAGAAATGCCGCTCGAAAATCGTCACCTTCAGAAAAGTCGGATCGCGCAGGAGATTGACGACGACGAGCAACAGGATGCCCGCGATCGGCCACAGGACCGGCGAACGGAAAAACCCGCGGCGCGCCGGGGCGGGCCCGGAAATCTTCCCGGCCGCACGAGGCGGCGCCGGCGGCTGGCCGGCGGGCGCGGAGCGGCGTTCGCCTGCGGCGTCGTCACTCATGGCGCGCGTGACCTCCCGCCATCGCCTGCATCAGGCGCGGCGTGTTGATGTCGGCGCCGGAAAATTCGCCGGCCTTGCGCCGCTCGCGCAGGACGACGACCCGCGAGCTGTTGCGCACGATTTCCTCGATCTCCGACGAAATGAAGATCACCGCCACGCCGTCCGCGCGCAGTTTAGCGACGATCTGCTCGATCTCGGCCTTCGCCCCGACATCGATGCCGCGCGTCGGCTCGTCGAGGATGATGAGCTCTGGCTGCGTCGCGAGCCAGCGCGCGAGCAGCACCTTCTGCTGGTTGCCGCCGGAAAGATTTTTGACCGGCACTTCCGCGTCGGCGGTCTTGATCCGCAGCGCCGCGATGTAGTGCCCGCAAAGTTTTTCCTGCTCCTCGCGCCGCAGCGCGCGCCAGCCGCCGCGCTTCGCCTGGAGCGCGACGATCAGGTTTTCGCGCACGGAAAGATTCGGCAGGATGCCTTCGACTTTTCGATCCTCCGACGAGAACGCCATCCCGTGCGCGATCGCCTCGTGCGGCGAGTGCAGCCGCACCTCGCGGCCGCGCAGCGCGATCGTGCCGCCGTCGCGCCGGTCGATGCCGAAGAGCACGCGCGCCGTTTCCGTGCGGCCGGAGCCGAGCAGGCCGGCGAGGCCGGTGACTTCGCCGCGCCGCGCCTCGAGGTCGAGCGCGCGGATCGCGCCCTTGCGCTCGAGGCCGCGCGCGACCAGCAGCGGCGATGCGGCGGCGTGCACGGCGTGCGCCGCCTCGGCTTGCGCGGCGGTTTCCGCCAGGTCGCGACCGAGCATTTTCGCCACGAGCTGCAGCCGCGGCAGCTCGGCCGTGGGATATTCGCCGACGAGCGCGCCGTTGCGCAGCACGGTGATCCGATCCGTCACCGCGTAGACCTGCTCGAGAAAATGCGTGACGAACACGACGCCCATCCCCTGCCCGCGCAGCCGCCGCATGATCGCGAACAGCTCCGCGATTTCCTTCTCGTCGAGGCTCGCCGTCGGCTCGTCGAGCACGAGCAGCCGGGCGTTGAGATCGAGCGCGCGGGCGATCGCGACCATCTGCTGCAACGCCACCGAAAGCGTGCCCAGCTCCGCATCGACGTCGCACGCGATCTCGAGCCGCGCGAGCGCTTCGCGCGCGTGCCGCCGCAGCGCCGGCCAGTGGAGGAAGCCGAATTTTCCGGGCTGGCGGCCGAGCGCGATGTTCTCGGCGACGGACAGCGACGGAATGAGATTCACTTCCTGGTAAACCGTGCTGATGCCCGCGCGCTCCGCCTCCTTCGGCGAGGCGGGCCGGATGAGTTTCCCGTCGAGCCGCACTTCGCCCGCATCGGGCTCGTGCACGCCGGTGAGCACCTTGATCAAGGTCGATTTGCCCGCGCCGTTCTCGCCGAGGAGCGCGTGGATCTCGCCCGCGCGCACGGCGAAATCGACTCCGTCCAGCGCGACGACACCGGGAAAACGTTTCCCGATGCCACGCATCGTGAGCAACGGCTGGTCGGACATTTTTTTGGGAGAAGGGAGAAAGGAGAAGGAAGCAGGAAACAAACGGGAAAATCACGCCGGCCGCGTCGACTCCTTCCCCTTTCTCCCTTCTCCGCCGGGGCGCAGACCCGGCTCAATACTTCCGCGTCGGCAGCGCCGCGGCGGCGTTGGTCGAGTCGAACAATCCGTCCTTGTTATACATTTCCTTCGGCACCGGTTCGCCTTTGAGAATCTTTTCGATCGCGTCGTAGACCTTCGGGCCGAAGAGCGGGTTGCACTCCACGGTGCAGTTGATCTTGCCGTCCACGACCGCCTGGATCCCCTCCTTGATCGCGTCGATCGAGACGACCATGATGTCCTTGCCCGGCTTGAGGCCGGCTTCCTCGATGGCCTGGATCGCGCCCAGCGCCATGTCGTCGTTGTGCGCGTAGAGGATTTCGATGTCGCGGCCGTGCTTTTTGAGCAGCGCTTCCATGACCTGCTTGCCATCGGCGCGACGGAAGTTGCCGGTCTGCGAATCGATGATCTTGAAGCCGGCGTGCTTCGCCATGGCGTCGGCAAACGCGCGCCTGCGCTCGTTCGCGGCCGCCGAACCCGGCTCGCCTTGCAGCTCGACGATCCTGCGGCGCTCGCCCGCATGCGTCGCGAGCCAGTCGGCGACCATCTTTCCCTCGGTATAAAAATCCGACCCGATGAACGCCGTGTAGAGCGAGTCGTCGGCGGTGACGACCTTGCGGTCCATGATGATCACGGGGATGCCGGCGTTCTTCGCCTCGCGCAGCACGTTGTCCCAACCGGTGACGACGAGCGGCGCGAGCACGATCGCGTCGACTTTCTGCGCCACGAAGGAGCGCACCGCCCGGATCTGGTTCTCCGGTTTGCTCTGGCCGTCGGCAAACCTCAGGTCGATGCCGCGCTTTTCCGCCTCGGACTTCATCGATTCGGTGTTGGCGATCCGCCACACGCTCTCGGCGCCGGTCTGCGCGAAGCCGACCCGGATTTTTTTCGCGTCGGCGGCCTGCGCCGCGGAGGACAAAGTGAGCAGCGCGGCGCCGGCCAGCAGCGAAAGGGAGGCAATTTTGCGGGGAAACATGAGGTTCATTTGTTGGGGAAAAATTACGCCGCACAACGTAGCGTCCGTCGCGGGCCATCCGCAAGCAGAGCTTGCGCGGCGGCACGCTGCATCGAAAACCGCCGGCGTGCCGAGTCACGGCACCGCCTGCATGACAGTAAAGTTTTTCCTCCGCGCCCGGCGCGATGCAGTTTTCCCTTTCGATGACGCGCTCGCCCGGCCAGCGTGGACACACTTTGCTCCGTGCGCGGCTTAACCTGTCCGTCCGTCTCTTCCTCACGCGCGGCGCGTGGCGGCTCGGCGGGCTGGCGGCCGGCTTGCTCGCCGCGGTCTTATCGGCCGCGCCCAAACACCCGCCGCAGATCGCGAAGGCGTTTCCCGTGCCCGGCGAGAAACGCGCGCCCGACTGGTCGCTGGACCAACCGGTGCCAAACGCCGTCTCGCTGCTCGCGTTCGACGCGGCCGGTCGCCGGCTCGCCGCCGCCGGCGCGGACAAATTCATCCGCGTATGGAACGCAGAAATCGATGCGCCTCGTTTCGGCCAGTTGCTTTACACGCTCGAAAGCGGGGCGCCGGAAGTCACCGCGCTCGCATTTTCCGCGGACGGGCGCGCGCTCGTCGCGCTCGGCAGCGACGCCCGCGTTTCGATTTGGAGCGCGGCCAGGGGCGATCTGCTTCAGAGGACCACGACCGACGCGAACCCGCGCACCAGCCTGTTTGTCCCGGGAAACCAGCCGTTGCTCGCCGAGGCCACCGGCGAAGGCGTGCGGTTGTGGAACTACGCGACCGGAAAAATCGTGCGCGAGTTCAGCCACCGCGGTGAACACATCCGCACGTTGGCGCTTGCACCCGACGGACGCACGCTGCTCGCGGCGAATCGCAGCGGCGTCCTGCGCGTGTGGCAGACGGAGACCGGCGAGCTCGTGCGCAGCATCGACAGCCACGTGCCCGTGACGATGCTCGCGGCGAGCGCCTCGCGCCTCGCCGCGGGAGGCGGTCACGGCGGCGCGATCGTCTGGCCGGCGAGCGGCGGCGAGCCGCAGAATTTCGGCGGCAGCGCGCCACTGGCCCTCAGCCCACAAGGCGACCGGATCGCCGCCGTGGACAATTTTTCCATCGGCGTGTGGGATCTCGCGCAAGCCGCGCCGCTCGCGGCGCTCGAAGGCCACACCGCCGACGTCGTCGCAGTGACCTTCGATCCGCGCGGCGAAAAAATCGCGAGCTCCGATGCCGCGGGCAACGTGAGCCTCTGGTCCGCGCCGCCCGCGCTGCTGGCGCCGGAGCGCGTCAGGCAGATCGCGGCCGCGGCGCCGCCCACCTCCGCGGTCGCGCCGCCTCGCGCGCATCGCGTCCTCGTTTTCTGGCGCGACGCCGATCCCGAGCACCGCGAAGCGATTCTCGCGGCAAATCATGCCATCGCGCAGATGGGAAAAACCACGGGCGCTTTCGCGGCGGATTTTACGCGCGACCTCGCGGTGTTCGATCGCAAGACGCTCGCCGACTACGATGCCATCGTCCTCAACAACCCCACGCGACTTCCGCTGTCGTCGGCGGCACGAGCGGCCCTGCTCGACTACGTGCGCGGCGGGCACGGGCTCGTGGCGCTTCACGGCGCGCTCGCGGCCTTTGGCAACTGGCCGGACGGCATGGCGATGTTGGGCGCAAACGGCCTCCGCGAACTCGCCAACCCTGCCGGCTCGCTCACACTGCTGCTCCCGCCCGCCGGAAACCCGCTGACCGAAATGTGGCAGAGCGATTCGCTCGCACTTTCAGGCGAATCGGCGGAATTCGCACCCGTGGCGCTGACCGAAGCGCGCGTCCTTTTCACGGCCTCGATGGACGCGAGTGGTCCGGGCGCCGCGCCGGTTATGCCTGCGAACCAGCCGGTTTCGTGGACAAATCATCTCGGCGCAGGCCGGATTTTCTACTGTGGCTTGGGCCACACGCCCGGAATCTTCGCCGATCCGCGCATGCAACGCCACTGCCTCGCCGGCATTCAATATGTGCTCGGCGACCTTGCGCTGCCTGACGACGGCGAGCGCCCAGCGCAGCCGCGGCCACCTCGCGGTCGCTGAAAATCGCCCGCGAAAAAGCTTTCGGCGGCGGGCAGGCAGGCGGTTTTTCGAACGGGCAGTGTGACCGATTCGTTACCCTTTGAGCGTCGCGAAGGCGCTCGGTTGCGCCACTATTGCCCGCAGACTCGAGCTGCTGTCTGCAACCTTCCCCGGTGGCGGAGCGTAATCCCAGTTGGAACGAATTCCGCTCCCAACGGGAACAACCGCTCCGCTCATTCCTCTAATTTCCACAAGGTTCCCATCATGCCTGCTAAAGCCAAGTCGCTCCGCAATTCCCGTGTCGCTGACGATCCTGTTGCCGCCGAGGCCCCGACCGCCACTCTCGTCGCTGCGCCGCAAGACGCACCGCCCTCGTTTCTCGAAAAATCCGAACCCGCCGCGGCCGAACAGATCGCGCATGGTGAGCGGAGCAACCTCCAACTTTATCTTCAGGAAATCGGCAAGACCGCGCTCCTGACGGTGGAGGAGGAAATCCAGCTCGCGAAGCGCATCCGCCGCGGCGACAAGGCCGCACGCGATCACATGATTCAGGCGAATCTCCGCCTCGTCGTGAAAATCGCGATGGATTACAAGGATTTCGGCCTGCCCTTGCTCGACCTCATCAGCGAGGGCAACATCGGCCTCATCAAAGCGGTGGAGCGTTTCGATCCGCGCAAGGGCGGCAAGCTCTCGACCTACGCCGCGTGGTGGATCAAGCAATCCATCAAGCGCGCGCTCGCGAACCAGTCGAAGACGATTCGCCTGCCCGTGCATCTCGTGGACAAGATTTCCAAGATGCGCCGCACTGCGATGCAGTTGACCGAACAGCTCGGGCGCGAGCCGAGCGACGAGGAATTGGCGGCGGAGTTGCAGATTCCCACGTCGAAAGTCGCGCACCTGAAGTCGGTGAGCGTCCGTCCGGCCTCGCTGGATGCGCCCATCGGCGAAGAAGGCGATTCCGCGACCTTCGGCGAGATCGTCGGCGACGACAATGCCGTGAGTCCTTACGACGGCTTGCGCGAAAAGAACCTCAACAACGACCTGAGCGCGATGGTCAACTCCCTCGACAAGCGCGAGGCCGAGATCATCAAGCTGCGCTTCGGGTTGGAAGGCCGCGAGGAACTCACGCTCGAGGAAGTCGGGAAGAAATTCCACGTCACCCGCGAACGCATCCGCCAGCTCGAATATCTCGCGCTGACGAAAATGCGGAAAGCGATGGCGAAGCACGAGTCCGTCCGCTCGCTCGATGAGATCGAGCAGGAAGAGCGCGCCCGCCAGCGGATGGCCGTCATCCGCGAGTTCGTCGAGAGCAAGACGAAGCGGCAGCAGGCCAAGCTGGGGCGAAATTAAAAAACGCGCCGCGGCAACGGGGCGAAGCCGACCTCAGGGTCGGCTTTTTTTATTTTGCATTTGCCGCGCACGGCTCCCGGGCGACGGAAAAGCCGGGCCCTTGCCTATTCCGCGGCGACCGCTGAATACTGCGGCATGGAGTGTCCGACGGCGCCCACCTTCATTTCCATCCGCGCGGGAAGATTTGTTCGGGCGTGGACGTGCCTGTGGTGCGTGCTCGCGACGCTGCATGTCACCCAAAGCATCTGGACGAGCGGCGGTCGCGCATATCCTGGCGATCTCGCCGATGGCCGGTTCAACCAGCTCGTTTTCGAGCACGGCTATCAGGCGCTGCGCGGCGTGCGCCCGTGGGCTTCGCCGGCGCAGTTTTACCCGGTTTCAGGCACGCTCGCCTACAGCGACACGCATGCGGGCACTCTCGCCCTCTACGCCGCGGCGCGCTGGCTTTCGGTGTCACGCGAGGAAGCCTGGCAAATCTGGTTCGTGGTCGTCGCCGCGCTCAACGCGTGGGCGGCCTGCCGCCTGTTGCGCGCGCTGGGTGTGCATCCGTGGTTGCGCGGACCGCTGGTGTTCGCGTCGGCCGGTTCGGCCACGCTGGCGTGGGTCGCGTGCACGCACGTGCAAATGCTCCCGATGTTTCCGGCATTGTTGGCCGGCGAACAGATTCTCCGCTGGCGTGAGGATCGGCTGGCGTGGCGCAGCCTCACGATCCTCGGCTGGCTGAGCTGGCAATTTGCCGCGAGCCTGTATGGCGCGTTTTTCTCCGTCGTGGTGATGGGACTGATCGCGGTAGCTTTTGCGGCGGTCGGCCGGGGCGTGACGAAGCAGGAAACGAAACGCTCGGCAACCGGCAGCGCCGTCGACTGGCTGCGCGGTGGGTTCGTGTTTCTCGTCGGCGGGGGACTCGCGGCGGCGACGCTGGCGATCTACGTTCCCGCGATTCGCGCCGGCTATGCGCGACCGGTCTGGCAGATTCTCGTCGAGGCGCCGCGCTGGTCGTCGTGGTTTCGCGCGCCGCCGATTCGGGCCATTCCCGCGTTCGTGCCGGCGATTCCCGGGAGGGTTAACCTCACCGAGCACTGCTGGTTCGCAGGCTGGATCGCGTGGGCGCTGCTGCTCGCGATCGTCTGCACCGGTTGGCATCGTCGTCACACGGCGACAGGTCGGTGGATGCTCGCGTTGACGCTGGTCGCGCTGGCGACGCCGGCGATCTTCACGAAATGGACGGCCGATGGCGATGGCGCGTGGATCTGGATCGCGCGTCGCGTCGAGGCGCTGCGGGCATTTCGTGCGAGCGGTCGCGTCGCCGTGCCGCTGCAGTTCGTCGTGATCGGCGCGGTCGCGCTGTTGCTCACGCAGTGGTTGAGTGCGGCGCGGCGAAGCGCGGCGCGGATTGCGGTCGTCGCGCTCGCGTGCGCCCTCGCGCTGGAAAATGTCTGCGTGGGCCAGCGAGCCACGTTGAGCGCCACCGCGCGCGCCCGGACCCAGGCGATGGTCGACGCGTGGAAGGCCGCCGGCGACCGGCCGGTCCTCGTCTATGCGCCGACCCACACGGACGAAACCCCGCCCTTTCCTCACCTCGACGCCTGGAGCGCTGCGCTCCAGCTTCATCGCGTCACGGTAAACGGCTACAGCGGTGGCGCGCCCGATTCGCACATGGGCTTCATGCAGGCGCCTACGCCTGACAATGCGCGCGCGACCCTCGAGGCCGTTGGCCTGCGCGAGAGCGACGTGTCGTTCGTCGATCAGCCGATTCGCTTCGCGTCGCCGACGGATCGCCGACCCGCAAAATAAAAAAGCCGCCCGGATTTCTCCGGGCGGCTTGAAGTGGTAAGTAGCGCGCTGCCGCGCCACATGCTGCGCGACGAGCGCGCAACCTATGGCTCACTCTTTCTTGGACGCTTCGTCGAGGATGTCGCCGAGGTTCATCATGTCGCTCGCGGCGGCACTGCGGTTCAGCGCCTCGTAGGCCGACGTTTCGGCGGCGAGCTGCTGCTCCGAATAGTTGGCCGCCTTGATCGACAGGCCGAGGCGGCGTTCTTCGCGATCGATCTTGATCACGCGCGCCGTCACTTCCTGGCCGGGCTTGAGGACGTCCTTCACCTTGTCGATGCGCTCCTCGCTGATCTGCGAGATGTGCACGAGGCCGTCGATGCCGTCCTTCAGCTCCACGAAGGCGCCGAACGACGTGATCTTGGTGACCGTGCCCTTCACGACGTCGCCGATCTTGAAGAACGAATCGATGTCGCTCCACGGATCGGTCGCGAGCTGCTTCATGCCGAGGCTGATGCGCTGCTGGTTTGAATCCACATCGAGCACGATCGCGTCGACTTCGTCGCCCTTTTTCAGGACTTCCGACGGGTGATTGACCTTGCGCGTCCACGACATGTCGGAGACGTGCACCATGCCGTCGATGCCCTCTTCGAGTTCGATGAACGCGCCGTAGGTGGTCATGTTGCGGACCTTGCCGCGCACGCGCGCGCCGATCGGGTAATTGTGGCGAACCATGTCCCACGGATTCGGCTCGAGCTGGCGGAGGCCGAGCGAGATTTTCTGCTCTTCCTTCTGGATGCCGAGCACGACCGCGTCCAATTCCTGGCCGACCTTGAGCAGCTCGGAGGGCTTGGTGATGCGCTTCGTCCAGGACATCTCGGTGATGTGCACGAGGCCTTCGACGCCGGGCTCGATTTCGACGAACGCGCCATAGGGCACGAGGTTGACCACCTTGCCGTGCACCTTGGCCCCGACGGGGAATTTCCGGTCGATCTCGTCCCACGGATTTTTCGTGGTCTGCTTCAGGCCGAGCGAAACGCGTTCCTTTTCGCGGTTCACTTCGATGATCATGACCTGAACTTCCTCACCCTGCTTGAGCATTTCGCTCGGATGCGAGATGCGGCCCCACGACATGTCGGTGATGTGGAGCAGGCCGTCCATGCCATCGAGATCGATGAACGCACCGAAGTCGGTGATGTTCTTGACCACGCCGCGGCGGATCTGGCCGGGCTGGATCGAGTCGAGGAGATTGCGGCGCTTCTCGGTGCGCTGCTGCTCGATGAGCTCGCGGCGGGAGAGGACGATGTTCTTCCGGTCGAGATTGATTTTGAGGACCTTGAAATCGTAGGTCTGGCCCACGTATTGGTCCAAATTCTTCGGCGGCTGGATGTCGATGTGCGACGCCGGCATGAACGCGTCGACGCCGATCGAGATGATGAGGCCGCCCTTGACCTTGGCCTTCACGCGGCCGGTGGCGACGGAGCCCTCCGGGAACTTCGTGAGGATGTTGTCCCAGTTTTTCTTTTGCTCGGCCTTGTCGAACGAGAGCACGGGCGCGCCGCTCTTGTCCTCGAGTTTTTCGACCATCACTTCGATGGTGCTGCCGATCTGGAGTTCGCCGATGTCGATGAACTCGTTGGCGGGAATGACGCCTTCGGATTTACCGCCGATGTCGACGACAACTTCGTTCTGGCGGATTTCGGTGATGACGCCCGGGACAATCGCGCCTTCCTTCAACTTGTCGAAGGACGACTGCGCGAGCAGCTCTTGCATTACGGAACTCATAACAGAACACACTGACAGCATCGGCCGCGCGCCTCGCTCCGGTGGCGCCCATCCGATGGGTTCGGCCGCGCGGTAAGGCGCGGCCGGATTGGTTGATGGTTGAACTAACGTAGCAGGCCGGCGGGAGCATCGCGGCGATACGCCAACCTGTCCGACTGACAGCCGCGAACGGTCAGCGTCCTCATCTCCCCGTTGCTCCGCAAGCCCGAATTTGGCCTGGAACGTAACGGTTTTCGCCCCGGCGCGTAACGGCCAAAACCGTCGCGCCTCGCGCGCGAACAATTCAACCCCTCACTTCGCCGCGCCCGTTTGTGCGTTCAACGCCTGCTGCACGCTGCGGAAAAAGACCTCGTATTGCGGCGTGTCGCGCAGCGGTGCGCTCGTCGCGAGGCCCGCGTGGCTGGTCGAGTCTCCCTCCAGAATTTCCGTCAGCCACACCGTCACTTCCGTGCCCTTTTCGTCGAGCGTCGGATGCAGCCGCACTTTCATCGAAATCTGCTGCGCGCCGCGCAACGAATCGCCGGCTGCCACGGTGTTCACCGCCTCGAGCTCGCCCTGCGCCGCGCCGCCGCGCAGCACGCGATAATCCATCTGCCCGAGCGCGACGCGGACCGCCTCGTAGGTCGCACGCGGCGGCGCCGCAAACGTCCGCATCCGCGACTCGCCGCGCGCCTCGAACTTTTCGCTCACCTGGCGCGAAAGCGACTCGCACCCGCCGAACAGGATCGCCGCCAATGCCAGACCGAAGCAGATCGCCTTCATGCGCTATGCACTGGCGAGCCGCGCGGGCCGGCACAAGTTCCAAACGCGCCGCGCAGATCAACGAGCTCAAGCACCTCAGCCGATGGATCGCCCAATCGACAGAACGTTGCCCGGACAGAGTTGCTGCCGACCTGGAGTTCGGCTCTCCCGGGAACGCCGAGCTCCAGCTCGGCACCGACCGACGTCGGCAAGCCAGACGCCTCGTCGCTTCCGCTCACGCCGGCTGCTGCTGCGAGAGGCAGTGCAGCGTGCCAAGGCCCCACACCAACTCGTAGCAGTCGATCGGCACGATCTCACGGCCCGGAAAACATCCGCCGACGATTGCGCACGCCTCGGCGTCGCGCCGCGGTTGGCGAAATGTCGGCACGAGGACCGCGCCGTTGAGCACGAGAAAATTCGCGTAGCTCGCCGGCACGCGCCGCCCGCGAAAGCCGAAGGCGCGCGGCATCGGCAACGTCACGATTTCGAATTTTCGCCCGGCCAGCGTGCGAAAGCTTTTCAACCGCTCCAGATTTTCCGCCAGCGCGCGATAATTCGCATCGCGCGGATTTGTTTCGCGGCACGTCACGATGCCGCCGGGCTTGAAGAAGCGCGTGAGATCGTCGACGTGTCCGTCGGTGTCGTCGCCGACGATGCCTTCGCCAAGCCAGAGGATTTTTTTCACGCCGAGGGCATCGCGGAGATTCTGCTCGATCTGCGCGCGCGTGAGCGACGGGTTGCGATTCGGATTGAGCAGGCATTGCTCGGTCGTGAGGAGCAGCCCGCGGCCATCGACATCGATCGAGCCGCCTTCAAGCACCATGTCGCACTCGAAGCGCCGCAGCCGCAGCGCGCGGCCGATGCGCGGCGGGATCCGGTCGTCGAGCGCGAACGGATATTTGCCGCCCCATGCGTTGAAGCGCCAGTCGGTGAGCGCGACCTCGCCCGTGCGGTCGTGCTTCACGAAAATCGGACCGTGATCGCGACACCACGCGTCGTTCGTCGGATGATCATAGAACGTCACGCGCCGCAGGTCCGCGCCCGCCGCGGCGCACAAGCGCCGCGCGCGCGGCTGGAGTTTCGCCGCGCAGTTGATCCGCACGTCCTCGAATCGACTGATCGCCGCGACGATTCCGGCAAAAGCACGCGGGATGCCGCGAAACTGCCCGGGCCACGTCTTTCGCTTGTGCGGCCACGAAAGCCAGATCGCCGCCTGCGGCTCCCACTCCGCGGGCATGCGAAAACCGAGCGCGGCAGGCGCCGCTCGCCGCGATCTCGGATTTCTGGTTTTCGTTTTCGACACGTTTGAAGTGGCACGGACGCCTTGTCCGTGATTCCAACCACGGGCGAGGCGCCCGGGCCACAAATCAATCGCTGAAGCGTTTCGTCAAATCGCCATACGCGTCGATCCGCCGGTCGCGCAGGAACGGCCAGTGCGTGCGCGTCGCATCCACCGCGCCGAGATCGACCGGCGCGAGCAGCACCTCTTCCGTATCCGCGCCAGCCTTCGCGAGCATCTCGCCGCTCGTGCCGGCGACGAAGCTCTGGCCCCAGAACTCGATGCCATCGCCGCCGACGCCGTCGAGCACCTCGGCGCCGATGCGATTCACGGCCGCGACGTAGCAGCCGTTGGCGACGGCGTGGCTGCGCTGGATCGTTTCCCACGCGCCGTGTTGTTTCGCGCCGAGTTTTTTCTTTTCCGCCGGGTGCCAGCCGATCGCGGTTGGATAAAACAAAATCTCCGCGCCCTGCATCGCCGTCAGCCGCGCGGCTTCGGGATACCACTGATCCCAGCAGACGAGCACGCCGATCCGGCCGAATTTCGTCGGCCACGCGCGAAAGCCGGTGTCGCCCGGCGTGAAATAAAATTTCTCGTAGTAGAGCGGATCGTCCGGGATGTGCATCTTCCGGTAGACGCCGAGCAATTTGCCGTCCGCATCGATCACGACGGCCGTGTTGTGATAAAGGCCGGCGGCGCGTTTCTCGAAAACCGACGCGATCACGACGACGCCGTGTTGCTTCGCGAACGTCTGAAACGCTTTCGTCGTCGGCCCGGGGATCGATTCGGCAAGCGCGAAATTTTTGTAGTCCTCGCTCTGGCAGAAATACTGCGAGCGAAACAGCTCCGGCGTGCAGACGATGTTCGCGCCCTGCTTTGCCGCGCGACCGGCGAGCGCGAGCGTCTTTTTCAAGTTGGCCGCGGGCTCGGCCCCGCAGGCGTGCTGAAGAAGTCCGAGCGTGACCGTTTTCATTTTCGATTTTGGATTTCGGATTTTCGATTCCGCCGGCCCAGCCGCGCCTTCCGCCTCAATCCCGATTTCGAAATCGAAAATCGAGAATCCAAAATCGAAAATCAGTAGACGACTTTGTTCAGCGGGTATTCGACGATGCCTTCCGCTCCGAGCGCCTTGAGCTGCGGGATGATTTCGCGCACGACGCTCTCGTCGATGATCGTCTCGAGCGCCACCCAGTCGGCGCTGCTGAGCTGCGAAATCGTCGGGTTGCGCAATGCCGGCAGCGCCTTCACGACCGATTCGAGCGCGCGCCGCGGCAGATTCATTTTGAGGCCGACCTTCGATTCCGCCTCGAGCGCACCGCGCAACAGCAGCGCAATCGTCTCGATTTTTTTCCGCTTCGCCGGATTGGCCCAGCTCTGCCGGTTGGCGATCAGCTTCGTATTCGTCTCCAGCAGCGTGTCGACGATCCGCAGCTTGTTCGCGCGGAGCGAGGAACCGGTTTCGGTGATGTCGACGATCGCGTCGACGAGATCGGGCACCTTCACCTCGGTCGCGCCCCAGGAAAATTCCACGTCGACCGACACGCCCTGTTTTTCGAAGTAGCGCTTCGTCGTGTTCACGAGCTCGGTGGCGACGCGTTTGCCGGCGAGTTCCTTCGCCGACTTGATCGGCGAAGCCTCGGGCACGCACAGCACCCAGCGCGATTTCTGCGCGGAGACTTTGCTGTAGATCAGGTCGCAGACGTCGACGACGTCGGACTTGTTTTCCTGAATCCAGTCGAGGCCCGTCAGCCCGCAGTCGAAGAAGCCGTGCTCGACGTAGCGGCTGACCTCCTGCGCGCGGATGAAGCGGCCGTCGAGCTCGGGGTCGTCGATCGCCGGCTTGTAGGAGCGCGAGCTGGTCGTGATTTTCCAGCCCGCTTTCGCGAACAGGTTCTTGGTCGATTCCTCGAGGCTGCCCTTGGGCAGTCCGAGCATGAGCAATGGCGCTGGAGCAGACACGCGGGCCAAAGCACACCTCGCACGGGGAGCGTTCAAGCAAATTTGCCCGCGCGACCGGCGCCGCGACGCCGCTCGCGGCGGCGGATGGCATGGGCGGGATGATTGACATGCCGCCGCGCAAATGTAAAAAACACGTTCGCTGCTCGTCCATGCCCACGACTCCCCTCCCGCGCCCCGAGGCCAAGCCGCTCATCGTCATCGTCGAGGATGAAGCCGAGCTCGCGGCCCTGATCGCGCATCATCTCGAGCGCGCGGGCATGCACACGCAGGTCTGCTCGCGCGTCGCGCACGCGCTCAAATTTCTCCAGCGGAATTTCGCGAACCTCGTCCTGCTCGACATCACGCTGCCCGACCAGTCCGGTTTCTCGCTCGTCGACGAGCTCAAGCAGGCCGACATCTCCGTCCCGATTATTTTCCTCACCGGCAACGTGGAGGAGACGAGCAAGGTCAAGGGCCTCGACATGGGCGGCGACGACTACATCACGAAGCCGTTCAGCTACGCCGAGCTCACCGCGCGCATCCGCGCCGTGCTGCGTCGCACCGAGGCGAAGGCGGACCTGAACGTCACGAAAAACGTGAAGGTCAGCGACGAACCTTTCGATTTCTGCGGCGCGAAGATCACGCCCGAGCGGCTCGAGATCGCGTTTCCCGACGGCACGACGCAAAAGCTCGGCCGCAAGGAGCTCGGCATCCTCGCCTACCTCAATTCGCACCCCGGCCAGGTCATCACGCGCAAGGCGCTGATCCATTCCGTGTGGGGCATCCACGCCGATGTGAAGAGCCGCTCGCTCGACCAATACATCGTGAAGGTGCGCGACCTCTTCGGCGCCCACGGCCTCGATCTCGCCGCGTTCCGCACCGTCCACGGCATCGGCTACATCTTCGATCCGCGCGGCGTCTCGACGGAAGGACGCTGAATTTTCGATTTTGGATTTTCGACTGGCGATCGCCCGTCGTCCGCGGAGATCGAAAATCGGGACGCCAAAATCGAAAATCAAAACAGCTCGCCCTGTTTCGCGACGGGCGGCGACGGCGGCGGGACCACGGCCGTCCGCAACATTCCATCCCCGCCGTAACGCTTCCGCGCATCGATTCCAGTCGACCGCATTTCGAATTCGTCGAGCAGGCGGAAAAGTTCTTCCGGCTGCGGCGTGCGCCACTCCGGCTTCACGGCAGGAAGCGCGAGGTTGAGCGTCGTGAGCTTGAGGTTGCGGCGGAGTTGTTCCGCGCTCGCCGCGACGGCCGCGCGGAAACGCTCCGGCTTCAGCTCCGCGGCTTTTTCGAGCACGCACTCGACGCTGCCGCCGCACTCGGCGAGCCACTTCGCCGCGGTCTTCGGCCCCACGCCGTCGAGGCCGGGAATGTTGTCCGACGTGTCGCCGACGAGCGCGAGGTAGTGCGCGATCTGCGCCGGCGGCACGCCGAATTTTTCCTGCACGCCCGCGGCGTCGAGCATCCGCCAGCCGAGCTTCGGATTCGCGGACGGCGGCGGGAGCATGATCTTGATGCGCTCATCGACAATCTGCGCGAAATCCTTGTCGCTGCTCACGATGATCACGTCGTGCCCCTGCTTCGCCAGCGCGACCGCCTCGGACGCGAGCAGGTCGTCGCTCTCGACGCCGTCCTGTTCGATCCCGGCGAGACCCATCGCGCGCGTGAGCTGCTTGATCGGCTCGATCTGCTGCACGAGCGGCGGCGGCATCGGCTTGCGCTGCGCCTTGTATTCCGCGAGGAGCGCAAGCCGATCCTGCGATTCGCCGAGATCGAAGAACACGAGCGTCGCGTCGGGCTTTTCCTGGTCGATGAGCTTCCAAAGCGATTTCACCCAGCCGTGCAGCGCGCCGGTCGGAAAACCTTTCGACGATGTCAGCTCCGGCAGCGCGTGGAAACAGCGGTAGGCGAGATTGAATCCGTCAACGAGCAACCATTTCGACATGCGGGCAAATCACACCCGCTCACCCGCGCGGTCAAGAAGGCTCGCCGCGCGCTGGCGCGGTTATCTTCAAAATCCCCGATGGTGATTTCAAATTTCGAGCAACCGGCTCTGCCATTTCGCGCGCTGCGGCCGAATCACGGGCGAAACGCCCGTGCCACACAGGTCAAAATGTTGACAGCGAAACTCGAGCGGATTCTGGCGAGACTCCCATTCACGGCGCCGGCCTGCTCACGAGTGCATCCGTCACGTCCACGCCGTCCTCGTCGAACTGCGCCTGATTCGCCTGCGCGGGGAGAAGTTTTCCCTGCGAATTCCGGCCGTCGACGAATTGCAGATTCGTGAGGCCGCTCACTTCGACCGGAGCGCCGTTGGCTTGGGCGAGATTGCCGCCGGTGATGCGCGTGTCGGCGGCGGAGCCGAGGAGCAGGACCGGCGTCGCGTCGTCGGCGGCGTGGATGTCGCCGACGTAGACCGGACCGTCGAATTGCACGCCCGGGGCGAAGATGCCGGTGTAGCCCTTCGTCGCGAAGTAGCTCGCGTTGCCCGTGCGCACCCCGCCGAAATGTCCGTCCGTGCTCAGGATCGCGATGTATCCGATGTCGGCGACGCCGTCGTAATTCACGTCGGCACGGAAAAGTCCCTGGTTGATCGCGGTCGCGCGGCCGACGCTGAAGATCGCGACGTTGGTCGTCTCGTTGGCGCCGGTGATGACGATGCCGGCGTGGCCTTTCATGTAGGCGACGTCGGGCTGATCGTAGTTCGCCGCGGGCGCGGGACCGGCGGGGTCTTCGAGCACAAGCGACAACGAGCCCGCGCCGGAAAACTCGACCTGCACGATGTCGTCGTTGAGGTCGACGTAGGAGAGACGCGTGATCTTGCCGGGATCGGCGGTGATCGTCGTCGAATCGCCCTGGAGCAGCACTTGATCGTAGACGACGCCCGTCGCGGCGCGGATGTCGGCGGCAACCTGGCGGCTCGCGCCGGTGACTTTTCCGGTCGAGGACAGGCCGAGGATCGCAACCTGGCTCGTGGCGGTGCCGACGCTGCTCGTGACGACGACGGAATACGCGCCGGTCTTCGTGGTGTCGACGTTGGTGAGCGTGAGCGAGGTGGTGTTGGCGCCGACGATCGGTGAGCCGTTGAAAAGCCATTGATACGCGAGCGGCGGCTGGCCGACGGCGACGACGCTGAAGGTCGCATTCGCGCCCGCGGCGACGGTGAGCGATTGCGGCTGCGTGGTGATCGTGACGTAGCGGTAGAGATAAAGCGTGTCCTGCAGCACGGCGTCGGCGATCGCGGCGACGTCGGGCAATTTCACGAGCGCCGTGACGCGCGCGGCGATGTCGTCGGTGCTCATCGCCAGCGGTGGCTTGTCGAGCTGGTAGTAGAGCGTGGCGGCGGCCACCATCTTGTTGAAGGCCGCATTCGTCGAATTGGTGTTGGTGATGAATTCGGCGATCGCGGTGTTGAGGCCGGCGACGTTGTAACCGCGGCCGAGCGTGGCGAGCGCGGTGGGATTGTTGCGGAAGGCGACATCGGCCGCCGCACTGGGCCGGCCGAGCCCGACGTTGGCCCAGATGCGCGCCTCGAACGTCGTCGCCGGAATCGCGCCGGCCGGATTCTCGAGCAGCGCGACGGTCGGCGTGACGTGCTCGGGATATTTCGCGATGTATTCGGGTGACGTGAGGATGTTGCCGATCGCGCCGGCGAGGTTGTTGCGGAAGGAGCCGAGGAGGTTCGCGTAGTTCGTGAGATTGGGCCACTGGCCCATGAGCACGTAGTAGGCGGCGAGGATGTTCGACGGTCCGGCGAAGCCGGTCTCGTGCGTGAGCGTGCTGACGAGCTGGCCGCGCGTGAGCGTGCCAGCGGTCAACTGCGCGCTGTAGGACGCGGCGAGAATGAGATTCGGCGAGTTGTTGTTCGCGATGTCGATGTAGCTCTGCAGGACAAACGCGTCGTTGTCGGCGACGGGATTGAATACGCGCACCGTGACCTGCACGGCGGGCGAGACGGTCGTATTGCCCGCGTTGTCGGTCGCGATCGCGTAGACGTTGTAGGTGCCGGAGGCGGCGTTGGTCCAGGTGAACTGATACGCGCCGGGCGTGGTGCGGCCGGCGAGAAACGTGCCATTCGCGAAATACTGGATGCCGCTCACGCTGCCGCCGTTGGCGTTGCTGCTGGCGCTCGCGGTCAACACGACCGACTGGCCGAAGGCGACGGATGTGGGCGACGCGAAGACGGTGATCGACGGCGGCACGCTGCTCGTCGCGGCGGTGACGACGATCGTGCCGGTGTTCGACGCGGTGAGATTGCCGGTGTTGTCGCGCGCGAGGGCGACGATCTCGTAGGAGCCGGCGATCAATCCGCCGAACGACGCGGTCAACCGCCACGTGTTGTTGAGCTGATCGCGCACGGCCTGGCCGACGCTGCTGCGGTTGACGAAAAATTCCACGCTCGTCACCGCGCCGTCGCCGTCGGACGCAGTGGCGGTGAAGTTGGCGGTCGACGCCGTCGTCACGCTCGTCGGAAAACCACCGGTGATCGAGATGACCGGCGCGATGCCCGAGACGGTCTTCACTTGCACGCGATGCGAGACGGCGCTCGTCGCCGAGAGCGAGCCGACGACCGCGGACGACGTGATCGTGTAAGTGTCGGCGACGGTCGGCACCCACGTCGCGCGATACGTCGTCGTCGTGCCGACGCGCTGGACGTTGGTGATGTTCGTGCGCGCGCCGCCGCTGCCGGTCGCGACGAAGCTCACGGTCGGCACCTGCAAAGGATCCGAGGTGCTCGCCGTCGCCTCGAGAAAGACGAGCGCGCCGACGTTCGTGATCGTCGCGTCGTTGGCCGGCTGCGTGAGCGCGGTGGTCGGCGCTGCGGTGGGATTGGCCGTGATCACGACGGAGGGCGTGGACACGGCGACGTTGCCGGTGTCGTCGGTGGCGGTGACGTAGAGATTGAATCTACCCGCGGTCGTCGGCGTATACGTGAGCGAGACTTGCTGGCCGGGATTCAACACCGCGCCGCCGGAGGCCGTGCCGTTGGCGAAAAGTTGGAGCGAGACCACGGTGCCATCGATATCCGCCGGGCTCGCGGTCAACTGCACCGCGGTGTTCTGCGTGACGGTCGTCACCCCGGCGGCCTGCAACGTCACCGTCGGCGCCGTGCTGGTCGACTGCGTGACGATGAGATTGGTCGTCGCCGAGATCGTCTGGTTGCCGTTGTTGTCTTTCGCGATCGCGTAGAGCGCGAGCGGGTAGCGCGTGTTGCCGTTGGCGTCGGGCGTGGTCGGCGTGATCGTGGAGAAATCGTAGGCGCCGAAATTGTAGGCGAGGCGGTAGAGATTGGTCGTCTGCTCGCGTGTCGCGACGCCGATGCTGGCGTCGTTGAGGAAAAACTCGACGCTCGTGAGGCTGTTGTTCGTGCCGGTGGCGAAGGCGTTGGCGATGAGGTTGACGGTCGAAAGCGTCTGGAGATTCGTCGCGGCAGTGCCGGTCGGCGCGGCGATCGTGACGGTCGGCGGCGTGCCGACGACATTGGCGATGTTGAGGCTGACGTTCGCCGGTGAGACGGCACTGAGCGAATTGCTGTCGGTGACGCGCGCCATGAGCACGTGCGTGCCGAGCTGTGCGGTCGTGGGCGTCCACGTGAGCGTATACGACGTGCCGCTCGTCGGTGCGCTGCGCGAACCGATCTGCACGCCGTCGAGCAGGAACTCCACGAGCAGCACGCTCGCGCCGGTGCCGGCGGTCGCGGTGGCGGTGAGATTGAGCGGGACATTCGGCGTCACGCGCACGGTGCCGGTCGTGCTCGGCGAGGTGATGCTCACCGTCGGCGTGCTGAACGCGGCGGTGATGAAAACGGAGTTCGAGATCGTCGTGTTGCCGCGGTCGTCGGTCGCGATCGCGTCGATCAGGTAGGTGCCGGGCAGCGTCGGGGTAAACGAAGACGTGTAAGGCGAAGCGGTGAGCGCGTTGCCGCTGTTGATGCCGGCGGGGCTGCCGTTGGCGAAGAATTGCACGCTGGCGATGCTGCCGCCGTTGCCGAGCGCGGCGGCGGCGAGCACGATCGCGGAGCCGGGCACGACGGTCGCGCCGTTCGTCGGCGCGAGAAGATTGATCGTCGGCGGCGAGCCGACGGCGGAGACGACGTTGAGCGAGACCTGTGCGCTGCCGGTGTTGCCCGCGTTGTCGGTGGCGAGCGCGGACAAAACATACGTGCCCGCCGTCGTCGGCGCGAGGTAGCGGTAGCTGTAAGGCGCGGCGACGTCCTGCCCCACTTTGGTGCCGTTGATGAAAAACTCGACGCGCTCGATCGCCGTGCCCGACACCGGCGTGACCGTGGCGACGATGTTGCGCGTTGCACCGGCGGGCAGCGTCGTGCTTCCCGCGGCGGCGGCGGTGTTCGGCGAAAGACTCAGCGCGACCACGGGCACGACGCTGGCGCCGACCGTGACGCTGACCGCCGAAGAGGTCGCGGTCGCGTTGGCGGAATCCGTCACGCGCGCCGTGAGCGAAACGGCGCCGATCGTCGTCGGCGTCCACGAAACCGAATAAGGCGCACTCGTCGCGGTGCCGACCAGCGTCGTGCCGGCGAAGAAGTCGACCTTGGCCACCGTGCCGGCACCACCCGTGGCTGTTGCCGTAAGCGTGACCGGAGTATTCGCGTTGAGCGCCGAGCCCGGCGCGGGCGAGGTCAGCGCGACGGTCGGATTCGCAACCGAAGCTGAGACCGAGACCGCGCTCGAGGTGATTGCGGCGCCGTTCGAATCGGTCACGCGCGCGGTCAGGGAGGTATTGCCTGCGGCCGCCGGCGTCCAGTTGACCGAATACGACGGGCCGGTGCCGGTCGCCGTGCCGACGAGTGTCGTGCCAGCAAAGAAATCCACTTTCGAAATCGTCGCGGGCGAGACAGCCGTGGCGTTCGCCGTCAAAATCACTGGCACATTGACGTTCACGCTCGTGCCGGCGCTGGGGCTTGTGAGAGTTATGTTCGGCGCTGTGACATTCACGTTCACGGCCGCGGAGGTCGCAGTGTTGCCATTGGAATCGGTCACCTTTGCCGTCAACACCGGCACTGCGGCTACTGTCGGAGTCCAACTCGCGGTGTAGGTCGAACCAGAAGTCGGCGCGAGTGCCGTCGCAACGGTCGAACCGCCGACAAGAAAATCCACGCGCGTCACACTCGCACCGGTTCCTCCCGTCGCGTAGGCGGTAAGCGTTGCAGTCGTGCCGAGAGGAACTACGTCGCCATTCACGGGGCTCGTCAGCGTGATCGTGGGCGGCGACGAAGGATTCGAGATCGCGTTGGAAACGGTGACGGTGACCGCAGAGGAAGTAACGGGCGCGCCATTCGAGTCGGTCACGCGTGCAGTCAACGACACGTTGCCCGCGGTGGTTGGGGTCCACGTCACCGAATAAGGCACCGACGTCGCCGTGCCGATGAGCGTTGTCCCAGTGAGAAAATCAACTTTGGCAACCGTCGCGGGACTCACGGCGAATGCGTTGGCCGCGAGCGTGACGGACGTGCCGACCGTCAGGCCGGCGCCGTTGAGCGGACTCGTGAGCGTGACGCCGGGGACGGTGATATTGACGTTGCTCGCCGCCGAGGTGGCCGAATATCCCGCGGTATCGGTGACGCGCGCGGTAAGCGCCGTCGCGCCCGCAACGGAGGGAATCCAGGAAAAGCTGTAGAAACCGCCGCTTGAGGAAAACGCGCTGCCGATCACGGTTGTGCCCGACAGGAAATCGACGCGGCTGACGGTCGCACCGCTCGTCGGCGTCGCGGTCGCGTTCAACGTGACGGTCGAGCCCAACCCAAACGATGTCGCCGCCGGCGTCGTGCTGAGCGTCACGCTCGGAAACGCGCCGGTGATCGTGACGATCACGAGCGGAGAAGTGGCGGTGTTGAGATTGGGACTGGTGCCAGTTGTGACGACCGAAGTGTCTGTCACCTGCGCCGTCAGCGTGTAGGTGCCGGGCGCGGTCGGATGCCAATCGAACGAATAACCCGCTCCAAACGCACCGCCACCGACGGTGCCGATAGAGGTGCCGTTCACGAGAAAGTTTACCGAGGAAACCAGCGTGCCGACCGGGCTGCTGCCGATGGCCGTGGTCGCAGTGATCGTGAAGGTTGGCGGCGTGCCCACGAGATTTTGCGTGCTGCCGGTCGCCGGCGCCGTGATTGAAATCGTCGGCGTCGCAAATGCCCGCGGCGCCGCGCACGCGAGCAGCAGCGCGACCGAGGAAAACCAAAACCGCAGGTTCGCTTTCATGGTGCGCGTGCGCTCACTTCCCTCCCCGCGTCCGCGGCTCGGCGCTGGCGGGCGTGACGATTGTCGGGTTTTGGAAGAGCGAGTTGGCCGGCGTGCTTTGCAACGACTGCTTTTTCGGCGAGCCGCCGGGGCTCACCAGGTTCGCCGTCACGAAGATCAGCAGGTTTCGTTTCTGCGCGCTTTCGCCTTTCGAGCGAAACAGCCGGCCGAGCAGCGGGATGTCGCCGAAGAACGGCACCTTGTCGTTCACCTTCTTC
>DASZYB010000054.1:0-16687 GCA_035545575.1 Opitutaceae bacterium | reverse complement strand
AAGCAGGACCGCGGCTTGCACGCCCAGCACGAGCCAGTGCGCGCTCGGGTCGTCCGATCCGGCCGACACGCTCGGCGCGATGCCGTGTCCGCCGACGAGCGCCAGCCCGCCCGCGATGCCGCGCAGCAGATCGAAATAATTCCGCGGCTTCCGAAACTCGCGGCGAAAATCCACGCGCGGATCGCCCGACTCGCGCCGCTCGCGAAACTCGCCGGCGCCGCGCGCGCGCTTTTTCCGCTTCAGCACCGGCGCGCCGAAGCGCATCAGGCGCCGCGGAAACCAGAGCAGCACGAGCGCGAGGATGAAAAATGGCGCGTGGATGACCATTCGGGGAGATGCCCAGCAAGCAGGCTCGCGGAGCGCTGTCAAAGTTTCACGCGCCGCGCCACACGCTCGCGCGCCTCACCGCGCCGGGCGATAACTTCGCTCCGCCGGCACGCCGAGTTCGCGCTCGAGCGCGCGAATGCGTGCGAGCACCAGCTCGGCCTCCGCGGCGGGTTCGTCGCGCGGCAGCGCCGGATGAATCTGCACGAGCCACGCGAGCGCTTCCGCTCGCCGTCCGAGCCGGCGCAACATTTCCGCGTGCAGCCGTGCCGCATAATACGGCGCGCCCGGCTGCTCCGCCGCGCGCCGGTAATCCTCCGCGGCGGCCGCGGTGTCGCCCAGGCGCACGAGCTCGATGTTCGCGCGCTCGATGCGCAGCTCGGCGTTGTGCGGGTGAAACGCCAGCGCCCGGTCGAGCTGCGCCAGCGCGAGCCGCGCCTGCTCGCGCTCGATCTCCTCGTGCCGCGCCGCCGGCACCGCCGCGTAGCCGCCCTCCGCCTCGATGCGCCACGCGGGAAGATCGTTCGCGACGATCCGCGCGCCGTTGAGCCAGAAATAAACCGGCCGCGGATCGATCGCGGGCACGAGACGCACGAGCGTGTCGGTCGCCGCGAGGTCGCGCGTCTCCCACGCCGCCTGTAACTCGAGCCACGCCGCGTCGGCCGCGAGTCCGCGAAATCCGCCGAGCATCGCGAGCGTCGCGCCCTGCCCGGCTGCCACGCCCGCGGGCAACTCCAGCGCCGGTTCGCGCGCGCGTTGCGCCGCCCACGTCGGCGCCGCGATGCGATTCGCCAGCGCGCCCGCGAGCGCCTGCACGCCGACGATCGTGACGAACGCGATAATCCTAGAGTTCACGGCGACGAAAACTGAAAATCGCCAGCGCCGCGCCCGCCGCCGCGTAGAGCAGCGCGTAGGCCGTCACGCGCACCACCGCCAGCACGGGCGGCGCATCCGCGGCGGCGAGCCCATCCGCCAGCGTGAAGAGTTGAAAATTTGGAAACAGCACCGCGATCCCCGCGCCGACCGCGCGCGCGGCCGCCGAACTCGAGCGCGCATAAGCATCGTGCGCGAGCGCCTGAAACTGGCAGATCGCCCAGACCAGGAATCCCATCGCGACGGCGAAAAGCTGCGTCCGCGCGTAGCTCGCGACCAGCAGCACGAGCCCGCCAAGCACGACCAGCCGCAGCCAGTGCAGCCAGCCCGCGAGCCAGAGATTCGCGTAGCTCACCTGCCGCCCGGCGGCGAAGGCCTCCGGGTAGTCGCGCGCCAGTTCGCCTTCGCGCCACCACAGCACCGCGGCGAGCGCGACGGTCAGCGTCACGCAAAAAATCGCCGCGACCGCGATCGCGCCGAGAAATTTTCCGAGCACGAATTCCGCGCGCCACACCGGCTTCGCCAGCACCGTCTCGACGGTGCGGCTTTCGCTTTCGCCGCAGAACAGTTGGGCGGTGGCCGTGATCATCAGCGCCGCGCCGAAAAGCGCCATCGCGCCGAAGCCGCAATCCGCGAGAAATTTCAGCTCCGGTGCGCCAAAATTGAAATCGCGCAGCCAGCGCGCGCCCACGACCAGCGCCAGCGCGAGCAGCAGGAAAAAATGAAACAGCTTCTGCCGCGCGGCATCGCGCAGCGTGTTTTGCGCGATGAGCCCCACGCGGCGCGGCGAAAACGGCACCCCGCTCACGGCGCGTCCTTTCGTTTCACTCGCGCGAGATAAAGCTGCTCGAGCCGCGCGCGCGGCGTCTCGACTGCTTCGAGCGCACGGCCACGCGCGGCCAGCCACGCCCGCAACTCCTCGAGTTGCGCCGGCGAGAGCGACTCGACGACGAGCGACTGCCGTCCCGCGCGCCCGAGCAATTCGTCCATCGTCCCTTCGAGCGCCAGCCGGCCGCGATCGAGGATCGCGACGCGGTCGCACACCTCTTCGATCTGTCCCAGCAGATGCGAGGTGACGAGCACGGTGCGGCCCTGCGCCTTGAGTTTCAAAATGAGTTCGCCCATCTCCGCCGCGCCGGCGGGATCGACGCCCGCCGTCGGCTCGTCGAGAATCAACAGGCGCGGATCGTGCACGAGCGCCTGCGCGACGCCGACGCGTTGCAGCATGCCTTTCGAATAGAGGCCAAGTTTCCGATCCGCCGCCTCGGCAAGGCCGACGCTCGCGAGCACGTCGCTCGTGCGCCGCTCGAGCTCGCGGCCGCCGAGTCCGCACAGTTTCCCGCAGAAGCGCACGAGCTCGCGTCCCGTGAGGTAACGATAAAACGCCGGCGACTCCGGCGCGTAGCCCACTTCACGCCGCGCTTCCACGCGACCACTCGGCACACCGAAGATCGCACACGTGCCGGCCGTCGGCTCGAGCAGGCCGAGCACGAGCTTGATCGTCGTGCTTTTGCCGGAGCCGTTCGGGCCCAGCAGGCTGTAAACCTGGCCCGGCTCCACGCGCAGCGTGACGGCGTCGACCGCGCGCACTTTCACCCCGCGCAATCCCACCGCGAAATCCTTGACGACGCCGCGCAGCTCGATGGCCGCGACGCCGACGGGAGCGACCGCGGGCGTGTTCACCGGATCGCGAAGCCGCGGAACTCCGGTGCGCGCGTGGCGCTCGCGCGCTCCACCTTGCGGATGAAACCGTGCATCTTTTCCTCGACCGCCGAGACAAACGCCGCGATCTCGTCCGACGCGCCTTCCGCTTCGAGCTGCACGCGGCCGTCGGCCAGATTGCGCACGAAACCGGCGACCTCGAATTCCTTCGCCGTCTGCAGCACCGCGTAGCGAAAACCCACGCCCTGCACGTGGCCGCTGAAAAAAACCGTCTCGTGGTGCACGTCGGGCATAAGGCGAGTGCCCGACCGTAGGAGCCGGACGCGACGATTCAACCGTTTATCCGCGGCGGCGCGCGATCGGCCGGACGCGCCTGTCGACGCTCGTCGCGCTGCCCGGCAACATCGGCGGAGTCGAGTTCCGCGCGCGAGTTGCGCCGGGATTTTTATTTGCGTTTCCCGTCCGCCCCTTCTCAGTTTTGCCCCAACAGAATGAGCAATTTCGATTCTGACGGCGGCCCCGAGGGCGAGTGGGACGAACGCGGCGACCTGGCTTGGAACGAGTTCGATTGGGAGCGCTATTTGCGCGAGCAGGACGAGGCCGTGCACCGTTACCTCCGCATCTACGAATCGTGCCGCGACAGCGCGGATCGCATCGACGAAGTCGCGGAAAAAATGGGCTGGGGCCAGCAGGTGTGGAGCGACGACGCCGAGACGGAGGACGAAGCCGCGGCCGATGAGGACGACGCCGAGTTCGGCGACGAAAACGACGTCTACACGCTGCACAAGAATCCGATCTTCGTCGCGACGAAGGCGATTTATCTCGGCTTGAACCGCTCGTGGCAGGCGCTCGCCGCCGACGGCGCGAAAGTGCCGCAACCGCTCGCGCTGGCGCTGCTCGCGTCGTTGCATCGCGGCGAAGAGCAGGCCGTGCAGGCGATCCACGCGCTGGATTTCGGCGACTACGCGATGGCCGTGAGCCTTTTCAAGCGCGCGCTGTCCGCGCTCAACGGCACGCTCGCGCTCGTCAATTCCGACGCCGCGAGCCAGCACCGGCACGCCCAGGCATGGCGCGAGGATGCGCTGCGCCGGCTTTTCGATCTGCGCGAAATCTGGCTCCGCGTCGTCGCCGAATGCCGCGACGAACTGGACCGGCCGGTGGACGACGAAAGCTGAATCGGGCCGGGACGGGAATGTCGCGCGCGACTTCACGCGTCGCGCAGGATATCGCGGTAGGCAGCTTGTCGTTCAGCCGTCGATTCAGAGCGAACGACGATCCTGAATCGCGCGTCAAAGGAGACGCGCCCGACCATTTCAGCACGTTGTTGCAGCTCGAACGGCAGATGGCGGAGAGAGAGGGATTCGAACCCTGTTCTACCGGAGCCTGAAAATCGGGCTTCGATAGCCTGCTCTCAGTCTCTACCTCTGACAGAGCCGGGTTAAGGCTCTGTTTTTTGTCCATTCGTTCTCGGCAGAGAATGGCAACGAACGGCAACTTAAACAAGCAATTTGGCA
Organism: Opitutaceae bacterium; assembly: GCA_035545575.1. Classification (GTDB taxonomy): domain Bacteria; phylum Verrucomicrobiota; class Verrucomicrobiia; order Opitutales; family Opitutaceae; genus ER46. Next base: position 12,314 of record DASZYB010000054.1, on the reverse strand, counting down.
CGAGGCTGGCACGAGTAAGAAAAAATACCGACCAATATAACACGCTTCTGCTTGCCTCTGCGGACCATTCTGAGAGCATCGGACATGGCCGTAAGAAGCCAAATTAAACGTAGTCGCCAATCGCCCCGCGCTGGGCGGTGGAGGGTGTCTCGACTGGCACCCAATTCTTACCCATCGCTCGGCGCGGGGTTTTATTTCGCGGAACAGGCCGTAAGAAGCCCAATCCGCGACCGAAAGGAAAACCAGTCATGCGCGCAGAACAAGAACTCCACCGCGTCAGCGGTGCTATCGTTACGCGTGGCCGCTCGACGGCTACGTTGACCGCCACAGAGAAGGCGTTTCTCGCCAAGCTACGGGCCGATTGCTGGCCATTCGTTGGGATCGGATGCTTGATGCTCCGTCTCGTGAACGGCGCGGTCTACACGCCTGATTTCGTCACCGCCGACGAAGGCGTGATCGTCGCGTGGTCCGTCAACACAGCGCCCTATCCAGAGCTGTTGCCGGTAGTGAAGGAGCCGACGACCTACTTCGTCTCGGTCGAGCGCGGACCGCGCGGAAAGTGGATCGAGGACGACGTGGTTCCGATGTCCGATTTCTCTGAACTCGCAGCCGGCCGCGCGGCCATCGAGCGCATTCGGGGGCGGCGAATGAGCGATTGGGATTTTCGCGATTGGTGCATCGGCATCGAGCGCGAGCAGCGGAAGAAGCACGCACGCCTGACGGCGGGCGCCGCGTAATCCGCAAGGGGAAAAGAAGCGACCAACCCGACCAACGACCAGAAAAGAAACGACCAACCTCAAGAAGCGACCAACAGGAACCCCGCGGCCGACCACCGCGGGGTTTTCTGTTGTCGCGCGTGGAGATCGCTGCACGGTCGGAGGAGCGCGACGACCAACGCGCGAACAGAAACGACCACGGCGCGTGCGGCCATGACAAACCGGGCACGTCGTCAAAGAACCGTCCGGTGTCTCAGCCGCTCTGAGTCGTTCGTAAATGGACAAAAAACTGGATGCCCTGCTCGGCATGGTCGCCGGGCTTCAACGAGAGATGTTTGAATTGCGCACGTCTCTGGCGCGCGACCTCGCCAACATAATGAGCCGTGTAAACAACACGAATACGCCACCGAGCCCAACGCAAATAGCCAAGGATGCGCTAACTGTCGCCGAATTTCTCGACGAGCTGGACAAGGCGGGTGTGAAGCGCGAGCGGAAGTGGGTCTACAAGCAAATCCGCCTTCGTCGCATTCGGGTGCTCCCGGTGGGTTTGCCGCATCACATTTCACGGAGCGAACTGCTCAAGCTGGTGACGACCGGAGGTGCGGCATGAGCGAGCAGACAAAGATTCTGGAGAAGCTCGATGCGATGCACCGGGACATCGCCGAGATCATGAAGCGTGTAAACGCTGCGAATACGACGAACTCCCAAATCGCGAAGGACGTGCTTACGGTCGAAGAGTTTTTGGACGAGCTGGAGCGGGTCGGGATGAAGCGGAGCCGTGACTGGCTCTACGACCAAATCCGGCGACGCAAGGTGCGGGTGCTTCCGGTGGGGAAGCCGTATCGAATAGCCCGCTCAGAGGCGCTGAAGTTGGGTTTGTAGGCACAGAGTCAAACGCGTCTTCATGGTCACACGATTTTTGCCAGCCGCTGATTGATCTGCGTCACCTGTTCCGTCTGCGCCCCGATCTTCGCCGCGAGGTCTTGGTTCGCGATCTGGAGCAGCCGCTGAAATTCCTGCGGCGAGCCTTGGAAAAGCTGCTGCGCGCTCGCCTGCCCGAATGCCCCGAAGTTCAGCTCGAACGAACGCCGCTCATCCAACTCCTTCTGAATGTTCGCGAGCGACTGTTGCACGAGGGCCGGCGTCCCGTAGACCGCGTTGCCCGTCGCCGCGTCGAAGAATTGCCCGCTGCGATCTTCGAGCCGCAGTTGCTCGAGCTGCTTCTTCAGGTTCGTCGCTTCGTATTGGAGCTGCTCCGTCGTCTGGTTCGCGGGATTCGACGTGTTGCTCGCCGAGGTCGTGAAGCCATCCCACGCCGAGATGATGCTATCGACGGTCTGCTTCTGTTTCGTGAGCTGCTCCGTCTGCCCCGTCAGCACCGCCAGCCGCTTCTTGTCCTGCTCCGTCAGGTTGTCCACGCCGTTCGCGAGGATCGACTGAAGCTCGGCCTGCTTTTGCTGATACGTGAGCTGGCTCACGAGCGCCTCCAGCCGCAGACGTTCGCTGTCCGTCAGCCCGCTCGCCATCTTCGCGAGCAGCCCTTCGGCCTCGGATTGCACCTGCTGCTGTGTGATTTCCCCGTTGAGCAGTTGCAGGTGGATGCGGCCCTCTTCGTTCCGCAGCCGGTCGTTGGAAAGCAAGTCCTGCGTCGCCTTCACCTCGTCGGAGACGATCTGTTTGTTCAGCTCGTTCATCCGCTGTTTGATCGCGAGCGCATCGTTCTCGAGCTTCGACGTGTCGAGGTGCTCTTTTTTGTAGCGCGCGATCTCCGCGTTCACCGCGCTCTGTTCCTTCGCGAGCACGCTGCCCTGCTCCCACAGCGGCAACAGCGAGCGTTGGGCCTCCAGCTCCTTCAGCTTCATGTCGAGCTGGCGTTGCTGGTAGTCGAGCTTCGCCTTGTGAAATTCGATTTCGAGTTCCGCCGCCTTGTTCAGCTCCTTTTGCGCGCGCAGTTGGTCCGAGCCCGCCGCCGCCGCCGCCGCCACGTGCTCTTTGATCTGCGCGTCGAGCGTCGCGAGCTTCGTGGCGCTGTCCGCGCTCTCCGCGGTCAGCTTGTTCATCAGCTCTTCGTATTTCGCCCGCTCGGCGATGAGCTGGGAGGACTCGCGCAGCGGTTCGCGTTGGGCCTCCAGAGCCGTCGTCGTCTCCTTGGCCTTCTGGCTAAACAACCCCTCTTTCGATCCGATCTTGTCGAGCACGTCGATTGTCGCATCGACCGCCGCTTTCATCTGCGCTCGTCCTTTCTCCGAGAACGGCCCGCCGACCAACAGCGCCTCGCCGAACTGCCACAGCTCGCCGAACAACGCCCCCAGCACCTCCATGCTGCCGTTGAGGTAGCCCAGCAGCGTTCCGCCCCATGTTTTGATCGCGTTCGTCCCGATCTCGAAATTCTTCTTCAGCTCCGTCAGGTCCGACAGGAGCCCGCTGTCCATGACGGCGTGCGCTTCCTTCGCCTGCTTCACGAAGGTGCCCATGCCTTCGTCGCCGAGTTCCTTCAGCACGCCCGTCAGGTCGCGGCCGGACCGTCCCACGATTTCCTGTAGCGCTGCATACGCGCCCGCGCGGTCCGCGTTCTCCGTGTAGGCGCGCGCCACCTTTTCGAGCGATTGATCCAGCGACAGCCCCACGAAATCCTCGGCGGTCAGCCCGAGTTTCGCGAACGACTCGATGGCCGGCTCCGAACCCGCCTTCAGCTCGTCCAGCTTCGCGCGCGTCGTCTCCAGCACGCGGTTGGCCTCTTCGCTCGATCCGTTCGCCTCACGCACCTTGAACTGGAATGCCTGGAGCGCGTCCGTCGAGATTTCGAGATTGCGCGCCATCGATAGCGTTGCCGCCGCCGCGTCCGTCGTGCGCTTCGCCCATTCGACCATCGCGCCGCCGGCCAGACCGCGGCCGATGGCTTCGGCCGATCGATTCAGCGTCTCAACTCCTTCGCCCGCCTTCACGAGCCCGTCGCGAAAATCGTCGTCGATGAGCCCCATCCGCCAGAGCAGGGAGTTGCCGCCTTCAGCGCCCATGTCCGGCCTCCTTCTTCTGCTTGCGCAGCTCGGCACGCGCGGCGCTCTGGATGGCTTCAAACCGCGCACACTGGGTCACGAGGTCGTTCTGTCCGGCTTTAAGTTGGTCGAGCTGAAATTGCCACCAGCCGACGCTCCGGCCACGACGTAGGGCCGGCAGCGGCACCAACAACGGGATGCGAATCTTGCATTCGAGCGCTCGGGCTTTGATGCGTGTGACAGAGATTTTTTTCAACTCTGCCTGCACCTCTGCGATGACGCCCTCTAGCGTGTCGCGGTGCCGCCCACGAAGTTTGTCAGCCACGTTGGTTTTCATCGGTGGAGAATTTGCCTCGGCGGATCGCGGAAGACACTAGAACCGCGATCCGCCGAGGGCTTTTTTCGGAGCTGCACCGAGTCAACCGGACCCGGTGCGCCGCATGGCATGGTCGGTTGCTCCAAAGTGTTTACACGACCTCAACGCATCTCGCCCTCAAGCTGGCTGATTCGGGCGCGAGCGTCGGACAACGCGGCTGGATTCTGGATGGCTGCCTCGGCCGCCTGAACGGCGGATAGCCGCTCGGGGAGTGTCGAGCTAGGGGCGAAACTCAGCTTCGCACGAAGGCGCTCGACTCCGGCTGAAATTTGATCGGCGAGTGTCATGGGTGCGTTAGCTGACCGACATCGCTTCGGGGTGGTGTAAGCCCGTGATCGCGCGCTGAATTTCATCGAGTCGCGACTCCGCGAATAATGGATGCGAGGCGACATTGCCGCCCGTCGCTACGACGAGTTCGGCGTCCGGCTCGATCCCGAGTTTCGCTAGTCGGCGAGCGGTGGTTGCGAGCGGAAGCGCGCACTGGCGCGCGAGTGCAGATCGGCTAACAAGTTTTCGTGGTTCGTTCATATGAGGACGGCAAATGTTCGCCGTTACCCTTCGGCGGATTTCAACCACTGCCGTGTAAATCGCCGCGGTCGCGCTCGCTCCCTCGTCGAAAAAATGGTCGCGTAGCCGCGATCCCGCTAACGCGCAGGAGTCTCAACGTGGGGGGTGGGGCGAGTATAAATGGCGTGTCAACGGACGCCCGACGTTTACACGGTTCAGACACCGCCCTCAGAGGAGAAATACCCTTGTTATCGTGTAAACGGACTTTTGAGACCCAACATAGGTGGTCGTCGGTCTGCCGCCGAACCAGCGCCCTACGTTTTTCGCCAAGGAGACTTCTTACGGGGGGTGGGTGCGTCGGCTACCGCGCGCGCCCGACCGCGTTCGGGAATTTTTTTCTGATGAAGCCAACGGTCCCGCTAAGCTCAGCCGGCGTTATGCCGCCGCGCGCCATCTCGCGTGCAACGTCGCCCGGCGTGAGTAGATCGAGCGTCACGAGCGCACCCATCAAGCGGCGAAAGATCGCGGGGCGTTCAGCCAACTCCATGCTGCCCGGTTTACCGCCGGTTGCTACCCAATCGAAAAATTGCTTTAACTCGCAGCTCATTTCGGCCGCACGGTCTTGGTCTAAATTCATTGGTCGTAGTTTGTGTCTGCGAAGAAGCCCCGGCCGTGTTCTTCGGTCGTGGCGGCCTTCTGTTGGAAGCGATTTGCGCCGTTCGTAGCTGCGCCCATGATCACGTCACCGCGCTGCGGAAACCGCCCTCCGTTCTGCGCTCGCTCAAGCCAGCCAAAAAGAAATTTGGGCATCCCTCGTGCTGTCTTACGACGCGTGGGGTTGTCCCTCGTCCACTGAAGCGCCTTCCGACACTCGCCCTCGACATCCAGCCCCGGGAAGGTCGCGCGGTATTCGGAGACCTTTGACATTGTGAGCGGCCACTCCCGCGGGTCGCCCGCTTTGGCAGCTACAGGAAAAGAAATGAAGGAGTCCTCTTCCTGTGTTTTCGGCTCGAAGCCCGTCGCGTCGGCGGGGCTTTGAGCAAGAGGCGAAGCCGACTTTTTCTCTTCGTTTCTCTCATTCGTTTCTACATTCGTTTCTGATATTCGTTTCAAAGAGCCCTGAAAAACCGGACTCCGGTTTTCCAGTGGTCGGTTTTCCAGTGGTCGGTTAACCGGGGCCTGGTTTTCCGTTGTCGGTCCGACAACTGGAATTCCGTCGTCGGTGAGGGTATTAGCCGGAGCCGGGTTTTCAGGGCTCGGTGATTCGCAGAAAACGAGGCGCGATTTGATATGCCCATGCGCGTCCCGGTCTTCAATCTTATGGCAGTATCCCAGTGCCTTCAGCTCACCCAACGCAGCAATCACGGCATCGCGCCCTTCCCTGCTACGTGCCGAAAGTTTTTCGGCTGAATGGGTCCAGTTGTCGGGATGGCTCAACACGAAGGCCAGAATGCCCCGCGCTCGGAACGATAGACGTTCGTCTTGAAGAATCGTATTTGCGACCCGCGTGAACGGATGCGCCTTGTCGTGCTGCGACCTGATGACGTTTTGGCTGCGCTCAGACACCCTGCGGCCCAACCTTTCGGGCTGGCGCGAGCATTCGTTGTAGCCGAGCGATCTCTTCGCCGATTTCGAGGCGTTGTCCCGACGTGGTAGCCGACTCGTATTCCGCCACGGCGCGCGCGAGTCGTTCCTTAAGAATCTCGTCGGTTGCGCGGTGTGGTAGCGCAAGCTCCGTTTGGATCGGATGCGTGTAAACAGCGCCCTTCATATGAACCTCCGATAATATCCGTGATCTGGATGCGATGGGTCACGGATCGCTGCTGCGAAGCGGTCGCGCCACGCGGGCCCCCAAAGCAGGAATTGAATTCTGGAGAACAGTTCCCATCGGCGCGCGTGGTCGTGACTGCTTGCAATTTCGGCGTCCATCGCGGCGATGCGCTCCTGAACCGCGAGGGATGGAGCAGGGTCGGGATAGTCAGGCGGGTTCATTTTTACCTATGGTTGGCTGCGGACCCATTCGAGGAACGCCGCCCTGTCTTTTTTGGAGGTTTTTCTCCAAAGTGATTTAAGCCGCCAGAGCCCCTCGCTGTCCTTGGCCGCTTCCTCGCCCGCTCGCTTCGCCTCGGGCGAAAGTTCCAGCACGCGGCGCGTGCTCAGCTTTCCGCCGCTGGCCTTGGCCACCGCGACGCGCTCGTGAAACTCGGGCGCGGGGATGCCCGCCAGCTTCTGCGCCGTCGCGCTCTGCTTCTTCGTGATGCCTATTTCGGCGAGCGTTGGGATCGGTTCCACGTCGGAACCGATCTTTTGCTTTGAGTCGGGGCCCGGTGGATGCTTCGGCATCGTCTTCAGGAATTCGCCCATCTGGCGCTCGGCGAGCAGGCGGATTTCCGTCGCACGGTTCACGGTCTCCACGCTGGCGTTCGTGCGTTCCAGATACACCCGCGCCGCCGCCGCGGCATCGGCGATCTGCTTCGCCTCCAGCACGGTCTTGCATTCGGCCAGAGCTGTCTTGGCGAGGTCGAGTTTCGCCAGTGCTTGATCGCTGCTCATGGCTTAACAAGGCATTTTAGGGCCAGAGCCTCCCGCACTTCATCTGGATCGAAGCGGATAAAGTGGCCGATTTTGTAGTAGGGTATCGTTTTGCGCCTCATCTCATAGCGAAGCCATCGGATCGACGGCCTGCTGGGTTCATCGAACAAGGCTGCGAGCAAGCCATGTCCATCGACAAGTTTACGGGCGGTTGCCGCAGGTGAGCTTTGGTGATTCATCACCTACGGCGGATTTCAACTAACTGCCGCTTTCTGAGCCGCGCTGCCGCTCATTGCGCGACTAAGTAAGACCCTTGTTCAAACGCTGGGGACGATGCTCCAAAATTCCGCCGCCTCTGATTCGCTCACGAGATTCAGGTAGTGCCTCTTGAGCATCGCCTCCGAGTTGCCAGCCTGAAGTGCGGCTTCCCCGACACTCTTGAACTTGGCGACATGCATAGAAATGAACGTGTGACGTAGGACATCGTCTTTACCCTTGAGGCCCCATCGCTCGCGCACGTTGGTCACATGGACTTTAAGATTCGGGACGCAGATGGGAAAGTCGCGCACGGGGTAGTTCAAAAGCCACTGACGCATGTTTGGCTGGATTGTAATTTGGCGAACATCCTTCGTTTTTGCTAGGTGGGGAGTGACCCGGATAACGCCAAGGTCGAGGTCAATGACCTTCGACACGTCAGCGAGCTGACCGATTTTGAAAATCTCGCCTTCGACCACCGATGGGCGCAGCCCGGCAAACGTCGCCAGCGCGAAATACGGCACTAGAAAGCCTGCGGGCTGCGGCATTCCATAGTCTCCGGTGTAGGTTTCCAGAAACGCAAAGAGGTCCTTTAACCGGGCCGCGGATTCGATTTCTGGCACGGAGCGGACCACCTTGAATTTCTTTACTGGGACCACCGGGTTCTCGCGCGTCCACTGCCGCGGCGGCGTCTTGCACCACTCGAAAAACGCGCTGAGGTCGCCGCGAAGGTTGTTCCACCGTTTCGCTCCAACTTTGCGAGATTCGAGAAAATCCAGCACGATTCCCGTGGTGGCGTCGTGAACGTTGCTGACCTTGTTCGCGGCGAAGGCCACAAAGTCCGTCAGCGTCGCTTCGTAGTCACGCAATGTCATCGGTCTCACATGCTGTTTACGATCCGCGATAAAAGCGGTCTTTGCGCTCAGAAGGTTTTGCTGAGTGACAGGTGGCCGGTATGTCGTGAGGAACCATTCGACCGCGGTCGAAAGTGACTTCTCGCCCAGCCTCGCAAACGCAGACTCGGCTTCTGCGACTTGGCCGACAGTCAGACGAGTATTGATCGCGCGCGTGCCGCTGTCGGTGTTCGCAGCCAACACCGCGAGCCGGTTTCTCTCTCCGATAGCCTCGTCTCGCGACTTGAATTTTTTGCGGATGCGTTCGCCGTCGAGGTAGCCGATTATTTGGAAAGTCGCATAGCGGAAGCCGTGATCGCGCACCATCAGGCGGCGAATACGGAATTGACCGTTACGGGTGTCCTTGCGCATCCGCTCTACGGCGGATTTCAACGTCACTCGTGCCACAGCCGCTGGCACGAGTTCCAACGAATTATCGGATTTACCTCTGTCAGAAGTGGCGGAGAGAGAGGGATTCGAACCCTCGGTAGGGATTTAAACCCCTACAACGGTTTAGCAAACCGCCCCTTTCGGCCACTCAGGCATCTCTCCGAATCAGGTGTGCCGAGGGAAACGCCCGACTTCGAAAGTGCAAGGCCGATTTCTCGTCGGCGCGTGCGGCAAAAAGCACCGGAAAAATTCCTCTGCGACCTTCAAGCGCGGGAGTGGTCCCGATCCCTTTTTCCGCCATTCGGCGCGGCCAGCCCGAACCGCCGCGATGTCCGCCAAACCCTCGAATCGCCTGCCTACGCAAGCTTCGCGTAGGCCGCGGCGTCGAGCAGCGATGTCGCCGCCGAGGCGTCGAGCGGCTTCAGCTTGATCATCCAGCCGTCCGCGTAGGGCGCACGATTCACCGTCTCGGGCGCGCCTTCGAGCGCGGAGTTCACCGCGATCACGCTGCCGGCGATCGGCGCGTAGAGATCGCTCGCGGCCTTCACCGATTCGACGACGCCGAACACCTCGCCGGCCTTGAACGTCGCGCCGACTTTCGGCAACTGCACGTAGGTGATGTCGCCAAGCGAATTCTGCGCGTAATCGGAGATGCCGATCGTCGCGCTGCCGTCGCTTTCGGCGCGCAGCCACTCGTGGGATTTCGCGAAGCGAAGGTCGGCGGGGATGTTGCTCATGGAAATTTTCTCCGGCGATTGTGTAGGTCGAGGTTTATCCCCGACAATGAAAATGTCGGGCGCAAAGCCCGACCTACATCTTTTTCAAATCAACGAAGGGCGGTTTGACGGGCTGCAACGCGAGCTTCGCGCCGCGAATATCGACGGCGAGCGGTTGCGCGGCGGCCGCGGTGGTGACGAGCGCGGAGCCGATCGCCTCGTTCAGAATCGGCGAGAGCGTGCCCGAGAGCACGCGGCCGACCGTCGTGCCATCGACTCCGAGCACCGGCGTGTCCGCGCGCACGATGCGACGGTCGCCGGTCTTGAAGAACACGACCCGGTGCGGCGCGCCGTTTTGTTTTTCCGCGAGCAGCGCCGCGCGGCCGATGAAGTCGGCGCCTTTGTCGAGCTTCACCGTCCAGCCGAGTCCCGCCGTGAGCGGCGAAATCTCCGCGGTGATCTCGTGGCCGTAGAGCGGATACCCGGCCTCGAGCCGCAGGCTGTCGCGCGCGCCGAGTCCCGCGAGCTCGAGCCCGCGCGGCGCGCCGGCGGCGAGCAGCGCCTCGGCGAGCGCGACGGCTTCGCTCGCGTTCACGTAGAGTTCGAAGCCGTCCTCGCCCGTGTAGCCGGTGCGACTGACGAGGCAGTGGATGCCCGCGACCGGCGCCTCGACGAAGTGATAATATTTCACCGCGCCGAGTTTCGCGCCGGTGAGCGATTGCACGATCTCGGCCGCGCGCGGGCCTTGCACGGCGAGGAGGCCGTAGTCGTCGGAGCGATTCTCGATCGCGACGTCGAAACCCGTCGCCTGCTCGTGCAGCCACGCGACGTCCTTGTCGACGTTGCCGGCGTTGATGCAGAGAAAATATTTTTCCGGCGCGAGCATGTAGACGAGCAGGTCGTCGACCACGCCGCCGTTGGGGTAACACATCGGGCTGTAGAGCACGCGGCCGGGAAACAGTTTCGCGACATCGTTCGTCACGAGCCGATTCAGGAAACGCAGCGCGTCCGCGCCCTCGACGCCGACTTCGCCCATGTGGCTGACATCGAAAAGCCCGGCGCTGCGCCGCACAGCCTTGTGTTCCTCGAGGATGCTGCGGTATTGGACCGGCATTTCCCAGCCGGCGAAATCGACGAGCCGGGCGCCGTGCGTCGCGTGAAAATCGCGCAAGGGTGTGCGCTTCAGTTCGCTCATGGCGCGACACTACGCGCGCGCCGCGAGGGCGCCGCAAGGCTGTTTTGGGAGTGAGGGCGCACCGAAACTCCCGGCGACGCGATCTGGCGGCGCCGTCTCCTTGCACCACCCGGAAAAAGTTTTCTATTCGCCATGCGCGCGAACTGCGTAAACTGCGTCCATGCTCTGGCTTGTTCTCGCGATCGGCGTGACGCTCACGGTGTCGTTCGTCTGCTCGCTTTTCGAGGCGCTCGTCCTGAGCACGACGGTGGCGGAAATCGAGGCGCTGAAAAAGAAACACACGCGCCGCGGCCAGTTGCTCGAGCAGCTCAAGGGCGAGATCGACGAGACGATCTCCGCGATCCTCACGCTCAACACGATCGCGAACTCACTCGGGTCCGTCGCGATCGGCGCGCTCGGCGCGCATCTCTTCGAGGAAAAAATCCTCGCGATCGTGACCGCCGCCTTCGGCGCGGTGCTGCTCGTCGGCGCGGAGGTGTTGCCGAAAAACATCGGCGTCGTCTACCGCCGCGCGCTGCAGCCCTACCTCGTTTATCCGCTCTGCTGGCTGCGCCGCGTGTTCACGCCGATCACCTGGGTGGCCAACGCGATCGTGCGCACCATCGTCCGCCGCAGCGAACCCGGCCACGGCTCGGAGGAGGAAATCATCCTGCTCGCGGAGCGCGGCGCGCGCTACGGCACGCTGACGAAAAACGAATCGAGCCTCATCACCAACGCGCTCTCGCTCGACGAAGTGCGCGTGAGCGAGTTGATGACGCCGCGCACCGTCGTCAGCGCGCTGCGCAAAAATGCGTCCGTGGCCGACGTGTTTCGTGAATTTCCCAACCTTCCCTTCGGCCGCCTGCCCGTCTACGGCCGCAACCTCGACGACATCGCGGGTCTCGTCCGCCGCCGCGATCTGTTGAAGGCGAAGGCCAACGACCAGGACAACACGCTCGTCGAGACGCTGATGATCGAGGCGCAATTCATCCCGGAAACCGCGACCGCGGCGAACGCGCTGCAGGTCTGCCTCAAGTCGCACCAGAAGCTGCTCATCGCGGTCGACGAGTTCGGCGCGACCTCGGGCGTCGTCACCATCGAGGACATCATGGAGCACCTGATCGGCGGCGAGATTTTCGAGAAGGACGACGTCGCGGTCGACATGCGCGAACTCGCGCGCGCAAAACAGCGCCGCACCGCGCGCCCGCGCCGCGCGGGCGAGACCGAAATTTCCAAACCGACTCCCGGGGCGTAGGACGCTTTATGCCGCGCTGGGCTCCGATGAGGTTTGAAATCGCGGCGTAAAGCCGCTCCTACAGAGGCCGCCATGCCGCTCGCCACGTTTGTCAACGGTCACTGGGTCGACGAACTCAGTCCGTTCCTCATCCAATTCACCGACGACATCGGCATCCGCTACTACGGGCTGGCCTACATGCTCGGGTTTCTCGCCGCGGCGTGGCTGCTCTATCGCTATGCGCGTGCCGGCCGCTCGCAGCTCCCAGCCGACACCGTCGCGGATTTCATGATCGCGATCGTGTTCGGCGTGCTGGTCGGAGGGCGGCTCGGTTATTTTCTGCTCTATTCGCCGCACACGCTCGTCGAACGTCCGCTCGATCTGCTGCGCGTATGGGACGGCGGCATGGCGAGCCACGGCGGATTCGTCGGCGTCGCGGTGGCGCTCGCGTGGTTTGCGCGCCGGCGGCAGCTTTCGTTTTTCCATCTCGCGGATCTGGTCGTGTCGACCGCGCCGGTCGGACTG
>DASZYB010000053.1:0-14590 GCA_035545575.1 Opitutaceae bacterium | reverse complement strand
AACGCCGGCGACCGCGCGCGCGTCGAGGTGAACGGCGGTGCGCTGGTGTTGATGCAGGACTCGCTCCGGCTCGGCGAATACACCGGGAGCGCCGGAGAGTTCGTTTTGCGCGACGGCGCGATGCACTGCGCGATGGATGTGTTCGTCGGCGCGGCGAGCGCGGTGCCGGGGCGCGCGACGCATGCGACGCTGCGGATCGCGGGCGGGAGTTTTCTCGGGCGCACGCTGACGGTCGGCGCCGGGCTTGGCGCGCAATCGCTGGTCGCGATCGACGGCTCGCGGGCGGCGGCGGTGCACGTGCTGGACTATCTTTATCTCGAGGGGCTGAGCGCTCCCGACGGCACCGCGGGCGAGAGCACGTTATCGTTCACGCTCGATGCACAGGGCGTCACGCCCATCACGATCCAATCGCGCGCGGACGGCCTGCGGATCATCCGCAACGGAGCCGCGCGTTGCCGGCTGCGCGTGCAGTTGAGCGCCGTGCCGCCGCGCGAAGACGTGACGCTGGTGTCGGCTCACGTTGCGACCCGCGGCACCTTCGACGGCGTGGCCGAGGGCAGCGAGGTGACCGCGATGTTTGGCGGTCGCACCTACCGATGGCAGGTGACGTATCGCGGTGGCGCAGGCGGCCACGATCTCGTGCTGCAGAATCGGAGCACGTATGCCGCGGACGCGCCGGTGACGCATGTGCGGCCGCCGCCCGACATTCCGGTGCCGCTTTGGACGCAGCACCGAATTTTCCCGCTCGAATTAAGTGCCGCGGGCGAAAAAGCCTTCGACGGCGCGGAAGGTTACGGCGCCTTTGCCGCCGGCGGCCGCGGCGGCCGCACGGTGTTTGTCGATACGCTCGATGACAGCGGACCGGGCAGCCTGCGCGCGGCGCTCGCGGCGAGCGGGCCCCGCATCGTGGTGTTTCGCGTGGGCGGCGTGATCGCGCTCCAAAGTGCGCTGCGCATCACCGAGCCGTTTCTCACGCGCGAGGGCGCGACCGCGCCGGGCGCGGGAATCCTGCTGCGCAACCACGGGCTGCAGGTCGAAACGCATGACGTCGTGCTTCGCCACCTGCGCATCCGCGTCGGCGACGACGACGTGCGCACCGGCGCGAAACCGCTGAGTTATTACACCGGCGGCGAGGGCGACTATGCGTTGTATTTCACCGGTGCGACCAACTGCATCGCGGATCACCTGTCGCTGAGCTGGTCGACGTCAAAAATGCTTTCCGTGACGAAAATGAGCGATCGCATAACGATCCAGTGGTGCCTGCTCGGCGAGAGCCTGAACTTCGCGGATCACGGCTATGCTTCAATCGCCGGCGGCAATCGCGTGACGTGGCACCACAATCTTTTCGCGCACCACCTCAGCCGCAGCGTGCGTTTCCAAGGCATGGTTGACGCGGATTTCCGCAACAACGTGATCTACGACTGGGGTCACACCGCGGGCTATGGCGAATTCGACCGGCTGAACTATGTCGGCAATTACCTCGTGCCCGGTCCGTCGACGACGCAGCGGCCGAGACTCTTTCACACCGGCGCCGAGGTGGTCGCGAATGGCGCGGCTTTCGTCGCCGGCAACGTGCTCGCGGGCGATCCGAAGGCAACGGAGGACAACTGGCGCGGGATGGGTTATTACTATTTCGATCGCGAACGCCTCGCGGCGCGCGCGCCGTTTCCCGCGCCGCCGGTGGCCACCGATTCTGCGGAAATCGCGCGTGAGCGCGTGCTCGCTGCCGCGGGCGCGACGCTGCCGCGGCGCGATGCGGTGGACGAACGCATCGTCCGCGAGGTGCGCGACGGCTCGGGCCGAATCGTGAAGTCGGTGGCCGAGGCGGGCGGCTGGCCGGATTTCCCGGCGACGACGAAGTAGGGAGCCGGCTTGCGCGCGGGCGCGGGCGCGATTCAACTCGCGGACTGCCTTTCCGGCAGCTCCGACATGAAAACGTTTTCCGCGGCCACAAAGCAGTTGAAGCGCCGATTGGGCGTCGTCGTGCGCACCGACGCCGCCGCGCTGGACGAGGCGTCGTTCGACAGCGCGAAAATTCCGTTTCGACCCGAGGCGCTCGTGCGCGTGAAAAACGAGCGCGAGGTCGGCGTCGTGCTCGAGCTCGCGAATAAATTCCGCGTGCCCGTCACGACGCGCGGCCGCGGCACGACGCTCACGGGCGCGGCGACGCCGGTGCGCGGCGGCTGGGTGCTCGACACGCTCGCGTTGAACCGGATCGCGATCGACGACGAGGCCGGCATGGCGCGCGTCGGCGCGGGCGCGACGGTCGCGAACATCCAGCGCGCCGCATCGGCGCAGGGCTGGTTTTATCCGCCCGATCCGTCGTCGAAGGAGTATTGCACGATCGGCGGCAACATCGCCTGCAACGCCGGCGGCATGCACGGCGGCAAGTGGGGCGTCACGCGCGATTTTGTGGTGGCGCTGCGCGGCTTCCTGCCGACCGGCGAATTCGTCGAGTGGGGCACGGCGACGAAAAAATTTTCCGCGGGCTTCAATTTGCGCGATCTCTGGATCGGCAGCGAAGGCATGCTCGGCGTGATCACGGGTGCGATCTTGAAACTCATCCCGCAGCCGGCCGAGCGGTTCACGCTGCTGACGTCGTTTCGCGACGAGGCGCACGCGCTGCGCTCGGCGCTCGCGCTGTTTCGCGCGCGGATGCAGCCGGCGATCTGCGAATTTCTCGATCGCGAAAGCGTGCTCTGCGCGGAGCGCGCGATGCAGACGACGATCTTTCCCGGACAGGCAGGCCGGCCGGTGATCCTGCTCGAGCTGGCCGGGTCGAAACTCGAAATCCGCGAGCAGCGCGCGCAACTGCTCGCGTGGGCGAAAGCGCACGCCGCCGGCCACCGCATCGCGCGCACGCGCGACGAGGCCGAGCAGCTCTGGGCGGTGCGGCGCAAATGCTCGGGCGCGATGTTCGAGCTCGGCGACGCGAAGCTCAACGAGGACGTCGTCTTGCCGATGAAAAACTACGTGCGCTTCGCGCAGTTTCTCGCGCGGCTGAAGCGCGCGTCGGGCCTGCATGTGCCGACCTTCGGCCATCTCGCCGACGGCAATCTGCACGTGAACATCATGTATCACAAAGCGGTGCCCGCCGAGTGTCGCGCGGCGGAACGCGCGGTCGGGCAGCTCATGCGGACGGTCGTCGCGCTCGGCGGCGCGATTTCCGGCGAGCACGGGATCGGGCTGGCGAAGACGCCGTTCCTGCGGCTGCAGCATTCGCCCGCGCAGGTCGGCGCGATGCTGGCCGTGAAGCATGCGCTCGATCCGCGCGGGATTTTGAACCCGGGGAAAATGTTCGAGCGCTTCGAAGTCTGGAAACACCCACGGCTCGAGGTTAAGCTGCCGTGGGATCACAAGTGAGCGTGTCACCCGTGGAGCCCGAAAAATTGCGCCGCGCCGCGTGGCCGGCCGTGCTCGCGTTCGCGGCGATCTTGCTCGGCGGCTTGGTGGTGCGGGCGAGCTACTCCTCGCGCCCGGTCTTCGTGCCCGACGAGGAGATCACCCTGGCGGTGGTCGGACACATGCGGCAGTCGGGCGACTGGGACACGAATTGGGCGAAGGCGGCCGATCTGTCGGCCGGCCTGCGCTACGACCAATACAACTTTTCCTCGCAGCTCTACGCCACGTATTTCTTTTATCGCGCGGTCAAGGCGATGCCGGGCACGCTCGCCTGGCGTTCGGTAGACGACGGGCTGAACGTTTACCGACTGTGCTCGGTGCTGCTGGCGACGCTCGCGTTGTGGCTGACGATGAGCGTGGCGCGACGACTGGGCGGCGCCGCGGCCATGATCGGGGCGGGAATTTTGACCGCGCTCTCGGTGCAACTCGTGCAGGACGCGCACTACCTGCGACCGGAGGCATTCGTCACGGCGCTCACGGTGGCGGCGGTCGGATTTTGCTGGCCGCGCGAAAAATTTCGCGCGAGCGCGACGATGGCCGGGGCTTTCGCGATCGGCCTGCTGATCGCATGCAAGGTCTCGATGCTGCTGCTCGCGTGGCTGCCGCTGGTCCCGATCCTTCACGGGTGGAAACAGACGCCGGGGCGCGCCCGCTGGCTGGCACTCGGAATTTTTCCGCTGGTGATCGCACTCGGATTTGCGGCCGGCGCGCCGGGCGCGGTCGCGCATCCGGGCAAATTTCTCTTCGGGGTGCGTCAACTCGCGACCCAATACGGAGGCATGCATCCGCCGCACAGCCATCTGGACGGAAGCGCGACGTGGGACATGCTGGGTCGATATTTCGGAGCGACATTCGGCTGGCCGCTGCTGCTGGCGGGCGTGGTTGGCGCGGGGTTTTTGATAGCGCGTCGCCGGTGGTCGGAGTTGGCCGTGCTCGGCGGCCCGGTGGTTTTGTTCGCCGGCTATTTTGCCACGAAGAGCGTGTTCTTCGAACGCAACCTGAGCCACGTGCTGCCGCTCTGGTTCATCCTCTCGGCGTTTGGCGCGATGGCATTGGCCGAAGCGATCGCGGCGCGCTTGCGCATGGCGGCGTGCATCATGATCGCGATGCTTTTCGTCGGGCTGGCGTGGCGGCCGGCACGACTGACCCGTAGGCTCGTCTGGACGGAATTTTCCGGGCGAGGCTTCGAGCGAAATCAAGCTTTTGCCCAGCAGCAGCGCGCACGATATCCGGATGCCGAGCCGCTGGCTTCGTCGTTGCTGGTCGCGCAAAGCCTGGAGCCGATCGCCCAACATTTTCGAGCGAGCTCCGCGCCGGTGATCCTGCGCGTGAGCGACTATCGCGACGAATGGACCGCGGCGTGCCTGCGGCAGCTCGAAGCCCGATTCGAGGCGCAGGTCGTCGCGGAGAACGCGGGCTCGTTTCCCGAGGTTCCGACCTCGACCCTGCTCACCTACCATAGCTGCCAGGAAAGTTATTTTCTGATTACGAAACCGCGCGCGACTCGAAAGTGACACGCGCGCTCGATCCGCGCGGGATTTTAAACGCGAGAAAATGTTCGAGCGCTTCGAAGTCTGGAAACGCCCGCGGCTCGAGTTGAAGCTGCCGCGGGATCACAAGTGAGCGCGGGCGGGAGCGGTTAAAATAAACTCGTAGCCGTGTCAGACAGACAGGTCGGGGTTTATCCCCGACGTGTCGGGCGTAAAGCCCGACCTACAAAAACGGCTACCGCATTTTTGAAACTGCTCTACAGCCCGAGCTTTTGCAGTTCGGCGCGCGCCTCGTCGCGCACGACCGTCGTCGCGCGGTTGGCCGCGGAAGTCTGGTCGAAGGATGGCCGGATTTGCAGCGCCCGCTCGGCTTTGTCCCGCGCGGTGCGGAGCTTGGCGGCGCGACTGCCGCGCTCGGGCTCGGCGAGCGCGTCGTTCAGAAAATCGTTCGCGAGCAGGTGCAGCACCCAGGCGATGCGTTCGGCGGAAAAACCCGCGCCCGTCGCGTAGCCCTGCTCGGCGGTCGAGTGGTCGTGGAAGCTGTCGGGCGAAAATCTTTCCGCGACGCTGACGAACTGGTTGAAGTGCTCGCGGAATTTGTCGCGGTAGGCCGGCCCGCGAATCCGCAGCACCTCGCCCTCGAAATAAAGCCCGTGGCCGTTGTTCGGGTCGATCTCGAGCAGGAAGCGCGCGAGTTTGTCGATGCGATCCAGCGCCTCGACGGAAACGGCCGCGTCGAGCGGCGGGCCGACCTTGCGGAGCTCGTTGCGGAGGTCGTTCGCGACGGCGACGAAGAGCGCATCGCGCTGTTTTTCCGGCATGCTTTTCGCGAGATCGATAAAAACGCGGAAGCCCGCGGCCTGGCGTTCGGCGTTTTCGAGTTCGCGCTGCTTGAGAAAAAACTGGTGCGCGACGCCGAGGAACAGGAGCGCGAGGCAGAGCAGGGCGGTGCTGAGCGCGCCGGCGCTGACTTCGCCGCCGCCAGGGAGCTTGATGGTCAGGTTGCTTTTTTTCTGCCGGCGAAAAACCAGGACTAGGCCGACGAAGAACAGCGCGACTCCCATCAACGCCGGCAGGCTGCTGAACCAGAAAAGAGAGGATTCGAGCAACCCATGGGTCTCGTTCATCGGCGGGGGAATCGACGGAATCTGGAACGCGCGGCGTGGCCCGTCACCTTAAAAACGGATGCGAGCGTCGGGCTCGGAGCCGGCTGCCCGAGCGAAAAAAGTTTGCGGGGAAACAGCGCATGACGCGTGTTCGTTTCATGTCCCGCTCCGATTGGATCGCGCCGCTCTGGCTCGTCGCTGCTGTGGGCCTGTGCGGTTGCGCGAGCGATCGATCGGCCAACGTGGCATCGCCATCGAAGCCGCGATCGGAGGCGAACGCGACGCGAACGGTTTCCCCGGACGCGCCGGAGGATCTGTCGGCCTTGCTCGCGGCGGCGCTCGCGCGGACAAAAATTCCCGGCGTCGCGGCGCTGGTCCTGCGGGGCGACCGCGTGATCGCGCAAGGCGTCGCGGGCGTGCGAAAGCTCGGCGCGGCGGAGCCGGTCACCATCGAGGACGAGTTTGAAATCTGTTCGTGTGCGAAAGCGATGACGGCGACGTTGGTGGCATCGTTTGTCGACGAGGGGCGGCTGAGCTGGGACACGTCGCTCGCGGAGATTTTTGGCGACAGCGTTTCGCACCTCGACCCCGCGTGGCGGAAAGTCACGGTCCGGCAGGTGCTCGAGCATCGCGCCGGACTCGACGACCATCTCGTGCTGCTGGCGCGCACGGTGTTGTTCTCGCACGGCGATCCGACGGCGCTGCGCCGGGTGCTCGCGGCGAAAATCCTGGCGCGGCCGCCCGATTTTCCGCCGGGCCAGAAATTTTTCTACGAGAGCGCGGGCTACGTAATCATCGGCGCCGCGCTCGAAAAGATTTCCGGCCGCCCGTGGGACGAGTTGATGCGCGCGCGGCTGTTCGAACCGCTCGGGCTGGCGAGCGCCGGCTTCGGGCCGCCTGGCACGCCGGGGAAACTCGACCAGCCGTGGGGCCACGGGCCGCACTGGCTTTTTTATTTTCCGCTGCCGGGCGCGAGCGGCGTGCCGTTCGATCCGGGCAGCCCGCACGCGGATTTTCCCGCCGTCGGTGCGCCCGCCGGGCTCGTGCATGTGGCGTTGGGCGATTGGGCGAAATTTGTCGCGCTGCATTTGCGCGGCGATCCGGCGAATCCGCACCGCGCCGTGACGCTGCTGAAGCCCGAGACGTTTGCGGAGCTCCACGGCGTCGGAGCGGACGGGGAATACGCGGGCGGCTGGTTTACCGGCAGGCGGCCGTGGGCAAAAGGTGCGCGGCCCGGCGACACCGGGTGCGTGTTTTTCCATCAGGGCGACAACACGCGCTGGAACTGCGTGGTGTGGGTCGCGCCCGAAATCGATTTCGCGATTCTCATCGCCTCCAATCGCACGGCCATGTGGCAGCCGCTGGACGAGATCGCGGGGAAGCTCGTGGCGAGCTACGCGCGGCCGGCGGCGGCGGAAGAGCCTGGAAAATCCGCGCGCAGCGACGCGCGTTGAATTTATCGCGCGGGCGCGCCGACGACGGGAGGTTTCGTGTCGATTTCCGCGCGGCTATCGGCGCGGATCTGGCCGCGCGGCGGCGGAATGGGCGTGCGGCCGCTGATGTTGTTGCCGTCTTCGGTTTTCAAACCCCAGAACGTGAGCGACGAGACGATCGTGATCGCGCCCATCGCGAAGAACGCCTTGTGCAGCGCCGGCACGGCCTGCGCGGGATCGGTCTGGTTCACGTGGCCGAGGAACCAGCCCGCGAGCAGCGAGCCGCACGCGACGCCGAAGCTGAGCGAGAGTTGCTGCGCGGTGCTCGCGATGCTGCTGGCCTTGCTCGCGTCGTGGTCGTCGATGTCGGCGTAGACGAGCGAATTCATCGACGTGAATTGCAGCGAGGCGAAGAAGCCCTGCGCGAAGCTCAGCGCGGCGATGGCCCACGCGGATACGCCGGGATTGATCTGCGTGAACACCATCATCGTCCCGCCGAGGAGGACGGTGTTGCCGATGAGCACGCTGCGGTGGCCGAGGCGCTTCAACACGGGCCGGGAAAAAATCTTCATGCCCATCGCGGCGAGCGCCTGCGGCATCGTGAGCAGGCCGGCCTGCCACGCCGGATAACCGAGGCCGATCTGGTAGAGCAGCGGCAGCAGGAACGGCATGCCGCCGAAACCGATGCGCGTGACGAAGCCGCCGATGACGGAGATGCGAAACGTGCGCACGCGAAACAGCGCGAGCTCGAGCACCGGCGCGAGCGTGCGGCGTTCGTGCCAGCCGTAGCCGGCGAGGAGCGTGAGCGAAAGCGCGAGCAGCGCGAGGATCGGCCCGCCGCCGAGCGTGTGTTCGCCGAAGACCTCGAGCACGTAGGAGAGCAGCGCGACGCCGGCGCCGAAGAGCGTGAAGCCGACGCGGTCGAGCGGCGGCGCATGTTCGTCGCGGAAATCCGGCATGTAGCGCCGGATCATCCAGAGGCCGAAGGCGGCGAGCGGCAGGTTGACGAAAAAAATCACACGCCACGACATCCAGTGCACGATCAGGCCGCCGGTGAACGGGCCGAGCAGCGGGCCGAGCAGCGCGGGGATGATCACGTAGTTCATCGTGCGCAGCATCTCCGAGCGCGGAAACGCGCGCACCAGCGCGAGCCGGCCGACGGGCGTCATCATCGCGCCGCCGATGCCTTGAAGGATGCGCGATGCGACGAGAAACGGGACATTCGGCGCGATGCCGCAGAGCAGCGAGCCGACGAGAAAAATCTGCACGGCCGACCGGAAGATTCTGCACGTGCCGTAGCGGTCCGCCGCCCAGCCGCTGATGGGAATGAACACGGCGAGGCTGAGCGTGTAGCTCGTGAGGACCGCTTTCAGGCTGAGCGGCGCGACGCCCAGGCTCGCGGACATCGTGGGCACCGCGGTGTTCACGATCGTCGCGTCGAGATTCTCCATGAACAGCGCGACCGCGACGAGCCACGGAAGATACCGGCGCGTCTCGGCGGAAATCGGCGAGACGACGGATTCGGCGGTGGCGGCGGTGTCAGGCATGCGGACGGCTAGACCGGACTAACGTGTGCGAGTGCTGGCGTGCGGTGGACAAAAAAGCGGCTCGACCGGGAACGATCGAGCCGCCGTGGAAAGAGACGAAGAACGTCAACGCGGGTTTTGCAACCAGGCCGGAATCGTCACGACCATCAGGTCGAGCGTTTTTCCGTTCGTGAGCAGGCCGGATTGAATCAGGATGCGCGTGCCGTCGGGGCTGAAGGTCGGATGCGTGTGATCGGGGCGCATCTTGTGGTCGGTGGTGAGCAGCGTCATCGCGCCGTTGCGACGGTCGATGAGCCACACGTTGCCGGCGAACGTGTCGCCGACGAGCCAGCGGCCGTCGGCCGAGCCGTTCGAGTGCCAGAATCCGCCGGTGCCGCGGCCGCCGGCGGGCTGGTCGTCGACCTGGCCGTAGAGCCGCATCTGGTCGTTGCGGAGATTGATCACGGCGATGCCGGTCGCGTGCGTGCGCAGGCGCGCCTGATGGCCGATCAGGTTGAAAACGACTTCGTCCTTCGTGATGACGGCTTCGTGCGTGACCCAATCGTAGGGCGCCTCGACGTAGAGCGGACGATTGTGCGAGCCGTCGGCCATCGTGATCCACATGCGCTGCGGCGCGTCGCCGCCGGTTTCGTTGCAGTAGATGATTTCGCCGGGCACCCACGGATTGGTCTGCACGTGGCCCATCGTGAACTCGGTATCGACGACCTTTTTGATTTCGCCGGTCGCGAGGTCGATGCTGCGCACGCCGCCGGGGCGTGGCGGAATCGGCTCGCCGGGCGGACGCGGCGCGTTGCCCGCGCGCGGACCGAGCGTGGCCTGCGTGCCGCGCAGCGCGCCTTCGGCGAGCCCGACGATCTCGGGCGCCTTGCCGCCGGGGATGGCGTCGAGCCGCGTGATGCCGATGTAGGCGACCTTCTCGTCGGCATCGAGGGCGAAGCCGCCGGCTTCGATGAGATTGGAGGGCAGCGTCATGATCTCGCGCTCGTAGGCGGAGTCGGCCTTCATCTTGCCGGCCTCGCTGTCGGCGAAGAGCGGTTCGAGATTCAACTCGATGAGCTTCGCGGGCGTGGTGTGGCCGGGGCCGCCGCCGCGGAAGAAATAAAGCTTCATCGATTTCCGCGCGACGTTGAGGCTGCCGGTGTTCGTCTCGGGACCGTCGGTGAGCTGGACGATTTCGCCGGTGGTCTCGTTGATCGCGAACGCCTGCGCGGTCGCGGGCGCGCCGGCGGATCCGCCGCGGTTCGAGCGGAAGATGATGTATTTGCCGTCGGCGGTCCACTGCGGGTGCGTCTGGTAGATTTTCGCGTCGTTGGCGTTCGGGTCGGTCGTGAGCGCGGTGACGGGCACGCCGGTGACTTTGTCCGAGAACGTGCGCATCTCCGATGGAAAGCGCCGGCCGACGTTGGAGGCGAAAACAGAACTGGCGAGCAACGCGACGCCCGCGAAGGCGAGGAGGCGGGCAGGGGATTTTATTTTCATGGGGAAGTGTGCGATCGCAGCCGGCGCGCGCGCAAGCGTGCGCGCTTCGGCTGGCGCCGAATTATTGTTTCATCATCTCGGCGAGCGGCTCCTTGATCGCCGCGGCCCAGATTTCGTAGCCCTTGGGCGAGGGATGCAGGCTGTCGGGCATGATGTCCTTCGGCAGCGTGCCGTCGGGCGCGAGGAACTTCGGCCCGATATCGAGGAAGCGGACGATTTTGCCGTCGTCGAAATGCGCGAGCGTGGCGTTGATCTGCTTGATCGCGTCGGAGCCGGGCGGCGGCCCCTTCGGATCGGCGCGCGGGAAGAGGCCGAGCAGGAGGATTTTCGAGTGCGGCAGTCTGGTCAGCAGCGTGTGCACGACGAGCGTGATGCCCTGGATCGCTTCGTCGGTGGTGTTGCGGGGCGAGCCATTGGTCTCGACGCCGGTGTTGTTCGTGCCGATGAGCAGCACGACGACTTTCGGGTTGAGGCCGTCGACTTCGCCGTGCTCGAGCCGCCAGAGCACGTGCTGCGTGCGATCGGCGCTGATGCCGAAATTCGCCGCGTGCAGCGGCGCGAAGTTCGCGTCCCAGACCGCCTTGCCGCGGTTGCGCCAGAAATCCGTGATCGAGTCGCCGAGGAAGAGGACGTCGATGTCGCCCTTTTTCGCGAGCTCGACGAAGCTCTCGTGCATTTGCACCCAGCGGGGATCGCGCGGCACCGGCTCGATCGCGGTGTTGGCGCGGGCGCCGAGGGCGAGCAAACCGAGGAGGGCGGCCGCCAGGGCGCGACGGAAGGGGAGGAAACGTGGGGTCTTCATCGCCCTCGGTTCTCGTCGCGCACGGGCTCGCGGGCAAAATCAAACGCATTGGCCTTGTCGGACGGTCAGCCGAGGGGCAGCTTTGCGCGGTCGCCCGTTCGTGCCTTCGTCGGCGCGTCTCGCAACCCTTCCCGGCTTTCGCATGAGAAACATTTTTGCCGCATCCCTCCTCGGGATTTGCCTCGCCCTTTCGTCCTCCTGCGTTGCGCCGCCGCGGCCGCTCGCCGGCTTGCCCGCGTCGGACGCGATCGTCGCGAAACTGCGCCTCGCCAACGAGCACTTCATGCGCGAGTGGCCCGATCCGGGCAAGGCGATCGTCACGAACGCCACGCGTCCCAGCAATATCTGGACGCGCGGCGTCTACTACGAGGGCCTCATGGCGCTGCACGCGATCGATGCGCAGCCGGCCTACTACGATTACGCGGTGAAGTGGGGCGAGGCGCACCAGTGGGGCCTGCGCTCGGGCCCGCGCACGCGCAATGCCGACGACCAGTGCTGCGCGCAGACCTACATCGATCTTTACCGCATCGACCCGAAGCCCGAGCGCATCCGCGCGATCCAGCAAAGCCTCGACGCGATGGTCGCGAGCCCGAAGGCCGACGACTGGAACTGGGTCGACGCCGTGCAGATGGCGATGCCGGTCTTCGCGAAGCTCGGCGCGCTCACGAAGGACCCGAAATATTTCGAGAAGGCGCACGCGCTCTACGAATTCACCAAGACGCAGCACGGCGACCACGGGCTCTACAATCCCGCCGATCATCTCTGGTGGCGCGACCGCGCTTTCGTGCCGCCCTACACCGAGCCCAACGGGAAAAACTGCTACTGGTCGCGCGGCAACGGCTGGGTTTTCGCCGCGCTGGTGCGCGTGCTCGACGAATTGCCCGCGGACGCGCCGCACCGCGCCGAATACGAGCAGGACGTGAAGGACATGGCCGCCGCGCTCGCCGCCGTCCAGCGCGCGGACGGCTTCTGGAACTGCAGCCTGCAGGATCCCGCGCACTTCGGCGGGCCCGAGACGTCGGGCACCGCGCTTTTCGTGTATGGCATGGCGTGGGGCATTCGCCACGGCCTGCTGCCCGCCGACAAATACGGCCCGATCGTGACCAAGGCGTGGAACGGCCTTGCGAACGTCGCGCTGCATCCCGACGGCTTCCTCGGTTACGTGCAGGGCACCGGCAAGGAGCCGAAGGACGGCCAGCCGACGACCTACGACAGCAAGCCGGACTTCACCGACTACGGCCTCGGCTGCTTCCTGCTCGCCGGCAGCGAAGTCTATCGTTTGACGACGAAGCGATAGACGGGCGGCTGCTCGCGCGAGCGAGCGCGGCTCGGCCAAAACGCGTCGCGTTCTTCACCCCCTCCCGCTTATGTTCGCCAAAATCTCCGCCTCCGTGGCTGCTGTGTTGAGCTTTTTTAATTCCGCTTCGTCTCTCACCGCGAGCGAAGCCGCGGCGAAGGTGCCGCCGGCGGCCGACGTGCTCGCGACGATGGAGCGCGTCGCCGACTGGCAGCTCGCGAATCCCTCGAAACGCGATCCCGCGGGCTGGGAGCAGGGCGCGGGCTACACCGGCATGATGGCGCTCGCCGAAATCTCGCCGAGCCCGCGCTTCGAGCAGGCGCTGCTGAAGATGGGCGCGGCCAACCAGTGGCAGGGCGCAAAACGCCGCTACCACGCCGACGACTACTGCGTCGCGCAAACCTACGCCGCGCTCTATTTCCGCCATCACGATCCCGCGATGCTCGCGCCGACGATCGAGCGGTTCGACTTCATCCTCGCGCATCCGAAGGACGACAACCTCGACTTCGACGACAAGAAAAACCCGGACAAACTCGACAAGTGGTCGTGGTGCGACGCGTTGTTCATGGGCCCGGCCGGCTGGGTGCGGTTCTGGAAGGCGACCGGGAAAAAGGAGTATCTCGATTTCGCCGTCACGAACTGGTGGAAGACCTCCGACTATCTCTACGACAAGGACGAGCACCTCTATTTTCGCGACAGCACGTATTTCGCGCGCCGCGAGGCGAACGGCAAAAAAGTTTTCTGGTCGCGTGGCAACGGCTGGGTTTTCGCCGGCCTCGCGCGCGTGCTGCAGGACCTGCCGGTCGATCATCCCGCGCGGCCGCGCTTCGAGCAGCAGTTCCGCGAGATGGCGGCGAAACTCCTCGCGGTGCAGCAGCCCGACGGTTTCTGGCGCTCGAGCCTGCTCGATCCGGAAGAGTATCCCTCGAAGGAAACGAGCGGCACGGGCTTTTATTGCTTCGGGCTTTTCTGGGGCGTGAACCACGGCCTGCTGGATCGCGCGACGTATCTGCCGGCCGCCGCCAAAGCCTGGGCCGCGCTCGTCTCGAGCGTCGAGCCCGACGGCCGGCTGATCCACGTGCAGCCGATCGGCGCGGATCCGAAAAATTTCGACCCTAACTGGACCGAGCCGTTTGGCGTCGGCGCGTTTCTCCTCGCCGGCAGCGAAGCGTATCGCGCGCCGCGCTGAACGCGGCGGGCTGGGAGTAGCCGTGGCCGTCCGCGCGTCACGCCGCGGCTTCGGCCGTGCGCGATTATTGTTCGGTTTGGGGCGCGGCGCACTGTTATTGGGAAAGCACGCCCATGCTCGATGATGCCGAACTGCTCCGCCGCTACGCCGAGGAAGGCTCCGACGCGGCGTTTGCCGAACTCGTCCGGCGGCGGATCGATCTCGTGTATTCCGTCGCGCTGCGCACGACCGGGGGCGATGCGCATCGCGCGCAGGATGCGGCGCAGCAGGTGTTCACCGCGCTTGCGTGCAAGGCGGCCGCGCTCGCGCAGCGGCCCGTGCTGACCGGCTGGTTGTATCGCAGCGCGCGCTTTGCTGCGTCCGATCTCGTGCGGGCCGAGCTCTGCCGCCAGCGCCACGAAGCCGAAGCGCAGGCCACTGAATCCACGATGAACCAGGAACCCGACTGGCAGCAGGTGCGCCCCGAGATCGACGCCGTGCTCGCCGAGCTGAACGAACGCGATCGCGACGCGCTGCTGCTGCGATTTTTCGAGGCGCAACCTTTCGCCGCGATCGCGGCGCGTTTGCGGCTCAGCGAGGACGCCGCGCGGATGCGCGTGGAGCGCGCGCTCGAGAAAATGCGCGTGCGGCTCGAGCGCCGCGGCGTCGCGTCGACCGCGGCGGCGCTGGCGGGTGCGATTGCCGGTCAGGCCGCCATCGCGGCTCCGGGCGGAGCGGCGGCGACGATCGCGAGCAGCGCGCTCGCGGGTGCGACGGCGGGCGGCGCGGGCACGGCGACGTGGCTCACGATCCTTTCCATGAGCAAAGTCAAAATCGGAATGGCTGGCGCCCTCGCGCTCGCGGGG
>DASZYB010000052.1:0-126324 GCA_035545575.1 Opitutaceae bacterium | reverse complement strand
ACGCCCAGTTGCTGTAGATGAAGCCTTCGCTCGTGCGACTGTCGGTGACTTCGATCTGCGGCGGCGTGCCGTCGCGCTCGATCGTCCGCACGAGTTGCACGAACGGCTGCACGCCGACACGCGTTTGATGCGTGGCGGCGTTGGTTTGCTTCTCGAAACGCGTCCTCGTTTTTATGGACCACGTCACGCGACCGACTCTTCGCAAGTTTCCGCCGATCGCGTCGTCAAAAATGTCGAAGGGGCCTGGGCCGGGATTTTGCCACTCGGGGTCGTCGTAGGTGACGCCATTTTTGTCGGGATCCTTCGTGTCGATGCCCGCGGGCTCCAGCGCGGTGCCGGCCGCATTCCATTTTAGAGTGACCGTGACATTCGCCAGGACGTCGACGCCGACGACGGGATCGTCGGGATTTCGCGTCGGAAACGAAGCTTCGCTGACCTGAAAGTCGAGAGTCTGTGGGCAGCCGGGATTCATGCGTGGTGAAGGAAGGACATTCGATGGATGGTTTCTGCGACGATGGGCGGCGCGGCGAACGGCAGCGTGGATCAGAGAATTCCGCCGGTGAGCGTCTTGTAGGCCAGCGTCGCCATCGCGCCGGCGGTCTTGCTGCCGAGATTCTGCACTTCGGTGCGCAAGTCGTTCATTTTTTTGGCGAGTGCGTCGGCGCTTTTTTGCATCGATTCGACTTGAGGCACCAGCGCGGCGGCGGAGGCGCCGGCCGTCTTCGCGGCGGCCGCGGCGTCGTCGGCGGCCTTTTTCAGCGCGGCGATTTCCTTGTCCATGGCGGCGGCGCTGTCCGCGTAGGATTTCTCCACTTGCGCGATCTGTTGCTGGAGCGCGGCCGAATAATTTCCGGCCTGGAGGTTTTGCAGCTCCTTGTCCAACGCAGTCTTGAACTGCGCCACCACTTCGTTGACGGCGACCGTGACGTTGGCCGACACCTGGTTGATCGTGGCGTGGATGTCCTCCGGCAGATTGCGCGCAAGGATCTCGGGGTCGATTTTCAAGCTCATGGTTGATTATTTCAATTTGGCGATCTGATCGGAGAACTCCTTCAGCTTGTCGGTGCCGAGTTTCTTGAGCGCATCGCCGAGCTGCCCGGCGAGCTCGGTGCCCACGCTGCCGGCGTCGGTGCGGAATTTTTTCACCAGCTCGCTGGCGCTGTTCGTGAAATCGGACACGACTTCGCCGCCGGCCTGCGTGGCGACCGTCTTCGCTTCGGTCACGACGTCGGCGAGGCTCGTCGTCTTGCCGGTGGCGACGTCCTTGAACGCGGCCGGCAGCCCGTGAATGACCGACGAGCCGAACACGTCGAGGAAGGAACCGGTCCCGAAGGAGTTCAGCTTGAGGTAATCGTCCATCGCCTTCGTGCCCTGCTGCACGGTCGCGACGTAGCTGCCGAGCGCCGCGTAAGCCTCGGCGTTGTCGAGCAGCGGCGCAATCGCGGGGCGCGCGGTCTTCGCCTTTTTCAAACGCGTGAGCGCGTCGTTGTATTGCTTGGTGAGGTCGGCGCGCGTCGTCGTGGCGAATTTTTCCACTGCGGTTTCATAGCCGAGGACGTTCTGGTCGAGTCCCTGGATCGCGAGCGTGCGGCCTTCCGATTCGATGAGGAGGCCCTGGGTCGCGATCGCGAGATACCGCGCGTTGGCTTCGGTCATCTTGAGGCGGCGGTCGAGGTCGCCGGCGAACTGGTTGCTCGCGAGAACCGCGGCGTCGACGGCTCTCTTTTCGTCGTCGAGGCGGGACTGGATCGGCGCGAGCTCGTGGTCGATCTTCGCCATCGCGAGATCGAAATTGCTCCGGCGCAGCGCGGCCACGCGGGCGAGCGAATCGCCGCGCGCCTTCTCCAGCTCGGCGAGCTGGCTCTCGAACGCGGCGGTCAATTGCGCCTCGGCGCGATCCGAGGCGAGCGCGTCGGTCGCGTCGAGCGCGGTGGTGACGCCGACATTGAAGGCGGCGACGGTTTTCGCGTGCGCGTCCTTGAGGTCGGTGACGGTTTTCGCGGCGCCGAGCGAGGCGGCGCCGAGCTTGCCCGTGAAGTCGGCGGCTTCCTTGCGGCCGATGCAGCCGGTCCAGCCGGTGGCGAGCGCGAGGGCGAGCAGGCCGGTCGCGGCGCGCCGCGCAAAACAGGAGGTGCGGAGAAGTTTCATGGATTCACTTTTGGGTAAGCTGGGTGACGATGCCGCGCTCCACTTGGGACTGCGCGACGTCGGTCAACGTCTGCCGAAGCTCGGCGAGCGTTTTCGGCGGAGGGACCGACGATGCGTCGGCGGGCGGATGCACGAAGCGGTAGGGATCGTTGCGCGCCGCTTCTTCGAGCTTCGTGTCCGAGAGCCGGGCGAGCCGGCCGACGATGCCCTGCGCGAGATCGCGCAGCAGCGTGTAGAGCTGCTCGGTCGCGAACCCGAGGCAGAACGCAAACACGAGGAACATCGGCAGGTTCAGATAACCGACCTGCGCCTCGCTAAGGCCCGTCGCCCAGATCGCGATGACGACGAGCGCGAGCAGCGGGGCGAGCAGGATCTTCGGGAAAACGAGCACGAACTCGTCCGCGGAATACTGGCCGGCGCGGCTCTTCGTGATCAATGCGATGATCGCGTTGGCGAGCACGCCGAAGAGCGACCAGAACACCACTTCCCCGATCCATCCGCAGCCGTCGACCCAGAGCCAGCAGAACGACAGCGCGGATTCCAGGCGGGAAACGTCGGCCTTGAAAGCGGTGCGGGCGATTTCCTCGCGCGCGTGCTGGTCGCGGAGCCGGGCGACGATCGTCGGGAGATACGCTTTGTTTTCCGGCGCGAGGCGATCCGCCTGCGCGTCGAGCCACTCGATCGTCGCCGGGATGATCGTGAGCTGGAGGTCGCTGTCCTCCACGCGTTGCGGGTCGAGGCCGAGGATGCCGGGCTGCGCGCGATCCGCGAGCGCGCGGTGCGCGAAGTCGACGGCCGGCGTGAGGACCTGGCGGCGCTGCGCCAGCACGACGGGCAGAAGTTGCAGGCGCATTTCGTCGAGATGCTGCTTCATCTCGTTGATGCGCGCCTTCGCGAAATTGTGCTCGAGCACGCCGTCGCGGTAGCTGAGGGCGAAGCGGCCGTCGTTCGAGACGATGACGGCGTCGCGCATCGTCGCGTCGCGCTGGTCGCAACTGCAGCCCGTCATCACATGCAGGCCGGCATAAACGGCCGCGACCAACAGAAGCATGCCGAGCATCCAGAAGAACGCGAACGACGGGCGCTCGAAATACGTGATGATCTTCTCCGTCTTCGGACGGGTGGCGTCGTCGCGCGCCGGCCCGCCGCGGAGGAATTGTTTCTGGCGACGGTTGAAACCGCCGGTGGAGGTCGCGGGCCGCGGTGGCGTGCGCGCCGGCACGGCCTGAGCAGAGGCAGGTGGCGGCACTGCGCGTCCAACCGGCGCGGGCGGAGGTTGCGGCGCAGCGCCACGGGGTTCGGGCGGCGGGGAGGAATCGGGAATGGGCATCGGGGGCGGGGCGGCGGCGAATATAGGTTCGGTCAATCAGGCGCCGAACTTGGCGAGGCGACGAATGGAAGTTATATTGCGAGCGATGCGCGCCCGAAGCGGGCAGCGTGCGCGTGCACGCGAATTGAAGTGGAACCGCGAGGCGGGAAGGCGGGAGCGCGAAATATAGCAGGACTTGTGCTAAACGTTATCCGACGCCGTGGCGCCGGCGGATGGCGACGAACGGCGGTTCGCTGGAACGCGACATGGCTGCGGAGAATTGGCACGCACCGCGACATGCGCGGCAGGCGGAGCAGGAGAGGGGCGGGCTGGAATATTTTTGCCGGACCCGAAGCTTGCCCGGCAATGGAAGGAGCTGGAATCGGCGTGGAGCGCCGGTGGGTGGCACGAAGCTAGGACCGTTCGCGCGCGGCTGACAAGCGGCAAGTGGCCGTCGCGGGATCGTTACAAATACTATGTGCGCGCCCGCGGGCGGCGGGCGGTCGAGAAATTATATTTCCCGGAGATTTGCGACCCCTGAAAATCGGCGGCGCGGCCCGACGATTGCGGCAAACGGCGGCTGATGTCACGCCGCGGCTGAGCGTGCGGCGTTCGGCCGGTGCAACATGAGGATGACAAACGTGACCACCGTGAGCGCTGCGGAAACGAGCGAGAGGCCGCGATGGCCGAGCGGTTGCACGAGCGCGCCGAAGGTGAAAAAGCCGATCAGGTTTCCGATGTTGGCGGCGTTGGTGTAGATGGTCGTCGCGAGTCCCGGCTGGCCGGGCACGAGTTCCTGGAAAAACTGGATGCCGACGTTCGAGAGGATCGCGAAGGACAGGCCGTTCAATATCTGGATCGGAAACACGTGCCACGGCACGCGCGCGCACGGCAGGAGCAGAAAATAAATTACCGTCGCCGCCGCGCCGAAGCGGATGAGGCCGAGATGATGGCCGCGCGCGGCGAGCAGCCCAAACCAGAGCATCAGCGGAATTTCCGCCGCGGGCCCGATGCCGAACGTGATGCCGACGTCGCGACCGGTGCCGCCCAGTTCGCCGGTGATGTAGAGCGGCAGGTTGAGCAGGTTCATGATGTGCGCGGCGAGCACGAGCAGAAACGCGGCGAACACCGCGAAAATATCGCGCCGCGTGAGCACGCGCCACACCGGCTCGCGCACGACCGCGCGTGTTTCGGCCGAGCGCGGCTCGTAGGGCACGAAGCGCACGACGCCGAGCAGAAACAAACCGTAGAGCGTCGCCGCGCCGAGGAAGAGTCCGCGAAATCCGTGGTGCAGCATCACCCATGCGCCGACGGTCGGACCGGCCGTCCACGCGATGGAGAAGCACACGCGCACGATACTCATCAGGAATCCCGGCGGCACTCCCGGAATGCCGTGGCCGAAAAACCGCTCGCGCACGTGCGCGAAGAGTTGGGAGAAACACACGGCGGCGACGGCGAGCAGCGTGACGCCGATCGCGAGCAGCCCGCGCGGGTCGTGAAAAAACGCATAGCCCGCGTAGCCGAGCGCGCCGCCGGCGCCGCCGAGCAGCAGCATGACTTTGCGTGCGACGTGCGTGTCGGACCAGCGGGCGAACGTCGTGCCGACGAAAATCGCGCTGAACGAAGTCGCGGTCATGTAGAGCCCGAACGTCGACGGCGCGAGGCCGATTTCCTGCGTGCCCCAGAGCGAGAGAAACGGCGACACGAACGAAAACCCGAGGCCCAGGACGAACGCGGTGCCGAGCAGGCCGGCGAAGTCGCGCTGGGCGAAAATGCGTCGGATGCGCTCGGCGATGTCGGGCATGGAGAACGGGCATTCAACGCCACGTCGCGTGCGAACCAACATCATTCCGTGCGGTTGCGACCGCACGTGGAGTTCGCTTCAAAACCTCGCCTCGGGATTTGTCCGGGGATGCGGCCCCCCAGCCGCATGCGCTCAAGGCGCGAAATACGCCAGACGTGTCGATGCCGTCGGCGTTTCGTGGCGGAAAATTTTTCGTCACCAGACAGTGATCCTCTTGCCAATGCGACGCCGCTGCGTTCGATGGATGTCGCCCCGCAATCTTTTCGCGGCCGAGCCTCGGCCGCCAAAGCGACCCCCATGGAAAAACTGATCCCTCGCCGTCGTTTCATCGGCACCGCCGCGCTCGCCGCCGCGGCCTTGCCCGCCGCCATGAATCGTTTGCTCGCGGCCGACGCGACCGCCCCGGCCGCGGCAGCGCCGTTCGATATTCCGATCATCGACTGCCACATTCACCTCTACGATCCGACGCGGCCGCAGGGCGCGCCGTGGCCGAACAAGGAAAATAAAATTCTCTACCAGCCGACGCTGCCGGCGCGCTACCGCCCGATCGCCGAGCCGCTCGGGATCGTCGGCGCGATCGAAACCGAGTGCAGCACGTGGCTCGAGGACAACCAGTGGGTGCTCGATGTCGCCGGCGCGGACGACATCATGGTCGGCACGGTCGGCGACCTCGAGATCGGCACGCCGGATTTCCGCAAGCAACTCGACCGTTTCCACGCGAACCCGCTTTTCCGCGGCATCCGCTACGGCAACTTGTGGCGCCGCAATCTCGGCGCGGGCCTCGCGAAGCCGGAATTCGTCGCCGACCTGCGCGCGCTCGCCGAGGCCGACCTCGTGCTCGACACCGCGAATCCGAACGTCGCGCTGCTGGCCGATGTCGTGCGCGTGAGCGACCTCGTGCCGAACCTGCGCATCGTCGTCGATCACCTGCCGCAGATGGTGCCGCCGGCCGCGGGCAGCGCCGATCGCGCGTCGTATGACGCCAGCCTGAAGGCGATCCGCGAGCGGCCGAAAATCTACGTGAAGGTGTCGGAGGTGTTGCGTCGCGTGGATGGGAAAATCCCCACCGACCTCGAGTTCTACCGCGCGCGACTCGACGAAATCTACGACGTGTTCGGCCCGGATCGCGTGCTCTACGGCAGCGACTGGCCGAACAGCGACCAGTGGCTGCCGGTGCCGGCCGGGCTCGCGATCGTGAAGCAATACTTCACGGGCAAGGGGCGCGCGGCGGCGGAGAAGTATTTCTGGCGCAACTCGGTCAAGTGCTACAAGTGGGTCAAGCGCCGGCCGAGCCAGCCGGCCGCGTGAACCTCGCGCCCGCGAATCGCCGCCGCATTTTCCGCCGCGCGCCCGCCCCGCGTCTGCCGCGGCGATCGGCGTCACCTTTTTTTCCGCATTTCGTCTAGCCAAACCACCCACGCCTTCAGGCTTCCGGCCGGCCAGCCCCGTTGCGCGCGCTGAGTGCGCCGGTCGGCCGGGAGCGGTTTGAAAAATCTCCCCGAACCGCGCTGCGCGGCGAAATCTCAACCACCCCTCGACTCATGACTCCTCGTTCCCTCTCGCGGCGCGAATTCCTCGGCTCCGCTGCGCTCGGTTTTGCCGGCGCGACCGTTCTCAGCAACCCGGTGCGTGCCGCGGCCGACGCCGCCGGCGTGAAACCATCCGATCTCTCCGATCTCACGGTCAAAGAGGTGAAGATTTACGTGGCGAACCTCGGCCCGCAGCTGCGCCGCATCAACTCGCCCGAGACGGGCGAAATCGTGTCGATCGTCACGAACAGCGGCATCGAGGGCAACTACACCATCGGCAACCGCGTCGGCAACAACGGCTGGCTCGAATACGCGAAGAGTGTCTGCCTCGGGAAGAACATCCTCGACATCATGGCGGGAATGATGGGCGGCGCGAACGAGCGCAACAACCCGACGAACGGCTTCGGTCGCGGCTTCGGGTTCGTCGGCGGTTTCGGTTACCCGCGCGGGCGCCGGCTCGGCACGGCGGCGGAGGTGAATTACAACTCGGCGATCATCGATGTCTGTCTCTGGGACATCCTCGGCAAGGCCGCCAACCGCCCGATCTACAAATTGCTCGGCGGCACGAAGGATCGCATGCTTGCCTACGCGAGCTCGCTGCACCTCGCGACGCTCGAGGAATTCGCGCCGCAGGCGCAGCAGGCGAAGGCGGAAGGTTTCCGCTGCTACAAGATTCATCCCGGCGGCGGCCAGCACCCGAGCGGCTCGCCGATTCCCGCCTACGTCGGCCACATCGAGGAAATCAAATCCGTGCGGCAGGCGGTCGGCGACGAATTCACGCTGCTGTTCGACCCGGTGCAGCGCTACAACGTCTTCGAGGCCCTGCGCGTCGGCCGCGTGCTCGAGGAGCAGAATTATTCCTCGTTCGAGGATCCGATCCCGTCGACGGACATCGAGGGCCTGATCGAGCTGCGCCGCTCGCTCACCGTGCCGATCGAGGTCGGCGAGTTCATCTACGGCATCCAGGGCTACGCCGAATACATCCGCCGCGAAGCGCTCGATATCGTGCGGCTGATCTCGGACAACGTCGGCGGCATCACCGGCTCGTTTCGCGTCGGCCAGCTCGCCGATGCGTTTGGGATGCCGTGCACGCCGCACAACTGGGGCAACGGCTTCGACCTCGCGGTGCATTTCCAGTTGGAACTCGCGCTGCCGAACTGCTTCTGGTTCGAGCTGCCGTATCCGCAGACGCTCTCGGATCGCGTCTACCTCAAGGAAAAATTCCGCATCGACAAGGACGGCTACGTCCCCGCGTCCAAGGCGCCGGGGCTCGGCGTCACGCTCGATCGCGATGCGCTCGACAAGATTCTCACGCGCATCGATCGCTGATTTTTTCTCACTCCGCTTTCCGCCCCGCCCAACCAACCCAACTCCGTTTCCCATGCGAAATTCATCCCTGCTCGCTTCTCCTTCCGGACTTCAGCGTCGCGATTTCCTGCAACTGCTCGGAGCCGGCGCCCTCGGCCTTGCGTTGTCCGGCCGCTACGCGAGCGCGGCCGAGAACGCTGCCGGCTCGATGCCCACGCCGGCGAAGCGCGCGTCCGGCGCCAAGCCGCTGCGCGGCCTGTTTCCGATCGGGTCGACGCCCTTCACCGCGGACGACAAACTCGATCTCGATTCGCTCGCCGCGGAGGTGAAATTCTGCAACCGCGGCCGCGTGCACGGCTTCATCTGGCCGCAGATCGCGAGCAACTGGACGACGTTGAAGGAGGACGAACGCCTCGCCGGCGCCGAGGCGATCCTCGCCGCGGGCAAGGGCGGCACCACCGCGCTCGTGATCGGCGTGCAGTCGAAGGCCGGCGACATGCAGGAGGTCGCGCGTTATGCGAAACACGCGCTCGAACACGGCGCCGACGCGCTGGTCGCGCTGCCGCCGCCCAACGTCACCGACGAGAAGGTGCTGCTCGATTATTACCAGCAGATCGGCCGCATGACGTCGCTGCCGCTCTTCGTGCAGACTCAAGGCAGCATGAGCATCGATCTGGTCGTGGAAATTTATAAGACCGTCCCGACCGCCCGGCAGGTGAAGGACGAAGCCGGCGTGCCGCTCGAGCGCATCACCGAGCTGCGCCGCCTCACGAACAACGAAGTGAACTTCTTCGCCGGCCAGGGCGTGCGCACGATGATCGCCGAGATGGAACTCGGGTTCATGGGCCACTGCCCGTATACGGGGCTCGCGGATGTTTACGCGCAGGCGTTCGATTTGTGGCACGCGGGCAAGCAGCGCGAAGCCTTCGACATGTTCGGGCGCATCCTCGCGCTCAGCAGCCTGGGCAACATCGACCAAACGCGCCTGCTGGTCGCGCGCGGCGTCTTCAAGCCCGACGTGCATTCTCGCTCAGGCGCGGAAGGCGGCGGCGGTGGAGGCGGAGGCGGTGCCGGTCGCGGTGGCCGCGGCGGCGGCGCGGGAGGAGCGGGCGGTCGCGGCGGTCCGTCGATGGACGATGCGAAGATCCGCGAGGCGCTCGATCATTACCTGAAGCCCTACCTGCGCGCGTGATTCTCGCGCGCCGCGACGCGCGCATGCAGCAGCAAACAAGGCCGGCAAAACGCCGGCCTTTTTATTTCCAGTTTCTCAGGCGGCCGCCGCGTCGCGGTCGGCTTTTGCGACCGGCGTGACCGGATCGATCCACAGCCAGCAGAGTCCGCCGATGACGTAGATCGCGGCGGAGATCGCGAAGGTGAGACCCCAGTCGCGATGCGCATACTGGAGGATGAAGCCGACGACGCTCGGGCCGACGATCGCGCCGCCGATCTGGCCGGCCATGTTCATCGTGCCCGAGACGGTGCCGGCGTATTTGCCGCCGACATCCATCGCCGTGCTCCAGCAAACCGGCAGCACGAGATCGAGGCAGAAACTCGCCAGGCCCATCGCGAGCATCGCGGGCACCGGATCGGCGATGTGGCTGGAGACGAGCAGCAGCGCCGCCGCGCCGCCATACGCGATGTAGGCGAACGTGCGCCGAATCCGCGGGATCGCGAAGCCGCGGCGCGCGAGATTGCCCGCGAGCCAGCCGGAAAGGATGCACGCGAAGCCGCCGAAGAAGAGCGGAATGCCGGAGAGCAGCGCGCCTTTCTGCAGCTCCATGTGCCGGACTTCCTTCACGTAGGTCGGCAGCCACGTGATGTAGAAATACCAGCCGTAGCCGAAGCAGAAATATTGGATGAACAGCAGCCACACCGTGCGCGAGCGCAGGAGCTGCGCCCATGGCACGGCAACGTGTTCCGCGGCCGCCTGCCGCTCCGGCAGCAGCGCGAGCTCGGCGGCGTTGACGGAAGGATGGTCGCGCGGATGGTCGCGGAACCAGCGCCAGAACAAAATCGCCCAGAGGAAACCGGGAATCGCAAACACCGCGAACGTCCAGCGCCAGCCGACGAGTCCGATCACCCACACGACAAGCAGCGGCGTGACGGCGCCGCCCCAGCGCGACGACAGCCACATGACGCCCACCGCGCGGCTGCGCTCGGCGGCGGGAAGCCAGTTGTTGAAGGCCTTCGCGAGATTCGGAAACGCGCCCGCCTCGCCGGCACCGAACAGGAACTGCATGATCGCGAGCGAGGCATAGTTCCACGCGCGGCCGGTCGCGGCCGTGAAAATCGACCAGAACATGACGACGCGCATGAGCACTTTGCGCGGGCCGATTTTGTCGCCGAGCCAGCCGCCCGGAATTTCGAACAGCGCATACGCGAGGCCGAACGCGGAGAAGATCGTGCCCATCTGCACGTCGGTGAGCTTCAGGTCGGTGGCGATCGAGAGCTTTGTCTGCGACATGAGCACGCGATCGATGAACGTGATCACCGCGAGCGCCGAGGCGAACGCCAGCAGCCAGTGCCGGGCGCCGGTCGGCGGTTGGTTCGCGCCGGTCGCGCGCAGCGGGGCGGGGTTCACGAATCGTGGATCGGAAGCCATGAGGGATCGAGGGGTGGGCGCGTCGTCCCCGACGCGCCGGGTTACGCGGGCGCCACTACGAAAAAGGCGCGCCGGGGACGGCGCGCCTCGAGGGACTTCAGGGCATCGAGGCCCCGCTCTGCGGCACCGCGACCGGCAGCGAGCCGTTGCCAAACTGGTTGGAGACGCGCGTGAGCTTTCCGTTGGTGAAGATCATATCGAGCATCTTCTCGCTGTAGAGCGGGCGGCCGAGCTCGTCCTTCAACTGGCCGACGATCTTGTGCGTCTTCGTGTCGATCACGTCGCTCGAAGAGCAGAGCGCGCGGTCGCCGTCGCAGGTGATCGTGATCCAGTAGGGGCCGTGGGAGGTCTTGATCGTGCTGACGTATTTCGGCGGCATCACGGTGTTGTCGTAGATGTGGATCGCGTTGTTGAGGCCGTCGCAGACCCAGACTTCCTTCTCGTCGTTCACGAGGGCGATGCCGTGGCTCGGGCAGGCGTGCGGCACGCGCGGGCGCGGCGTGACGTTCCACTTTTCCTCGAAGCCGAAGCCTTCCACCGGGACGCGGTAGAGAATCTTTCCCGTTTTCACGTCGGCGATGACGAAGCCGAGGAGATTGTTCAGATTCGTGTAGATCAGCGAGGCGTCGTGGTTGACGACGAAGACGCGGACGTTGTCGGGAAACTCGATCGTGCGCAGCAACTGGTTGGTCGTCGTATCGGCGATGCCCATGACCTTGCCGTTGGGCGCCATGAACGCGATTTTCCCGTCGGGGCTGAGGTTGAGGTTGTGCGCGTTGGGGCTGCGCGGCGAACGCACCGTCGTCATCAACTGGCCGTCCTTCGGATTCACGACATACCAGTAATCCTTGAGATCGGAGCCGACATACATGAACGAGCCGTCCGGCGCCATCTGCGGGCGCTCGCAGCAGTTGCCGTCGAAATTATTTTCCCACGTCTTTTTTTCCGTCGCCAGGTCCCACGCGCCGAGCCGGCCGCGGGTGGCGACATAGATCATCTGCGTCTCCGGGCTCGCGGCGACGCCGGCGACCTGCTCGGGCCAGCGGCTCGCGGGAATGTCCCACGTCGGGATGCGTTTCACGAAGTTGTAGTTGTCGGAGGCGTTGAGGACCACGATGCCGGTGCCGTTGTGGTCCCACGACGCCTCGAGCGTGCCGGGCACGCAGACGTAGATCATTTCCTTCTCGACCGGCGGTTTGAGGCCGCCGGTGGTGCGGCGGGCGGCGGGAATTCCGGGGGTTTCGTCCGCGGCGGTGAGCACGGAGGCGAGGCCGCCGGCGACGATCAAGGCTGCGCAGCGCAAAGCCATTTTCAGAGGCAGGGTCGAAGTCATGGTGGGTTGGGGGTGAAGGTGGGCGCCGAAAATCGTCGACGACGGCGAGACTCCAGCGTGAGGGGCGGGGCGATGTCAACGCGCCGTCTTACCGATGGCACGCTCGTAATTTTCGGACCGACCGATTCGCGTTCGCTTGCGCTTGCCTCGCGCGCTTGGCGTCGTTGGCGTGCTGACGCTCGCCCCGGCTGCGCACCCCACGTCCGGCTCCGGATTCCCTCGTTGCGCGACTGGCGGCGAATCGTCCCCACGCTTCGCGTTTTCACGTTTCCCATTGCCGCCCGTATGCTGACTCGAATCTTTCCCGTCTTGCTCCTCGCCGTGCCCGCGTTCGCCGCGCAGGATGCTCATTCACTTTTCGCCGATCGCTGCGGCGTCTGCCACGGCGGGGACGCGACCGGCACCGATCGCGGCCCGGCGCTGCTCAACAACCGCCGGCTCGGCTTCCGCTCCGAGGCCGACATCGCGACGACGATCCGCAACGGCACGCCGCGCGGCATGCCGCCGATTCCGCTGCCCGACGAGGAAATCGCGCGGCTCGCGGCCTACGTGCGCTCGCTGAATCTTTCCGCCTTCGAGTCGCGCCCCGCCGGCGATCTCGCCGCGGGCGAGACGTTTTTCTTCGGCAAGGGCGAGTGCGCGAAGTGCCACACCGCCGCCGGCCGCGGTTCGTCGAGCGGCCCCGATCTCTCCAACATCGCGCGCCAGCTCACGCTCTCCGATCTCGTGCAGTCGCTCGTCGATCCAAGCGCGCGGATTTCGCCGGGCTACGGGCGCGTCGTCGTCACGCTGAAGGCCGGCGGCGAGTTGCGCGGTTTCGCGCGCAGCCGCGGCAGCCATGATCTCCAGTTGCAGACCGACGACGGCAAGCTCCACCTGCTCACCGACGACGACTACACGAAGGTCGCGGACGATCGGAGCTCCTCGATGCCCGCGCTCAACGCCACGCCTGACGAGCGCACGAATCTCATCGCCTGGCTCAGCCGGCTCGACGGCTCGGCGAAGGCCACCGTCGCCGCGCCGCCCGCCGATCCCGCGGAATTCGAGGCGATCCTCCATGCCTCCGCGGACAACTGGACCACTTACCACGGCAACCTCAGCGGCAACCGCTACAGCGCGCTCGAGCAGATCAATCCGTCGAACGTCGCGCGCCTGCAGTTGCAGTGGGCCTACCCGATGCCTTATCAGCCGCTCGAGACGACGCCGCTCGTCGTCGATGGTGTGATGTATGTCACCGGTCCGAACACGATCTGCGCCGTCGACGCGCGCTCGGGCCGCGAGATCTGGAAATACACGCGCGCCCGCAGCTCCTCGAACACCGTCGCGGCCGACGCCGCCATCGGCGCGAACCGCGGCGTCGCGTGGTCCGGCGATCGTATTTTCTACACGACCGACAACGCCCACATGATCTGCCTGCACCGGCTCACCGGCGCATTGTTGTGGGACGTGCCGATGCCCGAGGACACCTCGCTGCACTACGGCGCGACCTCCGCGCCGCTCGTGATCAACGATCTCGTCATCTCCGGCGTCGGCGGCGGCGACGACGGCATCCGCGGCTTCATCGCGGCCTACAAGATCACGACCGGCGAGCTCGCGTGGCGTTTCTGGACCGTGCCGAAGCCCGGCGAGCCCGGCGCCGAGACGTGGAAAGGCGAGCACGACACGCTCGCGCTCGGCGGCGGCGCCACGTGGCTCACCGGCACCTACGATCCCGAGACCGGCCTGCTCTACTGGCCGACCGGCAACCCGTATCCCGACACCGACGGCACCGACCGCAGCGGCGACAACCTCTACACGAATTGCGACATCGCGCTCGATCCGAAGACGGGCAAGATGAAGTGGTATTTCCAATTCACGCCGCACGACCTGCACGACTGGGACGCCAACCAGCCGCCCGTGCTCGTGAACGCGAAATTCCACGGCCAGGATCGCAAGCTCCTGCTCCACGCGAATCGCAACGGCTATTTCTACGTGCTCGATCGCGTCACCGGCGAGATGCTCCTCAGTAAGCCCTTCGTCCGCAAACTCACGTGGTCGACCTCCGTCGACGCGAACGGCCGGCCGATCCTGACTTCGAACTACGAGACGACACCCGCCGGCGTGAAGACCTGCCCGGCCGTCCGCGGCGCGACGAACTGGTATGCGACGGCCTTCAACCCGAAGACGAATCTCTACTACGTGATGAGCGTCGAGGATTGCAGCCTCTACCGGATGGCGCAGCACGGCGGCTTCGGCCCCGTCAACGATCCGCTCGATCCCGCCGCGAAATATCTCCGCGCGATCGATATCGAGACCGGCGACGTGCGCTGGGAGATCGAGCAGATCGGGCCGGTCGAGCGCAACTACTCGGGCGTCCTCGCCACCGCGAGCAACCTCGTGTTCTACGGCGAGACGAGCGGCGGATTTGCCGCGGTCGATGCCGCGACCGGCAAGACGCTCTGGCATTTTCAGGCCGGCGCCACGTGGAAAGCCTCGCCGATCACCTACCGCGTGAACGGCCGCCAATACGTCGCCATCGCCTCGGGCGCGAACATCCTGTCGTTCGCGCTGCCCGCGGAGTGATCCGCCGGGCGGCTGCCTGCTGCCGAGTGCGACGTTGGGCGTCTGGTAGGGCGTCTGTCTTGCAGACGCCGCACGAGAACGCTTCACGCCGGCGTCTGCTAGACAGACGCCCTACGTCGTGCGCGCCGTGCGGCGTGCAGAAAGGGCTGCGTCCCGAAAACGCCGAGCTCCACCTCGGCATCAAATGTAAGACAGGAACGCTACGCGCCCTGCTTGCGCCGTTTCGCGCGACGATCGGTTACGCCTTGTAATACGGCTTCAGCGAGGCGACGAGCGCGTCGAGTTCCTTCTTGCCGGCGTCGTCGAGCGGCTTGATCTGCGCGCCGCCCGTCGCGAGTTTTTGCGCGGCGACGAAATTCGGCGCCGTGACCTTGCGCGTGCCGTAGGTGGTGAACACGCCGCGCGCCACGAGCACGTATTTCAAGCCTTCGATGCCGTAACGCAGCATCGCCGTCAGCGCTTCGAGGGTGCGCGCGTGGCTCGCGCGCGCTTCGTCCTTTTTGCCCGCGTGCCAGAGATCGAAGGTCGTCGCGTAAAGATCGGCGAACGACGCCGCGGGCATGCTGCCGGAGAAGCCGCGTTCCTGCTCGTCGATCAGTTTGCGGCCATGGCCGCCGGAGAAGACTTTGATCTCGTCGTGACTCTTTTCGCGGAGCGGGCCGACGCGCTCGAGCGGATCGCCCGCCTCGTCCTTCACGTAGCGCATCGTCGGGATCGTGTGGTAGAGCTCGAGCAGCAGATCGACGTCGACGTTGCCGACCGCCTGCACGAAGAGCGGCAGTTTTGAAGTGCGGCCGATCTCCTGATAGTAACCGAGGATGCCCGCGCGGTCGGTGATTTCCGCGGGCGGGAGCGAGATGATCGCGTCGGCGCCGACGCGTTCCGCTTGCGCGATGTAACGGCGCACCGCCGCCATGTCCGAACCCTGGACGCCGAGCACGATCGCGGTCGGCAGTTTGCGGCCGGCGTGGCCGATCGCTTCCATGCCGGCGAGCCGCTCGGCCTCGCTCAACGTCGACCACTCGCTCGCGATCTGCGGCCACACGAAGCCCTGCACGCCGCCGCGCGCGATGAAATCGAGCTGCTTGACGAGTGCTTCGATGTCGAGCGCGTCGGCCGCCGTGAACGGCGTCTGCGCGATGGGGAAGATGCCGCGGAGTTGTTTGCCCGCGGCGGTGGTGACGGTGCGGTCCGCGAGGGCGGCGAAGCTGCGGCCGGCGAGGCCGACGGCGATGGCGCTGGCACCGAGCAGGTGCAGGAAATTCCGGCGACTGAGGTCTCCGGAGCGCGAGGGGTGGGGCGCTCTCATGCGGGCAGCGCACCGATTTTGCGCACCGCGCGCAAGAGCGAAGCGCGTCTTCCGCTGGCGCCGTTTTTCAGGAGACCACAGATGACACGGATAAAAACGGATGAATCATATCTCCGTGCCATCCGTGAAATCCGTGGCGGCACAAAGTGCATTTCGCGAGGGAGCTTCGTGCGCGATGTGAGACCGGCTTTGCCTTGATTCTAATTCCGGGGGGCGCTGACTCGCGCCGACTGCGCACCGCGAGCGTGGTGCCGCTTTGCCTTGATTCCAATTCCGGGGGGCGCTGACTCGGCGTGGGCGGCCTTACCGTGGCCAATCCTGCTTTGCCTTGATTCCAATTCCGGGGGGCGCTGACTCCGCGTGGTTCGCCTACATTGCCACGCTCGAGCTTTGCCTTGATTCCAATTCCGGGGGGCGCTGACTCCAAGCAGACGAAGCGGCAGCGGCAGCGTTTGCTTTGCCTTGATTCCAATTCCGGGGGGCGCTGACTCGGCCGTATTGCGCGGCCGCCTTCAGCGCGAGCTTTGCCTTGATTCCAATTCCGGGGGGCGCTGACTCGCGCCAGGTGAGCTGCCACCAGGTTCCACGGCTTTGCCTTGATTCCAATTCCGGGGGGCGCTGACTCCCAGCTGCACGAGGGCCGGGGCCTTTCCCTGCTTTGCCTTGATTCCAATTCCGGGGGGCGCTGACTCAGGTTGAGTTTGCCAAACTCCTCCTTTTGAGCTTTGCCTTGATTCCAATTCCGGGGGGCGCTGACTCGACGATCGGATTCAGGAACCGCAGCGCGGAGCTTTGCCTTGATTCCAATTCCGGGGGGCGCTGACTCGCGGTTGAGTTTCACGACCAGGTTGCCGCTGCTTTGCCTTGATTCCAATTCCGGGGGGCGCTGACTCCCGCGCTTCCGCGCGCAAGCTGTCGGCCGTGCTTTGCCTTGATTCCAATTCCGGGGGGCGCTGACTCCCGGCTCGATGGATAACGTTACCGTGACGGCTTTGCCTTGATTCCAATTCCGGGGG
This sequence comes from Opitutaceae bacterium, assembly GCA_035545575.1. Lineage (GTDB taxonomy): Bacteria > Verrucomicrobiota > Verrucomicrobiia > Opitutales > Opitutaceae > ER46. The sequence continues at coordinate 109,404 of DASZYB010000052.1, read as the reverse complement.
GCGCTGACTCGTCGGCCGCTCGGGCAACGAGTCCGGCACAGCTTTGCCTTGATTCCAAGTCCGGGGGGCGCTGACTCGACCTGCATCAGCGCCGCGCGACCCTTGAAGCTTTGCCTTGATTCCAATTCCGGGGGGCGCTGACTCATCTTCGTTTCTCTCTGCCTCGGTCATGTAGCTTTGCCTTGATTCCAATTCCGGGGGGCGCTGACTCCCGCGGAAATTCGTCGAGCCCGACGTCGCCGCTTTGCCTTGATTCCAATTCCGGGGGGCGCTGACTCCAGCCACTGCGCGGTGCCTTCGTGCCGGTCGCTTTGCCTTGATTCCAATTCCGGGGGGCGCTGACTCAGTAGCGGCGCAGCGTCGAGCTATCGACCTGCTTTGCCTTGATTCCAATTCCGGGGGGCGCTGACTCGCGCGTCACGCTGCCATCGGCGTCGACGTAGCTTTGCCTTGATTCCAATTCCGGGGGGCGCTGACTCCAGCGTGTTGTTGAGCTGCGCGATCGCGCTGCTTTGCCTTGATTCCAATTCCGGGGGGCGCTGACTCATGTCTGGATCGAGGGCAATACATTTGGCAGCTTTGCCTTGATTCCAATTCCGGGGGGCGCTGACTCGCGGATACGCATGGCTCAAGGCCATCGCCGGCTTTGCCTTGATTCCAATTCCGGGGGGCGCTGACTCGATGGCGGCTTTCACCGTGCGAGGATTGAAGCTTTGCCTTGATTCCAATTCCGGGGGGCGCTGACTCGCCCGCGGCGACCGGCAGGCCGCGCAGCAAGCTTTGCCTTGATTCCAATTCCGGGGGGCGCTGACTCCGCCCCCCGGAAATCTTTTTTCCTCGGGCGCTTAGTTCAGTTCACCAGAGCTGAATCTGCTCCGGCATTTCTTCCGGCGGCACTTCTTTGGCGGGCGATCCGTAGATCACGAAGGCGCGTTCCCACTGCGCTCGCGTCACGAAAAACGCCCGCACCTTTCCCTCCGGCGGAATGCTTTTCTTGATGCGGTCGATATGGGTCTCCTGTCGCGCGAAGCTCACGCACGGGCGCACATACACGCTGAACTGCATCATCTGAAATCCGTCATCCAGCAGGAAGTCGCGAAAAGCCGTCGCCGCTTTCCGCTGCGCCTTCGTGAGCACCGGCAGATCGAACGCGACTACGATCCAGCCCATTTTGAATTTTTCCACGTCCATGGCCGGTAATGGCGCGGGCTGTCGGTCAGCACCGCCTGACGAAAACCGCGCACTACGCCTTCGATCACGCCGCGGATATCGAGCTCCAAGCCGAGATAGTCGACGCGCTCCAAAGAAAATCCCGTCACCCACCGTCGAAACTCACCCGTCACCGCAAACGCCTCGGCATCCGGACGGTCTTTGACCCACTGGTAAATCCGCCAGTCGACGCACGGGCGAAACGGCTCCATCAGATCGTAGGCGAGCGGCGCGCTGCGCTCGCGGATCGCGTGCGAGATGCCGACCATCGGGTCCAGGCCGAAGCCATACAGCTTTTGCAGGACGGTCGAGAGCAGCACCGCATAGCCGTAGTTCAGCAGATCGTTCAGCCCGCCGAGCTTTCGGCCGCGCGCGAAGCCTTCGATGCGCAGCCCATCCGACACGACATCCCAAAACAGTTTCGCACAGCCGCCTTCCTTGCGCGAGGAACGGGCCGATGCCGCCTTCGCGAGTTGTCGCGTGCTCGCGCCCTCGGGCGCGATCCGCGTGGCGATGAACGCCTGATTGTCGCACTTGGCGTCGATCGTCTTCTCCCACAGACGGCGCCGCGCCGTGGAAGACAAATTCAGATGCCGGCGGGTGAGCAGCGTGTCGGCCGAGCGACAGGCCGGCAGGAGCAGGCTGACCGGTTGAAATTTTTCGCAGATGACGAGAGCCACCCCATGCCGCGCCGCTTCGAGAAAGAGGTGGCTGTGAATGCGGGCGGAGAAGCTCGTGACGATGATCGACGCGACATCCTCGAGCGGAATTTTCTTCGCGCCCTGATCGGTCGTGCAGACGAGCTGTCCATCCCGACACGTCAGATCGGCCTGCGGCGCATCGATGCTGACGATGTGGTAGGACATATGGCCTGCCGACCAATTATATTTTCCCAGTTAAGGACGATCCGACGCGCCGCGTCCCGATTCGGAAGAGGCTCTTTAAAATAACATTAATCCAATTCGGCTTGATGGCGTCCACCGCGCCGAGGTCTAGCACCAGGCCCATTTTGGTGGTGTTCTTGATTGAAAAAATCCGCCACCGGCCCGCACGCGGGCCGCTCGGCAGTTCGATGATCTGCCCGTTGCGCCAGACCTGCGGCGGTTTGCCACCGTTGCGTTCCGTCAACGCCTGCAACTGCTGCCAGACGCGCGCAAAAGGAATGATCACGAAGCGCTCTGCCGGCGCTAGTTTGTCGTCATCGAGTATGGCCACGCCGAAATTGTCCGCGATGACGCGAACGCCTTTTAGCTTGGTCAGCTTTCCGACAGGATTCAGGCCGACGACTTTGCTTTCCAATTCATCCGTGAAGTTGACGACGAATTTCCCTTCGGCGTTTTGCTTGCGTTGGCGGAGAAACACCCTGCCGTTCTCGCGCTTGACGATCCCCCGCGTGTTCTCCTCGACGCGCAATCCGCTCATGTCGGCTGGGACGTGTTGCACGACGCGCCGCTCCGCCAGTCGACAGCGGAGTTGCTTTTTCAGCTCCGGCGGAAGGTCGCGCAGACGAAATCCGCCGTTCGCATCGAAGTCGCCGAGGTCAAGTGATTCGAGTTCGGCCCGCTGCATCGGATTCAGCCGACGCTCAAGGAGCAATCGCCACACGTCGCCGCGATTTGGAATGCGCGCCGTCGCGAGTCCGAGCACGCATGCGTCGAGCGCGTGATGCAGATGGGTGATTTCCCGAATCTCCGTTTTCGTTTTCACGAGCAAGCGTTCGCGCCCCTCGGCATCGGTGGCCTTTTCCAGAACGCCCGGTGCAGCGTCGGCGAGGCAGCCGAGCACATCCCATGCGGCGCGGATGCGTGCGGTGATCGCACCGGGCAGGGCCACGAAAGCGGGCGTCTTGGTCAGGTGAGAAAACGGCGCGCGCAGCACCTGCTGGCCGAGGCGGGCGAGCTGGGAGGTCTGCGTGAGCTGGCCGGGCGTGAAGCCGCCGGCTTTTTCCTCGTAACGGGCGAGCAGGAGTTTTTCGATCCGGCGCTTTTTGCGGCGTTGATCGTCGAGGTGGCCGCGCTTGTCGAGTGCGGCAACATCCGCTTCATACCGGCGCAATTGTTTGATCTGAAACTGCGGCAGCCCAGGCACCGTTTTCGTCTCCTCGTCGTGCACGAACTGCCACGCCGTGCGGTTGCCTTTCCATTTGTTGATTTCGGCAAACGTGACGACCAGCGAGTCGAGCGAATCGCTGGGGCGCTGTGAACGCGGGATGATGTGATCGAGGTCGACCTTGCGGGTGACGAGATGGATCGGCTCGAATTCGTGCCCAGTGTAAGGACAGCGCCAGCCGAGGTCGTCGGCGATGCGCGCTTTCCGGATGAGCGAGGCGTTTATTTTCGTGCCCGGCGGCAATTCGGCGAGCAACCGCTTCGAGACCTGGCTGTGGCTGCGAAGTCGCTCGTTCATTTCCTTCGCGATGTCCTGCGCGGTCAGCCCCGCCATCTCGCGCAGGTCGCGATTGACCTCGAGCGTGATGCGCGCGACCCGTGCCGCATCGCCGGCGGCGTAGTTCGGGTCCGCGATGAGCTGGACCATGAGTCGCCCGAGAATCTGCAGCCGATGACGGACGAGATGATTGTTGGTTTGCCGGTCGAGCGATCGCGTATCGCGGGAGCGCCGGAGTTCGGGCGTTTCGAAAAGACAGCCGCCTTCCGTCCGCGGGTGGATCCCCGTCATCGCTTCGCGATAGGCTTGGATGAGCAGCGGCCGCGCATACGGCGCACGACCGCCGAGGAGTGGAGCGGGGAAGCGCGTCGCGAGGATTTGCTCCGGTGTCGGTGGCGGGGCGGGATCTTTCTTGCCGCGACGTTTTGCCGGCGCGGCGCAAAGCACGGCGAGTGCTGCGTCGAACGCTTTCACGGGTGCCCCGGCGGCCATTGCCTCATCGCGTAATTCTCCCAGCGATTGCGTGCGGCCGCGCCGCCAGCGATTGAGGGCATGGCGACGCACGGTTTCAGGCAGGTGTGGCCAGAGCGGGGCGATCCAGGCATTGCTTGTCGCGAGCTTGAGCGCTGGATCGAGCACGAGATTTTCCGCTGCCGTAGCATCCATGAACATCTGATCCAGGTTGTCTCGCGCGGCTTCGGTCACCGTCCGGACGGTTTTTCGAAATTCCGCGGGCGTGAAATATCCGTCGCGTTCGGCGATTCTGGCGAGTTCGGCACGCTCGGTGGCATTGAGCGGACGGAGCGTAGGGTCCGCGCGCGTCGCGACCGCGATGTTCGCGAGCAACAGCGCCCAGCGAAAACGATAATACTCGGGGCAATCCTTCAGCGGCAGCTTGCCGCCGGAGAGCGGGCACCGGCCGATGATGCGGTTATGATAGCGCGTTGCGAGTCGGCCGAAAAGCAGTCCGCCAGTGTAGCGGCGGGGTAGGCGAATCCCGGGGCAGGGCGTAGCGTTGGCGTCGTCGAGCAACGCGCGGGCGAAATTCGCATCGACGTCGATGAGTTTGCCGGCGTGAGCATCGAGAATGCGGCGCACCTCGTCGCGGACTACGACGCGATCGAACGCGGCATCCTTGGCTTTATAGCTCTCGATGGTGCCGGCGCGCGGAGCAAGCGGGTCCTGCCCGAGCCATGCACAAATGGTTTCAGCCATCGTGCTCTTCTCGAAGTGCTCCATGCCCTCGCGAGCATGGGCGCGCTTCTCTTTGTTCTCTTCCTCGTCCTCGTCGGCGCCGATCGGTTCGTAGCCCCGATTGTGGGCATACCAACGCAAGACGTCCCAAAGTTCCGGCCAGGTCAGTGTTTGTTCACCGCGACTCGCGAGCACGCGCGCAGCGAGCAGCCAAGGCGTGGGGCTGCCTCCGTTGGCGGTGTGTCGTGCTTTCAAATCCGCTTCGGTGAATGCGCCGAGGTGGACGAGAAGCTTTTCCATGCGGGCGATGCGCTGGCGCGTGGCACGCACATGGCGGCGCTGCTGGCGGTGCAACCGGCGCTGAATCGCGAGCGCACTGTCCTTTTCGAAAAGCACGACGCCGCAGCCGAGAATATCGGGACGGCCTGCCTCCGGCGCCGTGAGCACGGACCAGCCGATCGAACTGTGGCCGACGTCGAAAGCAAAAGCGATGCGAGGTGTATTATCCTTCATAAGCTGGAAAAGGAATGCGGTGGGGTCGTGAGACGCCCACCGCAGGAATCTTAGGCAAAGCTAAAAATATCATCTGTGTTGGGGACGCGCAGATGACGTCTTTGCAAAAGTAAAACGCCGCTCCGTTGTGCCTGGTGGAAAAGGCCTCAATGGAGCGGCGAGTGCCTTGATGAAGTGAGTTATTTACTAGCGAGTGGGCCTTCCGCGGAGAAGGCACCCAGACATAGTAGATATTTTTAACTTCGTGCATGATTGAGCCGGTTTCTCGTCGCTGGAGTGCGACGCTCCGTGCCCTCTCGGGCATTGGCAGGCATAAAAACGGGAGCATGCTTACCTTACGGTTGCAAGTGAGATTTCGCGCGTAGATGCCTCGGGCATCTGTCGAGTCGGAAAAATATTATTGAGATGACCTGTCGCTCCCGTAGCGTCTCTATCGGAATCAAGTCAAAGTCAGTGAGCGCAGCCCGTTTCCCTGTCCGCCACGCGGACACACCGTGGTCAACAGCGCTTCTAAGCAAAACGCTCGGAATTTTCTCCGGGCGTTTTGTTTTGGGCGCGGCGGACGAGAGCGGAAGAACGCGCAAAGGGCGGAGGCATGCGGTTCTTGGAATCGCAGGAGACGAGGCTTCAGAGAGGAATGAGAAACGAACGCGGCCCGCATAAACGCGAACCGCGAGACGGTGGAGGGGCGTAGAAACCGGCGTGAAGCGGCGCCGATAACGATAGGGAGAGAAGTCGCCCGCGCTCGCGGGACGATGGGTCCGCCGAGCAAATGGAATCGTCCGCCGAATTCAATCGCGGAAGCTGCGGGCGATTTGCGGGTCCGTGTGTATTTTCACGCCGAATCGGCCGCCGATCGCGGGTGCCGCCGGCGGTCGGTTTGTGCCGCCCCTGGTGTCGCTCGAATTGAACGCTGCTGGTGAGGGACCGCTCACAATTCGGAGCGCGCGCAAAATCTCCGCGCGACTCGTGAAAGAGTTGAACGCCGCGGCCACACGTGCCGCTATCACGGAGGTTCGCGCCATCGCTCGCCTTCGTATGTCACGCCCAAGTCATTTCCGCCGGCCCAAGATCGTCGCTGCGCTTGTCGAGACCTTCGGCTTCAGCCCGCTGCTGGCGACGATCGTCGCGCTGTTCCTGCTCGTGCTCGCGGCCGCCGCCATTCTCTGGGTCGTGCTCTCCGCGCCGCCGCGCGTGGTGACGATCGCGAGCGGACCGGCGGGCAGCTCGTTTCAACGCTATGCCGAGCACTACCGCGACGCGCTCGCGCCGCGTGGCATCATCTTGAACATCCTTCCCTCCGAGGGATCGCGCGACAACCTCCTCAAGCTTACGATGCCGGACTCCGGCGTCGATCTCGCCCTCGTGCAGGGCGGGCTCGTCGCGGACAAGCCGCCGCCGGGAGTCGTGTCGCTCGGGAGCGTTTCGTTTCAGCCGCTGTGGGTTTTCTATCGCGGCGACAAAACGATTTCCCTGCTCTCCGAGCTCGTGGGCAAACGCGTCGACATTGGCGCGAAGGGCAGCGGCGTCCAGATGTTCGCGCGCGCGCTCCTCGAAGCGAATGGGATCACCGGCGCCCCGACGACGTTTGTCGAGGACGATTCCGCCGACGCGGCGAGCGCGTTGCTCGCCGGCCGCGTCGACGCCGTTTTTCTCATGGGCGATTCGGTCTCGACGCAGACGCTCGGTGTGCTGCTGCGCGCGCCGGGCGTGCATGTTTACGAATTTGTCCAGGCGGACGCGTATATCCGCCATCGGCTGCTCGCGACGCTCAACCTGAACAAAATCGTGCTCCCGCAGGGCGCGATCGACCTGGGGCAGAATCTGCCGGCGGAGGATATCACGCTCGTGGCGCCGACGGTGGAGCTCGTCGCGCGGGAGACTCTGAAGCCCGCCACATCCGACGCCATCCTCTGGGCGGCGCAGCAGTGGCACAGCCGTCCCACGATTTTCGCCCGCCGCGGCGAGTTTCCGGCGCCGCTGTTCAGCGAATTTCCGCTCAGCGAGGATGCGAAGCGCTATTACAAGTCCGGCCAGGGAATCACCTATTCGCTCGTGCGCTCCTTCTGGCTGGCGAGCCTGATCAACCGCCTGCTCGTCGCGATCGTGCCGATTTTTCTCGTGCTCATCCCCGCGGTCCGGCTGCTGCCGGTCGTTTATCGCTGGAGCATCCAGCTCCGGATTTTCCGACACTACCGTCCGCTGCTGAAACTCGAGCGCGAGGCGAGCGGCACGCCGGCGCCGGGCGAAGCGAGCGAACTGGTGCGCCGGCTCGACGCGATCGAGCGCGACGTCGATGCGTTGAAAGTGCCGGCGTCGTATGCGAGCCAGTTCTACGATCTGCGCAGTCATGTGGCGCTCGTGCGCCAGCGGTTGAAAGCCGCGACGGACTCGCTCGCCGCGCCGAAGAAATAAAACGCGGCCGCCGCGCGCGGCAAGAGGCGCGGCGGAAAACGTTTTTCGCGTGCGCGCGCCGGCGGCGATTTTCCGTTGCTTCGCCGCGCGCGGAAATTACCAAGGCGACGATGAATACCCCCGTGCTTTCCTTCCGCTCGGCGTCGCTGCTGGGCGCATTGACGATTTTCTCGTTCGCGCGCGCCGCCGATGCGCCCATGCCCGCGCCGATGCCGGTGCCGCCGGAAGTCGCGATCGCGCGGCCGACGCCGGCCGAGCTGAACAAGGCCGCCGACAGCCTGAAGCGGTTCGTCGATCAGGCCGACGCCGACACGAAAGCGATCGTGGCGAAATACCCCGACCTCATCGCCGTGCGGCCGCCGCGCGTGAATCCGGCGACGGTGCCGTTTCTGCAGCCTGGCTTTCGCGCGAAGCACGCCGCCAACCTCGAGCGCGCGCAACAGGGCGGCATCGACCTGCTGTTCATGGGCGACTCGATCACGGATTTCTGGCGCAACAGCGGCGCGGCGGGCGTGGACAATCCGCCGCGCGCGGGCAAGGCGGTCTTCGAAAAATATTACGGCGCGATGAAGACGGCGAATTTCGGCATCTCCGGCGACACAACGCAGGGCGTGCTCTACCGGCTGCGCGATGGCGAGGGGCAGGGTTTTCAGCCGAAGGCGATCATGCTGATGATCGGCACGAACAACGCCGCGACGTGCTCCACCGCCGAAATCGCCGAGGGCATCGGCGCGATCGTGCTCGAGATGCGCAAGGATTTTCCCGCGGCGAAAATCCTGCTGCTCGGGATCTTTCCCCGCGCCGATCCGGGCACCGCACTGCGCAAGACCGTCCTCGAGGTGAACCCGATCATCGCGAAGCTGCACGACGGCAAAAACGTTTTCTATCTCGATATCGGCGACAAATTCCTCGCGCCCGACGGCACGCTCACGCCCGACATCATGGCGGACAAACTGCACCCGAACGAAAAGGGCTACGTGATCTGGGCTGAAGCCGTGAAGGACAAGCTCGCCGAACTGATGAAATAACGCCGGCGCCTTCCGGCGGCTGCACGCTTGCGGCGCGCGGCAATCGCGCCAGCTTGGCGGACGACGATGAGCGCGCCGCCGAAAGTGGGAATCTCCGCCGACGAAAAACGGAATCTTCTCGAGATCCGGTTTGCCGGGCGCGTGACCGCGGCCGACTTCGACGCCGCGGAAGCAGGAACCCGCGCCTTGCTGGAGAAACTGCGGCCGGGTTTCACCGTGCTGACCGACCTGACGGCGCTCGCGACGATGGACCTGGATTGCGTGGCGCCGCTGACCAAAATGATGGACTTGTTCAAGGCGAGCGGCGTGCGCACGGCGGTGCGCGTGATTTCCGATCCGGAGAAGGACATCGGTTTCAACATTCTCGCGATCACGCATTATCGCCGCGGCGTGAAGGTCATCACCTGCGCGACGCGCGCCGAAGCGGAGCGCGCGCTGGCCTGAGGGCGCGCGCGGGCGAAGCGCGACGCGTGGGCGTGGCCCGCTTTTTCGAGGACTGTCAGAAACAATTTCACGCGGTCGCTTCAGCCCGGAGATGAGCATTCTTCGCCGCACGGCATCGCCGGAATTTTTTTTCGGCAACCCAGCCAAGACTTGCAGCGGCGGGGCAGTAGGGCTCACTGAGCGGCTCCGTCTACCCCCTTTGATGCCCGACTTCACGTGCGTGGTCCGCCGGGTTTTCCTCGCGGCGATGTTTCCCTTCGGCGGCCTCACCGCGCTTGCGGCGAAAGGTCCGACCGACGCCGACCTTGCGCGGAGTTTTGAGAAAACGGTCCGGCCGTTCATCGAGAGCTACTGTTTTTCGTGTCACGGCGGCGACAAGCCCGAGGCCGAACTCGATCTCACGCGTTTCGACACGCTGCCGCGCGTCGTCGCCGGTTTCGATCGTTGGGACCTCGCGCTCGAACGGCTCGAGGCGGCCGAGATGCCGCCGGACAAGGCGAAGAAGCATCCGACCGATGCGCAACGCGCGGCGGTCGTCTCGTGGCTGCAGGACCTGCGAAAGCACGAGATCGAAAAAAGCGCCGGCGATCCGGGCGTGGTGCTGGCGCGCCGGCTGAGTAATGCGGAATACAACTACACGATCCGCGACCTCACGGGTGTCGATCTGCAGCCGACGAAGGAATTTCCCCAGGACCCATCCAATACCGCGGGATTCGACAATTCGGGCGAATCGCTCTCGATGTCGCCCGCGCTGTTGAAGAAATATCTCGGAGCGGCGCGGGCGGTCGCGGACACCATGTATCTGAAACCGCAGGGCTTCGCGTTCGCGCCTTACCCGATGCTGGTCGAGACGGACCGCGACAAGTTCTGCGTGCAGCAGATCATCGATTTCTACCATCGGCAGGACATCGACTACGCGGATTATTTCCAGGCGGCCTGGCGGTTCAAGTATCGCGGGGCGCTCGGCGTGCCGCGCGCGACGTTCGCCGACATCGCGGCGGCCGGGAAAGTCAGCGCCAGATATCTCGCGACGGTGTGGACGATGCTCGAGAAAACGAAGGAGGAAGTCGGGCCGCTGGTGAAGTTGCAGACCCTCTGGCGCGCGCTGCCGGAGCCGGCCGCGGACAGCGATGACGTGCGCAAAGGCTGCGAGCGGATGCGCGACTACGTGGTGCAATTCCGGAAGAAAGTGGAGCCGCGCTTCCTCAACATCGCCGCCGGCGGCGTGGCGCCCGGGCGGCAGCCGATGCTGATCTGGAAAAACGTCCAGTATGCGACGCACCGCCGGACCTTCGATCGCGGGCAGTTGCAGGTCGAGGGCGAGCCGCCGCCGGTGCCGCTCGACGTCGCGCACGAGCTGGGCGCCGCGGGCGAGTTCGGCCCCGGCCGCACTCGGCCCGTCATCAACGCGCCCGGCGATCCCGATCTCACCGTGCCGGCGGGCCAGCGTGCGCGCTACGAGGAGGCGTTTGCGAAGTTCTGCAGCGTGTTTCCCGACATGTTCTACAGGCAGGAACGCGGGCGGAATTATTTCGATACCGGCCGGGATCGCGGGCGCTACCTCAGCGCGGGTTTCCACAACGTGATGGGTTATTTCCGCGACGACCAGCCGCTCTACGAACTCATCCTCGACGAGAAGCAGCAGAAGGAGCTCGACGCAATGTGGATCGAGATGGACTTCGTCGCATCGACCACGGCGCGCATGTATCTTCAGTTTGGCAGCAACCGCGAGGCGCTCGGCACGGCGCCCGTGGCTGGCGCCGAGGCGAAGGAGGACGAGCCCGACGACAAGTCCCGCACGTCGGAGCCGATGATCCGCCGGCTCGAAGCGGGATTTCTGGCCATGGCCAAAGGCGGCGATCCTGTCGGAGTGCAGGCGATCAGGGATTATTTCGACTGGGTGAACGCGACGCTGCGGCGCACCGAGAAGGCGCGGCTCGACGCGGAGCCGAGCCATCTGAAGGCGCTGCAGGATTTCGCGGCGCGGGCGTATCGCCACCCGCTGAGCCGCGCGGAACGGAACGATCTGCTCGGCTACTACCACGCGCTCCGCGAGCGGGAGGGGATGGATCACGAGTCCGCGATCCGGGAGTGCATCGTGAGTGTGCTCATGTCGCCCGACCTTTGCTACCGGATCGACCTCGCGGCGGCGGGCAGTCGCACGCGTCCGCTCTCGGACATCGATCTCGCGAGCCGGTTGAGTTATTTCCTGTGGTCGAGCCTGCCCGACGCGGAGCTGCTCGCGCACGCGGCGGCGGGAGATTTGCACGAGACGGGCGTGATCGCCGCGCAGGCGCGGCGGATGTTGAAGGATCCCCGGGCGCAGGCCCTCGCGGTGGAGTTTGGCGGCAACTGGCTCGATTTTCGCCGCTTCGAGGGCATCGGCACCGTGGATCGCGCGCGGTTTCCGGAGTTCACCGACGATCTGCGCGCGGCGATGTTCGAGGAGCCGGTGCGCTTCCTGCAGGATGTGATTCAGACGAACCGCTCGGTGCTCGATTGCCTGTATGCAAACGACACGTTCGTGAATCCGGTGCTCGCGAAACACTACGGCATGTCCGTGAGCGGCGCGAAACCCGGCGAGTGGACGCACATCATGGATGCGGACCGTTACGCGCGCGGCGGCCTGCTGCCCATGGCGGTGTTTCTCACGAAAAACGCGCCGGGCCTGCGCACGAGTCCGGTGAAGCGCGGCAACTGGGTCGTGAAAAATATTCTCGGCGAGCGCATCCCGCCGCCGCCGCCCGTCGTGCCGGAGTTGCCGAAGGACGAGGCGAAGACCGATCTGCCGCTGCGCGAGATGCTCGCGCGCCATCGCGCCGACGCGAGCTGCGCGGCGTGTCACGCGCGGTTCGATTCCATGGGCCTGGTTTTCGAAGGCTTCGGTCCGGTCGGCGAGCGGCGCGAAAACGATCTGGCCGGTCGCGCGATCGACGCGCACGCGCAGTTTCCCGGCGGCCGCGAAGGCGTGGGACTCGACGGGTTGCGGCAATATATCCGCGATGCGCGTCAGAAGGATTTCGTCGATAATCTCTGTCGCAAAATTCTCGTTTATGCGCTCGGCCGCAGCCCGATCGTCTCGGACGAAACGCTCGTGCAGGAGATGCGCGGCAAACTCGCGGCCAACGGCTATCGTTTCGATACGCTCGTCGAATCCATCGTCACCAGCCCCCAGTTTCTCAACAAGCGAGGTCGCGACGACCTGACCCAAAGGTAACCATGAAAAACCCTCTCCCCGATTCGCCCCGCAGATCTCCGGCCGCCGCTCACCGCCTTTCGCGGCGCACATTTCTCCAGGGCGTCGGCGTCACGATGGCGCTGCCGTGGCTCGAGTCGCTGCCGTTCGCGAGCACCGCGTCGGCTGCGACTGCCGATGCCACCGCGGGCGGGGCCGCGACCGGCGCGGCGGTCGCTTATCCGCAGCGTTTCGCGGTGACGTTCATGGGTTGCGGCGTGAATCCGAATCACTGGTGGGCCAGGGGTGCGGGCGCGGAGATGGAGCTCGGCAGATCGCTCGAGCCGCTCACGGCGCTCAAGGGAAAGATCAACGTCATCAACGGCCTCTTCAACAAGTCCGCCACGAAGCAGGGCATCCATCCTGCGCAGACCGGCAACCTGCTCACCGGCGTGCCGTTCGCCAAGGGCGCGATCATCCACAGCGGGATCAGCATGGACCAGGTGATCGCGAATCACGTGGGCCAGGACACGGTGCAGCCAAGCATGGTCCTCGCGTGCGAGCAGCCGATGACCGGTTATCATGAGTCGAATTTTTCGAACGCCTACAGCTCGCACATCTCGTGGCAGAACGCCGATTCGCCCGTGCCCAACGAGATGTATCCCTCGCTCGCATTTGACAGCCTCTTCGAAAACCGCGGCAGCCTGCGTAACCTCAGCGTGCTCGATCGCGTGAAGGATCGCGCCAGCGCGCTCAGCCGGAAAATCAGCGCCACCGACAAGGTGAAGCTCGACGAGTATCTGGGCAGCGTGCGCGACGTGGAAAAAAGCATCGAGCGCATGCGCGCCGACAAGGACAAGGCCGAGGAGCGCGCGCGGGGCAAGAGCCGCCCGCTGATTGCGATGAAGCGTCCGGACAACGGCCTGCCCGAGGATTTGCGCGAGCACGCGCGCCTGATGTGCGACCTGATCGCGCTCGGTTTCCAGACGGACAAGACCCGCGTGGCCTCCCTGATTCTCGCGCGCGATCTGTCGTCCCTCTACTATCCCTTTCTCGATGTCCGCGATGCCCATCACAGCGCTTCGCACAACGACACCTCCGACGGCTACGAAAAGATCGCGCGCTTCCACCTCAGCCAGATGGCGTATCTCGCGGAGAAGCTCGACGCGATGCCCGAAGGCGACGGCACGGTGCTCGACCACTCGTGCGTGATGTTCATGTCGAACATGTTTTCCGGCACGCGCCACGACAATTCGAAGGTGCCGATCATCACCGCGGGCGGTTTGAGCGGCACGCTGCGGACCGGCCGGGTGCTCGATTTCACCGGCAAGCCCGACGAGGAACGCCGGCTCTGCAGCCTCTACCTCGGCCTGATGGACCGCATGGGCGTGCAGCTCGATCATTTTGGCGACGCCGACACGCGACTCACGGAATTGTGAGACGAACCCCGGGAATGCCTTCGAACGAATTCGCGGCAAATCGCGCGCGGGCGGAGGACGTCAAGCGAGAGAGCCGAGGCAGGCGCGTCATCCTTGACGCGGCCGCGCGAGATGTTCGTCCGCGCTGAGGCGGCGGCTTAAGGATAAGCGGCCCGACCTCTGGAGCGATTCACGAGCGGGAAATCGGCTCAGTGCAGTTCGAGCACCAAGGCTTCCGCTGCGGCGCCTTCGCTGCGGAGTTCGAAGGCGGTTTGCGGCGGGAGGAAAACGTAGTCGGCGTTCTTCAGCGTGCGGTGGATTTCAGGATGACGCGCGTCGGCGCTTGCGTTCACCGCGCCGGAGATCCCGATGAGCAGGTGGGCGCACGCGTCAGGTGCGAAGGCGCAGCGCTGGTTCGCCGCGAGCGGCACGCGGGCGGCGGCGACGCGTTTCTCCGTCCACTGGCGGACGGCGGGAGCGGACAGCGATGTCGGCGACGGTGCGACCGCGGGTGCGGGACGAAGCAGCTCGATGTCGAAGACGCGAAACAAGGTCGCACCGGTGTTGGTGACCTGATGCGTGAGCGATTTTTCGTCGTAGGGCGCGTAGCGCGATTCGCCGGGCGAGACATGGCGGTTCAGAAACGTCGTCTCGCCCCAGGTCTGCGAACGGTTGGTCGCCTTCGTGAGATAGACGACGACCGAAGGAATCACGTGAATGTGATAGAGCGTATTTTTTCCCGGCGGAATCTGCACGTCGATGATGCGGACGTAATCGTTTTCGAAAACCGGCCGGTGCATCGGCTCTTGTTGAACCGGCACGGGAGCGTCGGCACCGTGGCACAGGATGCAGGCGAAGCCGAAGAGGAGGGGGGCGAGAAAGCGGCGCATGACGGCGGACGATACGCGGCGGGCGGCCGACGTGGAGAAAAAAGCGTGCGGGCTGGAGCGACACCGCTGAAGGCGGTGCGCGCGGGTTGGAATTTTTTCCGCGCATCCACGTCGCTGGAAAAAAACGAACCGGCCGCAGGCACCCACATGCCCGCGGCCGGTATTTATTGGGGTAACTAGCTATCTTCCGCCGGTCAGAGGCCGTGCTCGAATGCGAGGTAGGCGACTGGTCCGTGGAAATTGGTGCGACCGCCGGTCGTGTCGTTCTTGCTCTGGAAGTAGCCGGCCTTGGCGTGGAGGAGCCACGTGTCGGCGAACTTGTGCTTCATGCCGAGCGTGACCTGCGTGTCCTCGACCTGGACGCCGTAGGGCATCGTGAGCGGCGCGAGGATGGCGTTGCCGTTTTGCGCGCGGTAGACGTTCACCTGGAATTCGGCGTTGGTCTCCTTGTCGATCGCGCCGCCGGTGATGAACGAGAGGGTGAAGTAGTTGTTGTCCGAGTTCTGCAGGACTTTGTTCGAGTCGAAGGCGATGCTCGTGCCGGCGGCGGGCGTGACGCCGGCACGCGGGTAGATCGTGCTGATGACGTTGTAGACGAGGTTGCCGGCGAGCTGGACGTAGCACGAGGAGTCGGGATTCCAGTCGATGGTTTCGCCGATCATGTAATTGCGCGCGTTGAGCGAGTCGTAGGCGGGATACGTCGGCAGGAAGCCGGTGACCTGCATGCGGCCGTGCTGCGAGACGAAGCGCGTGGTGAAGCCGAGCGTCGGCAGTGGATGCGCGAGCGCGGTGAGCTTATAGCCCTCGTATTGCGAATCGAGGAGGTAGTAATCGCCGACGATCGACGCGGGGCTCGTGCCGAAGCCGACGGTGTTGTCCTTGTGGCTCTTCGTGAAGACCTCGGCGCGCAGCGTGACGAAGGCGGACTGCCGCCAGTTGGCGCCGAGCGTGTAGTTGCCGTGATCCTCGGTGACGTTGTTCATCGCGGGCGTGCCGATCGTCGCGGTGAGCGGATTATACGAGGAGGTGTTGGTCTCGACGCCGCTGAGGTCGCGCTTGCTGCCGTTGAAGTAGAGCGCGAGGTCCTTGATGCCGGTGTAGCGGAGCTCGAGGACGGGCGTCTGGACGTTCTGGTGAATCTTTGCCCAGCCGGTGCGCGGCGTGGAGGCGAGGACGGTCGCGGGCGTGCCGGAGGCGGCGAGGACGTTGTAGCCGCTGGAGCCGCGGATGAATTCGTCCTGCGCGCGGAGGGCGAGCTTCACGAAGAGCGTCTTGGTCGCCTTGTAGTCGAGCGCGATGTTGCCGGTGTAGTCCTTGACGCGCGTGCCGCCGTAGAGGTTGGCGTAGTTGTCGGTCGCGACCTGCACGAGGCCGGTGGCCGTGGGCGTATCGGTGATGAGCGGACGGCCGCCGCCGACGGTGGTGTGGACGAGCTCGTAGTTGGCGCCGAGGCGCAGGGTGAGCTTGTCGTTCAGGATGGTGTCGGAGGTGAAATTGAGCCCGTTGGTCTGCGTCTGGTAGGCGTCGGTCTCGTTGATGAGGACCTGATTGTTCATCTGCACCGCGGAGACGAGCACAGTGGAGGCGGGTGCCGGGAACGGTTTGGATTCACCGGGGAAGCGCGCGACGAAGCGGGTGTCGTTGTTGTCGGTGCGATCGGAGAAGACGGTGAACTGCGCGGTGGTCTTGCCGACGGTGTGGCGCACGGTGGCTTCGAGGAGTTCGTGGCGCTCGCCGACGGTGATGTAGCTCGGCGTCATCTTGCGGACCTGCGAGATCGGCGGGTTGTTGTTGGGCAGGCCGGTGAAGTCGGAATCGCCCCAGATCGTCGAGTCCTTGCGGCCGTCGCGCAGCTCGTTCGTGTAGCGCACGGTGAACTCGGGCTGATCCTTCAGCGTGAGCTTGCCCTCGACCCAGAATTTCGCGCGGTCGATGTGCAGGTCCTCGTCGGTGAGTTTATTCCACTGGTTGTTGAGTGGGAAGAAACCGCCGACGCCGTCGTAGAAGGTGCGGAAGCGCTTGTAGCCGGCCTCGAGGGAACCGGCGTCGGTCTTCGTGAGCGTGAGCTTGCCGAGGTAGTCCTCGGCGCCGGTCAGCGCGCGCCCGTCGACAGTGAGGCTGGTGGTTTTCGAGAGATCGCGGTTGAGGTGGAGGTCTTCGATGCCGGCGCCGCCGCTCGAGGGCAGCTGCGTGCGATTCTGGAAGGCGGCCTTGTCGCCGTTGATGGCGGCGGCCTGGCCGGAGAGCTTGATGTAGCTGTCGAAGTTCGGCAGCGCGTCGGTCTTGTCCGCGGCGCGGGCGGTGAAGCCCACGCTGACGACCAGGGCGCCGAGGAGGAGACGGGAAGAGCGGGCGAGTTTGGAAAGTTGCGCGTTCATTGGCGTGCGTTGGTCGGGAGATCAGTTGCGGAAGTGGAAGCTCGCGTTGGAGCCGTGCGGTTGCTCGTGGCAGCCGGCGCTCCAGCACGTGCCCTGCATCAGGCGGGTGTTGTGATTTTCCGAGGTGTGCCGGATGGCGTTGGCGTTGATCTGGCCGGACGAGCCGGGATCGCCCACTTCGAGGTGGCAGCGGAGGCAGAGATTCGCGTCGCGGGCGACGAGCATCTTCTGGTTGATCGTGCCGTGCGGATTGTGGCAGGCGACGCAGCCTTCGCGCATCGCGCCGTGTTCGTAGACGAAGGGACCCTTCTGTTGCGTATGGCACTTGACGCAGGTGGCGTTGATGCCCTCGAGATCGGCGCCGGTGCCGACGATGGCGTTGCCGCTGTGGACTTCGTGGCAATCGCCGCAGCCCATCTTGCCGTTGAGGACCTGGTGGCTGTTCGGCAGCGCGAACTGCGCGCGCTTGTCGAGGTGGCACTGGAAGCAGGTCTCGGGGGACTTGCGCGGATTGATGATGGTGCCGCGGCTGCCGCCGACGGCGACGTGCAGGCTGCCCGGGCCGTGGCAGGCCTCGCAGCCGGTGTCGCCGAGCTTCGGGTCGGCGAGCGCGAGGCGTGCGTGGCTCGCGGTGCCGAAGTGGTCGGTCTGGTCGGAGTGGCACTGCGCGCACTCCTTGGAGCCGACGAATTTCGCGCCGCCGATCTGTGGCGGAGCGAGCATGGTGCGATTCACCGCCACGCAGGAGATCAGCAGCAAGCCCCACGCGGCTGCGCCTCCGAAGATGAGGGTGGTTTTGGTCCAACGCGGGCGAAGTGTCATGGTGAAGTCGGTTTCGGGGTTCAGGCTGGCTTGGAAAAATATGCGCGGTCGTCGGTCATATTTTGTTTTATCGAAATATCGGCGCCTTGGCCGTGCATCTCTTGCGGACAATGCCGCGGGATTTGCCATCTTTGCGCCGGGCGCGCCGATCCGCGGATTGCCGGAGCGTGCAAGCTCGCCGTCTTCGCCCCGGGATTTGCGGCCCGGGCGCGGCGCGTGGTCGCGGGGCGGGAAAGAAAAAGGCCGCGGGCTTTGCGCCCGCGGCCCGAGGGAAAAAACGATCGCCGCGCTTACAGTTTGTAGTCGAGCGAGAGATAGCCGACGGGGCCTTTGTAGTTGGCGTAGCCGCCGGTCGTCTCGTTCTTGTTCTCGTAGTAGCCGATCTTCGCGGAGCCGACCATGCGGTCGCTGAATTTGTGTTTCAGGCCGACGGTCACGCTGTATTCGTGGCCGCCCTGGCCGTAAGGCATGGTCGCGGCGGCGAGGGCGCGCTCGTAGTTGTCCGCCTTGTAATACGTCGCCTGCACGAGTGCATCGGTCTCCTGATCGATGACGAAGCCGGTGACGAGGCTCGCGTTCCAGTAGTTGTTGTCGGCGTTGTGGAGCACGTCGTTGGCGGCGCCGCCGGCGCGCGGGTAGACGGTGCCGGTCGTGTCCCAGACGACATTCGCGTTGGCCTGCACGTAGATCGATTTGCCCGGCGTCCAGTCGATCGTCTCGGCGATTTCGTAGCGGCGCGTGTCGTTGGAGTTGCCGAGCACGTAGGCGTCTTCGGCGATCTCGGCCTTGCCGCGCGAGACGACGTAGCGCGTCGAGAACGACAGCGCGGGCGTGAGGCGCACGATCGCGGAGACGCGCGCGCCGTAGGTGTCGTAGTCGAGGATGTAGTAGTTGCCGAGCGCGGGACCGTAGCCGGTGAAGCTGTTCTCGTGGTCCTTGGTGAAGAACTCGCCGCGGAGCGTGAGGTTGGCCATGGGCGTCCAGTTGGCGCCGAGCTTCAGGTTCGTGTGCTTTTCCTTCACGCGGTCGTTCGAGAGCGTCGGCGCGCTGAGCACGACGGGCCCGCTCGACGTGGTGATGCTGACGTAGTTCGTCTTCTCGTCGCTCGGCGCGGTGCGATAGTCCCACAGCGCGAAGAGCGAGACGTTCCTGATGCCCGAATAACGCGCCGAGGCTTCGGGGATCCACGGTTTCTCGGAGATGCTCATCGAATTCGGCGCGGAGAGCGGGACGGGCGTGACGACGCCGGTCGCGAGCACGACCATGTTGCTGACGTAGTTCGCGAGGTAGTTGCCGGAGGTCTTGACGTTCTCGCCCTTGAGCGCGGCCGCGAGCTCGAGATCTTTCAGCGGCTTCCACTCGACGCCGGCGGTGCCGGTGAAGACGTCCTCCGAGGTGTTGCCCGTGCCGACGATCGAATACGGCGGACGGCCCGCGGGCGTGAAACCGCCGACGAGATTCTGCAGGCCGGTGCCGGTCATGATGCTGGCGGTGATGAGGCGCGAGCCGGCGACGTCGCTCGTCGCGTGGCGATAGAGTGCGCTCACGTAGGCCTTGAGCTGGTCGTTGAACACCGTCTCGACCCGGCCGGTCCAGGTGAGTCCGTCCTCTTTGACGCCCTGCTGGTCGAAGCCCTTGTTCGGGTTGTTCGCGAAATTATTCGGCACGAGCGTGACCGGGCTCGATGGAATCGCGGGGAACGGCTTGAGCTCGCCGGGATAGCGGTCGACGGAGCGCGTATCGAGGTTGTTGATCCGGGTGCCGATCACGGCGAGTTGCACCGTCGTCTTCTCGATCGTGTGTTTCACGCCGAGCTCCCAGCGCTCCTGGCGCTCGCCGAGCTGGATGTAGGCGGGGATGATCTTCCGGTTCGACGAGACCGGATTCAGCGCGCTCGATGAAAACACAGGCACGCCGGTGAGGTCGGAGTCGCCCCAGATCGTCGAGTCCTTGCGACCGGAACGCGTCTCGTTCGTGTAGCTGAAGGTGAACACCGGCGCCTTCGGCAGCGCGATGGTGCCGTCGACGAAGAACCGGCCGCGGTCGACGAAGAGCGCGCGCGGATAGATCGGCAGCCACGCGTTGTTGAGCGGGAAGAAGCCGCCCATGCCGTCGTAGAACGTCCGTGTGCGCTGGTAGCCGGCTTCGAAGGTGCCGACGTTTTCGCGCGTGAGCTTGAACTGCGCGAGGTAGTCCTCGGCGCCGGGCAGCGCGCGGCCGTCGACCTGCACGCTGGTGGTTTTATCGAGGTCTTTCGTGTAGTTGAACTCCTCGATGCCGCCGGTGCCCTGCTTGGAGATTTGCGTGGCTTTCTGGAAGGCCGCGTGGCTGCCGCCCATGCTGGCGCCGAGCGCGGAGACTTTCACGTAGTTTTCCGTGAAGGTTGGCAACGCGTCGGATTCGGCGGCGGGCGCGGCGGCCCGGGCGGGCGCAGCGCCGCCGGCGATGAACAGCGCCGCGGCGAGCAGGCCGGAGGCGCGGGAGAGGGAGAAAATTTTCACGTTCATGGCGAGTCGGTGCTGGGTTTAGTAACGCAGGGGCTTGCTCGAATAGGAGCCGTGGACGGCCTCGTGGCAGCCGACGGCCCAGCAATTGCCGTTTTGCAGGCGCGTGCGGTGATCCTCACCGCCGGCGAAGATCGTGCCGTTGGTGGTCGTGGTCTGGAGATGGCAGCGCAGGCAGAGATTCGCGTCGCGCGCGACGAGCATCTTCTGGTTCACCGAGCCATGCGGATTATGGCAGGCGGTGCAGCCTTCCTTCATCGCATTGTGCGGGAAAATGAACGGCCCCTTCTGCGCGGTGTGGCATTTCGTGCAGGTCTCGTTTTCCGCTTCGAGCGCGGCGCCGGTGCCCTTGAGCGCCGTGCCTTCGTGCGGATCGTGGCAGTCGCTGCAGGACATCTTGCCGTTGGCGATGTCGTGGCTGTTCGAGAGCGCGAAGGTGCCGCGCTTGTCGAGGTGGCACTGGTAGCACGTCTCGGGCGATTTCTTCGGGTTGACGATCGTGCCTTTGCCGCCGCCGGCCTTCACGTGGATGCTGCCCGGCCCGTGGCACGCTTCGCAGCCGGTGCTGCCGATCTTCGGATCGGCGGCGAGCGCGACTTTCGCGTGCGTGGCGGAACCGAAGTGCGCGGTCTGGTCCTCGTGACACTGCGTGCACTCCTTGTTGCCGACGAATGTCGCGCCCGCGATCTGCGGCGGCGCGAGCATGGTGCGATTCACCGCCACGCAGGAGATCAAAAGTAATCCCCAGGCGGCGACGCCGGCGAAGAGAATCGTCGGCTTGGTCCAATGTAGTCTGAAGCTCATGGTGTATATCTTAGAGGGCTTGCTTGGGCAGGGCGGGAGCGGTTCCCGCGGACGCACTATGGTTTTTTTTCTGCGCAGCGGCTGCGCATCGGTTGGCCGGCATTACGCGGTGGTTGGCGTTTCTTGCGGTCGCGCGCGCGTTCCGCGCGATGCGTCCGCAAAAAATGCGGCATCGCGGGCAAGATGCGGAGAGCCAATGCCGCGGGGATTGCCGATGATGAGCGCGTGGCCAGCGCAACGCCGGCCGCTCCTACCCCTCGAGTCTTCCCCCGTTCTTATGAAACTGCCTCACGTCATCCTTGCCGCTGCGCTCGCGAGCGCGGCGTTTGTTGCCCGCGGCGCCGACGCCGCCTCGAACTGGAACGATCAATGCGCCAAATGCCACGGGCCCGACGGCAAAGGCGAAACCAAGATGGGCAAGAAGCTCGGCATCGCCGACCTCACCGATCCGAAGGTGCAGGAGAAATTCGCCGACGCCGACGTGCTCAGGATCGTGAAGGAGGGAATCAAGGACAAGGACGGCAAACTCTCGATGAAACCGATCGAGGGCCTGAGCGACGACGACATCAAGGCGCTCGTGCCCGTCGTGCGCGCGTTCGCGAAGAAATAATTTTTCCCCGCGGCGTTCGCGCCGTCCGCGTCATGGAAAATTTTCCGCCTCCTTTCTCCGGCGAAAAAATGGCCCGCTCGAATCTCCTCCTCGGCGGGCTCACGATCGGCTTCCTGGTTCTCGCGGCGCTGCTCGCGAAAAATCTCTGGGGCCATCTGCCGGCGAGGGCGGAGATTCCGCTCGTCGACAAGAAATTTCTCGAGACCACGCCGTGGCGCCAGACTTACGCCGACCTCGTGAAGGCGAAGGAGGATTTGTCCGACTACGACTGCTACGGCTGCCACGAGAAAAACAAGGCGCCGCCGATCCGCTACGACGCGAACCAGAAGATCGTCGTCCCGAAGGAGCACTCCGACATCGTGATGGGCCACGGCGCGCACGACCGGAACAACAACTGTTTCAACTGCCACAACGAGCAGAACCTCCTCACGCTGCAGGTGCGCGACGGCCGCGAGGTGAAGTTCGACAACATCCCGCCGCTCTGCGGGAGCTGCCACGGCCCGACGTATCGCGACTGGGAAGCCGGCGCGCACGGTCGGATCAGCGGCAGTTGGAATCACGCGAAGGAGTCCGACTTCACGCGCCTGAGCTGCGCGAACTGTCACAACCCGCACGCGCCGAAAATCCCCACGCGCGAGCCCGCGCCGCCGCCGCATCCGCTGCGAGCCGACGCTTCGGGCGCGCACGAAACCGCCACATGATCGCGGCCATCGAAATTGCAGGGCGTCTGTCCCGCAGCCGACACGGTGCGCCAACCTTCGAGCGGCGTCTGCAAGGCGGACGCCCCACGTCTTCTCGCTGACATGCCTCTCCCCACGCCCGACAAGACTTCGGACCGCGCGATGACGCGCCGCAACTTCCTCCGTGGCACCGCCGCCTTCGGCGGTCTCACCGCGCTCGCCGCGAGCCTCGCGCCGCTGCGCGAGCTCGGCGACTTCACCAACACCGAGCAGTTTCTCCAGAAATACTACAAGGAACTCACGCCCGACGACATGACGAAGGTCATCGCGCGCATCGAGCGCGAGGTCGAAAAACAATATGGCGTGCGCCCGCACGTGCGCGACCTCAAGCCGATGGACGGCGTCGAGTTCGTTTATTGCCTGAACCTCACGCGCTGCATCGGCTGCCGCAAATGCGTCCACGCCTGCGTCGCCGAGAACAACCAGTCGCGCAATCCCGAGATCCAATACATCCGCGTCCTGCGGCTGCCGCACGGCTCGCTCGACGTCGACAAGGCCGAGCACAATTACACGCCGAAGCAGGTGCCCGAGCCGGGATTTTTCTACATGCCGGTGCAGTGCCAGCAGTGCAAGAATCCGCCCTGCGTGAAGGTCTGCCCCGTGCACGCGACGTGGCAGGAGAAGGACGGCATCACGGTGATCGATTACGACTGGTGCATCGGCTGCCGCTACTGCGAGGCCGCGTGCCCGTATTGGGCGCGGCGTTTCAATTTCACGAAACCGGAAATCCCGAAGGACCGGCTCAATCCCAACATGGCGTATCTCGGCAACCGGCCGCGCAAGCAGGGCGTGATGGAGAAATGCCACTTCTGCATCCAGCGCACGCGCGCCGGCCGCTATCCCGCGTGCCTCGAGGTCTGCCCCGTCGGCGCGCGCAAATTCGGCAACATCCTCGATCCGAACAGCGAGGTTTCCTACATCCTCCGCGAGAAGCGCGTGTTCATCCAGTTGAAGGAGGAGATGGGGACTTCGCCGCGGTTCTTCTATTACTTCGACAAGTAGAAGCCCAAACCGAAACGCGAAGACGCGAAGATCCAAACCAAGACTCGCGAGAACAGATTCCGCCAAACCCTCCTTTGAGAACCTTCGCGCCCCTTCGCGTCTTCGCGTCTAGCAGAACCATCCCATGATTTCCGCCGCTCGAAATTACTTCCGATTCCTCGGACGCTGCGCACGCATCGCGTTCGTCGGCGACTGGCGCTACTACGCGTGGATGGGCGTGCTCACCGTGATCGTGCTCCTCGGGCTCAACGCCTACTGCAAGCAGTTCGTCAGCGGCCTCATCACGACCGGCATGAGCGACGAAGTCTCGTGGGGCGTCTACATCGCCAACTTCACCTTCCTCGTCGGCGTCGCCGCGGCGGCCGTGATGATGGTGATTCCCGTCTACATCTACGACAACGAGGAGCTGCATGATCTCGTGATTTTCGGCGAGCTCCTCGCGGTCGCCGCGATCGTGATGTGCCTCGCGTTCGTCACGGTGGACCTCGGCCGGCCCGATCGTTTCTGGCATCTCATCCCGGGCATCGGGCAGTTCAATTTTCCCGCGTCCATGCTGAGCTGGGACGTCATCGTGCTCAACGGCTACCTCGTGCTCAACGTCTGGATCTGCGGTTATCTCCTCTACACGCGCTACCAGGGCCGCAAGCCGTCGAAGTGGTTCTACATTCCTTTCGTCTTCATCGCGATCGCGTGGGCGATCTCGATCCACACCGTCACCGCGTTTCTCTACGTCGGCCTCGGCGGGCGGCCGTTCTGGAATTCCGCGATCGTCGGTCCGCGTTTCCTCGCTTCGGCGTTCGCGGCCGGCCCGGCGCTGATCATCCTCGCGCTGCAGGTGATCCGGCGCGTCACGGCGTCGACTTCGGCGGAGGAAGCCGCGGTGTTGCGCGCGGCCAAGACCGTGCACCCGACGAGCCGCGCGGCGACGTTCGACGATCTCGATCGGCTCGCGACGCATCTGCCCGAGCTGGTCGCGCTCACGACGGATCAGCGCTTGAATTGCCTGCGCGAGGCGACGGTGTTCGACGTCGCGCCCGGCGAAGTCCTGCTCAAGCAGGGCGAGATCGACCGGCACGCGTTCTTCGTGCTCGACGGCCGCGTCGTCGTGAAACGCGAGGAGAACGGCCGCTTCCGCATCACGCGCAGCGTCGTGCCCGGCGGCCAGTTCGGCGAAGTGTCCGCGTTGCACGCGACGCCGCGGGCGGCGACCGCGATCGCCGAGGAAGCCACGCGCGTGCTTTGCCTGCCGGCGGAATCGCTGCGCGCGATGATGCAGAACGCGAAGGTCGAGCCCGTCATCCGTTCGCACATGGGCGAGCGCCTGATGATGAGCGATCACGCGCTGCTCACGCTGCGCGGCATCGTGCAGGTTTCGATGATCATAAACGTGTTCCTGCTCGCGTGCGAAGTTTTCAAGGAATTCTACTCCGGCACCTTGCACGGCATCTCCGCGAAATATCTTTTCGTCGGCCTCGAGGGCCATCACGCGCTCGTGCCGTGGATCTGGACGGCGATCGGGATGAACCTCGTCGCGATGGTCATCCTCGCGCTGCCCGTCAGCCGCAGCCTGAAATACCTCAACGTCGCCTGCGTGCTCAGCATCGTCGGCATCTGGATCGAGAAGGGCATGGGCCTCGTGATTCCCGGCTTCATCCCGACGCCGCTCGGCGCCGTGACGGATTATCTGCCGTCGCTCAACGAGACGCTCGTCTGCCTCGGCATCTGGGCGTTCGGCCTGTTGCTCTACACGATCTTCCTGCGCATGGCCGTGCCGATTCTGCAGGGCCGTTTGACCAAGGCGAATGAAGGAGTCAGGAGCCAGGAGTCAGGAGCAAAGGCGCCATTCATTGCTCGCTCCGAGATTCTTCCATCCTGACTCCTGGCTCCTCCCATCCTGCCCATGTCCCAGCAACTCACCGCCGCCGACGCGAAACAATCGCTCACCGCGCACGTCGAGACGAAGGGCATCGAAGTTTTCCTGAAATACGGCCCGCAACTCGACGCGCCCGCGCTCGCGCGCCTGCTCGCCGACCGCGCCTACGTGCGCTATCCGGTCGAGATCGTTTTCGATGCCACGCCGCTCCTCGCCGGCGAATTCGCGTCGCCCGTGCAAAAAGGCGAAAGTCCCGAAGACGGTTTCACGATGGCGGTGCATCCGATTTTTGCGGCGCAGCCCGAGGTCGTTCCCGCGCTCGTGCTCTACCAGCTCGTCGCAGTGAATTACGGTGAGTTCGCCTCCGCCGACGACGCCGAGACCTTCGGCGCCGCCGCGCTCGGCCTCACGCGCGACGAATACTACGCGCTGATCTGCGTCGCCGCCGATCAACTCGGAGCGAGTTTCGAGTCCGAGGGCACGCCGGAACGCGGAGAAAATTTGCCCGACAGCGGTTGCGGCAGCGGTTGCACGTGCGGCGGACACTGAGGCGATTATTTGCTCACGCCGCGCCGCGGAAGGACTTCAGGTATTTCGCGCTGCAGTCCGCTTCCGCACTCGCGTGAAGACGAGCGACACCACCAGCAGCACCGTGCCGAGCACGAGGAACGACAGCACGCGATACGCCGGCTCGAATTGCCGCGTGCCGGCGGCGATGATGAAGAGCGTCGCGAGCAGCAGCGTCGCGTGGCCCATCCAGCGGTATTTTCGATTTCGGCCGATGGCGCTCAGCGCGTAGTAGCCGAGCGCCAGCGCGATCCACGCGAGCCCGGCGAAACGCACGGGCACGAGATGATAGAGCGCGTAGGGAAACACGATGAAGGCGGCGAAAAGATACGCGTTGCGCATCAAGTCGGTCTTCAGCTCGAGCCGGTCCTGCTGCCAGTGCAGGATGCGCGCGCTCACCAGCGCGACGATACCGAAGCCGACGCTGATGCCCGTCTCGCGCTCGGCCAGGATCATGTAGCCGATCACGATCGCGAGATAGATGAGGAAGTTTGCCACGACGATGAAGCGCGAGCGGAACCACACCGCCGTCGCAACGACCACGACGCTCTGCACCGAAAGCCACACGAACACCTCCGGCAGCGCCGACGCCTTCAGGATCGCGACGCTCAGCGCCGCGTAGCCCGTCATCGCGTAGAGAAACGTCGGACCGCGGCTCTGCCGCCGCAGCCAGAACGCCGCCGCGAGGCCCAGGAAAACGGCAAACGCCGCCGTGTGCGCGGGCGCGATGCCGTCCGGAAACGCCGCGAGCGTGTGCACGAAAAAAACGCCGTAGCCCAGCGTGCAGTTCGCGAGTGCGTGCACGCTGTCCCACGCGGTTTCAGCTTCCTCCCGCGGCTGCCACCAGCGGCCGGCGGCAAACACGATCGCGCACGCGAGCAACATCGCCGGGGCGACCGCGGCGGAGATTTCGAAGTGGAGCGCTTGCCCGCGAAACAGCGGCCCGAGCGCCCACGCGAGGTAGGCGAGGTAGCCGCCCGCCATCGCGCCGAGCGAAAGTCCGCGCCAGTTTTCGCGTTCGCTGACGTAGACCGCGACGCTTGCGAGCGCGACCAGGCCGCCGAAGGCCAGCCAGTGCGCACCCGTCACCGCGATCGCGAGTCCGCCGGTCGCAAATGCGATCGCGGCCAGCCACGGCGAGCGGCGGCGCAACGCGATCCGGAGATTCGCGGCGACGACGGCGATCAGCAACCCGCGCGCCGGCCACGCGTCGATTTCAAGCACGCGATGCGACAGCGGAAAACACAGGCGCAGCGTCGCGAAAAACATCAGCGCCATCGCCGCGCCGCGCACGTAGCTCGCGACGAGCTCGAACGTCCGCCGCCACGCGTGCGCCAATGCGAAGAGTCCGCCGACGACCGCGTAGGCCGCGAGCGACGGTGCGCCGGCGGGGAGGCCCGCGAACGGCAGCGAGAGCAGAAACGCCGCGCCGAGCGTGAGCACGATCACGCCCGCCATCGCGAACCAGTGCTGGCCGACCTCGAGCTCCAAGTCGGCCGAGCGCGTGTCGTTCGCCGCGAGCGCGGGCGCGGCGCGGTCCGCGGCGGCATTCGCCGTCACGGGTTCGGTGGCAGCGACGCCGAGCTGCGCCTCGATCCGCGCGAGCCGCGCTTCGAGTCGCGCGAGGCGCTCGGCGGTGTCGGAATCGCCCTGGAATTCGCGTGCGGGCATCGGTTGGGGCACGACGCGAGAAGCGACACGGAGTGCGCCGGTCGCGTCGCGGAAGATCATCGGCGATTCCGCCGCGCGCGGCTAACGCACCCTTGGCCGAAGCTCCGCATTTCTTGGGGCGCGGGCGACGTGGGCGAGCGGCCAAGATGTGCCCACCTTTGGCCAACCGACGCGAAGACGGCAGGCGCGATTGGACCGACAATGAAAGCGCAGCCCAACCAACGCCCATGCTCTTACCGCACCGAGGATCGATTGTCGTGTTGATCGCCCTGACCGGCGGAATCCTCCGCGCGGCGGAGCCGGCTGCCGCGGCCAAACCGCCGGCGAATGCGAGCTGCCTCGAGTGCCACAGCGACCAGGAGCTGGCGATGCGCAAGGAGGGGAAAAAACTTTCGCTCTTCGTCGACGAGAAGGCGTTCGCACAGTCGGTCCACAAGTCGCTCGATTGCGTCGACTGCCACGAGAAGTTCGACGGCGACGCCACGCCGCATCGCAAGCCGATGGTCGCGGTCGATTGTGCGTCGTGCCACGAGGACACGGCGAAGAAACACGCCTTCCATCCGCGGCTCGCGGCGAAGGAAGTTCCCGCCGGCGAGGACACGAACTGCACCGCGTGCCACGGCACGCACGCGGTCGCGGCGGTTAAGTCGCGCGCCTTCGCGTTCAACGACGGGCCGCAGGCCGAGGCGTGCGGCAAGTGCCACCAGGAGGCACGCGAGCATTTCGCGGCTTCGGCGCACGGCCGCGCGTTTGCGGCGCACGAGCAGAACGCGCCCGAGTGCCTCACGTGCCACCGCCAGCCGGTGGTGCCGGTGCGCGGCGCGAAGCCGACGCTCGAGCAGAAGCTCGCGCAGACGAAGCAGTGCGAGTCGTGCCACGTCGGGAAGGAAAACGTCGCCGGCCAGTCGCTGCGCGGCGTGAAATTCGTCTCCTCCTTCGATCGGAGCGTGCACGGCGCGGCGCTTTACGGCGGCAAGGTCGCGGCGGCCAACTGCGTCGATTGCCACGGCGCGCACGAGATGAACCGCGCGTTGATCGGCAACGCCCGCATCAACAAGGCGCGCGTCGCGGACACGTGCGCGACGTGCCACGAGCAGCCGGCGCATGAATTTTCGGAGAGCGCGCACGCGGCCGCGCTGCGCAAGGGCAATTTCGATTCCGCCGCCTGCACCGATTGCCACGGCGAGCACGACATCCGCGGCCACAAGGATCCCAGCTCGCCGGTGAACGAGAAAAACGTCGCGCAGCAGGTCTGCGCGAACTGCCACGCGTCGCTGCGGCTCACGCAGAAATACGGGTTGCCGTCGAATTCGTTCCAGACTTTTTCCGACAGCTATCACGGGCTCGCCGTGCGCGGCGGCGCGGTCGAGGTGGTGAATTGCGCGAGCTGCCACAATTCGCACGCGATCAAGTCGTCGAGCGACCCGACATCGACGATCAACAAGGCCAACCTCGCGAAGACCTGCGGCCAGTGCCACCCGGGCGCGAACACGCGCTTCGCCGTCGGCAAGGTCCACGTCAGCCCCGAGGCGGCGAACGGCAAGGACGGCAACAACCCGATCCTCTATCTCATCTCGACGCTCTACGTGATCCTGATCGTCGTCGTGGTCGGCGGCATGTTCGTCCACAACGCGCTCGATTTCTTCAAGAAGACGCGGCGCAAGCTCGCGATCCAAAAGGGACTGATCGAGGAGGAGCACATCGCGCACCGGCTTTACCTGCGCATGACGGCGCACGAGCGCGTGCAGCACGGGCTGCTCGTGCTGAGCTTCGTGTTGCTCGTCGTGACCGGATTCATGCTGCGTTATCCAGAAGCGTGGTGGGTCGTCGGGATTCGGAATCTCAGCGTGCGCGCGTTTCAATGGCGCGGCTGGATGCACCGCCTCGCGGGCGTCGTGATGCTCGCCGGCGGCGCGTGGCATGTCGGCTATCTCGCGTTCACGAAGCCCGGCCGCTCGCTGTTGCGCGACCTGCTGCCGAAGTGGCGCGATCTCACCGACCCGATCGGCGTGTTGAAATACAACCTCGGGCTGGCGCCGACGAAGCCAGCGTTCGGCCGCTTCAGCTACATCGAGAAGGCGGAATACTGGGCGCTCGTCTGGGGCACGCTGCTCATGGGCGCGACCGGCGCGATCCTGTGGTTCGAGAACACGTCGATGGGCCTCGTCACGAAACTCGGCTTCGACATCTCGCGCACGATCCACTTCTACGAGGCGATCCTCGCGACGCTCGCGATCATCGTGTGGCATTTCTACTTCGTGATCTTCAATCCCGACATCTACCCGATGAACCTCGCGTGGCTCACCGGCCGCATGTCGGAAAAGGAAATGCTCGAGGAACATCCGCTCGAGCTCGCGCGGCTGAAAAAAACGGAAGAGCAAACCCGCACGGATGCGCCGCCGCCGCCGGCCTGAATGGTTCCCGGCGTCACCCCGACGCCGGGGGTTGTTAGTGTTGTGGGCGTGAGCGGGTGGAATCGATCCATCCGCTCACGTTCGCGCCGCGCCCATGCGGCGGGTCGATTCCTCGACGAGTCCATGCCGCGCCCGCGAGCGATTTCGCGGAAGACCCGACCGGTTGCTCGCTCGGCGAGGATGCGCCCGAGACCCGCGCGCGGCACGGCTAGAGCGGTTAAAATAAACTCGTAGCCGCGTCAGACATGTAGGTCGGGGTTTATCCCCGACGAGTCGGGCGTAAAGCCCGACCTACAAAAACGGCTACAGCATTTTTGAAACGGCTCTAGAGTTTTTCCAGGGCGGCCTGCGACGGCGAAATGTTCGTGCGGCCGATGTCGCTGAGGCGGGTCGTCCATTGCACGACGTTGCGTCGCGTGGGCCGGCCGCTGGACGAGGGGAACGCGATCTCGAGCCTGTAGCGATACTCGACAAGCACGCCGTCCTCGATGCGAAACGTCACCGTGCCCGCGATCTCGGGCGCGCTTTTCGCACGCGCGTCGCCCCAGAGTTTTTCGATGGCGCGCTCGGTGAGTTCGCCCACCGGGCCGGTTTCGCCCTCGTGGAACGCCTTGATGTCGGCGAGCACGCCGAAGGCTTCGTCGAGCGGATTGGGAATCGCGATCGCGCGTTCGGCGGCGGTGAGGCAGCGCCGCAGCCGCACGGATTTCCCCTCGAACTGCACGTCTTCGTCGCGGTGCGTGCCGAGGGCTTCGTCGAGCTCGGAACGCGTAAGCCAGCCGAGCGGCGTGTCGGCCGCGGCGGCGCCGGCCTTGGTGAGAATCGTGATCGGCACCGCGGCGGCCGACTTCGAGGGCGGCAGCGTGATCTCCGTGAGATCGCGATCGCTGCGGCCGGTGACTTCGATCGCTGCGTCGGCGGTCGCGGCAGATTTCGCGTCCTCGCCCGTTTCGGTCGTGCGCTGGTGCGCGGTGCTTTCCCAAGTGAAGCTCACGCGGCGCAGCGCGTCGAGCGCGGCGCGGACCTCGGTTTCCGGATTCGCACACGCCGCGGCTACGCCGGCGACGAGAAAAAGCACAAGCGGTTTGAGCATGCGGAAGCGCGGAAACGCTTGCGACGAACGCCGCGTTTGCAAGCGGCCGCCGGATAATGTGGAGGCGCGAAGAAGGGCTGACGAAATCCGTCAGCCTATCGCCGCCGGCCTCGGCGCTCAGTGCCCGAGGCGCGAGATCATCGCGTAGACGATCAGCACCAGCAGCACGAGGCCGGTGCCGAAGAAGATAAACCCAAAGGTCTTCGCGATGTTCTTGCGGCCTTCCCAGTCGTCCGCCTTCACGCGATACAGGTCGAGTTTGCCCGCGGCGAGCAGCCGGTCATACCAGCGTTTGCGCTCGTGCAGCATCTCGGTCTTCGAGATCCGGCCGGAGAAGATCACGGTGTCCATCGGGAACTTCTCGATCCGGAAATGCGTGTTGAAGAAATGGAATGAGAAGATGAAGCCCGCGGCGAGCAGCGCTTCGTCGGAGTGGACGACGAGCGCGATGTTGATGATCCAGCCGGGCAGGAAGTGCGTGAAGAAATTCGGAAACCACATGATCAGCCCCGAGAACCCGATGATCGCCACGCCCCAGAACACCGCGAAGTAGTCGAAGCGCTCCCAATACGTCCAGCGGTCGAACTGCGGCCGCGGGCCCTTGCCGAAGAACCAGCGGTTGTGGGCGATGAAATCGCGCCAGTCCTGGAACGAAGGCACCATGGAGTCGGGGCCGAAGATCACGCCCCACGCGCGCCGCGGGGAAAGCTGGCCGGTGGCCGGATCGCGCAGCGCGCCGCGGTTGCGCCAGGAATTCATGACGAGGCTCGACACGTGCAGCACGAAATACGCGAAGGTCACGACCGCGGCGTAATGGTGCAGCGTGCGCGCGACCTCGGCGTTGCCGAGCCAGCGGAACATCGTCTTCGCCCAGTCGGTGTAGTAGAACTTGAGCGGCATGCCCGTGATCACGAGCGCGAGGAAGCTCGTCACCATCATCAGGTGCAGGAAGCGCTCGAAGGGCGTGAAGCGCGTGAACGTGTCGTCGTCGACGTGCGCCTGAATCTTCGCTTCGCGGAACGATTTCGAATCGTGCAGATACAGGTAGATCGAGCGGAACAGCCAGAAGAACGTGTGCAGCGCGAAGAACGAGAACACGCTCACCAGCAGCGTCGTCATGAACCAGAAAACTTTGTTCAGAATCGGGTAGTGTTCCTTGTCGAGCGGGTTGGCGTGCGGCTGGTATTCCGCGAATTTCGCCGTGGCGCCGGCGTGGCATTGCTGGCACGTGCCGACGATCTTGTCCTTGTGCAGGTGCGAGCGCGGATCGCTGACGGGAAAAACGTCGTGGTGCCCGTGGCAGTCGTAGCACGCGGCGACATCGGCGGCGACGTTGGGCTGGCCGAGCGCCATCGCCTTGCCGTGATACGTCTCGCGGTAGTGCTCGAGCCGGTCCTCGTGGCATTTGCCGCAGCTCTGGTCGCTCTGGCCCTTGAAGTGCGCGGTCGCGGGTTTCTCGATGTCGTGCGCGCTGTGGCAGTCGGTGCAGACGGGGCCGCGCTTGTCGCCTTTCGCGAGGAGCTGGCCGTGGACGCTGGCGTTGTAGGTTTCCTCGATGCCGACGTGGCACGTGCCGCAGGACTTCGCGATGTTCGCGTGATTGGTGTGCGAATCCTTGTCGATGCTGCGCTTGATGTCGTGCACGCCGTGGCAGTCGTTGCACGACGGCGCGACGACGAGGCCCATCTTCACGAGCGCCTTGCCGTGGATGCTGTCGAGGTAATGGCCGGCCGCCTTGGTCTGCGTGATGCGATACTCGCTGGTGAGTTTCGGGTTGTCGTGGCACTTGCCGCAGGTCTGCGGGAGGTTGAGTTTGAACACCGGCGAGTCGGCCTGCTTCACGGGCGCGATGTCGTGCGAGCCGTGGCAGCTCGCGCACGAGGCGGCGTCGGAGGCGCCCATCTGGTGGCTCATGCCGTGGATGCTGTTGGCGTATTGCGCGGCGGGTTTTTCGTGGCACGACGCGCACTGCGGCGGCGGAAGCTTGGCCGGATGCTGCGCGTCCTTGATGCTGTTGTGACAGTCGACGCAGTTGAGTTTGCCGTGGACGGATTTCGCGAAGACTTCCGGCCGCACGCCGATCCACTCGGGCGCCTGGCCCTTTTTCCGCGGTTTGAATTCCGCCTCGTGGCAATCCATGCAGTCGCTGTTCGCGACGACGGGCTTCGCGGCGGACGCGATGGCGGGCGCGGCGGCTGTGGCGGCGGCGGTCGCCGCGATCGCAGGTTCAGCGGCGCGGCCGGCGAAGGACGCGAGCGCGAGCAGCGCGAGCGCGGGGAGGAATCGCGGAAGGAAGCGGCGGCGCGGGGCGTTCATGACCTTTGCCTCAGTATGCGGCAAAAAGTGCGCAGGCCGCTACGCAGCCATTGACCGTCCGTGCGCAGTAATTGGCCCGCGGTGCGAATTTTCCGAAGATCGCGCGGAAAAAAACGCGACCCGTTCTCGCGCCCGCGAACGCCAGCCGGATCGCGCCGCTCTCCAACTACCGGGCGGATCGCCGAACGCTCGCCACTCCGGCTGGAGACGCGAGCGGGCGCCGCGTCTCCCGCCCGACGCGCCGCGGAAAATCCGGCCGCATCACTGCATGATTGCGCCGCGGCGGCGGCTCCCTTGTCCTCGTCGCGTCCCGCCCATGCCTATCCCCGCGAGCATTCTCGAGCGCATCGAAACGTTCGGTCGCAATCTCGAGTCTTACCTGGATCCCGATTACAAGGAGGCGCAGTTGCGGCGGGAGTTCCTCGATCCGCTCTTCGAGGCGCTCGGCTGGGATGTCGGCAACCGTGCCGGCTACGCGGAGGCCTACAAGGACGTCGTGCACGAGGATTCGCTAAAAGTCCCCGGACTCGCCGCCACCGCGCCCGACTACTCGTTCCGCATCGGGGGCACGCGAAAGTTCTTCGTCGAGGCCAAGAAGCCGTCCGTGCGCATCAAGGACGATCCCGCGCCCGCCGCCCAGCTCCGCTCTTATTCCTATTCGGCCAAGCTTCCGCTCGGCATCGTCACCGATTTCCACGAGTTCGCGATCTACGAAACGCGGCAGCGTCCGCGCGAGAGCGACAAGGCTTCCGCCGGCCGCATCTTCTACTGCACGTTCGATCAATATCCCGAGAAGTGGGAGGAGATTGCGGCGATCTTCTCGCGCGAGGCGGTGCTGAAGGGCTCGTTCGACAAATATGCTGCGTCCACCCGCGGCAAGCGGGGCACCTCCGACTTCGACGACGATTTTCTCGCCGACCTCGAAAGCTGGCGCGATCTCCTCGCGCGCAATTTCGCCCTGCGCAACGACCTCACGCAGCGCGAGCTCAACTTTGCCGTTCAGCGCACGCTCGACCGCGTCATTTTCCTCCGCATCGCCGAGGACCGCGGCATCGAGCCCTACGGCCAGCTCCTCGCGCTCACCGCCGGTCCAAAAATTTATCCGCGGCTCGCCGAGATTTTCGAGCGCGCCGACTTCCGCTACAATTCCGGCCTGTTTCATTTCGCCGCCGAGCGGGGTCGCGACGAGTCGCCCGACCGGCTCACACTCCGGCTCGCGCTCGACGACGCAGTGCTGAAGGAAATTCTCGGCGCCCTCTACTGGCCGAAGAGCCCCTACCGCTTCGCGGTCATCCCCGCCGATATCCTCGGCCACATCTACGAACAGTTTCTCGGCAAGGTCATCCACCTCACCTCCGACCACAAGGCGCGCGTCGAGGAAAAACCCGAGGTGCGCAAGGCCGGCGGCGTCTACTACACGCCGACCTACATCGTGGACTACATCGTCCGCCAGACCGTCGGCCCGCTGCTCGAGCGCCGGACGCCGAAGCAGGTCGAGAAGATCAGGGTCCTCGATCCCGCCTGCGGCTCCGGCTCGTTCCTGCTCGGCGCCTACGAGTTCCTGCTCGCGTGGCATCTCGACTACTACCTGAAAAACGATCCCGCCGCGTGGGCGAAAAAGAAGACTCCGCCGATCTACGAGACGGCGCCCAACGCCCACGGCATCGGCCACGGCACGAAAAACTTTCAGCTCACGACCGCCGAGCGAAAACGCATCCTCGTCAACAACCTCTTTGGCGTCGACATCGACGCGCAGGCCGTCGAGGTGACGAAGCTCTCCCTCCTGCTGAAAGTGCTCGAAGGCGAGGCGCGCGAGCTGCAGGGCAAGCAGCTCGATTTCCACCGCGTGCTCCCCGACCTCGGCCAGAACATCAAGTGCGGCAACAGCCTCATCGGCTCCGATTTTTACGCGCAGCCTGCGCTGCCGGATTTCGACGACGAAGCGCGCTACCGGATCAATGCCTTCGACTGGGCGGTGGAATTCAAGTCGATCATGGAGGCCGGCGGCTTCGACGCGGTGATCGGGAATCCGCCTTGGGGGCAGAAAGAGACTTCGTTGGACGCGCCGACGAAGGATTATTTACGCACGAGATTCGTTTCACTGGCTGGAATATTCGATCTATTTCGACCTTTCGCAGAACTGGCATTCCGGCTGGTCCGATCCGACGGAATGGTGGGGCAGGTGCTTCCGGACATTGTGTTGCTGAAAGATTACGCCGAGACTCGCCTGCTTCTGCTAGAGCATAGCATTCAGTGCATCGATTGGTGGGGAATGGCGTTCCCGGATGCCGTGATCGATGCAGCGACGGTCGTCGTCCTCAAGGCCCGACCTACGGCAACTCACGCGGTTCGCGTTTCCGTGCACGACGAGAAGCCGTTTACGCACCTCGTGCCTCAAAGCGACTTTCGCTCTAACCGGCGATATGTGTTCAATCTTTTTCTCACGCCGGAAAGACGTGCCTTGGTGTCGAAGCTCGAACAGATGCCGAGATTCGGAGACCGCTTCGAAATTCACGAAGGGGTTCACAGCGGCAATATACGAGACGAGCTGTTTGTTGCTGAAAAAATCGATTCGTCGTGCCGGGAGATGTATTTCGGTCGCGACGAAATTCGTCGTCACTATCTAAGCTGGCATGGAAAATTTCTTCGCCTGAATGCGGCTCCGGCTAAGAAGACAAAGCAGCGTTATGCGAATGTCGGAAAGCCGGAATGGTTCGAAACGGAAAAGTTGCTAGTGCGCCGCACGGGAGATTTCGTGATGGCCGCGTTCGACGCCTCGCAGCGCTATGCGAGCAACAATTTCTTCGTCGCGATTCCGAAGTCGGAAGAAAAACGTGATGACTGCCTGTTCGCCTGCGCCTTGTTGAATTCAAAGTTGATGACCTGGTATTTTCGCGCGATCGAACCGCGAAAGGGACGCGTATTTGCGGAATTGAAGATCAAACACCTCGAATCCTTCCCGGTCCCGGTCGGGCCGGCGGTCCGGCAGAAGCTTGTTGCTGCCGCATCTAAAATGATCGAATTGCACGCCCGACTCGTTACGGCGCGGGCACCGGATTTAGTGACGCAGCTCCAACGCGAGATCGCGGCCACGGATCTTTACATCAGCACGCTGACCTATCAGCTTTACGCGTTGACGCCGCACGAAATGGCGATCGTAGAACGAGAGTCCACTTCCACTGCCACATGCGAAGAAAAAAATCCGGCGGCGACCGCATTTGAGAAATCCGCTTCCTCGACTTATCCGCCACAATCCGAGGTGGAATTACATCGCGTCGCCGAGCACGGCCCGGCTTAGGTGCTGATCCTTCATCGGGGCGGCGACCGACTTGGATGGTCGAAGACTACAAACTAATATCACCATGCAAAAGTGCCTGATCGTTGAACGCCATGCCTGGGAGACGGGATTCAGTCGAGAGCAGTTGCAGATTCCACTGCCCATTGCTCGAAAATTCTTCGGCTCTGGCAAAACCCGCCGGCGCATAAATGTGAGAATTGCGGGTGCGCAACAAAATTTTCCTTGTGCAATCACGAGAGAATATCCCAACGGGACAAGGCGCCTTGATGGTCTCCCTCTTGTCGGTCTGCTGGGAACGTGTTTCGTGTTCCTGCAAGAAACGGGAGATAGAATGACCTATGATCTTTGGTGCAATTACGACAAAGCACTGGTCGCAGCCCGTTATTACGGATGGCACCAAGCGCGAAACTCGCAATATGGACGGGGCAGACTCGCGATCATCGTGTCGGGCGCTGTGCCCCACGATTTCGACCACCTTCCTTCATAGCATTTAACCGTCGTATCTGGAGGGCAAAGAAGCCCGCAATCCACAAATGACGTTAATTCCTGCCACCCGTCGTCGCGTCCGCCGTCCGCAACTCGAAAAGGAAACGCCGCTCGTCGCCATCGCTGCGGCGCGTCGGGTCCTCGAGGAGGCGTCGCTCTTCCTCGGCACGCCGCTGCCCTCGCGTTATGCGTTTCGCCTCGCCGCACGCGCGGCCGTTGCCTTCGCGCAGTCCGACACGTTTCGCCGCGGCTTCCGCCACCGCGCCGACGGTGGTCGCGAGCGGCTTTATGTTTATCTGCGCCACTGGCTGGCCGATCTGCTTTGTGGCGAAGCGCCCGCCTTGTTCGCGCAGTTGCCGAGGGATTTCTGCACCGGCGCGCCGCTGCCCGAGCCTCTGTCCGTCGAAGCGCGGCAGCTGGCGGGCTGGTGACTCGCGGCGCGATCTGGCGAGCCCGCTCGATCAAAGTCGGGGACAGAGCCAGGACTGGAGCAGTTTCAAAAATGCCGTCCCCGTTTTTGTAGGTCGGGCTTTACGCCCGACACGTGGGGAATAAACCCCGACCGCATGTCTGGCGCGGCTACGAGTTTATTTTATCCGCTCGAGGCGCGCACAAAAAAACGCGCGGCCCGTTTCGGGGCCGCGCGTCGCAGGGCGGGGTTGGCGGAAATTTATTTCTGCACGCCGCCGTTGTGGCAGTCGGAGCAGGAGAGGTCGGGGTCGAGCTCGCCGCCGGGGTGGGCGAACTTCAGGCCTTTCGCGGAGAGCAATTCGAGTTCGTCGCCCTTGCCCTGCGAGATGATCGAGTGGCACGAGGTGCAATCGCTGGAGCGCACTGTCTGGCCTTGCGTGGTCTTGTGCTTGTCGTCGTGGCAGCGGAAGCAGCCCGGCCAGTCCTTGTGGCCGATGTTGTTCGGATAGACGCGCCAGTCGGCTTTGCGCTCGGGGAAAATCGTGGTCGCGAAAGCCTGCTGCACTTCGCCGATCGCGGCCGGCAGTTCGCCGGCGACCGCGGGGTCGGGATATTTCGCGCGCAGGAAGGCCGCGATTTTTTCCGGCGCGTCCGCGTCGCGGGTGATTTCCTTCTGCGTCATCGCCTGGACGGCGACGCGCTTGATGTTGGGCAGCTTCGGGGAGAGGGCGCCGGAGGCGAGGGACTTTTCGATCGCGTCGTTCGCGGTCGGGAAGACGTGCGCGGGCCGGTTGTGGCAATCCATGCAATCCATGACGCGGATCTTGTCGGCCGGCGGCTCGCTCTTGAATTCGGCGGTGTGGAAGACGCGATACGTGCCGTCCTTCAGGTTGGTGACGCGCATCCACGGGATGTCCTGCCGCTTCTCGTCGGCGGCGTAGTATTCGACGCGGTCGGTCGCGCTCACGTGCCAGTGGATGCCGCCCAGCGGGCTGCCGGGCGCGCTCTGGTTCACGTGCAGCAGGAGGCGCGCGGTGTAGGGCGTGTTCTTCTTGTCGGAGAGAAAATGCGAGAAGTTGACCTCGACGTTGCCGGCGAATTTTTCCGGCCAGTGGCATTTCTCGCAGGTGTCCTGCGCGGGCCGGAGATTCTTGATCGGCGTCTCGATCGGCCGCTTGTAGTTGTCGAAGGTGTAGGCGATGAGCTGGTGCGTGCCGTTGATCTTGGCCTTCACGAACCATTGCGCGCCGGAGCCGACGTGGCACTCCACGCACTCGACGCGGGCGTGCGCGCCGCGCTTGTAGGCGACGAATTCGGGATTCATCGCGGCGTGGCAGACCTGGCCGCAGAACTGCGTCGACTCGGAGTAGTGGTAGGTCTCGTAGCTGCCGAAGGCGCTCAGCATGACGAACACGATGCCGCCGATCCCGAAGGTGAGAATGAGCCGGCGCTGCCGCGTATCGGAAAAATCGATTTGCCAGCGGTCGGGGCGGTCGCCCGCATGCCGCAGGGCGTAGCGCCGCTGCGCCCACGCGCCGAACAAGCCGAGCGCGAGGCCGACGATCAGGAAGATCGGCGCGACGAGGTAGGTGAGGATGCCGAGATACGGGTTTTTCTCGTGCTGCGAGAAATCCATCCACACCAGAAACGCGAAGGAGAACAGCGCGCCGGTCGCGAGCACGCCGCCGATCGCGCTGATCCAGTTGTTGAAGTGCGAGCGCGGCTTCAGGGCGGCCGCGTCGCGGGGAGGAGGAGGGGTGGGAGCGGACATGTCGGGTGAGGAATGAACCAGCAAAAACCGTGGCGGCGGTCGGTGACCGTCGGGCGCAGCGCAACACTCACGCGGCGGTCAGAGACCGCCGCCACGGCAAAGAACGGAGGCGGACTCAGCCTTTGAACTTGCGGATGTAGGCGACGAGATCCTTCGCCTCGGCCTCGGAGAGATCACCCTTGAAGGACTTCATCTTCTCTTTGCCGTCGACGGTGACGCCATCGAGGATCGCCTTCACCATGTCGGCGTCGGTGAGCTTCGCCTGCACCGCGGCGTCGGTGTAATCCTTCGCGCCGGCTTTCTTGCCGACCTTGGTCTGGCCCTTGCCGTCGGGACCGTGGCACTTGGCGCAGAGGTTTTCCCAATTGTCGGCCGCCGGCGCCGCCGAAGCGATCGCGGCCGTGAGGACGAGAGCGGCGCTCGCCGCGATGAGTTTGGTCGTATTTTTCATGAGGAGCTGAGTGAGGATGGAGCAACCGAAATGGTTTTCGGGCGCGCGCCACTATGCCGAATCGTCGGCGCGGGCGCTGCGCATGACTTGCCAACCTAGCTGCAAAGCTTGGCAAACGCGGACAAAATCCGCGGAGGTCCCGGCGGCCGCGGGAAGCCCGGCCGCGTCCGTCGGGCGCTCACGGGAGCGCGTGGTGGGCGGCGAGGCGCCCGGCGTG
This sequence comes from Opitutaceae bacterium, assembly GCA_035545575.1. Taxonomy (GTDB): domain Bacteria; phylum Verrucomicrobiota; class Verrucomicrobiia; order Opitutales; family Opitutaceae; genus ER46. The sequence goes on along the minus strand of DASZYB010000052.1, from coordinate 69,305 downwards.
GCCGTGCACGGTGCAGCTGGCTACCGCGACCGCCTCGGCCACCGCCGTCGAAAGGCTGCGCCCGGGAATCGCGGGCCCGCCGATGGAAATCGCATACAGGTGCGTCCGCGGCAGCCGGTCGAGCAGCAGCGCGGCGGAGAAAAATTCCGCGAGGCCGTCGCGCGATGCACTCGGTTCGCCGGGCAGGTCGTCCGGGATCTTGGGCCGCGAATACGTCACGGTGCCCGCGGCGCGTCCGTCGCGCGCGGCGGTGACGATCAGCAACACGGCCACGTGGTCGAGCTCGGGGAGAAGATGCGCGCCGGCGATGCCGCCCTCGAGCAGGCGCACGCCGGGGATGCGCGGCTCGTGTTCCAGCCGGCGCACGACGTGCAGGCCCGCGCCCTCGTCGCCGAAATGCGGATCGCCCACGCCGAGCACGAGCACCCCGTCGCCCTCGGCCCGCAGCCGCGAGTAGGCGGCACCCACGTGAGTGGAGTCGAGATAGAGCATGCGCGAAAGCGGGAGCGCGGCGCGAAAGTGACGCACGGGACGAGGCGCGCATTCTACCGCGAAACGCGCGGCGGCGTTGGGCGTTTGTTGGTATTCGCTGCGCGTCGATTGAATGCGCGCGGCGCGGGCGCCGGGCCGTTTTTTCCCTCGGGCGAGCCACACAAAGACTGACCAATGCTCCACAAATAATGCGGAGCAGGCGCCCGCGCCTTCGGGCAGACTAGAACGCGCGCTAATTCCACGCGCAAAAAATGCAGGCCACCCACATGACCCACACCGCGCCCGCCTTGGGCAAAACCTCCCCGCGCTCCGCGCTTCGCCGGACGGCGCTTCTGTTCGTTCCTCTTTTTCTCGCCGGCTGCGGCGACTCCGAGATCGCCGCGTATCGCGTGCCGAAATCCGCCGCCGCGCCCGCGCCCGCGGCGTCGGAAACCGCCGCGGTCGAAAATCCGCACGCCGCGCCGATGGCGGCGGCCGCGAATGCGCCTGCCCCGATGGGCGGCGCGATGCCGAACGCGGCTTTTGCGACGGCGTCGGGCCTTCCGCTCGCGTGGACCGCGCCCGCCGAGTGGCAGCCGAAGACCGGCAGCGCCACGCGCAAGGGCAGCTACGCGATCGCGGGCGAGGGCGGCGCCACCGCTGATCTCGCGATCACGGCGTTTCCGGGCGACGTCGGCGGCGAGGTCGCCAACGTCAACCGCTGGCGCGGCCAGGTGCAGTTGCCGCCGCTCTCCGAGGCCGATGCCGCCGCCGCGCTCGCGCGACTCGACATCAACGGCCTGAAGATCGCGATCCTCGACGTGGCCAGCGCCGAGGGCGCCGAGCGCGTGCGAATGATCGGCGCGATGATCCCGTTCGGCGGCTCGACGTGGTTTTTCAAACTCCTCGGGCCCGATGCGCTCGTCGCGGCGCAAAAGCCCGCGTTCCTCGAATTCCTGAAAACGGTGAAGCCCGCCGCGCCCACGCCATGAAAAATTTCCTGACTTCCCTCCGCGACTTCTTCGTGTCGCTCAAGCTCACGGTCGTGCTGCTCGTGTTCGGCATGCTGCTGGTTTTCGCGGCGACGCTCGACCAGGTGAATCTCGGCGTGTGGGCCGTGCAGGCGAAATATTTCCGCTCGTTCATCATCTACTCGCACGTCGGCAGCGTGTCGTTTCCCGTTTTTCCCGGCGGCTACGTCGTCGGCGGATTGCTGCTGATCAACCTCGTCGCCGCGCACCTCTACCGGTTTTCGCTCTCGTGGCGGAAGGCCGGCATCTTCCTCGCGCACTTCGGGCTGATTCTGCTCCTCGTCGGCGAGTTGCTCAGCGGGCTGTGGCAGAAAGATTTTCACCTGCGGCTCGCCGAGGGCGAATCGAAGAACTACGCGGAGAGCTTCCGCGACAACGAGCTCGTCGTGATCGACACGACCGACGCGAAGTTCGACGACGTCGTCGCGATCCCGGAAAACGTCCTCGCGCGCAAGACGTCGATCCAGCACCCGAAGCTGCCGTTCCGCCTCGTCACGAAGACGTATTATCCGAACTCGCTGCTCCAGCGCCGCACGCCGGCGATGAGCGCCGTGCCGGAGCAGGCGACGGCGGGCTTCGGCACCGACATCGTCGCCGCGCCGCAGCCGCTCACTTACAAGGAGGACGAGCGCAACCTGCCGACCGCGCTGATCGAGATCGCCGCGCCCGACCAATCGCTCGGCACGTGGCTCGTCTCCACGCAGCTCGTGATGCCGCAGGAATTCGATTACGCCGGCCGCCACTGGCAGATTTCGCTGCGCGTGAAGCGCGCCTACCAGCCGTTCACGCTGACGCTCGTGAAGTTCAGCCACGACGTCTACGCGGGCACGGACATCCCGAAAAATTTTTCCAGCCGCCTGCGCCTCACCACGCCCGACGGCCGCGAAGACCGCGAGGTGCTGATCTACATGAACAACCCGCTGCGCTACGCCGGCCTCACGTTCTACCAGGCGGGTTTTGAAAACAACGACCGCACGACGATCCTCCAGGTCGTCCGCAATCCCTCGTGGCTCATGCCTTACGTCGCATGCGGCCTGATGACCGCCGGCCTGCTCCTGCAATTCGGCATCCACCTCGGCGGCTTCGTCGCGAAACGCCGCGCGAAAGCCACCGCCTCGCAACCCGCCGCCGCCACCGGCGCGCGCCCCGCCACCACATGAAAAAATATTTCTCCGCCCTCGTCGTGCTGGCCGCGGTGGTCGGCGTCGCCGTCTCGCTGCGTTCGCCGCGCAATCCCGGTGAATTCGATGTCGTGGCGTTCTCGCGGCTGCCCACGCTCGTCAACGGCCGTGTGAAGCCGCTCGATACCGTCGCGCGCACCTCGCTGCTGATGCTGCAAGGCCGCCAGCGCGTCACGACGGCCGACGGCGCCTCGCTCACGCCCGCCGAGTGGCTGCTCGACATGCTCTATCGCCCGGCGACTGCGAACGACTACCAGGTGTTCGAGATCGTCCACCCCGACGTGCTTGCGCTGCTCAATCTCTCCGCCGAGGACGGCGCGGGAAAAAAGCGTTTTTCCATTCACCAGTTCGCGAAAAATCTCGGCGAGCTCGACCGGCAGGCGAAGCTCGCGGACGACGCGGAAAACGCCGCGCGCACGCCTTTCCAGAGCGCCGTCATCCAGCTGCGCGACGGCGTGATCCTCTATCAACGCCTGCAAAACAGCCTCGTCGACGCGAGCGGCGACGACTTCCTCGGCCAGCTCGCGAAGCTCGAGCAGACGCTGCCCGCCGCGCTGCAAGCGCTCTGGGCGCAGCGCGCCGGCCAGCCGCACGATCCGGCCGGGCCCGCGTTCCTGCTCGAGATCAGCAAGACGCTGACGTCGATCGAATCGTTCTCGTATCTGCGGCCGATTCCGCCCGCCAAAGTCGACTCGGTCGACTGGCAGACGGCCGGCACCGCGTGGAGCGAGGCGATCGCGTCCGGAAAAATCCCCGCGGCCGCGCACGCGTATGCCGCGCTCGGCCGTGCCTGGCACGATCGTGACGCGATCACGTTCAACGAAGCCGTCCGCTCCTTCCGCCGCTCGCTCGACGAGCAGATGCCGGCGACGATGCGGAAATGCGACGTCGAGGCGCGTTTCGGTTCCGCGGAGCCGTTCTACACCGCGATGATGCTCTACGTGCTCGCGTTTCTCCTCGCGGTTTTTTCGTGGCTGAAATGGCCCGACGCGCTCGGCGGCGCGGCGTTCGGCCTCGTCGCGGTGGCGTTTGTCGTCGCGACGGCGGGCATCCTCACGCGCATGTGGCTGGAGGCGCGGCCGCCGGTGACGAATCTCTACTCCTCGGCGCTCTTCGTCGGCTGGGGCGCCGTCGCGCTCTGCCTCGTGCTCGAATATTTTTATCGCAACGCGATCGGCAGCGTCGCCGCGGGCCTGATCGGCTTCGCCACGCTGCTCATCGCGCATCACCTCGCGCTGGGCGGCGACACGATGGAAATGATGCGCGCCGTGCTCGATTCCAACTTCTGGCTGGGGACGCACGTCGTCACGATCACGGTCGGTTACGCGGCGACGTTTCTCGCCGGGTTTCTCGCGCTGATCTACATCGTGCGCGGGGCGCTGACATCGTCGCTCGACAAACCGACCGCCGACACGCTCGTGCGGATGATCTACGGCATCGTGTGCTTCGCCACGCTCTTCAGTTTCGCGGGCACGGTGCTCGGCGGGATCTGGGCCGACCAGTCGTGGGGCCGCTTCTGGGGCTGGGATCCGAAGGAAAACGGCGCGCTGATCATCGTCGTGTGGAACGCGATCATCCTGCACGCGCGCTGGGGCGGCCTGGTGCGGCAGCGCGGCCTCGCGGTGCTCGCGGTCTTCGGCAACATCGTGACCGCGTGGAGCTGGTTCGGCGTGAACATGCTCGGCGTCGGCCTGCACAGCTACGGTTTCACGCAGGCCGCGTTCTGGTGGCTGACGGTGTTTGTCGCGAGCCAGCTCGCGGTGATCGCCATCGCCGCCGCGCCGCTCGCGAAATGGCGGAGCTTCCGCGCGACCGCGGCCTGAGTTTACCGGCCGTTGTTTTCCCTCGGAGCGCGTTGAATTCAACGCGCTCCATTTTTTTTGGGGCGGGGCCGTTTCACGCGCGGGTCTCACAATCCGCGCCGCGCGAACACCAATAAATGCGGAGCCGCTTCGGCGGGCGCGTGGCAGACTCAGACAGCCGTCCCGGATCGTCCGGCGGCGGCCATCAATGCTCATGCCCACCCGGCCTTCCAATTCCGCGTTTCTCACGTGCGATGGCAACGAAGCGGTCGCTTCGGTCGCCTACCGCCTGAACGAGCTGATCGCCATCTACCCGATCACTCCGTCCTCTGCGATGGCCGAGTCGTGCGACGAATGGGCCGCGCTCGGCAGGAAGAACCTGTGGGGCGAAGTCCCGCGGATCGTGGAAATGCAGTCGGAGGGCGGCGTCGCCGGCGCCGTGCACGGCGGGCTGCTCGGCGGCGCGCTGACGACGACGTTCACCGCGTCGCAAGGCCTGCTGCTGATGATTCCCAACCTCTACAAGATCGCGGGCGAACTGCTGCCGTTCACGATGCACGTGAGCGCGCGCGCGCTCGCGGCGCAGGGGCTCTCGATTTTCGGCGACCATCAGGACGTGATGGCGTGCCGCGCCACCGGCAGCGCGCTGCTGTGCAGCAACTCCGCGCAGGAGGCGCACGATCTCGCGCTCATCGCGCACGCGGCGAGCTACCGCGCCCGCGTCCCGTTCATCCATTTCTTCGACGGCTTCCGCACCTCGCACGAGGTGCAGAAGATCGCGCTGCTCTCCGACGACGATCTTCGCGCCGTGATCGACATGGCCGACATCAACGCCTTCCGCGCGCGCGCGATGACGCCCGACAAGCCCACGCTCCGCGGCACCGCGCAGAATCCGGACGTGTATTTCCAGGGCCGCGAGGCGGTGAACCGTTTCTACTCGTCGCTGCCGTCGGTCGTGCAGGACGTGATGGACAAATTCGGCGTCGCCACCGGCCGCAACTACAAGCTCTTCGACTATCACGGCCATCCCGAGGCGGAGCGCGTCGTCGTCGCGATGGGCAGCGCGGTCGAGACGCTCTGCGAGACGGCCGACTGGCTCGCCACGCACGGCGAAAAAGTCGGCGTCGTCGCGGTGCGGCTGTTCCAGCCGTTCCACGTGAAGTCGTTCCTCGCGGCCCTGCCGAAAACGGTGAAGGCGATCGCGGCGCTCGACCGGACGAAGGAACCCGGCGCGCTCGGCGAACCGCTCTATCTCAATCTCGTGACCGCGCTCGCCGAAGGCCGCTCGCCGCTCGCCGGCTCGCCGCGCATCATCGGCGGCCGCTACGGCCTCGGCTCGAAGGAATTCACGCCCGGCATGGCGCGCGCGGTGTTCCAGCATCTCAACCAGTGGGAGCCGCGGAATCATTTCACCGTCGGCATTCTCGACGACGTCACCGGCACCTCGCTGGCGTGGGACACGGAATTCGATCTCGAGGCGGCCGACGTGCGCCGCTGCGTTTTCATCGGCCTCGGCGCGGATGGCACCGTCGGCGCGAACAAAAACTCGATCAAGATCATCGGCGAGCAGACCGCCAATTTCGCGCAGGGCTACTTCGTCTACGACTCGAAGAAGTCGGGCTCGATGACGACCTCGCACCTGCGTTTCGGCCCGCGGCCGATTCGCGCGCCTTATCTCATCCGGCGCGCGGATTTCGTGGCGTGCAGCCAGTTCGGCTTCGTCGGCCGCACCGACGTGCTCGGCTTCGCCGCGCCCGGCGCGACGGTGCTCCTCAACTCGCCGCACTCCGCCGAGGACACGTGGAAAAAACTCCCGCGCGAGTGGCAGCAGACGCTGATCGCGAAAAAGCTCCGGCTCTTCGTCATCGATGCCACGAGCGTCGCGAACGCCAGCGGCATGGGCCGCCGCACCAACACCGTGCTGCAGACCTGCTTCTTTGCGCTCTCCGGCGTGCTGCCGGCCGAGGAGGCGATCGCGCAGATCAAAAAAGCCATCGCGAAAACCTACGGCAAAAAAGGCGAGCAGATCGTCAAGATGAACTACGCCGCGGTCGACGCCGCGCTCGCCGGCCTGCACGAGGTGAAAATTCCCGCCGACGTCGATGTCACCGCGGTCGCCAGCGTGCCGCCGAGTTTTTCGCACGCGCCCGAGTTCGTGCAGAAAATCACCGCGCGCCTCCTCGCCAACGAAGGCGACCTCATGCCCGTCAGCGCGATCCCGCTCGACGGCTGCTGGCCGACGGGCACGGCGGCGTTCGAGAAGCGCAACATCGCGCTCGAAATCCCCGCGTGGGACGCCTCGCTCTGCATCCAGTGCAACAAGTGCGTGATGGTCTGCCCGCACGCCGCGATCCGCGCCAAATTCTGCGCGCCCGAGCAGCTCGCCGGCGCGCCGAAGGATTTTCTCTCGGTGCCGTTCCGCTCGAGCGAATTTCCCGGCCAGCGCTACACGCTGCAGGTCGCGCCGGAGGATTGCACCGGCTGCTCGCTTTGCGTGCAGGTCTGCCCGGCGAAGGACAAAACCAACCCGCGCCACAAGGCGATCGACATGGTCGCGCAGCCGCCGCGGCTCGAGAGCGAGCGCGCGAACTGGGATTTCTTTTCGAAGCTGCCCGAGCCCGACCGCACCAGGCTCGACCTCACCTCCGTCAAGGGCGTGCAGTTCGCGACGCCGCTCTTCGAATTTTCCGGCGCGTGCGCCGGCTGCGGCGAGACGCCCTACATCAAGCTGCTCACGCAGCTCTTCGGCGATCGCCTCATGATCGCCAACGCCACCGGCTGCTCCTCGATCTACGGCGGCAACCTGCCGACGACGCCCTACTGCTCGAACCAGGACGGCCGCGGCCCCGCGTGGGCCAACTCGCTCTTCGAGGACAACGCCGAATTCGGCCTCGGCCTGCACCTCGCCGTCGAGCAGCGCGCCCGCACCGCGCGCGAACTCCTCCAGAAACTCGCCGCGCGCATCGGCCCGGATGTCGTCAACGAACTCGTCCAGGCCGACCAATCCACCGAGGCCGGCATCGCCGGGCAGCGTGCGCGCGTCATCGCGCTCCGCGCCAAACTCTCGCAGCTCCGCGACGATCCGTTGGCGAAACGCCTCGACGTGCTCGCCGACGATCTCGTGAAGAAGACCGTCTGGATCCTCGGCGGCGACGGCTGGGCTTACGACATCGGCTACGGCGGGCTCGACCATGTGCTCGCCTCCGGCGCCAACGTGAAGGTGCTCGTCCTCGACACCGAGGTTTATTCCAACACCGGCGGCCAGTCGTCGAAATCGACGCCGATGGGCGCCGTGGCGAAATTCGCCGCGGGCGGAAAATCGATCGCGAAAAAGGATCTCGCGTTGATCGCGATGCAATACGGCCACGTCTACGTCGCACGCGTCGCCTTCGGCGCGAAGGACAACCAGACGCTCGCCGCGCTGCGCGAAGCGGAGTCCTACAACGGTCCCGCGCTCGTCATCGCCTACTCGCACTGCATCGCGCACGGTTTCCCGCTGCACCTCGGGCTCGAGCAGCAGAAGCTCGCGGTCGACTCCGGCTACTGGCCGCTCTTCCGCTACGATCCGCGGCTCGCGGAGAAGGGCGAGATCCCGCTGAAACTCGACTCGGCTGCGCCGAAAGTGGAGCTCGCGAAGTTCATGGCGAACGAGACGCGCTTCGGGATTCTCAAGAACATCGCGCCCGCGCGCGCCGAGGAGCTCGCCGTGCAGGCGCAGGATTACGTGCGCCGGCACTTCGCGCTTTATCAGCACCTCGCCGCGCCGACCAAACCCGAAGGCAACGGCCACGGCGCCGCGCCCGTCGCGCCGGTTGCGCTCCCCGCCACCCGCCGACTCTAACCCCGACCGCGCGTGCAAAACCGTGCTCTCCCCATGAAACTCGCCACCACCTACCTCGGCCTGCCGCTCCACAATCCGTTTGTCATCGGCGCCTCGCCTTTTTCGGACGACGTGTTCGTCGCGCGTCAGCTCCAGGACGCCGGCGCCGCGGCGCTCGTGATGCGCTCGCTGTTCGAAGAGCAGATCGATTTCGAGCAGCGCGCGCTGCAGCATCACGTCGAGACGCCCGCCGAGAGCCACGCGGAGGCGACGTCTTATTTTCCCAAGGTCGAGGAATACCAGCTTACGCCCGATCACTACCTTCGCCAGATCGACCGGCTGAAGAAGACGCTCTCGATCCCCGTGATCGCGTCGCTCAACGGCTGCCGGCCTGGCGGCTGGACCGATTACGCGCGGCGCTTCGAAGCATCGGGCGCCGACGCGATCGAGCTCAACCTTTACCAGCTCGTCACCTCGCCGACGGTCGGCGCGGATGAAATCGAGGCCGACATGCTCGAGACCGTGCGCAACGTCGCCGGCGTCGTGCGCATTCCCGTCGCGGTGAAGATCTCCGCGTTTCACACCTCGCCCGTGCAGTTCGCCGTCGCGCTCGAAAACGCCGGCGCCGCGGGCGTCGTGGTGTTCAATCGTTTCTATCAGCCCGATTTCAACCTCGAGGACCTCGAGGTCGTGCCGCAGCTCAAGCTCTCGAGCCCGTCCGAGTTGCTCCTGCGCCTGCGCTGGCTCGCGATCATTTCGCCGCACCTGCGCGGCTCGCTCTCGGCGACCGGCGGCGTGCACACGTCGGAGGATGCCGCGAAAGCGCTGCTCGCCGGCGCGGACACGATCCAGGTCGTCTCGGCGCTGCTGCGCCACGGCCCGCGTTATCTCACGACGCTGATCGAGGGCCTCCGCCTGTGGCTCAACGAGCACGGCTACGAAAACCTCGAGCAACTCCGCGGCGCGATGAACCACGAGCATTGTCCCGATCCGGCGGCGTTCGAGCGCGCGAACTACATCAAGATCCTGCAAAGCTGGCGCGTCTAGGCGCGCCGCGAGCGCGGCCCCACCCACAACCCCATGCCCACGACCGACACTTCCCCGGCGAACCCGAAATACGCGTGGGCGACGATCGCCCGCGCCTCGCCGCCGAAACGCGCCGCCGCGGAGCGCGTCGGCGATTTCTGCGAAATCTATTCCAATTTCGACGAAGCCACGGTGCGCGCGCAGGCGAGCCGTTGCATCCAGTGCCCCGAGCCGCTTTGCCGCCAGGGCTGCCCGCTCGCGAACCGCATCCCCGAATGGCTCGCGCTCGCGGCGCAGGGACAGTTTCTCGAGGCCGCGGCGATTTCGCGCACGACGAGCAATCTCCCCGAGATCTGCGCGCGCGTGTGCCCGCAGGAGCGCTTGTGCGAAGGCGCCTGCATCCTCAACGCGCGGAGCGATCCCGTGGCGATCGGCGCGGTCGAGCGCTTCATCAACGACTACGCGTTCGCGCATCGCGCGGTCGAGCCGACGATCGCGCCGCCCAACGGCATCCGCATCGCCGTCGTCGGCTCCGGGCCCGCGGGCCTCGCGTGCGCCGACGAGCTCGTGCAGCTCGGCTACGATGTGACGATCTTTGAAGCGCAGTCGACGCCCGGCGGACTGCTCGTCAACGGCATCCCGGCTTTCAAGCTCGAGAAACACGTCGTCGAGCGGCGCATCGACCTGCTCAGCAAGCGCGGCGTGAAATTCCGCCTCGGCGTGCGCATCGGCGGCGGCGGCGAAAATCCCGGGCTCATCGAATTGCGCCGCGATTTTGGCGCCGTCTTCCTCGGCGTCGGCGCGCAGCAGCCGAAACCGCTCGACGTGCCCGGCGCGCACCTGCGCGGCATCGTGCCGGCGCTGCCGTTTCTCATTCAGAAAAATGTCCGCGCCAGCGGCATCGAGATCGCGCCGATCGATGTCGTCGGCAAACGCGTCGCGGTGCTCGGCGGCGGCGACACCGCGATGGATTGCCTCCGCACCGCCTTGCGCTGCGGTGCGCTCGAAGCGACGTGCATCTACCGGCGCGACCTCGCGAACATGCCCGGCAGCCGGAAGGAATACGCCAACGCGCTCGAGGAGGGCGCGCGCTTCGAGTTTCTCTGCAACCCGACCGAGCTGCGCGACGACGGCGCTGGTGGCGTCGGCGAAATCCGCTGCGTGCGCATGGAGCTCGGCGCGGCCGACGCTTCGGGCCGGCGCAAACCGCGCGCGGTGCCAGGCTCGGAGTTCACCGTCCGCGCCGATCTGCTGATCGTCGCCTACGGTTTCGATCCGGTGCCTTATCCGATCGACGGCGACTTCGCCGGCCTCGAGGCGGACGAGTGGGGCGCACTGCGCATTGACGCCAACCAGATGACCACGCTGCCCGGCGTGTTCGCCGGCGGCGATTCCGCGCGCGGCCCGAGTCTCGTCGTGCACGCCGTCCGCGACGCCCGCCGCGCTGCGCAGAGCATCCATCGCTACGCGCAGGCAAAACCCGCGAGCTGAACGCACGCTCTTTGCTGGCGAAACCTGGCGGCGAATGGCGCGCTGGCAGAACGTATCAAAATTGGCCGCGTCTCTGTCGCAACGCCGGTGAGCCGCGGGATCGCTGGCGCCGGTCTCACGGAAAATTTCGCGGCGCGGAATATTCCTCAGTGGCCCTACCGGAAATCCGGTAAATGCGTCACTGGCCACGGATTTTGCGCGGGGAAAATTCAGCCGCACGCCATGCGCGTCACGGCCACGATTCTCGGTGCGATGTTGTGCGCGTTCGGCGCGAACGCGGCGCTGCATGCCGGCGAGTCGAGCCTCCGGGTGGTCGGCACCGATCTGCTCGGCGTGGAGTTTTCGCGTGCGATCTACGATTTCGCGGCGCGTCACGGCATTCGGACGGCGCTCGCGCTGGATGGCAGCCGGCCGGGGTTGGACGAGCTTTGTGCGCGCCGCGCCGAGGTGGCGTTGCTCATGTTGCCGCCGGAGGAGGAAACGGCGCTGGATGGTTTTGCGGCCGTGGTCGTCGCGCATCACGGCGTGTTCGTGGTTGCGGCGGAGGATTGTCCGCTGGAGCGCATCACGTGCGAACAACTCGCCGGCATCTTTGGCGCGGGTCCGCGCGATGGGATCGTCCGTTGGAGCCAGCTCGGCGTCACGGGCAAGTGGGCGGAAGACCGGATCGCGCCGAGGGTGCCCGAGATCGGCAGCGGGATCGCAGTGGATCTTTTTCGCCATGTCGTGCTGCGCGACGGCGAACTCGGGCCGACCGTCGCGCACTATCGCGATTTGGCCGAGCTCGAGCGGCCCGCGAACGGCGCCGCGCGCCTGCTCGCGCTCGCCAGCCGTCCGCCGCGCGAGGGCGCGGGACTGAAGATCATTGCGGTCGCGGCGCGGCCGCACGACGCCGCGGTTTTGCCGACGCCGGAGACGCTGCAGCGCGGCGAGTATCCGCTGCGGTTGCCGTTGCGCGTGGTCTTTCGGCCGGAGGCGCTGGCGCACGTGCGGCCGCTGCTCGAGTTTCTGATGGGCGAGGGCGCCGCGCCGCATTTCGAGCGCGCCGGGCTGACGCCGCTGCCGGCGCCGGCGCGCGTCGAACGGCTCGCCGAAGTCGCGAAAATGTGAGGCGCGCCACCGGCGAAATACGCGGCGAAAATAGCAGTTGACGACCTTTCTGCCGCGCCTACTCCTTGCACCCTGCTCTGCGGGCGTAGCTCAGTTGGTAGAGCACCACCTTGCCAAGGTGGACGTCGCGCGTTCGAGTCGCGTCGCCCGCTCCATTTTAGAAAAGGCCTCCTCCCGGAGGCCTTTTTCTTTTTCAGACCACGGGTTTTGCTGGCCGCGGCGCCGGCCGGAAAGACCGGAGCGGCAATCCGCCGCAGAGTTTGAATTTGTCAGCCCGCCGCGACGGGCTTGGGCTGGCGGCATGATTTCGCCCCGTCATCTTCTGCTCGCGTCGTTGGCGTTTGTGATGTGCCGCGTGGTGGAGGCGGCGGCGCCGGGCGTTTCCGGTTTCGATCCCGAGCGGCTCGGCCGCGTGGATGCCGCGATCCAGCGGGAAATCGACGCGCACCGGCTGCCCGGCGGCGTGCTGCTGATCGCGCGCGACGGAAAGCCGGCGCACCTGAAGACGTTTGGTTTCCAGGACATCGAGCGGCAGCAGCCGATGCCGGCGGATGCGATCTTCCGGATCGCGTCGATGAGCAAGGCGGTCACGACGGTCGCCGCGCTCATGCTCTACGAGGAGGGCCGGTTCATGCTGAACGATCCGGTCTCGAAATACATTCCGGCGTTTGCGCATTCCGTGGTCGCGGTGCCGCCGCCGGCCGATGCGCCGCCCGGCACGAAATACGTCACCGTGCCCGCGGTGCGGCCGATCACGATTCGGAATTTGATGACGCACACCGCCGGCCTCACTTACGGCGACGGACTCGCGGTCGACGACTACAAGAAGGCGAACGTTTACTACTGGTATTTCGCGAATCACGACGAGCCGATCGGCGACGCGATCAACCGGCTCGCGAAACTGCCGCTGCACGCGCAGCCGGGCGAGCAATGGCAATACGGTTTCAGCCTCGATGTGCTCGGCTATCTCGTCGAAGTCGTCTCCGGCATGCCGCTCGATCGCTTCATCGCGGAGCGAATCACGCGGCCGTTGAAGATGCCCGACACCTGTTTCTTCCTCCCGCCGGAAAAAGCCTCGCGGCTCGCGACGGTTTACGCGGCGGAAAAAGGCGCGCTCGTGCGCGGCGACCAGGGCGACTACGTGACCGGGCCGCGGAAATGTTTTTCCGGCGGCGCGGGGCTGCTCTCGACCGCGAACGACTACGGCCGCTTTCTCCAGATGCTGTGCAACGGCGGCGAACTCGACGGCGTGCGGCTGCTGAGCCCGACGACGGTGGCGTTGATGCACACGAATCAGATCGGCGAAAAATACGCGGCGACGCCGCATCCGCCGGGCGAGAACGCGCATGGTTTCGGGCTGGGTTTCTGGGTGAACGACGAGCCCGGCTTCATGGGCGAAGCGATCGGCGAAGGCGCCTACGGCTGGGGCAGCGCGTATTTCCCGCAGTATATCGTCGATCCGAACCAACACCTCGTGATGTTCTTCATGACGCAGCTTCGGCCCGCGGGCGGGAGCGATCTCACGCACCGGCTGAAGGTGCTCACGTATCAGGCGCTGACGGGCGAGTAGGCGGGCGCAGCCGAACGAGACGCCTTCGCCTGCGCCGAACGCGTTGACGCCGCCGCCGCGAAAGCATCTCTTCGTCGCGCCGACCCGGCATGAAACCGCTTCCCGTTTTTTCTTCGCGCGCGCGCCCCGCATGAACGCCTCCGAGTTTTTCTCGCTGCCGGCTTCGCTGGCGATTTTTTCCCGGCACTTCCGTCCCGACGTGCCACCGTGGGATTGGGTGAAGCAGATCGCCGCCGCGCTCGCGAGCCTCGCCGAGCCGCCGGCGCCGATCGCCGCCGGCCCCGGCGTGCGCATCGAGGGAAAAGTCTGGCTGCATCCGTCGATCAAACTCCCGGCCTACGCGACGTTGATCGGGCCGGCGTGGATCGGCGCGAACACCGAGATCCGGCCCGGCGCCTTCGTGCGCGGCAATGTCATCGTCGGCGAAGGCGGCGTTCTCGGCAACGCGTGCGAGTTCAAGAACTGCCTCCTCATGGACGGCGTGCAGGTGCCGCATTTCAGCTACGTCGGCGACTCGATCCTCGGCAACCGCGCGCACCTCGCCGCCGGCGCTATCTGCTCGAATCTCCGGCTCGACCAGCAGCCGGTCGTCGTGCACGCGGACGGGAAATCCTACGAGACGGGCCTGCGGAAACTCGGCGCCATCCTCGGCGACAGCGCGGAAGTCGGCTGCAACGCCGTGCTCAATCCCGGCGCGGTGCTCGGCCCGCGCGCGCTCGTGATGCCGGCAATGGCCTTCAGCGGCGTGCTGCCGCCCGCGACGATCGCGCACGGGCGCCCGCAGTTGAAGCTGATTCCGCGGCGCGACTGAGCGGGAAAATTCTTTCTCGTTCTCGTCATCCTTCTCGTTCTCTCTATTCGGTTCTGTTCGAGAACGAGAACGATCAAGAGAACGAGAACGATTCAGCATGCGCACGCTCACCGGCATCCAGCCTTCCGGCTCGCTCCACCTCGGCAATTACCTCGGCGCCATGCGCCCGGCGATCGAGGCGCAGGCGCGCGGCGAGTGTTTTTATTTCATCGCCGACTACCACTCGATGACGTCGCTGCTCGATCCGGCCGAGCGCCGCCGGCACACGCGCGATGTCGCGCTCGACTGGCTCGCGTGCGGGCTCGACCCGAAACACAGCGTCTTCTGGCGGCAGAGCGACGTGCCTGAAGTCACCGAGCTGATGTGGATGCTCGGCACGCTCACGCCGATGGGTCTGCTCGAGCGCGCGCACAGCTATAAAGACAAGATCGCGAAAGGCATCGCGCCGAACTTCGGGCTCTTCGCGTATCCCGTGCTGATGGCGGCGGACATTCTGCTCTTCGACACGAACCGCGTGCCCGTCGGCCGCGACCAGCAGCAGCATCTCGAGATGACGCGCGATATCGCGATCAAGTTCAACCAGACCTACGGCGAGACGTTCGTCGTGCCGGAGGCGGATATCCGCGAGGATCTCGCGACGGTGCCCGGCCTCGACGGCCAGAAAATGTCGAAGAGCTACGGCAACACGATCGAGCTTTTCGGCGACGAGAAGGCGACGCGCAAAAAAATCATGGGCATCGTCATGGACTCGCGCACGCCCGCCGAGCCGAAGCCCGACGCCGAAAAGAACCTCGCGATCCAGCTCCTGAAACTTGTCGCGCCGGCCGACGTCGCGCGCGACTTCGAGGCGCGGCTGCGCGCGGGCGGTCTTGGCTACGGCGACTTGAAGAAGGCGCTGTTCGAGCACTACTGGAATTTTTTCGCCGCCGCGCGCGCGCGGCGTGCCGAGCTCGTCGCGAATCCCGACTACGTCGACTCCGTGCTGCGCGATGGCGCCGAGAAAGCGCGCGCGGTCGCCTCGGTCGTGCTCCAGCGCGCACGCAAGGCGAGCGGGCTCGAGTGAGCGGCGCCGCGCGACGCGCTGCGCTTCAGATCACGCGGACGGTGGGCGGCTGCAATCGCTCGATCCGCGCCATGATCCGCTCGCTCGCGAGCTGGTAGCGGTCTTTCCCCGCGGCGGGGTCGTCATACTCCGCGGGCAAGATCGGCGCGCCATACGCGATCGTCAGCGGCGTGCCGAGATGCGGCAGCTTCGCGCCTTTGCCGAACGCGTCGAACGAGCCGAAGATTCGCGCCGGCACGACGGGCACGCGCGTTTTGCACACGATGAAACCCACGCCGGGTTTGGGTTTTTGCAGCCGGCCGTCGGGCGAGCGCGTGCCTTCGGGGAAAAGAATCATCACCTTGCCGTCCGCCAGCGCGCGCAGGACGCGCTTGAGCGCGCCGATGTCCTGGCCGCCATCGCGATCGACGGGGATGCAGCCCACCGCGTCCAGCCACCACGACGACATGCCGCCGTGCCAGAGCGTCTTGCGGGCGAAGAAACACATCTGCCGCGGCACGTGGCAGCCGACCATCGGCGGATCGAGGTGGCTGGCGTGATTGGCCGCGATCAGGAATGCGCCCGACTTCGGCAGGTGCTCGACGCCCGCGACTTCGCCGCGGAAAAGCATGTCGAAGCCCACGCGGATCGCGTAGTGGCACGCGCCGTAGATCGGCGACATCTCCACCTGCGGGAAGGCGACGCTCATGCGGCGGCGAGTTTCGCCGCGACCGGCGCTGCCATGGTTTCCACGACCTGCGGCAGCGTGAGAAAAGTAGTGTCGATCGACACCGCGCCGGGCGGGCAGGCGAGCGGCGCCGTCTTCCGCGACGAGTCGATCCGGTCGCGCTCCACGATCGAGTCGTGCTGGCCTTCGCTCGCGCGGCGGCGGGCGCGTTCCTCGGGATGGGCATGCAGGAAAAAACGAAAATCCGCCTCCGGGAAAATCACCGAGCCGATGTCGCGCCCCTCCATCACGAGCCCGCGATACCCGTGCGCGCGCGCGACCTCGGCCTGCCCGCGCTGATACGCGAGCAACGCGCCGCGCACCTCGGGAATCGCCGCGAAGTGCGACACGTGCTCGTTCACGATCCGGCTGCGGATCTCCGCGTCGGGCACGACTCGACCGTCGATCTCCATCTGCGCGGTGCGGCCGAGCAGCCTTGTGCCGAAACGCAGGTCCGCGGCGGCGCGTTTCACCGCGACCAGATCCGTCGCCGCGACGCCGCGCCGCAGGAATTCCGCCGTGATCGCGCGGTAGAACGAACCGGTGTCGACGTGCAGGAGATTGAAGCGTTCGCTGAGCACGCGTGACGAGGTCGATTTTCCCGAAGCCGCGCCGCCGTCGATGGCGACGATGATGAAGGAGGAGGCGCTCACGTGGAGTGGGAGTTTCTCCAGACTTCGCCGAGCACGTCAAAAAAGTTTGGAAACGTCTTCGCGCAACATGCGGGATTGCGGATCGCGAGCCAGGGCCGGCCATCGCCGTGCAAGTCGTGGCAGCCAAGAATGCCGAAGCTCATCGCGAAACGGTGATCGCCGTAGGTCTCGATCTCGAGCGGAGCTTTCGCGGTGCGCGCCCGCAATTCCTCGAGCCGCGGCGTGATCGTGAGCGCGTCGTGTTCCTCGACGACGTCCTGTCCCAGTTTTTTCAACTCGCGCGCCATCCCTGCGACGCGATCGGTCTCCTGTTTGCGCGTGTGTGCGATGCCCGTGATGCGCGTCGGCCCGGCGAGCAGCGGTGCGATCGCGGCGAGCGTGAGGAACGTGTCGGAGAATGCGCTGAAATCGCGGGCGAACGATTCGCCGGATTTCCGGCTGCGCGCTCGCGTCAGAACTTCGTTGAAAACCGAGTCGCCCTGCAGTCCCGCGCCCGGCGGCCGGAGGTCACGGAGTTGCAGGCTGCCGCCGACGACGAGCGGAAGCGCCAGAAAGTAGCTCGCGGCCGTCGCATCGGGCTCGATCGCGTAGCGGCCGGTGTCGAGCCGATAGCGCGTTCCCGAGCCGACGATAAATTTTTCTTCGCCGCTGCGTCGCACGGCGGCCTGGCCGAACTCCTCCATGAGGCGCGCGGTCATTTGCACGAACGGCCAGCGCACTTCGCCGATCAGTTTCACCTCGACGGCCGTGCGCGCCAGCGGCGAGACCATCAGCAACGCCGACAACATCTGACTGCTTTCGCTCGCGTCGATCTCCACCGCGCCGCCGCGCAGGCCGCGCGCGTGAATCTCCAGCGGAAAAAACCCTTCCTCGCCGGTGCAGCGGATGTCCGCGCCGAGCTGGCGCAGCGCGTCGATCAGTCCTCGCATCGGTCGCTTCCGCATCTGCGGGACGCCGTCGATGCGATACACGCCGCGCGGCGCCGCGGCGCAGAGCGCGGTGAGAAAACGCGCGGCGGTTCCGGCGAGGCCGACGAAGAGTTCGACCGGGTTTTCCCCGGCGGGAAATCCTTTGGCCTGATCCGCGACGCGGAGCGAGAGCGCGCGTTCGTCGGCCTCGACGGTGAAGCCGAGCCGGCGCAGCGCTTCGGCCATCAGGTGCGTGTCTTCGCTGAAGAGCGCGCCGGTGAGCGTGACGGGCGCGTCGCACAAGGCCGCAAGGAGCAGCGCGCGATTCGTGATGCTCTTCGAGCCGGGCAGCGTCACTTCGCCGCGAGCCGGCCGCGTGAACGGGCGAATCGGAAGAACGGCGGGCAGGGCAGGCGTCACGGGTGCGGGCGAAACTGGTCGCGGTAGGCCTTGCCGCGTTCGAGGCGCGCGGCGACTTCGACGTAGTCGCGGTTCGCGAGCGCGATCTGAAAGGCGTGCAGCTCCTCCTCGAACTGCCGCAGCGCGCGGAGCACTTCGTCGCGATTTTGCTCGAGGATCGTGCGCCAGAGTTGCGGATCGCTCGCGGCGATGCGCGTCGTGTCGCGCAACCCGCCGCCGGCGTGGTTGCGCCACGCGGGATTTTTCGTGGCGAGAAACGCGCACAAACTCGACGCCAGCACCTGCGGCAGATGGCTGATGTGCGCGACGATCTCGTCGTGCGCGTCGGGATCGACCGTGACGACTTCGGCGCCGAGATCGCGCCAGAATTTCACCGCCTGCTCCAGTGCGGCGCGATCGGTGTGCTCGAGCGGCGTGACAAAGCACGTGCGGTGCTCGAAGAGCGCCGCGCTGCTGTGCTCCCAGCCGGTCTTCTCCGAGCCCGCCATCGGATGCGCGCCGACGAAGTGCGCGCGGCCGCGCAACGCGCTGTCGCCGAGCCGCACGATCTCGCCCTTCACGCTGCCGACATCGGTGACGAGCGTGCCGGGTGCGAGCGCCGGCGCGATCTGGCGGAGGAGCGGCACGATCCGGTCCACCGGCGCCGCGATCACGACGATGTTCGCGCCGCGCACCGCGTCCTCGGGCGTGTCGGCCGCTTCGTCGCACCACGGCTGTTCGCGGAGTTTCAACCGCACTTCGGGCCGGCGCGCCCAGAGCACGATGCGCTGCGCCACGCCGCGCGCCCGCGCCGCGCGCGCGACCGAACCGCCGAGCAGGCCGGGCGCGAGAATCGCGAGTTGAGCGGAGGCGGACATGCGCTGAACCACGCAAAAACGCCGCGCGGTGTCGAGCGGGGACCGCGGCGGCGGATTTGAGTTCGCGCGTGCGAGTTCGCCGAAAGTTTGCCGTCGGCAGTGCGACGGCGATCGCACGCGGGTTTAACCGCCGCCGAGCTTCACGATGCGGGCGAATTCCGCGGCCGTGACCGGCTGCACCGAGAGCCGCGCGATCCGCAGCAGCGCCATCTTGGCGAGCGCGGGCTCGGTTTTGATTTGCGCGAGCGTGACCGGTTGCGCGAGCGGCGCGACGGCTTTCAATTCCACGGCGACCCAGCCGGGCTCGTCGGCGGTGTCGTCGGGAAAGGCGGTGCGCGACACTTCCGCGATGCCCTGGATCGTTTTCGGGCCGACGCTCTCGTAGAACAACACGCGATCGCCGCGCTGCATGGCGCGGAGGTGTAGCCGCGCCGCGAAGTTGCGCACGCCGGTCCATGCGGTGCGGCCGTCACGCACGAGGTCGGCCCACGAATAGGCTTCGGGTTCGGATTTGACGAGCCAGTGGCCGGGAGCGGCGGAAGTTTTCACGGCGAGGTGATTGCCACGCGCCGGGCCGTATCGCCAGCGAAAGATTTCGGAGCAGGCGCGAATCGCCGTCGCCGCAAAATCGGGGCGTGCGCGAGCGCCGGCGAATATCGAATTTGTGGCAAAGGCCGCGACAAGTTCGCGGGAATCGCGGCGGAAGAGAGAGCGCGCGCGGCGTCTTCGTCGGTCGGAGAGGCGCCACGAGTATTGCGTTGTCATGAGCCGGCGGGTTTGGTGCGCTGCACCGAATGGAACCGACGGAAGCCGAAAGGCTCAAAGCCCATCGCGTGCAATTGCTGCTCATCGTGCTCACCGCGACGATGATCGTGGCGCCGCTGGTGGTTTTCTTCGTGCGCTCGCGCTGAGGCGGCGGCCCGAAATTTCGGATGAACAAAACCCTTTTTTCGATCCGGCTCATTTTTATCGCGCTCTGCGGCGCGGCGGGCTGGCTCGTCTCGTTCACGATTCTGGCCGGCGACAAATATCGCGGACTCGCGGTCATCGTGGCGCTGGCGATCGGGTTGCTGGTCGTGCTGGTCGACGTCTTGTTGAAGGGTTTTTCGCTGCGCGGGCTTTCGGCGCTGACGTTTGGCCTCGGGGTGGGATTGTTGATCGCGCATTTCTTCAGCAGCTCGCCGCTGCTCGACAGTGCGCATGCGGAGCGCGGCGACCCGCTCGACCCGGCGACGATTTACCTCGTGCGCGTCGCGCTCTTCGTGATCTGCCCGTATCTGGCCGCGGTGATCGCGTTGCGCGGCAAGGACGAGTTCAACCTCGTGATCCCCTACGTGCGCTTCGTGCCGCACGATGTCGACGTGCCGCTGGTGGTGGTGGACACGAGCGTGTTGATCGACGGCCGCATCGCGCGCGTGTGCGAGTCGGGTTTTCTCTCGGTGGCGCTGGTGATCCCGCGTTTCGTCTTGAACGAATTGAGCAACGTCGCCGACTCCGCCGACCCGCACAAGCAGGCGCGCGGCCGCCGCGGCCTCGAGGTGTTGAACGAATTGCGCAAGATCAAGCACCTCGACATCCGCGTGATCGAGAGCGAGGTGACGAAGCGCGAGGACGTGGATGCGAAGCTCGTCTTCCTCGCGCAATCGATGCGCGCGAAGCTGCTCACGACCGACTACAACCTGGCGAAAATGGCGGAGTTTCACGGCGTGGCGTGGCTGAACCTGAACTCGCTCGCGAAATCGCTGCGGCCCGAGCTGATGCTCGGCGAGCAGCTCGAGGTCGACCTGGTGAAGCCCGGGAAGGAAGAGGGGCAGGCGGTCGGTTTTCTCGAAGACGGCTCGATGGTCGTCGTGAACAACGGCCGGCCGCTGATCGGCCGGCGCGTGCACGCGGAAATCATCAGCGTGCTGCCGACCGCGGGCGGGAAGATGATTTTTGCGCGGCATGTCGGCGAGCCGGGCTAGGCGCCGTTTTTTTAAAACGGCCGCCGCGAACGGCAGGCGCCTCGCGCATCGGCAAAAGCCCTCGCGCCCGCACCCAGGCGCGCCGGTGGTCGATTTCGTGTTGGCGTGCGACGACGGGCGACCGAGCGGCGCGAAAATTTCCGCGCGGCTGGCGCGGGTTGAAAATTGGTGTTTACTTGCGCGCGCTGATTTCCCAATACCTCGCGTTCCCTTTTTGGGCCGGTAGCTCAGTTGATAGAGCGCGTCGTTCGCAACGACGAGGTCGTCGGTTTGATCCCGATCCGGTCCACCACTTTTCGAGTCGAGCGCCGCGGGAAAATTTTGTGGATGCGGCGGGACCCGGCGGCTTTGGGATTCGGCTTCGTAAAATGCGGCGTCGCGCGCGCCGGCTTGGCGCCCAGTCACCTGCACGGCGGTCGCGCCGCGGCTCAACAAAATGACGCGCGGATTGCCGAGCTGCGTAAAATGGCGGAGGGTGCGCGCGGCGGCGGGGTTTTCCCGCAATCCGCCAACAGGTCGAGCAAACGCCCGGGCGACAACGGGCCGGTTCCGGGATAAGCTCACTCCGCCAAATGAAATTCCACATGAAAAAGCGCATCCTTGGTCAGAGCGGATTGGAAGTGTCGGCCATCGGCCTCGGGTGCATGGGCATGAGTTACGGTTACGGTCCCGCCGGCAACAAGGCGGACATGATCGCGGTGATACGCGCGGCAGTGGAGCGCGGCGTCACGTTGTTCGACACCGCTGAGATCTACGGGCCCTTCACCAATGAGGAGTTGGTCGGCGAGGCCTTGGCGCCGTTTCGTCGCGACATCGTGATCGCGACGAAATTCGGCTTCGAGATCGACGCCGCCGGAAAACAGTCGGGCCTGAACAGCCGGCCCGCGCACATCAAGGACGTCGCCGACGCGGCGCTCAAACGCCTGAAGACGGATGTGATCGATCTTTTCTACCAGCACCGCGTCGATCCCGACGTTCCCATCGAGGACGTGGCGGGCGCGGTCAGGGAGCTGATCCGCGCGGGCAAGGTGAAACATTTCGGGCTCTCGGAAGCCGGCGCGCAGACGATCCGCCGGGCGCATGCGGTGCAGCCGGTCGCCGCATTGCAGAGCGAATACTCGCTCTGGTGGCGCGAGCCCGAGACGGAAATTTTGCCCACGCTCGAGGAGCTGGGCATCGGCTTCGTGCCGTTCAGCCCGCTCGGGAAGGGCTTTCTCACCGGTAAGATCGACGAGACGACGAAATTCGACGCCGCCGATTTTCGCAGCGTCGTGCCGCGCTTCACGCCGGAAGCCAGGAAGGCAAACCAGGCGTTCGTCGATTTCATCCGCGTCTTTGCCGCGCAAAAGAAAATCACCCCGGCGCAGCTCGCGCTCGCGTGGGTCCTCGCGCAGAAATCGTGGATCGTCCCGATTCCCGGCACCACGAAACTTCACCGCCTGCACGAGAATCTCGATGCGGCGACGGTCGAGCTCACGTCGGACGACCTGCGGCAGATCAACGAAGCCGCCGGCAAGATTACGGTGCAGGGCGCGCGGTATCCGGCGCACCTGCAGGCACGCGTCGGGCGCTGAAGCGATTGCGTCACGCTTGGGAGCAAGAGCTCGACTGCTGGCGCAAACCGGAAATTTCTCATGAAAAACGTTATTGTTGTCATTGGCGCCGGATCGATCGGTCAGGCGATTGCCCGCCGGGTAAGCACAGGCAAACATGTCCTGCTCGCGGACCTTCGCCAGGAGGCAGCCGACGCGGCCGCGAAGGTCATGAGCGATGCCGGCTTCGAGGTGAGCACCTCGACGGTCGATGTGTCCTCGCGTCCGTCGGTCCACGCGCTCGTCGAGAAAGCCACGGCGCTTGGCGCTGTCACCGGCGTCATTCACGCGGCGGGCGTCTCGCCCAGTCAGGCGGCGCCTGCGACGATCCTTCGGGTCGATCTTTACGGCACGGCGCTCGTGCTCGAGGAATTTGGCAATGTCATCGCGCGCGGCGGCGCGGGCGTCGTCATCGCTTCGCAATCCGGACACCGTCTGCCGGCGTTGAGCGCCGAGCAAAACACGGCGCTCGCGACGACACCCACGGAGGAATTGCTCGCACTGCCGATGCTTCAACCCGATCGGGTGAAGGATCCGCTCCACGCCTACCAGATTTCCAAACGCGCGAATTCGCTCCGCGTCATGGCGGAGGCGATCCGTTGGGGCAAACGAGGCGCGAGAGTCAACACGATCAGCCCCGGCATCATTTTCACGCCGCTCGCGCGGGACGAATTGAGCGGGCCGCGCGGCGAAGGCTATCGGCGCATGATCGAATTGTCCGCGGCCGGACGCGGCGGCACTCCGGACGAGGTCGGAACCGTCGGCGCGCTCCTGATGGGGCCGGACGGAGGTTTCATCACCGGCAGCGACTTCCTCATGGATGGCGGCGTGACCGCGGCCTACTGGTTTGGCGACCTTGCTCCGAAAAAGTGAGTTAGGGGTCGTTTCAAATCCTTCGGCGTCAGGTTGGAGGCGCGATGCTTTCGTCGCGTTGCGCGAGCGAAAACGCGGAGAGGGCGCCGCGTCCCCGCCGGAATCCCGGAGTTTCGAAACGAGTTCCTGGTGGCGTGCGACAGCGCCGGCGCTGCGACCGTGCGGTGGGACGGCCGGTTGAGTCGCGGAGGTTCGTTGCAGCGCTCGCTCGGAAAGCGAGGGCGGGTTGTCTGCTTGGCTCCGGGGAATTTCCCGGCACGTTGGATGCATGAAGGTTCCGGACACCACCTCGGCGGAGGCGCTGGACCGCTATACGCCCGGGACGCGCATCGCGGGTGGCGAGGGGCCGGCGTGGCGCGACGTGCAGCTCTCGGTGATGACTCTGCCGCCGAAGGCCGACGCGTTCACCATGCCATCGGTGAACGAGCCGTTCATCGCATGGACAATTTCCGGCGAAGCGGAATTTCAGGAGCGAGAGGGCGACGGCCCGTGGCTGACGACGCGAATCAAGCCGGACTCGCTGTTCATCACCGCCGGCGGCGCTCCCTACGACGTTCGCTGGAAAACGCTCACGGCGGAACCGCTGCAGTCGGTCATCGTGTTCCTGAGCGTGCCGCTCTTCGACGAGGCGCTCACGGAGGTGTTCGGGCCGAATGCGGGGCATGCGAAGCTGCGGGATGTCTCCGCCGTCGAGGATCCGGCGCTGATCGCGCTGTTGACTCCGCTGAAGGCGGAGGCGGCGCGGCCGGCGGCCAGCCCGCTTTTTGTCCGCGGGATCGGGCACGCGATTGCCGTGCACCTCGCGCGAAACTACATCGTCCTGGACGAAGGTGCGAAGGGCGAAACTTCCGCGCTGCCCGGCTTCAAGCTTCGGCGCATCACCGACTGGATGGCCGAGAACATGAGCGAGGACTTCAGCCTGGCGCGTCTCGCCGAGCAGGCGGCCATGAGCGAGTTTCATTTCAACCGGTTGTTCAAACGCGCCACGGGCGTCCCGCCGTCGCAGTATCAGATCAGACTTCGGCTGGACGCCGCGCGCCGCATGCTGCGGGAAACGTCAAAAAGCGTGATCACGATCGCGAACGACGTCGGCTACTCGAATCCCAGCCACTTTGCGCAGCTCTTCAAGAAGGCGACCGGCCTCACGCCAACAGATTATCGAAGACAGCAGTAGCCGGATAACCAAGTTTCCGGTCGGCCATTTTTTTGCGGGCGCCGCGCCGCGTTGTGAGGAAGCGATTGAACGCGTGACGCATGCGCGTCCGGAAGAGCGCTCGCCGCACGCGAAGAGCGGCCCGCGATTGCAGCGCGAAGAAGCGGCAAGACGGTAACGCAAAATTCACGGGCTTGGGGCTGGTGCATTGGCCCCCCATTTGCTAGCTTGGGCGGCGAATACGGGGTTCGTTACACACCTCCTCCATCAACATGACAGCCATCAAAAAAACCATCACCAAGACGTTGAAGTCGCCCGCCCCAGCGACGAAGACGGGCAAACCCGCCGCGACGAAAAAAGTCGCGGTCGCAGTCTCCGCGCCGGCGGTAAAACCGGTCGCGAGCAAACCGGTCGTCACCACGATCACGGCGCAGGTCGACGTGGGATTCGGCAACGCGCTCTTTCTGCGCGGCGACGGCCCCGGCTTGAGCTGGGACAACGGCGTTCCGATGACGTGCGTGGCGGACGATCGCTGGCAGGCGGCGCTCGGCGAGTCCGCGCGGCCGTTCACCATCAAATTTCTGATCAACGACGTCACGTGGAGCACCGGTGCCGATTTCTCGATCGCGCCCGGCGCGAATGTGACGCTCAAGCCGGAGTTCTGATCAACGCCGCCGCTCCGGCAGCGGTTGGCGATCGGGGTTGAGCGCGAGCATCTGTTGGCGCAGCCGCGTCAGCGCGGCATCGCGATCCGCGAGCTGGTTGTTGGCAACCAGTTCGCAACGCATCCGCACGCGCGAAAACGGCTGCGGGAGATAAAACCCGTCCCAGCTCCGCAGTCGCCACGCGGATTCGAATTCGCCGCCGACGAGCAGCAGCGGTGCGCCCGTGCGGCGCGGCACAATCGCCGCGCCGGGCTTGAAGTCGTAGCACGGCCCGCGCGGGCCGTCGGGCGTGATGCCTACGTCGAAGCCCGCGCGTTGCGCCTCGATCAACGCGGTGGCGGCTTCGCGGCCGAGCCGGCTGCTCGAGCCGCGCGCGGCGCGCATGCCGACGAGCGAGAAGAACGCCGCGAGCCAGCCGCCGTCACCGCTCGCGCTGATGATTGCGACCAGCGGCCGGCCGCCACGGTAGCGGCGAAAAATTTCGGGCGTGAGGAAGAGGCGGTTGTGCCAGACCACGAAGACGACCGGTTCGTCGCGCTTCGTGTAGTTCTGCAGGTCCGCGGGCGGTGTCTCGAAGCGCAACGACATGCCCCAGAGCCGCACGAGCAACGCGACGGGCCACAACACCGCGCGCCGCCAGCCGGAAATTTCGTGGACGACGGAGGCGGGCGTCGGCGCGGCGGAAGCGGTTTCGGGCGGATGCAACGCTGGCGTTGTCCACGAAACGGCCGCAGGCGCCAAGCGAAGAGTCGCGCGCGGCGTTGACGCGCCGGCACTTCGCCGGCACGAGAACCGCGCATGGCCGCCGTCTTTTCGCCCTGCCCGCATCTGCCGCCGCCGCGCGCCGGGCTCGACTGGCGCGCGCTGCATGCGTTTCGCGCGGGCGAACGGGGCGCGGAATTTTATTTCGCCTGCCTCGAATACGGCCAGGCGCTCTGGCAGCGGCGCTGCGCGGCGCGCGCTCTGTTGTGCCTCGATCGCGCGTTTGGCGCCGGGCTGCGCGGCGATGAAGCGGTGCTGCGCGCCTGGCCGCTGCCGTATGCGGCGACGGCGTGGTTGATCGCACACACGCCGCCGGACGTTTTTCTCGGCAACCCGCGCGTGCATTTCCAGCACTACGCCGATCGCATGAACGAGCCCCGTCGCGAGCAGCGCCGCTGGCGCGCGTGGGCCTGCTGGGCGCTCGCACGGGTGGTGCGGCCCGATCTCGCGGGCGATCCGAAACACCGCGTCGTGGAACCGACGCCCGCCGAGATTTTCGCGGCGTTGCGCGCGCATGGACACGCGAGCGAGGTGGAATTGTGGGCCGCGGAACTCCAGCGAGCCGGTGGCGCACACCTCGCGCCCGGCTGCGTGGAATCGTAAGCGCGGCGCGCGAGGAAAGGAAAAGGTTTCCGCTTTTCTGGCGTGGATGGCGCGGTGGGCGAGACTCGAACTCGCGACCGACGGTTTAGAAAACCGTTGCTCTGTCCTGCTGAGCTACCACCGCAAAAATCCGCCTGCACCGGTAGCGTCGCGGGTGGAAAGCCACAAGGGCAAAACCGCCGGCGAGACGACGCGCGACGGCGGGGGACGGCCGCATACTTTGCTTGTTTCTTTCGCGATTAGCTGTTGTCCAAGAAGCAGCTATTTCTCCGATGTCCGCCCTATCGTTTCCGATTCTGGTGCTCACCGACAAGACGCGCTTCGAGGATCTTTCCGCGCTCTTCACGACGACCGCGCGGGAGTTGGGCGCGCGCAAGGCGCCGAACGCGATTCTGCTCTACGAGCTGGCGGACGCGCCCGAATGGGCGCATGCGACCGTCAAGCCGCCGTCGCCCCCCGAGCGGATGCTCGTCATGGCGTTTCAGGCAAATGGCTGCGCGGTGATCGAGCGCGCGCTCGGCAACGTGGCCCAGCGCATTCCGGAAAAGCCGGCGAAGTCGCAGGCGAAGCTGACCGCGAAAGGGAATACCCCGCTGCGAAATTTTTTTCATCAGCTCGAGGATCTCGCGCTGACGCGTTTCCGGCTCAACCATGCAAGCGCGCCGGGCACGGGATTGTTTTTCCTGCGCACACCGGAGGTGCTCGCAGCTTTCAAGCAGGAATTACCGGGCGCAGTGGCGGCCGTCGCAGCGACCCTCGAAGCGGCCTCGAAGCCGGCTTCGTGAGCGCAGTTCACGCGCGGATGGCGCCGTGCCAAAACCGCGCTTGACTTGCCCGAGGGCGGTTTGCACGTTCGCCCGCTCATTCCCTTTCGGGGTGGTAGCTCAGCTGGTTAGAGCGTCTGCCTGTCACGCAGAAGGTCGCGGGTTCGAGTCCCGTCCATCCCGCCATTTAACGCACGAGATAGTCGTGAGCTAAGTTTAGGCGTCGCGGATTTGCCAGTTGATGTGGGCAAATCTGCATGAAGTCGGTCAGTGCGTTTGCGATCACCACCTTCACGAATCCCTCCGGGGAGATCGTTTTCCGGGTGTCCGGATACTTGTGCGGTCAGCGCGTGCGAAAGAACTTCGCCACGCGCGCGGAAGCCGAAGCCGAAAAACAGGTGCTCAACGTCAAGGCGCTGCAAGGCGACACGGACGTGCGCACCGCGGTCACGCGGCTCACGGATGAACAACTCCACGAAGCCGAGGCCGCGATCCGGCGGCTGTCTGCGATTCTCACCGTTCGACTACCAAGAAGGAGCAGCTAATCCTTGCCGAGCGCGCCAAGCGGTCGGCGATGAAAGAAGCGGCGTTCGTGCGCAAGTTGATCCGCGGCGAGGAAATCACGACAGGGGCCGATGCCTTGGCGTGGGCGGACCGCCACGCGGGCGACGTTCGATTGCGTATTAAACCACGCAAGTGACGGAGCCTCCGGCCGGGCGATGGCCGAGCTTGCCCGTTGCGCACAGTTGTGCTTCTTTTGTGTCATGTCAGCAACTGCCATCCTCCGCACCCGAATTGACCCGCGCCGCAAGGCTCGCGTGGAAAAAATTCTCGACCAGCTCGGCATGACCTCGACGCAGGCGGTGAACATGTTTTTCGCGCAGATCGAGCGCCGCAAGGCCATCCCGTTTCCGGTCACCGTCGAAGATAACAGCGACATCGCACCGCCGATTGAGCATGTCGCCAAGGTTTGGGGCGACCTCGACCAGACCGACTTTTCGCACTTGGACAAACGATGAGCCCGATTCCTGGCGAACTCTACCTCATCGATCTTGGAATGGTGGGCAAGGTTCGCCCGGCCGTCGTCATTTCTCGGGAAGACCCGGATGCCCCCAGGGCGCTGTCGATTTGCGCGCCGCTCACCACCGAAAAACGCGGGTCAGACTACGAGGTGGCGCTCGGAAAGCTAAAGTTTCTTGATCGGGAATCCTGGGTGAACATCCAAGGACTAACGAGTCTCGGTCACGAAAAATTGATCCGCCGGTTAGGCCGGCTGACGGCTCCGCAGATGGAGCAGATAAAGACGGCGCTACGTTTCGCTCTCGATCTTTGAAGGCTTCGACCCCTTTCCAGTTTTACTGAACAGACAGGTTCGCCTTAACCGCGCGCTGCGAGCTGCGGAGCGGCCGTGATCAGGCCGCGAGCCGCGTCGACTCGGCCATCGGGTGCGCGTGGCGGCGTTCCTCGGCGAATGCGCGGGCGACGAGGGCGCGGGCCTGCTTCAGGGCGTCGAATGCGACCGTGTTCACCGGGTCGCCGGTGCGCAGCTTCGTCATGAGCGCGATCGATTCATCCAAGCGGGAAAGGAGGCATTCGGTGGTTTCGTGCATGCCCCCACAGACTCCCGGCCTCGCGCGAAGGTTGCTCGGGTCCATTGCTACTTCCGCAGTGGGTGAAGACCTCGGCCATCTCCAATTCCTCACTCGCTCGAAGGCAGGGCTTGCCCGAATCCTGATCGTGCGTCGGCCGCACCTCAGGCCACATCGAAACCCGGGGCAATCGTGCCGCCGGTGGAACGCAGGTGCGTCTCGACGATGCCGCCGATCCGCGGCCACTCGTCGTAGTGCATGAAACACGTCGCGCCGGCGCCGCGCGCATCGGCCTCGCGATTCACGCCGGAGACCATGACGATCGGCACCTGCGGGTCGGCGTCGCGGAGACGGCGCACCAACTCCGTGCCCGACATCGTATGAGTGCGGTGCGCGACGATGGCCGCCAGGTCGACCGCCCGGGCGATCTCGATGACTTTTTCCTCGTCGTCGGATTCGTAGATCGTCGCCGACGGGAAACGACGGCGCAGCGATTTCACGAGGAGAAAACGACTCTCAACGTTGAAATCGACCACGACTAAAGTGGGCGCCCGCGACATCGGGCGACATGGACGCCGCCTCGCTCCGTCGGTTGCGCAAAACGGGCTCTTCAACCCAGCGGGCGCCGTTTCCCGCTGCGCTCCGCGCACCCGGATGAGGCGACCGCCTTCCACGATGCGGCGAGGAAAAGGACGCGATGACTCCGCGCGCGCCGCCATCTGGAAAATAAAAAAGCTCTGCGTTGCTACCTCCGACCTCCTCCAGCAAAGAGGTCATTTCACAATCGCAGAGCCGCGATGATGAGAGGTGCGGCGGCGCGCACCGTCAACGATCGCGATGTCGGGAAATTCCCGAAAGCATCGCCGGAAAAAATCTGCGAGACGCGCATCGACCGTGCAGGCGCAAGCGCCGCGGCATTCGTGTCGTCGCGCGGCGAATCGATTTCTCGTCGCGGATGCGCGACGCCGCGCATCCGCTCGCGCCTTCTTCAGACGCGATGCGATTGGGGAGCGGGTAACGCGTCGCCGCCAAAGCCGGAGTCGATCGCGCGATTCGCGCGAAAGATTGAAACGCTCAGAAGAACGACGGCGGGCGCTGCATCTGCATCGAACCGAGATTGATCAGCGCGTCCTTCGCCGGGCCGTTGCGCAGCGCGATCATCTCGGCGCCCGCGAGCAGCACCGGGCCGTAGCCGTGCGCGGCCATCACGCTCGTTGGGCGGAAGCTGTAGAAGGTCGGTTCGAAACCCATGTCGGTGCCGACGCACGTGCCCTCGACCTGGCCCTTGTCGTTGATTTTTTTGGCGACGGCGTTCCAGCCGAGGATCGCCATCGCGCCGTGCGCGGGCGCGCCGATCCAGCCGCGGTTGATGCCGTGCGCGATCGCGTAGACGAAAATCGCGGAGGCGGAGGTTTCGAGATATGTGTCGGAGCGGTCGAGCAGTTGATGCCACAAGCCGTCGGCACTCTGGCAGGCGGCAAGGCCGTGCACGTGCGCGCGATAGAGCTCGAGAATTTTCGCACGGCCGGGGTGATCCTCGGGCAGCACGTCGAGCACCTCGGACATCGTCATGATCGCCCAGCCGTTCGCGCGGCCCCAGTAGAACGCCGGATGGTCGTCCATCTCCTGCACCCAGCCGTGCATGAAGAGGCCTTTTTCCTTCACGAACATCCGCTCGGAAAACTGCAGCACCTGCTTCACGGCGTCGTCGAAATATTTCCGGTCGCCGGTGAGCTTGCCCATCTGCGCGAGCGCGGGCACGCCCATGAAAAGATCGTCGAGCCAGAGCGTGTTCGCGTAAGGGCGGTTGCGCGCGAGCGTGCCGTCGGGGAAACGAAACTGCTTGTTGGCGATCCAGTCGACGAGCGGATCGATCAGCGGCCGCAGGTCCGTGCCCACGATGCCGGCGCGCTGCGCCTTGATCAACGCCGCGCCCATCGAGCCCGAGTCGTCGAGCGAGCGCGGCGCGACGAGCGGCCGCACGGGATTGCCGCGGCCGAAGCCGCCGCGACCGCCGGCTCCGCCAGCACCGCCGCCGGGTCCGCCCGCGCCGGGAACCGGCGGCGGATTCGCCGCGGCGTCGGCGCGGAACATCGGCGCGACCTCGGCGATGAGCTTGAAGCGCTTCGCGGTGAAATCGGAGAAGCGCGCGTCGCCCGTCGTCTCCGCCGCGCGGAGCATGCCGGCATACGTGACGCCCCATTCGTAGCTCACAAGCTGGAACGTGCTGCGCGGCGTCGTCGCGTTCGGATTCGGATGCGAGAAATCGGTGATCGTCTGGTTGGTCGTGCGGTCGATGAGGTGATCGGGCGTGGCGGTCTCGAGGTAATCGCGGATGCGGTCGAGCGCGGCTTTGATGTCGGCGACCGCCGGCGGCGCGTAAGGCATCGGATAATTCACCGGGCCGGCGCCCATGTTCACGACACCCGCTTCGGGCGCGGCCGGGGCGGCGCCGCTGGCCGCCGGAGTGGCGGACGGCGCGGGAGTTTGCGCGGTCGCGACGAGCGCGCCGGACGAGAACGTGAGAGCAGCGAGGCAGGGGAGGAGAACGCGGTTCATGGTTTCGGAAAAAACGTGGGGCGGATTTTTGCGGCCGGGGCAGGAGCGGGCCGCGCGGGCCGAAAAAACGACCGGCGTGCGGTCAGGGCGAGCTGGAATTCGCATGGGGCGGAGGAAGAAGCGAGCCGCGATCGGCGGAGATCGCGACTTCCGCGCTGGACGAAGCAGTCCGCCCGCGGTTGCGCGGCATTCTCGCTCGCGCGGAAATATTCCCGCCGGCGGCGGGCGCGGACGGTTGTTTCCGGGATTGCGAAGCCGGCGGAGGCGCGAAGACTGCGCGCATGGTCAAAATCACCGGCGAATACCAGGGCGAGCTGCACTGCACCGCACGCCACGAACCTTCGGGCAACACGCTCGACACCGACGCGCCGAAGGACAACCAGGGGCGCGGCGCGGCGTTTTCGCCGACCGACCTGATCGCGACGTCGTTCGGCACGTGCATCCTCACGACCATTGCGATCGCGGCGCGCAAGCACGGCATCGAGCTGCGCGGCGCGCGTTTCGAGGTGACGAAGGAGATGTCGACCACGCCGCCGCGGCGGATCGTGCGGCTCGCGACGCAGATCTGGCTGCCGATTCCGGTGAGCCATCCCGCCGCGCGGCAACTCGCCGACATCGCGAAGACCTGCCCGGTGCATCACACGCTGCATCCGCTCGTGGAGAAGCCGGTGATTTTCCACTGGGCGGAAAAATGAGCGGCGCGTCGTGGGTCGAAGCGCGGGGTGACGGGCCGGGCTGGGGCGGAGAAACGATTTTCGGACGGCGTCTGCAAGACAGACGCCCTACGGGGAAATTTTGGCGGCCGTCGGCGATTTCGGCGCGAGGCGGTAGGTCGTGTTGAAGATCAGTTCGATTCGTGCCGACACGAAGACGCGCACTTTTAGTTTTCCGCTCACCGCGTCCGCTGGCATCGCCCTGCCCTCGACGCGACGCTCGGTGCCGTCGTTGCGCACCGCGCGGCCCTTGAACTCGATCGCGGTGCCGCTCGCGAGCTGGCGCAGTTGCTCGTCGGAGACGGCGATGAACAGCCGCCCGGATTCGTTGGCGAAAAAATAGGGAAAAACTTTCGCGGTGTAGCTCGATTCGTAGACGCCGTCCTTCCGCGCAAACGCCGGCATCGTGAGCGAAACGGTCCCGAGATAAATCGACGTTTTCGCCGGCGCGACCTCGACCTGATCTAGTTGTGCCGACGCGGGTGCGGACTCCGCTGCTGCTGCCGCCACACGCGCCGCCAGAATGACGCACAGCGCGCAGCCCGACAAAAAGCCAGTTCCGCCACGAAACATGCCGCGACTCTGTGAGCACACCTGCCGGCCGCAAGACGGGAACCGGTGCGCGGGCGGGCGGCGGTTTTCGCGTTGCGCGCCGCGCCGGCGGACGGTCATCTCGTTCCCTCATGGCCAAGCCATCCCACGCGACCTGGGGCGGGCGGTTCACCGCCGGTCCCGCGGAGTTGATGCTGCAGTTCAGCGAATCCGTCTCGTTCGACCGCCGCCTCGCGCCCTTCGACGTCGCGGGCAGCAAGGCGCACTCCGCCATGCTCGCGCACGTCGGGCTCATCACGAAAAAGGAACGCGACGCGATCCACGCCGGCCTCGACGCGATCCTCGCCGAGATCGAGGCGGGAAAATTTCGCTGGGACACGAAGCTCGAGGACGTGCACATGAACATCGAGCAGGCGCTGACGAAGCGCGTGCCCGCCGCCGCGAAACTCCACACCGCACGCAGCCGCAACGACCAGGTCGCGACCGACATGCGGCTCTTTTTCAAGCACGCATGCCGCGTCCTCGCGGAAAAAATCCTCGGGGCGCAACGCGCGCTGCTCGCCGCTGCCGCCGCAAATCGCGACGTGCTCATCCCGGGCTACACGCATTTGCAGCGCGCGCAGCCGGTGTTTCTCGCGCACCATCTTTTTGCGTGGCTCGAGATGCTCGAGCGCGATCGCCCGCGTTTCGCCGACGTGGCCGCCCACGCGAACTGGTGCCCGCTCGGCGTCGGCGCGATCGCCGGCACGACGCTGCCGATCGACCGCGAGTTCACCGCGAAGGCGCTCGGCTTCGTCGATGCGCGCGGCCGGCCGCAGGTCACGCAGAACTCGATGGACACCGTGGCGGACCGGGATCTCTTCGTCGAGTTCGCCGGCGCGTGCGCGCTGCTCGGCGTGCATTTTTCGCGCATCGCCGAGGATCTGATTTTGTGGAGCAGCGCGGAGTTCAAATTTGTCGAGCTGCCGGATGCGTTCTGCACCGGCTCGTCGCTCATGCCGCAGAAAAAAAATCCCGACGCGTGCGAACTGCTCCGCGGCAAATCCGCGCGGCTGCAAGGCAACCTGCACACGCTGCTCACGCTCGCGAAGGGCCTGCCGCTCACCTACAATCGCGACCTGCAGGAGGACAAGCCGCCGGTGTTCGACAGCTTCGATCAGTCCGCGCTCTGCGCCGACGTGCTCGCCGGCACGCTCGCCGGCATGACGGTGAACCGCGCGCGCTGCGCCGCGGCGGTGAGCGACCCCGCGCTGCTCGCGACGGATCTCGCGGATTATCTCGTGCGGAAAGGCGTGGCGTTTCGCGACGCGCATCACGCGGTGGGCGCCGTCGTGCGGCTCGCCGAGCAGAAAGGCGTGGCGCTGAACCGGCTCGCGACCGCAGACCTGCACAGCGTGCACGCAGCCTTCGAAGGCGACTGGGACGAAGTTTTCGATCTGAAGCGCGCGCTCGCGAAGCGCGAGGCCACCGGCATGCCCGGCCCGAAGCAAACCGCGCGGCAGTTCGCGCGGTGGAAGAGGATTCTTGCCGGATGATGATTTAATCACGGAAGCACGGAAACACGGAATGGAATTGGTTGCCCAGGAGTTGACCGATCGTCTGCTCAGCGCAGCGGTGGCGGTTCATCGCGAACTGGGGCCAGGCTTCCTCGAAAGTTTTTATGAAGCGGCGTTGGCTCACGAGCTCACGAAGCGCGGGCATCGGGTCGAGCGTCAGAAATTGATCACAGTTCAATACGATGGGGTCGTGGTGGGTGAGCACCGGCTGGATTTGTTCGTCGATGGAGCGATCGTTCTCGAGCTGAAGGCCTGCAAAGCGATCGAAGATGTCCACTTGGCCGTGGCGCGTTCTTATCTGAAGGCCGTGGGCGTGAGAGTCGCGCTGGTCCTGAATTTTGCCGAAGCGCGACTTGGCGTTCGCCGAGTAGTATGGTGATGGCGTTCCGTGTTTCCGTGCTTCCGTGATTAATTAATTCACCGCCATGCCCAAGGTCCGCATTCTTCCCGATCGCGTCGCGAATCAGATCGCGGCGGGGGAGGTGATCGAGCGGCCGGCGGCGGTGGTGAAAGAGCTCGTCGAAAACGCCCTCGATGCCGGCGCCACGCGGATCGAGGTCGAGTTTCGCCACGGCGGGCGCTCGCTCATGAGCGTCGAGGACAACGGCTGCGGCATGTCGCGCGACGACGCGCTGCTCGCGCTCGAGCGGCACGCGACGAGCAAGATCGCCGAGGCGGCCGACCTCGACCGGCTCGCGAGCTACGGTTTTCGCGGCGAGGCGCTGCCGTCGATCGCGAGCGTGTCGCGCTTTCTGCTCCAGACGCGTGAGGCTGGCAGCGATACGGGGACGGAAGTCCTGGTCAACGGCGGCAAGCTCGTCCACGTGCGCGAGTGCGGCCGGCCGGTCGGCACGAAGATCGAGGTCACGCATCTCTTCAATTCCGTGCCGGCGCGCCGGAAATTCCTGAAGACGGACCAGA
The DNA here is from genome assembly GCA_035545575.1 of Opitutaceae bacterium. Taxonomy (GTDB): domain Bacteria; phylum Verrucomicrobiota; class Verrucomicrobiia; order Opitutales; family Opitutaceae; genus ER46. Next base: position 34,119 of record DASZYB010000052.1, on the reverse strand, counting down.
CCGAGGCGGCGCACATCGTGCATGGCGTGCGGCTCTACGCGCTGGCGTGTCCGCAGACGGCGTTCACGCTGATCGAGGACGGGCGCGTGATTTTTCGCTCGCCGGAATGCGCGAGCGTGGCCGAGCGCATCACGGAAATTTTCGGCCGGCAGATTGCGGAGTCGCTCGTGGCGATCGAGACGGCCGAGCCCGGACTGCGGTTGAGCGGATTGATCGGGCGGCCGGGAGTGGGGCGCGCGACGCGGCACGAGATGATCGTGTTCGTCAACGCGCGGCCCGTCGACAGCCGCACGCTCAACTACGCGTTGATCGAGAGTTATCACGAATCGCTGCCGAAGGGCCGGTATCCGCTCGCGTTCGTTTTCTTCGAATGCGATCCGGCGGCGGTCGACGTGAACGTGCATCCGGCGAAGCGCGAAGTGCGTTTCCGCAGCGAAGCGCAGGTGCGGGGATTTGTGATCCGCGCGGTGCTGAAGCGGCTGCGGGAGATCGGGCGGCCGGAGACGGGAGTGGGGAGACCGGAAACCGGAGACCGGAAACCGGAAAGCGCGAGCGGGACTACGCGGCCTGCGACGGAGAGTCGGATGGCGAGCCCGTTCAAACCGTTTTCGAGCGGCGCTGGGTTGATGGCGGGTCATGAGCGCCGCGTTGGGGATAACGCGCCTCACCTTCCAGCCAGCTCTCCGGTTTCCGGTTTCCGGTCTCCGGTCTCGCCCGATCCGCAATCCGAAATCCGCAATCCGCAATCCGTCACGCCGCCGTCGGCCGCACCGTCGTGGCGTTTCGTCGGGCTCGCGCACGGGAGCTACGCGTTGTTCGAGACGGCGGCGGGCCTCGTGCTGCTCGACCGGCGCGCGGCGCACGAGCGCGTGTGGTTCGAGCGGTTGCGCGAACAGTTTCGCGCGGCGGCGGTGCCGAGCCAGCGGTTGCTGCTGCCGGTGCCGCTCGAACTCGATGCGATCGCGGCGGCGCTGCTGCTCGACCGATTGAAATTTCTGCTCGCGCACGGCTTCGAGGTCGCGGAGTTCGGGCGGAATTTTTTCCGCATCGAGGCGGTGCCGGCGTGGATGGAGCCGGCGGATGCGGAACCGTTCCTGCGCGATCTGCTCGGCGCGTTTCGCGACGGCCGGATCCCCGAGGACAATCCCGAGCTCGCGCGCGAGGAACTCGCGCGGCTCGCGGCGGCGAAGGCGATCCGGCTCGCCGAGAGCGTCAACGAGGCCGAGCTGCGGGCGCTCGTGGCGCAGTTGTTCGCGACGCGCACGCCGCTCACGAGTCCCGCGGGCCGGCCGACCTACATCGAATTGAATCACGCGGAGCTGGCGCGGCGGTTTCAGCGGTAAAGTCCAGGACCGCGCGCCGGTCGACGGATTGCCCCCGGGGCGCCGCGCTCCAGCTCGGCAGGTTTGAGTTCTGCCCGCAGCGCCATTCCGGCAGAACGGAAATGCCGAGCTGGAGCTCGGCGCTCCCCGGGAACCCGGCGTCGCGAAAAATTCTCGGAACGGCGCTCGCGCTGGCACGAAACATTCTCTTAGCTGGCTTCCTTTTCTCATGCCGCCTGTCTCTCGCAAATCCGCCGCGCGCTCTTCCAAGCCGGTGACCGCGCCCGAGCCGGGCGCCGGCGCCAGCACCGCGCCCTTCCAGCCGTTTCCGATCCATAATCCGCACGCCTCCGCCGATCAACCCGCGGAGGTGTTGCGCTCGCTCATCCAGCGGCACCTCGTTTCGACGCTCGCGCGCCACGTCGGCTCCGCGACGCCGCGCGACTGGTGGGTCGCGACCGCGCTGGCGGTGCGCGACACGATTCACGAGCGCATGATCGCGACGCAGGCGGTGCACAACGCGCAAAACGTCCGCCGCATCTACTACTTCTCGCTCGAATATCTCATGGGCCGGCTGTTCGGAAACAACCTGCTCGCGACCGGCATGCTCGACACCGCGCGCGTCGCGCTCGAATCGCTCGGCCAGGATTTCGAGGCGATCCGCGAGGCGGAGGTCGACATGGGCCTCGGCAACGGCGGCCTCGGGCGGCTCGCGGCGTGTTTCCTCGATTCGCTCGCGACGCTCGACTACCCGGCGCTCGGCTACGGGATTTATTACGAGTTCGGCCTGTTCAAGCAGGCGTTCGTCAACGGCCACCAGGTCGAGCATCCGGACAACTGGAATGTCTTCGGCGATCCGTGGGAAGTCGTGCGCCCGGAATACACGCAGCAGGTGCGCCTCTATGGCCGCGTGGAAAATGTCTTCGACGATCGCGGCAACTACCGCCCGCGCTGGGTCGACACGCGCACGCTCCTCGGCGTGCCGCACGACATCCCGATCGCGGGCTACGGCACGAAGACGGTGAACCTCCTCCGGCTCTGGGCTTCGAAATCGACGGAGGACTTCGATCTCGCGGCGTTCAACAGCGGCGGCTACGTCGAGGCCGTGCACGAGAAGGCCGTGGGCGAGACGGTCTCGAAGGTGCTTTATCCGAACGACAAGACCGAGAACGGCAAGGAGCTGCGGCTCGTGCAGCAGTATTTCTTCGTCGCGTGCTCGCTGCGCGACATCCTGCGGCGGCACTTCCGCACGCCGGGAAACTCCTGGGACAACTTCGCCGACAAGGTCGCCGTGCAGCTCAACGACACGCACCCCGCGGTCGCGATCGTCGAGCTCATGCGCATCCTGCTCGACGAGCACGATGTCGCGTGGGACCGCGCGTGGGAGATCGTCACGCGCACGTTCGGCTACACGAACCACACGCTGCTGCCCGAAGCGCTCGAGAAGTGGGGCGTGCCGCTCTTCGAGCGCGTGCTGCCGCGGCATCTTCAGCTCATCTACGACATCAACGCGCGCCTCATGCAGACGGTGCAGGCGCAGTGGCCGGGCGACATCGGCAAGATGCGCATCTGCTCCCTCATCGAGGAAAACGGCGGCAAGCTGGTGCGCATGGCGAATCTCGCGGTCGTCGGTTCGCACGCGGTCAACGGCGTCGCCGCGCTGCACACGGCGCTCCTGAAGAAGCACCTGTTTCCGGAATTCGACGCGCTCTATCCGGGCAAATTCCAGAACAAGACCAACGGCATCACCCCGCGGCGCTGGCTGCTCAAGGCCAACCCGCGGCTCGCGTTGCTCATCACGGACAAGCTTGGCTCCGAAGCGTGGGCGCGCGATCTGGACCTGCTGCGCGGCCTCGAAAAATTTGCGGACGATGCGGCGTTCCAGCGCGAGTTCATGGCGATCAAGCGCGCGAACAAGGAAGACCTCGCCGCGCACATCCGCACCGAGTGCGGCATCGAAGTGTCGCCCGACGCGTTGTTCGACGTGCAGATCAAGCGGCTGCACGAATACAAGCGGCAACACCTCAACCTGCTGCACATCCTCGCACTCTACCGGCGGCTGCTGCAGAATCCCGCGCTCGATATCGTGCCGCGCGTCTTCATCTTCGCGGCCAAGGCCGCGCCCGGCTACGATCTGGCGAAAAACATCATCCGCGCGATCAACGTCATCGGCGCGCGCATCAACGGCGACGCGCGCATCAACGGCAAACTGAAGATCGCGTTCCTGCCGAATTATCGCGTGTCGCTCGCGGAGAAGATCATCCCCGCGGCCGATCTGTCGGAGCAGATTTCCACCGCGGGCAAGGAAGCATCGGGCACCGGCAACATGAAGCTCGCGCTCAACGGCGCGCTCACGATCGGCACGCTCGATGGCGCCAACGTCGAGATCAAGGAGGAGGTCGGCGACGACAACATCTTCATCTTCGGCCTCACCGTCGAGGAGGTCGAAGCGCTCTGGAAGCAGGGCTACCACCCGTGGGATTACTACAATCGCGACGAGGAATTGCGCGCCGTCATCGACTGGCTGGGCAGCGATTATTTCACGCCGGGCGAGCACGGCTCGTTTGGCGCGGTGCACGGCAGCCTGCTCCATGGCGGCGATCCGTTCCTCGTGCTGGCGGATTTTCGCGCCTACAGTGACTGCCAGGCGCGCGTCGACGCGGCGTATCGCGATCCCAAACGCTGGGCGCGGATGGCGATCCTCAACACCGCGCGGATGGGCAAGTTTTCCAGCGACCGCACCATCCGCGAATACGCGCGCGAAATCTGGAATCTCACGCCCGCGCCGGTGGCGTGAGGCGGCGTGGCGGCCCTGCGTGGCAACGGCGGATTTTGCCAGCTCGCAACTTCGGCGCAGTTCCGCGATCCATGGAGCATGGCATCGGGTCGCGTGTGGATTTTGTTCGCGTGCATCGTGGCGTGCGCGCGCGTGACCCGCGCAGACGATCTGTCGCTGCCGCTGGTGAGCGGCGAGCTCGCTGGCGACTACACGCCGCTGAACCTGCCGGGCGCGCCGACGCTGCACTGGAAACTCGCGCTCGCGGCGGGCGCGGGCGACACGCGTGCGATGACGCTCGCCGTCGATGGACCAGGAACCGCGCTGCGATCGACACTCGAGCTTGCGGACATGGCGTCGGGCACGTGGCGGATCGAGGAAGCGCAGGCGGAAATCGCGCCGTGGTTCGCGGCGTTGGTGCCGCGGCTCGGTCGTGAATTCGCCGGCGCCGCGGCGTCCGGCCACATCGAATTGAGAGGCGAGGGCTCCTGGCGCGACGGCGCTCTCGGCGGGCGTGGGGTGCTGACGCTTCGCGAAGCGCATCTCGACGATCCGGCGCACAAGCTCTCGCTCGACGGCGTGACGCTGGATTTGACGATCGCCGATCTCACGACGCGGCGGAGCGCGCCGGCGCAGACGCTGACGTGGACGGGAGGCCGCTACGATGTGGTGCAGCTCGGCGCGGGCCGCGTCGTGTTTGCGGTGACGGGCGACGAAGTGCGCGTCGCGGAAGCCACGCTCGCGGCTTTCGGCGGCGAGCTGCGGCTCGGAGAATTCGTCGTGTCGCTCGCGCGACCGGAGTTTGCGGTGACGGCGCGCGCGATCGGCCTCGATGTGCAGCAGTTGCTGCCGTTGCTCCCGCCGGTGCTGGCGGACGCACACGGCCGCGTCGATGGCGAGCTGGCGGTGAAGCGCGACGCGTCCGGCTTGCAGATCGGTGCCGGTCGCCTGGCGTTGCGGGCCGGCGAGTCGGCCGATCTGCGGCTCGCGCCTCGGCCGGGGTTGTTGTCCGCGAGCCTGCCGCCGACGGTGTTGAAATATTACCCGGGCCTCGGACAGATCGAGACGGGGCAGATTCCGCTGCGCGCGGATTTGCTCGAGGTGGAGTTCACGCCGGAGGGCGACGCCGAAGGGCGCACGGCGTCGGTTCATCTCGCGGGCGGACCGGTCGACCCGAAGCTCCGCGCGCCGGTCGACCTGGTCGTCAACGTCCGCGGTCCGCTCCAGTCGCTGCTGAAGCTGGGGACGGATTCGCGGCTGCACTTCGGCGGCGAACGTTGAGGAAACATTAGTTGAAACGCTGCGTCTAACGCGGCACGTTGTTTCCGATGAACCGCCGCCTCCCGCTTCTCCTGGCCGTGTTTAGTTTGAATTTTGCCGGCTGCCTCAGCGTCAGAACCGAGCCGATCGAAGTGAAGCCGATCCACGTCACCGTCGACGTGAACGTCAAAGTCGACAAGGCGCTCGACGACTTCTTCGGCGATCTCGACCAGAAATCCTCGACCCTCACCGCCCCGAAATCCTGAGCCATGCACTCTTCCTTTCTGTTTCGCATCCTGTTTCTCGTCACCGCGGCGACGTTTGGCGCGGCGGTCGTGCACGCGGAGGATCTCGGCGCCGTGAAGGCGCGGATGGAGCAGCGGCAGACGACGATCGACGGGTTGAAGGACCGGCACGTCGTCGGCGAAAGCAATCGCGGTTTTCTCGAGGCGCGCGGCTCGCTGTCGGGGCAGGAACAAGCGCTGCTCGCCGATGAAAATTCCGACCGGCGCACGGTGTATGAGGCGCTGGCGGCGCAGACGAAGTCCACCGCCGACCAGGTCGGCCGGCAGCGCGCACAGCAGATCGCTTTGCGCAGCAAGCGCGGCGTGTGGGTGCAGGATCCCGGCGGCGAGTGGCGGCAGAAAGGTTGAGGACATCTGGCGCGCGCCGCGGACGCGGGATTCTTCGAGTTGATCGGGCGCGGCGGTTTCATCAGCGTTCGCGCGGCCGTGGCGGCCTCGTATCTCCCATGAAAACTTTTTTGCGCGTGATGTTGATGGCGGCGCTCGGGGCAATCGCCGCCGCGCGGATCGTGGCGGCGGATTTTCTGCCGGCGATCTGCTACGACATGGGGACGAAGTTCGACCGGTCGTTCAACCAATCCGCAGCGGAAGGCGCGGCGAAATTCTCCAAGGAGACCGGTGTCGCGGTCCGCGAGTTCGAGATCACGAGTGCGGCGCAGCGCGAACAGGCGCTCACGCAGTTCGCCCGTCGCGGGGCGACGGTGATTGTCGCGGTCGGCTTCACCTACGCCTCGGCGGTGGAGAAGGTCGCGAAGGAATTTCCGCAGGTGAAATTCGCGCTGATCGACGGCGTCGTCGATCTGCCCAACGTGAAATCGATCAACTTCCGCGAGCAGGAGTCGTCGTTTCTCTGCGGCATGGCGGCCGCGATGGCGTCGAAGACGGGGAAGGTCGGATTCGTCGGCGGGATGGATATTCCGCTGATCCGGAAATTCGAGCTCGGCTACGTGGAGGGCGCGAAATTCGTGAACCCCGCGATCGACGTGCTGCAAAACATGACCGGCACGACGCCGGCGGCGTGGAACGATCCGACGAAGGGCATCGAGCTCGCGAAAAGCCAGTTCGGCCGCGGCGCGGACGTGGTTTTTCACGCGGCGGGCGCGACCGGCATCGGTGTGATGCAGGCGGCGGCGGACGCCGGCAGGCTCAGCATCGGTTGTGACAGCAATCAGGATTACCTGCATCCCGGCAGCGTGCTGACTTCGGCGGTGAAGCGCGTCGATGTCGCGGTGTATCACGCGTTCGCCGCGGCGAAGGACGGCAGTTGGAAGTCCGGCTCGATCGAGCTCGGGCTGGCGGAAAGCGGCGTCGACTACTCCTACGACGAGCACAACCGCACGATTTTGACCGCGGCGATGAAGCAGCGGCTCGATGCGGCGAAGGCGGACATCGTCGCCGGCCGGATCAAGGTTTCGGAATACAAGGCGCAGTGAGGGATTGAAGCCCCGGCGGCAACGGGCACAAAGGCACGCGTCCGTTCGTGTCCTCCCCGCCTTTGGCCGAATCCACCGACATCGCCGCGCCCGCGCTCGAACTTCGCGGCATCGACAAGCGCTTCGGCGCCGTGCACGCGAACCGCGCGGTGCAGCTGACGGTCGCGCGCGGCAGTGTGCACGGGCTCGTCGGCGAAAACGGCGCGGGCAAGTCGACGCTGATGAACATCGTCTACGGTTTCCATCGCGCCGACGCGGGCGAGATTTTCGTGCGCGGCCGGCGCGTGGAGATCGGCGCGCCGCACGACGCGATCGCCGCGGGCATCGGCATGGTGCACCAGCACTTCATGCTCGTGGAAAATTTCACGGTGCTGGAAAACGTCGTGCTCGGCGTGGAGGGCGGCGCGCGGCTCGCGGGCGGTTTGACGCGGGCGCGGGCCGAGCTCGAGAAACTCGCGCGCGACTACGCACTCGAAGTGCCGCTCGACGAAGTCGTGGCGGAGCTGCCCGTCGGCCTGCAGCAATGCGTGGAAATTCTGAAGGCGCTTTATCGCCGCGCGGAGATTCTGATCCTCGACGAGCCGACGGCCGTGCTCACGCCGCAGGAGGCGGACGCGCTTTTCCGGATGCTGCGCCGGCTGCGCGACGAGGGGAAATCGGTGATCCTCGTCACGCACAAGCTTCGCGAGATCATGGCGGTCAGCGACCGTGTGACCGTGATGCGCCAGGGCGCCGTCGTGGGCGAATTCGCGACGCGCGACACCTCGCCGCGCGAGCTCGCGGAAAAGATGGTCGGCCGCGCGGTGTTGTTGCGCGTCGAAAAAACGCCCGCGCAACCCGGCGCGCCGCTGCTCGAAGTGCGCGAGCTCGAGGTGCGCGATCGGTTCGGCGTGGCGCGCGTGAAACGCGCGAATTTCGCCTTGCGCGCCGGCGAGATCGTCGGGCTCGCGGGCGTGTCGGGCAACGGCCAGTCCGAGCTGCTCGAGGCACTGGCGGGAATCCGCGCGCCGACGAGTGGGGCGATTTTGCTGCAAGGGCGCGACATCGTCGCCGCGCAGCTCGGGCCGCGCGAACTCCGCCGGCTCGGCCTCGCGCACGTGCCCGAGGATCGGCTGCGGCGTGGCGTCGTGGCGGGTTTCTCGGCGGAGGACAATGCGATCCTCGGCTACCACGACCGCGCGGCCTACAATCGCCGCGGGCTGCTGCAGCGCGCGGCGATCCGGGCGGAGTGCGAAAGAAAAATGGCCGCGCACGACGTGCGGCCGGCGGCACCGGCGCTGCCGATCACGGCGTTTTCCGGCGGCAACCAGCAGAAGCTCGTGCTCGCGCGCGAAATCGACGGCGCGCCCCGCGTGCTGCTCGTCGGGCAGCCGACGCGCGGCGTCGACATCGGTGCGATCGAGTTCATTCACCGCCGGCTGGTGGCGCTGCGAGATGCGGCGTGCGCGCTGCTGGTCGTCTCGGTCGAGCTCGACGAAATTCTCGGGCTCGCCGACCGCATTCTGGTGATGCACGACGGCGAGATCGTGGGCGAACTCGCGCCGGCCGAAGCGACGGAGGAAAAGCTCGGCCTCATGATGGCGGGCGTGAAGGAGCACGCGTGAAGACCGGGCGCGTCATCCATGAGCGGTCGCTCGCCGCGACGGCGCAACTCCTGAAACGGTGCGTTAACGACAACGCGTCCTGCCCATGAACACGAAACTCCCGCGCTGGGCCGAACTCGCGCTGCTTCCGCTGGTGAATCTCGCGGTCGCGCTGTTGTTGTCGGGCGCGATCGTGAAGCTGCTCGGCGAGAGTCCGTGGGCGGCCGGTCGATTGATGGTCGCGGGCGCGTTCGGCTCGCAGGAGGCGATCGGCTACACGCTTTATTACGCGACGAATTTCATTTTCACCGGGCTGGCCGTCGCCGTCGCGTATCAGGCCGGGCTGTTCAACATCGGCGCGGAAGGGCAGGCCTACGTCGGCGGGCTCGGCGTGGGGCTGGTGGCGTTGTGGCTGGGCGACGCGCCGCGGCTCGTGGTGTTGCCGCTCGCGATCGTCGCGGGCGCGGGATTGGGCGCGGCGTGGGCGTTCGTGCCGGCGTGGCTGCAGGCGCGGCGCGGCAGCCATATCGTGATCACGACGATCATGTTCAACTTCATCGCGTCGGCGCTGATGACCTATCTGCTCGTGAACGTGCTCATCAAGCCCGGCCAGCAATCGCCGGAAACGCGCGAGTTCGGCGCGCACGCGGCCATGCCGGCGATGCACGTGCTGCTGGGGAAAATCGGAATCTCGTTTGCGGAGACGCCGTTCAATTTTGCGTTCGTGCTCGCGCTGCTGGCCGCGGCGCTGGTGTGGGTTTTCGTCTGGCGCACGCGCTGGGGCTACGCGTGGCGCGTGGCCGGCGAGAGCGCGTCGGCCGCCGTTTACGCGGGCATCGCGCCGGCGCGCGTGACGATCGGGGCGGTGCTTTTTTCGGGCGCGCTCGCGGGCGGGCTCGGGCTCAACGAGCTGCTCGGCGCGCAGCATCGCATCCTGATCGATTTTCCCGGCGGCGCGGGCTTCGTCGGCATCGCGGTCGCGCTGATGGGGCGCAATCACCCGCTGGGGATTTTTCTCGCCGCCGTGCTTTTCGGCGCGCTCTACCAGGGCGGATCGCAGCTCGCGTTCGACATGCCGAAGGTGAATCGCGACATGGTCATTGTGATTCAGGGGCTCGTCATCCTTTTGTGTGGCGCGATGGAAAACCTGTTTCGCGCGCCGCTGGCGCTTTTTTTCCGTCGAAAGGAGAGGCAATGAACCCGGTCTGTCTCGCGCGAAGGTCGCAAAGGACGCCACGGTCCGAGCGCCAGATGAGGTCAATTCCGTCGCGCGCCGCAATTTTGCGAGGGAAACAAAGCTGATGGAAACCTACACCGTGATCGTGCTCCTGCTCGCCGCGACGATTCGCGTGGCGACGCCGCTGCTGCTCGCGGCGCTCGGCGGGATGTTTTCCGAGCGCGCGGGCGTCGTCGATCTCGGGCTCGAAGGGAAAATGCTCGGCGCCGCGTTTGCGGCGGCGGCGGTGTCGGCGACGACCGGTTCGGCGTGGCTCGGGCTGGGCGCGGGGATTGCGGCCGCGGTATTTCTGGCGCTGCTGATCGGCCTCGCCTGCATCACGTATCGGGGGAACCAGGTCGTCGCGGGCATGGCGATCACGATCATGGTCGCCGGGCTCGCGCCGACGCTGGCGCTCGCGTGGTTTAATTTTGGCGGACAGACGCCGCAACTCGATGCGCCCGCGCAGCGCTTCCTCGGGCTCGCCTGGCCGGGAGCGGAGACGGCGCGGGCGCATTCGCTTCCCGGACTGCTCTACGCCGAGCTGTTGAGCGGGCACAACCTCGTCGTCTATCTCGCCGCGGCGCTCGTCCCTGCGAGTGCGTGGGTGCTGTATCGCACGCGTTTCGGACTGCGGTTGCGCGCGGTCGGCGAAAACCCGCACGCGGTCGACACCGCAGGGATCGGCGTCAACGCCCTGCGCTATCGCGCGGTGTTGATCTCCGGCGTGCTCTGCGGCGTGGCGGGCACGTATCTGTCCATCGCGGCGAGCGCCGGATTTCAGCGCGACATGACCGCAGGCAAGGGCTACCTCGCGCTCGCGGCGTTGATCTTCGGCAAATGGCGGCCATGGCCGACGCTCGGCGCTTGCCTGCTCTTCGCGTTCACCGATGCGCTGGCGACGCGCTTGCAAGGCGTGGCGCTGCCGGTCGTCGGCGTGATTCCGGTGCAGTTCATCCTCGCGCTGCCGTATGTCCTCACCGTGCTGCTGCTCGCCGGCTTCGTGGGCAAGGCCGTCGCGCCCCGCGCCATCGGCATGCCGTATGCGAAGGAGAAATGATTTTCCCATGACCCTCCCGGAACGCCTCGCAAAATTTCTCGGCCGCACGCCGGACGTCGCCCGCGCGGCCTTCGTTGCGCACAACGCCACCGTGCTCGGCGACGTGACGCTCGGTGCGAACAGCAGCGTGTGGTATGGCTGCGTGCTGCGCGGCGACATCAACTCGATCGCGATCGGTGAAGGCAGCAACGTGCAGGACGGCACGATCGTGCATCTCGCGGACGACTACGGCGTGAAGGTCGGAAACTTCACGACGATCGGGCACGCCGCGATCATTCACGCCTGCGATATCGGCAACGAATGCCTGATCGGCATGGGCGCGACGATTCTCGATGGCGCGAAGATCGGCGATCGCTGCATCGTCGGCGCGAACGCGCTCGTGACGCAGCGCTTCGTCGCGCCGCCCGGCTCGATGATTCTCGGCGCGCCCGCGAAAGTCGTCCGCGCGCTAACCGAGGCGGAACAGACGGGTTTGCGTCACTGGGCCGAAAAATACGTCGAAGTGGCGAAGGCGCACGCGGCGCGAAAATAAATGCGGCGACGGGTCGCGCCGCGGAGCGGCGGATGCGCCGCACGCTTCGTCGCACCGTCGCGGCACGTCAGTCGAGCACGCGCTCGAGCGTGAGAAACGTGTAGCGGTGGTTCGCGTCGGCGCTGTCCCGGCGCGCGATTTCGCGCCACGCGAGATGCCGCCACTCGGGGAAAAACGTGTCGCCCGGCACCTCGGCGTGAATGAGCGTGAGGTGCAGCCGCATCGGCCGCGGGAGCGCGAGCGTTTCCTCGTAGATGCGCTGACCGCCGCAGACGTAGATTTCGCCGGGCAGCTCCTCCGCGATCGCAAGCGCTGCGCTGAGCGACGGCGCGACGCGCACGTTTTCACGCGCGAGGGATCGGTTGCGCGTGATGACGACAGGCCGCCGTCCGTCGAGCGCGGCGCGCGGCCAGGTTTCGAAACAAATGCGGCCGAGGACACAAATCCGGCCGGCGGTCTCCTCGTGAAAGAATTTGAGGTCCTCCGGGATTTTCCACGGCAGCTTGCCGTCGCGACCGATCACGCGATTCCCGGCGCAGGCGACGATGAGGTGGAGCAACTTGGTCATGGTCGCGACGATTTGCGCCGCGACCGGTGCGCGAGGCGAGCCAAAGCTGGCGCGGCGCATCCACGCATCCGCCGGCGGCTCATTGCCACTTGTCTCGGCTGGAGTGGGCGGCAATCTGCCGCGCATGACAATCGGAGTCCCCAAGGAAATCAAAATCGGCGAGACGCGCGTCTCGATGACGCCGAGCCTGTGTCGCCGCTGCGTCTCGCTGGGAGCGCGCGTGCTCATCGAAAAATCCGCCGGCCTGACCGCCGGCTTCACCGATGCGGAATATCGCGCGGCGGGCGCCACGCTCGTGGCGGAGGCGGCGAAGGTGTGGCGCGCGGCGGACTTGATCCTGAAAGTGAAGGAGCCGCTCGCCGCCGAATACGGGCTCATCCAGAACGGCCAGGCAATTTTCACCTACCTGCACCTCGCCGCGGGTGCGGAGCTCGCGAAAGTCCTGCTCAAAAAAGGCGTGCTCGGCATCGCGTATGAAACGGTCGAAGGCGCGGACGGCAGTTTTCCGCTGCTCAAGCCGATGTCGCAGATCGCGGGCCGGCTCTCGATCCAGGTCGGCGCGTATTTTCTCCAGTCGCAGCATGGCGGCTCGGGCGTGCTGCTCGGCGGCATTCCCGGGACGATGCCGGGACACGTCGTCGTGGTCGGTGCCGGCAACTCCGGTGCGCACGCCGTGCAGATGGCGGCGGGCATGGGCGCGCGCGTGACGGTGCTCGATCTCGACACGCGCAAGCTCGAGGCGCTCGACACGGAATATCGCGGGCGCGTGGTGACGTTGATGTCGAATCCCGCCAACATCGAAACCGAAGTCGCCGACGCGGATTTGTTGATCGGCGCGGTGCTGATTCCCGCGGCGAAAGCGCCGACCGTCGTGACGAAGAAAACCATTTCCCGCATGCGGCCCGGCAGCGTGATCGTCGACATCGCGATCGACCAGGGCGGCTGCATCGAAGGCATCCGGCCGACGTCGCACAAGACGCCGGTGTATCGCGAGAGCGGCGTGATTCACTATGCCGTGCCGAACATGCCGGCGCTCGTCGGTCGCACGTCGACGCTCGGGCTTACGCAAGCGACGGAGCCGTATGTCGCGATGCTCGTCGGCAAAGGAATCGAGCGCGCGCTCGAGGAACACCAAGGCCTCGCGCGGGGCGTGAACACCGAAGCCGGCAAGATCGTTTACGGCGCGGTGGCGAAGGCGTTGGGCTTCGGCAGTTGAGGGTGGAGCGCGTTGCCCGCAACGCGCGGTGCAGACAGTCGCGCCCGTTGATCCGGAGCGACGGGGAAAACGCGAGTCACCTCACGATTTCTTCAGCGGCGAGACGAACACCTGAGCGGGGTGGGCCTTCTTCTCGAAATATTTTTTGAGCACCGCGTTCGCGACACCGGCGCCGTAGATGCCTCCGGCGTAATTTTCGCCGGGCGTGTCGCCTTCGACCATCGCGGCCACGGCGATCTCGGGTTTGTCGGCGGGGGCGAAGCAGATGAACCAGGCGAAGTTGATGTTGCCGACGAATTTTCCGTCCTGATAGACGGCGCGTTGCGCGGTGCCGGTCTTGCCGGCGATCTGGACGCCGGGAATCGCATTGCCGGGCGACGCAAAAAATTTCGCCGCCGTGCCGCGCGTCACGACGCCCTTCATGCCGGCGAGGATGATGGCCTGCTGCTCTGAAGTAAGGCCGATCGGTTCGGTGTGCTGCGGCGTGCGCTTCGGGTCGTGCAGCAGCGTGGGTTTCGTCCACGTCTCGCCGCGGGCGACGGACGCAGCGAAACACGCCATCTGCAGTGGCGTGACGTCGACGAAGCCCTGACCGATCGCCATGTTGGCGGTGTCGCCGTCAGTCCAGGATTGGCCGTATTTTTCTTTTTTCCACGCGCGCGTGGGAATGAGCATGCGATGCGTCTCGCCGGGGAGCTCGATGCCGGTGGGTTCGTCGAGATGGAAACGGTGCGCCTCCGCGGCGATGATGTCGGGCGACACGTCGATGCCGCGTTCGTAGAAATAAATGTCGCAGCTTTGTGCGATCGCTTCGGAGAGCGTGAGCGCGCCGTGATGGGCGAGTCCGTTGTCGCAGCCGAAATTCCGATTGCCGATGCGCACGGTGCCTTCGCAATCGATGGAGGTGTCCGCCGGATTGATCCGGTTGCTGCGCAGGCCGGCGATCGAGACGAGGATCTTGAACGTCGAGCCAGGCGAATAGGTGCCGTTGAGGGCACGGTTGAATTCCGCGTTGCGTTCCTGAATGGCCTTGTAGGCGGCGACTGGCATGCGCGGATACCACGCGTTCAGGTCGTAGTCGGGCTTGCTGGCGAGCGCGAGAACCTCGCCCGTCGCGACGTCGAGCGCGACGACGGCGCCGTTCTGGTCGCCGACCGCGGCTTCGGCGGCGAGCTGGAGATCGATGTCGAGCGAGGTGACAAGATTGCGGCCTTGCTTGGGCGCGCGTTCTTCGAGCGGTTTCTTGACGCGGAAGCCGGCGGGATCGACGAGGTAGATGCGGCCGCCGGGTTCGCCCTGGAGCTCGGCGTCGAACCATTTTTCAAGGCCGTCCTTGCCGCGCGTGCCTTTCATCTTGAACTGGCCGCGCAGATCGGCGCCGGGAAAATTTTCGGAATCGACGTCGATGTCGGCGCGCACGTAACCCAGCGTGTGGGTCGCGGCGGAGCCGAAGGGATAGTAGCGCGAGACGGCGGGATAGACTTCGACGGGCGAGTTGACGGGCAGGTGCTCGACGAGCCTGGCGTAGTCGGCATCGCTGAGTCCCTCGGCGAGCGTGAAGGGCAGCAGCAAGGCGTGGCTGAAGTGGTCCTGCAGCGCGCCGGCGTCGATTTTCAGGTCGCGGCCGGTGATGACGTTGACCAGGTCAAGGTAGTGCTGCGCGACGGAGACGCGCGCGATCTGCGCGAGATCCCTTTCCGAAGGCATTTCCTTTTTGTCGCCGGTGGTCGCCTTGTAATTTTTCTCGATGCGCGAGTATTCCCGCCGGAGTTCCGCGCGGAGCTCGTCGATGTGGAGGACGGCGGTCCAGTGCGGGGCGTTGCCGACGAGGAGCGTGCCGTCGCGATCGTAGATGTTGCCGCGCGGGCCGGGGAAGAGGATGCGGCGCTGGTTCTGCTGACGCTCGCGCTCGGAGTGGGAGGCGATGAGGTGCAACTGCTCCCAGGCGAGGCCGCCGACGAGGATCGCGAGGAGCGCGGCGATGATGAAATAGAAGAAAACGATGCGCGGATCGTAGCCCTTGTGCGACTCGACGAGCGTGCCCGGGCGGTCGGCGAGGTTGACGTCGGTGGTGGGCATGAGGCGCAGGTGGCGCAGATCGAACTGAAACGGAACGCGCGCGTGCGCAAGCTGCGATCAGGCGTGCTGCTCCTGCGGCACGTGCGCCAGCGCCAGCGCATGGGTTTGCAGCGCAAAAAACCACGGCGCGATCACGGCGAGGAAAACCTGCGACCAGACGAGGTCGTGCAACAGCCGCGGCCACGCGGAGGAGGGCGTCGAGTGGACCGACATCTCGATCGGCGAAAACACGAGGAAGAGCGCGAGGTTGGCCAGCACGGCGATCACGACGCGCGAGGTGGTGTCGTCGCGCGGCACGCGATCGCGGATGTGATACAGCGTGGCGTGCGCGGCGGCGAACAGCAGCAGGTGCACGTGCGCGAGGCTAAAGGTGAGTGGCGGGAGTTCGGGCGCGATCGGCATGTGCGCATCGCAGAGCAGTCCGCCGAGGAGCGTCGCCGCCAGGCCGGAGCGCAGCGGCTGCGTGAGCGCGGCGTAGACGACGAAGAGGCTGCTGACGGTGAGGTAGACGCGCAGGTCGGTGAGCGCATGATTGAGCTGCGCGACGATCGCCCACAACACGACGAGCGTGACGAAGAGGACGAGCGTGCGGCGCATGGGCGGACCGGTGGCGACGGGTGCTATTGCGCGCCGAGCGGCACGAGCACGGTCACCTCGGTGAGCGAGCCGAGGCGCTCGTCGAGCCGGACCTCGCCGGATTGGAACAGGCCGTCGCTGTCGGCGCGCGCACGCACGATGGTGCCGAGCGTGAGGCCGGGCGGAAACACGCCGCCGAGGCCGGAAGTGACAAGACGTTTCGTCGAGTTCGGGCCGATGATGATGTCGAGCGGCATGAATTCCACGGCGCCCATCGGCGGGCCGAAGGTCGGGTTGTCGCCGCCCTGAAAACTGAACGGGCGGGTGTCGCCCTCGACGACGCCGGCGAGGCGGACGTTCGGGCTGCTGATCAATTCGACGACCGCGGTCTTCGCGTGCACTTCGCTGACGCGCCCGACCACGCCGCCGGTGAAGACGACGGGCGCATCGACCGGGATGCCGAAGTCGCGGCCCTTGCGAATGGTGATGCGCTGCCACCAGACGTTGAAGTCGCGGCTCACGACGCGCGCGTGTTCATAGCGATATTCGGGAAACGACGGCAGCCGCAGCAGGCTTTCGAGCCGCTCGATCTCGGCGCGCAGCTCGGCGTTTTGCTGCACGGAAAATTCGTAGAACGCCGCGGCATGCGCGGCGTCGCGGCCGGCCTCGATGAGTTCCTGGTTCGTGTGCAGGCGCAGCGACCAGTATTGCTGGAGATCGCGCAGGTGCGACGCGGTGATCTCGATCGGCGAGGTGAGCTCGAAAAACGTGGCGCGGGTGAATGTTTTCACCCCGACCGGCAGCAGCAGCCAGCCAAGGACGACGAGGCCCAGCGTGACGAACGGGCGGGCTTGATCGAAGCGGTTGAAGGGCACGGCGGGTGGAAGTAACAAGGATCAAGTGGGAAGTATCAAGAGTCGCGGCATGTGCCGGTCAGTTCTTGGCCCTTGTCACTTGCCACCTTGTCACTTCGCGCGCCATCCGCGGAGGCGCGAGCCGCTCACACGTTCTGCATCAGCCACGAGAGGTCGTTGAGGACGGCGCCGGTGCCGTTGGCGACGGCGGAGAGCGGGTCGTCGCTCACGGTGACCGGCAGGCCGGTGCGCTCGCTGAGAAGCTTGTCGATGCCGCGGATCAGCGCGCCGCCGCCGGCCATCACGAACCCGCGGTCGACGAGATCGGCGGAGAGCTCGGGCGGGCAGCGCTCGAGCGTCACGCGCACGGCGTCGACGATCGCGGCGATGGTGTCGGCGAGCGCCTCGCGGATTTCCTGCGAGGTGATGTGAATCGTCTTCGGCAGGCCGGCCACGGAGTCGCGGCCCTTGACCTCCATCGTGAGCTCCTCGTCGAGCGGGTAAGCCGAGCCGACGCGCATCTTGATCTCCTCCGCCGTGCGTTCGCCGATCAGGAGATTGTAGGCGCGCTTCATGTAATTGATGATCGCGAGGTCGAGCTCGTCGCCGGCCACGCGGATCGATTTCGAAAACACGATGCCGTTGAGCGAGATGATCGCGATCTCCGTCGTGCCGCCGCCGATGTCGACGATCATGTTGGCCGCGGGCTCGTCGATCGGGAGGCCGACGCCGATCGCGGCGGCCATCGGCTCGGGAATCGTGATGACGTCGCGCGCGCCCGCGTGCATCGCGGATTCTTTCACGGCGCGTTTCTCGACCTCGGTGATGCCGGAGGGAATCGCGATCACGACGCGCGGCGGCGCGCGGAACGCGCTGCTGGAAACCTTGCGGATAAAGTAGCGCAGCATCGCCTCGGTGACATCGAAGTCGGCGATGACGCCGTCCTTCATCGGGCGGATCGCGGTGATGTTGCCCGGCGTGCGGCCCAGCATGCGTTTGGCTTCGTCGCCGACGGCGCGGACCTTGCGCGTGGTGGTATCGAGGGCGACGACGGAGGGCTCGCGGAGGACGATGCCCTTGTCCTTGACGTAGACGAGTGTGTTGGCGGTGCCGAGGTCGATGCCGATGTCGTTCGAGAAGTAGCCGAGGATATTGGCCATGATGCGTGACGAAAGGGGATGGCGGCGTCTCCGCCGACGGAAACGAATCGGCGGGGCGCGGGAGTGTCAACGAGGGAAATACGCGCCGCCGAGGTGAAAATCCAAATTCCAAATCCCGAGCGCCCGCGAGACACCCAGCTCGAGCTTCCGAGGAGGAGCGCGGTTTCGCCGGGTTCGGCGATTGGAATTTCGGCGGAGTTTGGGGCCGGCATTTTGGGGCTGCCGCCCGGAGCGGCGGCGCGGGCTTGACGCTGGCGGGGGTTGCGCGCGTGTTCGTCGGTCGCGGGCATCATGCACGGCATCAATTTCATTCAGGATCTCGCGGTGGTGCTCGTGGTGGCGGGCGTCGTGGGCTGGTGCTGCCAGCGGATCGGGTTGTCGGTCGTGGTCGGCTTTCTCGTCGCGGGCATGGTCGTCGGACCGCACACGCCGCCGTTTGCGCTCGTGACCGACGCCGGGCGGATCGAGACGCTGGCGCAGATTGGCCTCGTGTTCCTGATGTTTTCGATCGGGCTCGGGCTCAGCCTGCGGAAGCTGCGGCGGCTCGGGCTGTCGCTGATGGTGGCGACGTTTTGCGGCGCGATCGTGATGTATTACCTCTCGCGGCTGCTGGCGCTGGCGCTGGGCTGGAATGCGCGCGAAGGGCTGTTTCTCGCCGGGATGCTGATGGTGTCGTCGTCGTCGATCATCAGCAAAATCCTGCACGAGACGGGCATGAACCACGAACGCTCGGGGCAGCTCGCGATGGGCGTGGCGGTGCTCGAGGACGTCGTCGCGGTGGTGATGCTGACGATCCTGAATTCGCTCGTGCAATTCGGCCAGGGCGGCGGCGCAAAAGTCGGCGAGACGCTGCTGCTGCTCGGGGCGTTCGTGGTGCTCGCGGGCATCGTAGGCCTGTTGCTGGTGCCGTGGCTGCTGAAGCGGATGAGCATCGCGGCGGACGAGGAGTTGCAGACGCTCGGGATCGGCGGGCTCCTGTTCGGCCTCGCGGTCGTCGCGCAAAGCGCGGGCTATTCGCTCGCGCTCGGCGCGTTTTTGCTCGGCACGATCGTGGCGGAGACGCCGCACCGGCATCAGGTGGAGAGGACGTTTGCGGGGATGCGCGATATTTTCAGCGCGGTTTTTTTCGTGGCGATCGGGATGCAGATCGACGTGCGCGACCTCGGGCACGAGGCGCCGCTGATCGTGGGCGTCGTGGTCTTCACGCTGCTCGCGCGCGCGCTGGCGGTGACGATCGGGCTCACGGCGATCGGCACGAAGCCGAAGGATGCGCTGCGCACGGGCCTCACGGCGACGCCGATCGGCGAGTTTTCGTTCATCATCGCGCAGCTCGGCGTGACGGCGGCGGTCGTGCCGGCGCGTTTCTATCCGCTTGCCGTCGGCGTGTCGCTCGGCACGACGCTCGTCGCGCCGCTGCTGATGCGGCGCGCGGAAAAAATCGCGGAGTGGCTCGTCGCGCGGCAGCCGCGCTGGCTGACCGACTGGCTCGGCGCGTATCATGGCTGGCAGGAGCGGCTGGCGCAGCGCGGCCGGCGCAATCTCCTCTGGCAGCTCAGCCGCAAGCGCGTCGCGCAGATCAGCGTGGGCGTGCTGTTCGTGACGGGGCTGGTGGTGTTTTCGGGGCAGTTGTTCGCGCTCGTCGAGTCGTGGCTCGGACGCGGCTGGCTATTTCCGCACGCGGTGGAGCTGGTGTTCTGGACGGCGCTGTCGCTCGCGGTGCTCGCGCCGCTGGTGGCGATCTGGCGGAATTTTTCCGCGATGGCGCTGCTTTATGCGGAGATGTCGACGCGCGGGCTCGCGCATGCGAAACGGCTGCGGCGCTTGATCGAGACGGGGATCAAATTCGCGGTGGGCGTGGGCATGCTGCTGTGGCTCGGCGCGATTTTCCCGGCGGACGAGCTGGCGAAGTGGCTGCTGGCCGCGATCGCGGCGATCGTCGTGGCCGCGCTGATCGTGCTGCGGCGGAAACTCATCTACTGGCACAGCGAGATGGAGGTCGAGTTGTTGAGCGTGATGGAAACGGCGGACACGCGGATGACGGCGACGACCGCGCCGTGGCTGCAGCCGCACGGCGAATGGAACCTGCACATGATCGATTGCACGCTGCCCGACCTCGCCGACGCGCAGGGCCAGTCGATCGCGGCGCTCGACCTGCGGTCGCGTTTTGGCTGCTCGGTCGTGGGAATCGAGCGGCAAGGCTTCATGATTCCGCTGCCGGCGCCGGAGTCGGTGCTTTATCCGCGCGACAAGGTGCTGCTGATGGGCACGACGGAGCAGGTGCGCGCGGGCCGGAAATTTCTGGCGGCGGTGTCGGGCGGGCCGGTGGCGGATTCGGTGTTCGAGGAGGTGCGGATGGAGGCGGCGATGGTGCCGGTGTGGAGCCGCGCGGCGGGCAAGACGCTCGCGGAGCTGTCGCCCGCGCAGAGTTTCAACGTGCAGATCGCAGGCGTGCACCGCGGCGGACTGCGCATCCTGAATCCCGGCGCACACGAGAAGTTGCGCGTCGGCGACGAAGTGCTCGTGCTCGGCGCGCCGGTGCACCTGCAGGAATTCACGGAGTGGCTGCGCGAAAAACCGGAGGAGCCGGAGGACGTGCAGGCGGATTGACGAGCGCGCGGCGGATCGCTGCGGGTGGCGCGCGCGAGAATGCAGCCACGAAAAAAGCGCGCCGGGTGGCGCGCTTGGCGGTGAGGGAAGGCTACGAGCGAAGGTCGCTCAGTTGGCGCCGGGCGTCTTGGCGGCCTCGGGCTTCTTGGCTTCGGTGGCGGGCTTGGGCTCGTCATCGTCGCGCGATGCCTTCTTGAACTCCTTCACCGACTGGCCGAGACCCTTGGCGAGCGAAGGAAGTTTCGAACCTCCGAACAGGAGCAGCAGGATCACGAGGATCACAAGCAGCTCGGGCATGCCAAGACCGGCGATGCCAGCGAAGAAGGCGGAGGAAGAGGTCATGATGTTGGACGGTAGGCTGGCGGGAAGACGTGTAAAGCGGGAAAGCGGTTTCAGCGCGGCGTGAGCCACACAACTTCGTCGCCCGGCGCGGGTTGACCGGCGACAATCGTCGCGCCGAGCGTGCGACCGCGCAGGTAGCGCGAAGCGCGCAATCGGCCGGTTTCGCGGAGATCGGGCGTGCGCGTGGTGAGCTCGGCGTTTTCGGCGATCGCCGCGGGCGGCGCGCCGGGTGCGAGATCGACGAAGGCGAACTTCTGCGCGGCGTCGATCGCGAGGATGCGGCCGACAATCACGCGCGGGCTCGATGTGAGCGGGGTGGCAGTGGGCGGCGTCGCAGCGACCGACGGCGATTGGGTGTGGCAACCGAGCAACAAACAGAACGCCGCCAGCGCGAGGAGCGATCTGACGGCGAAAGACATTTTTTAGCGCGTCTGTTTTGCAGGCGCCGTTCGGGGAAAGGCGTCTGCAAGACAGACGCCCTACGTCCTCATATTTTCGGCAACGGAAAACCGAGGCCGCCCGGGAGGCTGCCCTGACCGATGTGCCCCGGCAGGCCGGGCGGGCGCGCGGTGGCGGCGACCTTGAGGAGGTTTTGCGCGTTGTCGATCTGCTCGGCGTCGAAGAAGCCGTGGAGCTGGCGAATGCGCGTCGGGTGACGCATCTTGCGCAGCGCCTTCGCCTCGATCTGGCGGATGCGCTCGCGGGTGACTTTGAATTGCTTGCCGACTTCCTCGAGCGTGCGGCTGTAGCCATCGATCAAACCGAAGCGCAGCGAAAGCACGCGGCGCTCGCGCTCGGTGAGCGTGTCGAGCACGTCGATGATCTTTTCGCGCAGGAGCGAATACGCGGTCATGTCGTAGGGATTCTCGGCGGACTTGTCCTCGATGAAATCGCCGAAGGACGTGTCGTCGCCGTCGCCGACGGGCGACTGGAGCGAGATGGGCTGCTGCGCCATCTTCATGATCTGCTGCACGCGCTCGACAGGGAGATTCATCTCGTCGGCGACTTCCTCCGGCGTGGGCTCGTGGCCGTATTCCTGGAGGAGCTGCTTCTGCACCTGCATGACCTTGTTCAAGGTCTCGATCATGTGCACCGGGATGCGGATGGTGCGCGCCTGGTCGGCGATCGAGCGCGTGATCGCCTGGCGAATCCACCACGTGGCGTAGGTGGAGAACTTGTAGCCGCGGCGGTATTCGAATTTCTCGACCGCCTTCATCAGGCCCATGTTGCCCTCCTGAATCAGATCGAGGAAGGAGAGGCCGCGGTTCGTGTATTTCTTCGCGATCGAAATCACGAGGCGGAGGTTGGCCTCGACCATCTCGGTCTTGGCTTTGTGCGCTTCGCGGACGTGGACCATCGTCTGCGCGACGACCTTGAGCAGGTCCTCGGTCGGGATGCGCTGCTGGGCTTCGATCTGCTTGAGCCGATTGTTGACGGCGCGGACGTCGATCGACGCGTCCTTCTTCGTCTTCGGGTGCTTGGCGCGCTCGAGCTGGTGATTGAGCGACTCGATTTCCTCGAGGGCGGGGCGGAGCTGCTCGAGGTATTCCTCGTAGACCTTGAGCTTGAAATAAAATTTCGAGAAGAAGGCGCGCAGCACGTTCTCGCGCTTCCGGAATTTGGAGAGGACTTTCTTTTTCTCCGCCTCGCCTTTCGCCTTCAGATATTCCTCCCACGCCTCGGCGACGCCCGCCTCGGATTTCTGCGTGTTCTCGACGAGCTTCGGCAGGCCCTTGAAGTAGGCTTCGCGCGAATCGATCTTCTTGTCGATGACGACGCGGTCGAAACGCTCCTCGCGGTTGAGCAGCTTGGCGCCGAGCGTGCCGATGTAGCCGCCGATCGCCGCGGCCTGGAACAGCGCTTCCTGCGCCCTGAGCTCGGCGGTCTCGATGCGCTTGGAAATTTCCACTTCCTGCTCGCGCGTCAGCAGCGGGACCTGGCCCATCTGCTTGAGATACATCCGGACCGGATCGTCGAGGATGTCGTTCTGCGAGGAGCGCGACTCTTCCTCCTCGGCCTCCTCCATGCGCGCCTTGTAATCCTCGACCTGGTCGGGCTCGAGGATCTCGATCTCGAGGTTCTGCAGGATCGAGAGGACGTTGTCGATTTCCTCCTGGTTCTCGACCGACTCGGGCAACGCCTCGTTGATGTCGTCGAACGTCAGGTAACCCTGCTCCTTCGAGAGGCGGATCAGGTGGCGGATCTTGTCATTGATTCCACCGGCCGGGATGTCGGGGCCGCCGGCGACGGCGCCCTCGGCTGCGACGGTGGTGGTTTTTTCCAGAGCGGCCTCGACGGCTTCGGATTGGGCGGAATCGGCGGATGCGGACTTGGCTTTGCGCGACATGTGGTGTTGGGAGCGACCGAGCGAATAACGAACCGGAAATTGGTCAAACGGCCGCGGCAAAAACAAGCGGCGAGCGGAGCTGGCGTTGCAGTTCGGAGCGTTCTTTCAAGAGTGAAATTGGGTCAGAATCAATGTCCGCACGGGGATTGGCCAACGCAAGTTCTATTTCCCTCAGCCGCGGCTCGAGCGCCCGGGTGCGGAGCTGGCGCAGACCCTCCTGCGCGACCTTCGCCGGATCGTCGATCGTCGGCGCTTCGAAGAGCAACGTCGCCACCAGCGCGCGCTCCTCTGGTGTTTCCAGCAGTGGATCAAGGTGATCGCGACCCGGCCAGTTGTCCTGCTCGAATTCGGCGACGAAGCGGTTGAGCAGCGCGCCGGCGAGGTGGCCATGGTCGACCCACTCGTGGTGGAGATTGCGACTGAGCGGGCCGTGCAACGCGTCGAAGTGCAGCCAGAGCAAAAGCAGGTGCTGCTCGGGCGTGTGCGGCTGGCTGGCCGCGGGCGCCGCGTTTGCCGCCGCCGCCGGATCCGCGCCGGCCGGGCGCGCGGCGGACTGGCGCGCCGTGCGCCCGACAAAGGCCTGAAAATCCTTCTGCGCCGCCGCGACCGGGAAGCGCAGGTGCGACGCGAGCTCGTGCACGAATTCCGCGCGCGCGACTTCGCTCTCGGCGGCGACGACGATCTCGAAAACGGATTGGGCCGCGCGCGCCTTCTGCTCCGGCGAAGCGGTCGCGGCGTCCGGCAGCACGGCGTGCGCGGCAAACGCCATCGCGCTCTTCGCGTGCGCGCGCACTTCGTCGTAGGCGGCGATCCCGCGCTCGAGAAAAAGCACATCGGGATCGACCTTGCCGTCGCCGGGCGCCGCGAGGAAGCGCACTTCGAGCCCGGCCTTCAGCGCCATCGGCAGGAAACGCAGCGCGGCCTTCTGGCCGGCGGAGTCGCTGTCGAAGAAACACTCGACCTGCGCGTGATAGCGCCGCAGCAGCACGAGCTGCGGTTCGGTGATCGACGTGCCCTGCGGCGCGATGGCGGTTTTCAAGCCGACGCTCCAGCAGCGCAGCGCGTCGAGCTGGCCTTCGACGAGCACGAAGGGCTTGCCTTCGCCGACGTTGGTGCGCGCGCGGTCGAGGTTGAAGAGGAGATTTCCCTTCGTGAAGATCGGCGTCTCGGGCGAGTTCACGTATTTCGCCTCGCGCGCCGGATCGTCCTGCGGCGTGAGCTCGGTCTGCCGCGCGGTGAACGCCACCACGCGGCCCTGATGGTCGCGGATCGGAATCATCAGCCGGCCGCGGAAGCGCGGCCGCAGCGCGCCCGGCGTGAGCTGGGCATCCTCGTAGATGAAAAACAGCCCGCAGCCGCGCAGCGCTTCCGCGGAGAATTTTTTCCGCAACAACGCCGCGCCGAGCCCGCTGCCGTGCGCGTCGGCCGCGCCGATCTTGAACTCGTCCGCGAGTTCCGGCGGGAAGCGCCGCTTCTCGGTCCAGAGCGCGCGCATGAAATCGCCGGTGGCGTCCTGCGCCTTGAATGCCTGGTGAAAATGCTCCGCGGCGACGTCGTGCAGGTCGAAAATTTCCTGCCGCAGCGAGCGCTCCTCGCGGCTCGGTCCGCCGGAGCCTTCCTCGTATTCGAGCACGATGCCGAAGCGCTTGCTCAGCGCCTCCATCGCCTCGACGAAGTTGAGCTGCTCCGTGTCCTGCACGAAGGTGATCACGTCGCCGGCTTTGCCGCAGCCGAAGCATTTGTAGAAGCCCTTGTCGGGATCGACGTGAAACGACGGCGTCTTCTCGTTGTGAAACGGACAGAGGCCCTTCAAGCGCGTGCCGCCGGCCTTGCGCAACGTGACGACGCGCGACACGACGTCGGCGAGGTTCACGCGCAGCTTGAGGTCGCGTTTGCTGGATTCCTTGATGACGGGCATGAAGTGGAGCGGCAGACGAACCCCTCCATATATAGGGCGCGGCGGGCGGCGAAGAATGCACTTTCAACCCGCGCCACCCGCTGTCAAGTTCCCCCGCCTCGCCCCGTGCCAGGCGGCTAAAGTTTCGCGGTTTCCGAGGAAACTTCGCGCGGCCGCGGGCGACAAACCAAGACCATGCGTCCTCTAGCTTTCACTGTCCTCGCCGCGCTCTCCCTCGCGGCGGGTGCGTTTGCCGCCGCGCCGGCGGCTGCTCCCGCCTCGACCCCGCCGAAGCCCGCCGCGCCCGCGCCGGTCTGGGAGGCGCGGCTGTCGAAGTTCGACGACGCGAGCTACGAGAAGCAGGTGGAAGCGCTGTTCGAGCAGTTCGAGACCGCCACCGGCCGCCGGCTTGCGCCGGGCCCGAAGAAAAAAGTGGGGTTGAAAATCTACACCGACTCCGGGCCGGGCATGGCGACGCCGGTGCCGCTCGTGAAAGGCGTGATCGCCGCGCTCGAGCGCCGCGGCTACAGCCACCAGAATATTTTTCTCGTCGGCCTCAACGCGCTGCGGTTGCGCATGACCGGCTACCTGCCGTCGCTCGTGTCGGGCGAGACGCCGTTCAACGGCAACCCGGTCTACGTGCTCGAGTCCGGCCGCTACTACGATCCGGTGTGGTTCTACGACTCGCCGCTCCCGCAGCGCTTCGATCCGATCTTCGCGGAGCAGCAGACGAAGGGCGTGTCGGACGTCTCGACGCGCGACGAGGACCGCAAGAGCTTCCTCGCGACGCCGCTGTTTCTCGACGCGGATTTCTGGATCAACCTGCCGGTCTACACCGATCACCCGACGCTCGGGATCAACGGCGCGCTCGTGAACGCCACGCTCTGGAACGCCTCGAACACCGCGCGCTTCTTCCGCTCGCCGGCCAATGCGCCCGCGGCCGTCGCCGAGATGAGCGCGATCCCGGAATTGCGGCAGACGTGGGTCTTCACGCTCGCGAGCCTCGAGCACTACCAGTTCATCGGCGGCCCGTTTTTCAATTCGCTCTACACTGTCTCCGAGCCCGTCGTGTGGCTGAGCACCGATCCGGTGATGATGGACGCGCTCATGCGCGACCAGATGAACTCGCTGCGCAAACGCTCCGGCTTTCCGCTGATCGACGAGGAGATTCGCACGCTGGAATTCGCCGAGACGCTCGGCGTCGGCTCGACCCGCACGAAGAACGCGAAGATCATCCGCGTCGACTGAGCGCGCGCCGCGGCTCGCCGTGAAGAACGCGCCGCGCGCGAAACGAGTCGGAAAAATACCTTGGCCATTCGCACCGCGGGCTTGATCCTTCTCCTTTCTCCCTTCTCCTTGCTCCAGCGCAGCTCGCCGCGCGATCGAACATGACTGCCGCCGACTATCTTCCGTTTCTCTATCAAGCGCTGCTCGCCGGCGGGATCACGGGCTTCGTGATCGCGGCGAGCCAGTTCTTCGGCCAGCGCGCGAAGCACACGAAGATCAAGGACTCGGCCTACGAGTGCGGCGTGCCGGGCGAGGGCGCGATCCACACGCGCTTCTCGGTGAAGTTTTATCTCACGGCGCTGCTCTTCATGCTCTTCGACCTCGAGGTCGTGATCCTCGTGCCGTGGACGTTCATCTATCGCGAATTTCTCCACGCGCACATCGCGATCTTCTGGCCGATCATGTTCTTCATCGGCGTGCTCGTGCTCGGCTTGTTCTACGAGATCAAGAAGGGCGCGCTGCAGTGGGAACGCTAATGAAAGTAGCGAGCAGCGGGTAGCGAGTAGCGAGCAGGTCCCAAACCAACGATTGCATGATGCTCGCTACCCACTACTCGCTACCCGCTACTTCCTGACATGCGCCTCGACAAAGTCATCGCCCGGAGCCGCATCGTCGACCTGCGCAGTCTCGATCTGGAGGCGGCGCTGCAGGAGCTGCTCGACGTCTGTGTTAAAAATTTCCCCGACCTCAAGCCCGAGTCGCTGATGAAGGGCCTGCTCGCGCGCGAGAGCACGATGACGACGTATCTCGGCTTCGGCGTCGCGCTGCCGCACGTGCGCGTGAAGATGAGCCGCCGCTACATCCTCGCGATCGGCCGCAGCCGCGTCGGCATCCGGCACGACGGCGCGCTGGCGGACGAGCGCGTGCGCCTGATCTTCATGCTCATCGCGGGCGAGAACGCGCGCGATTACCTGCAGGTGCTCGCGTCGATCGCGCAGCAGGTGAAGGACCAGCAGCTCGTCGACAACCTCGTCAACGCGCCCGACCTCGACACGCTCTACGAACTGCTCGTCGGCGGCTTCGGCGGCACGCGTGCGGCCGAGGCGCAGCAGAACCGCGTCAACCGCCTCATGTTTCGCGAGGCGGATCGCGTGGCGACCGGCGCGGAGTGCAGCTCGATCGTGGTGTTCGGCGACACGTTCATCGGCGGCATCCAGCCCGGCGCGCTGCGCTCGAAGCTGAAGACGATCCTCGTCACGCGCACGGCGCTCGAGACGACGGAGGATCACCGCGAGTTCACCGAGATGATCCAGGTGCGCTCGTTCTCGAACCAGCGGCTCGCGCAACTGCGCAGCGCGATGCTCGTCGCGCTCACGCGCGGCGTCGTGAAGTTCACCGATCGCATCTGCTGCATCGGCGGCATCACGGGCAGCAACCAGTTCGACACGCTCGTGGTCGTCGACATCGAGCGCGAATTCCAGACGCTGCTGACCGGCTCGACCGCGGACCTGTTGCCCGAGGACGTGAAACCCGAGGTGCTCGAGCGCGTGATCGCCGTCGCGACCGAACTCGCGGTCGAAGGCCGCGAGGGCCGGCCGGTGGGTTGCCTCTTCGTCGTCGGCGACACCGAGAAAGTCGAGACGCTGACCAAGCCGCTCGTGCTCAATCCGTTTTTCGGCTACAAGGAGGAGGATCGCAACATCCTCAATCCCTTCATGGACGAGACGGTGAAGGAATTTTCCTCGATCGACGGCGCATTCGTGATCCGCGGCGACGGCGTCGTCGAAGCCGCCGGCAGCCTGATTCAGGCGACGGATTCGAGCCACTCGCTGCCAAGCGGGCTTGGCAGCCGGCACGCCGCGGCTGCCGCCATCAGCGTGGCGGCGAACTGCATCTCGATCGTCGTCTCGTCGAGCACGGGGCAGGTGACGCTGTTTCGCCGCGGCGTGATGCTGCCGCTGACGGAGAAGCGCCGGTAGGTCGCGACCCTCCGCGCGAAGTTGCGCGGCGAGGTGAGCGCGCAACCGGCGGTTTGGCCCTGCACTTTGCCCTTGCACCGGCCTGCGTCCGCCGTTTCCTCTGACCCTTCAAACTATTTCCACCATGCAAGAACAAGTCATCCTGGAGTGCACCGAGGCCAAGAAAGAGGGCAAGCCGGTCTCGCGCTATCTCACGTTTCGCAACAAGAAGACCGTGACCGAGCGCATCGAGAAGAAGAAATACAACCCCTTCCTCAAGCGCCACACGCTCCACAAGGAGATCAAGTAATTTTCCCTTTCGCCGCGCGCCGATCGTCGCGGCCGAAAACACCGAAGCCGGGCCAAGTGCCCGGCTTTTTTGTTTTGGAATTTCCGCGGGCGATCCCGCCCGGCCGGCGAGCGGCGCTCCGGCCTCAGCCCGCTTTCTTGTCGCTGATCTGCGCGGACGACGGAAACGGCGTGGCCGAACCGGCGCCGTGGCCGTGATGATGCTGCTGCTGGCGCCGCGCCGCGCGCCAGCTTTCACGATGCTTGCGGATCCAGTCGAGCAGCGCGCGCTCGAAGCCGATGTCGTAGCCGAGCCGTTCCGATTCGAGCCACTTGTGCTTCAGAATCTCCTCCCGCTCGGCCAGGAATTCCTGGTAGAGGCTGGATTGTTTAACGAACTCGCGGGACTGGGAAGGCTCTGGACCTGGAGAAGTCATGCGCAGCGCGACAGAAATGAGAGCGACGTGACCGGTGCTGTCAATGCCTGCAATTTTTCCTAAACGTCACCGCTTCGACGGCGTCGACCGCGCGAGGCTCGCGACGAGCGTCGCGCCGATTTCGCGAAACACCGCGGCGGCCGCACTCTGCGGCGCGCTCACGACGACCGGCTCGCCCGCGTCGCCGCCGGCGCGAATCTCCGGAATCAGCGGCACCTGCCCGAGGAGCACGGTGCCGAGTTTTTCCGCGGTGACGATGCCTCCGCCCGCGCCGAACAGCTCGTGCTTTTTGCCCGAGGGATCGAGGAAGTAGCTCATGTTTTCCGCGACGCCGAGCAGCGGCACGTTCACCTTTTGAAACATCAGTCCGCCCTTGCGCGCGACGTTGGTGGCGGCGGGCTGCGGCGTCGTGACGATCACCGCGCCGTCGAGCGGCAGCGTCTGCACGAGCGAGAGCTGCGCGTCGCCGGTGCCGGGCGGCAGGTCGACGAGCAGCACGTCGAGCTCGCCCCATTTCACGTTTTGGACGAACTGCTGCACGGTCTTCATGATCATCGGGCCGCGCCACACGACGGGCGTGTTGTCGTCGACGAGAAAACCCATGCTCATCACTTTCACGCCGTGCCGCTCCATCGGCACCAGCATCGCATCGGCGCCTTCGCCCTCGACTTCGGGGCGGCCGTGCAGGCCCATCATCAACGGCACGCTCGGCCCGTAGATGTCGCAATCCATCAGGCCCACGCGCCCCGGCCGGCCCTGCTGCTCGAACAATTGCGCGAGCGCGCACGCGAGATTCACGGCGAAGGTGCTCTTGCCCACGCCGCCCTTGCCCGAGGCGATCGCGACGGCGTGCTTGATCGTTTTGCCGGCGGCGTTGCCGGCGAGATTGCCTGCGGCGCCCGCGCCGGGCGCGGCGGCGTTCGCGGGCGATTTCACCGCGCTGACCGAAATCTCGACGATGATGTCTTTCACCGCCGGCACCACGCGCAGGCATTTCTCGATCTCCTGTTTCAGTTGCAGCGGGATCTTCGGGTCGTTTGTCGTCAGCCCGAGCGAGACTTTGGCCGTGCCGTCGGCGAACCCCGCGGAGCGCACGAGCCCGAACGACACGATGTCGCGGCTGAATCCGGGATACTTCACCTGTTTGAGCTGCTCTTTGATTTCGTCGGAGGTCACGGTGCGGGTGTGATTGTGAGCAAATAAGAGTTGTTAAGCCGCGGCCACGTGCAAATAGAAAGGCCTTCATCGCGGGTTTCTTTAGGCCAACTTTTCTCATGCAAACTTTTCTGCGTCTGTTCCTGTTGCTCGGCCTCGTCGCGGCGCCGGCTTTTGCCCAGGGTCGCATCGGCGAGGTCGTGGCGCTGGTCGACAAAAGCACGATTCCGGTGCGCGTCTCCTCGGGCAGCGCCGATCTCGCGCGGCTCGCGCGCCAGGCGTTCGGCGTCCACGGCCGCTACAAACTCGTCGAGAGCGGCTTCAAATACGACATCCGTTTCTCCGCCGCCGGGCCGACGCAGGTGCGCGTCGACGTGCTCGGGCCGCACGGTGCGGAAGTGGTTTCGCAGGTCGTGAGCGGCACGACGCCGCGCGCGGCGCTGCTGCGCGCCGCCGACGTCGCGGTCGAGCAGACGAACGAGGAAGGCCTGCGCGGATTTTTCGCGGCGCGGCTCGCCTTCGTCGGCGAGACGACCGGCAAGAAGGAAGTCTACGTGTCGGATCTTTTTCTCGGCGAGTTGAAGCGCGTGACGAACGATCGCGCGTTCGTGCTCACGCCGCGCTGGTCGCCCGATGGCCAGCGGCTGCTCTACACGAGTTTCTTCAAATCCGGCTTTCCTGATATTTTCCAATACGATCTCCGCACCTACGAGCGCACGACGTTCGTGAGTTTTCGCGGCACGAATCAGGGCGCGCGCTACAGCCCGAACGGCGCGCAGGTCGCGATGGTGTTGAGCGGCGAAGGCTCGTCGGAAATCTACGTCGGCAACGCGCAGGGCCGCCAGATCGCGCGGCGCAACGTCGGCTCGAGCGCGGTGAAAGCCTCGCCCTGCTGGTCGCCCGATGGCGGGCGGATCGTCTTCGCGATGGGCGACGCGACGCCGCAGCTCTACGTGATGCCGGCCGGCGGCGGCGGCGCGCAACGGCTGCTCACGGGCTTCAGCTACGCCGCCGAACCGGACTGGAGCCGCGCGAAGCCGAACAGGATCGCCTGCACGATCAAGGACCGCGGCAGCTACCAGATCGCCGTCTACGATTTTTCGAAGGGGAAGGCGGAGAAAGTTTCCGGCGCGCCGTTCGACGGCATCGAGCCGTGCTGGCTCGCGGATGGCCGCCACCTCGTCTACACCGCACGCGACCGCGCCACGAGCGTGTTGTGCGTCCTCGACACCGAGACCGGCAAGAGCACGCCGATCAGCGCGGGCCTCGGCGGCGGCGCGATGCAGGCGAACGTCTGGACGCCCTGACCATTTCGGATCGCGGATCGGCGATGGCGGAGCGGAAAAATAAAAAGCCGCGCGAAGAGCGCGGCTTGCAGGTTGCGCGCTGATCGCGCAACGGATCGTCGGAGTGGCGAAAGGTTCGGGCGGGTGTTTCGCCGCGAGAGTGCCGCCTACTTGGTCGCGGCGACGAAATTTTTCTCCGCGGCGTCCCAGTCGACGACGTTCCACCACGCGGTGACGTAGTCGGGCCGGCGATTCTGGTAGTTCAGGTAGTAGGCGTGCTCCCAGACATCGAGGCCGATGACGGGTTTGCCTTCGAGGCCGGCGACGGCCTTGCCCATGAGCGGGCTGTCCTGATTCGCGGTCGAGCCGATCGCGAGTTTCTTGTCCGCGCCGACGACGAGCCATGCCCAGCCGGAGCCGAAGCGCGTCGCCGCGGCCTGCGCGAACGCCGCCTTGAACTTGTCGAAATCGCCAAACGTCGAGGAGATCGCCGAGGCGAGCTGGCCTTTCGGATGGCCGCCTTTGCCCGGCCCCATGATCGTCCAGAAAAACGAATGGTTGCTGTGGCCGCCGGCGTTGTTGCGGACGGGGCCGCGGATCGCCTCGGGCACTTTGCCGAGATCGGCGATGAGCGTGTTGACGTCGAGATTCGCGAGCGCCGGCTGATCCTTCAGCGCGTTGTTCGCGTTGTTCACGTAAGCCGCGTGGTGCTTGTCGTGATGGATTTCCATCGTCTTCGCGTCGATGTGCGGCTCGAGCGCGTTGTTCGCGTAGGGAAGTTTCGGAAGTTCGAAGGCCATGACAGTGTGGATTGGTTGAGAACGAAACGAACGTGGGATCGCAACAGATGCACCGGCGCGCGGTTGCGTCAACTTTGCGGTGTGTCTTGCAAAGGCTGTCCTGGCGTCCGTCATTCCGCTCGACGCCGGCGTCTGCAAGCCAGACGCCCTACAGCTCTTCGCGCCGCTTCAGCCGGAAAAACGCCTGCAGCAATTCGCGGCACTCGTCCTCGAGCACGCCGCCGGCCGTGAGTTCGACGTGATGGTTCACGCGCGGCAGGTCGTTCAGGTTCGTCGCACCGCCGAGGCAGCCCATCTTCGGGTCGGGCACGGCGTAGCAGACGCGTTTCACGCGCGACATCAGCATCGCGCCCGAGCACATCGGACACGGCTCCTTCGTCACGTAAACGGTCGCGCCCTCGAGCCGCCAGTCGCCGAGCTTCGCGGCGGCCTGCGTGATCGCGAGGATTTCGGCGTGCGCGGTCGGGTCGCTCGCGCGCTCGACGGTGTTGTGCGCCGCGCCGACGATCTCGCCGCCGATTTCGATCACCGCGCCGATGGGAACTTCATCCTGCCGCCACCCGTCGATGGCCTGGTTGTAGGCCAGGCTCATGAAGAACGCATCGTCGCGCACCAACTGAGAGGGAAACCGTTTCTCGAACGGGCAGGGCGGAGGAGGCGTGGCGTTGGCGTCGGGCATGTCGGGCGAAGCGCAGGTAGTGGGTCAGTTTGAATTTCCGCTGGTGCTAGGCAACTAAGGACGCGATATGACTGCGCATGAACGCAGCGCAACGCGCGCAACTAATTCGAGACCGGTTCAAGGTGCGGCCAATCACGAGGCCCAACGTGGGCGCCGGCATTGCGAAGGCACTGGGCAAGACAAGCCCGCATCCGGTGCGGGTGCGCTATGTGGTTTTCCCAAAGTCGAAGGGTCGCGGATTGGTTCACGGCGGCAAGCGCGACATACATGCCGGTCTGAGTAATGATGCGTTCGGCCCCGCTGTCGATTACGCGCAGCTCGTGAAGATTTACGGTGAAGGTCCGAAGACTGAGGCCCGCTACTCGCCCGCGCAGTGCATGGGCAGTCGTCGTGCTGTAATTTCAGGTGCGCCGGAACACGCGCATATCTCCACGAGCTTTGTTGAGCGGCACAACCTGACGATTCGGATGCACAACCGCCGCTTCACGCGGCTAACAAATGCCTTTTCCAAAAAGGTCGAGAACCACGAGGCGATGCTAGCCTTGTTTTTCTGCTACTACAATTTCGCCAAAGTTCACCAATCACTTCGCGTTACTCCGGCAATGGCGGCCGGGGTCGCTACGCGCGTGTGGGAAATCGCCGACATCGTTGCGCTGATCGATTCCGAGAATGTCGGTCGAGCCGCTGCTTAATCAGCCTTTTCGAGGATGTGCTTATGAGGTAATCTTTTCATGGAGCTACCTCCGCGTGTTTTATCGAGGCGGCTGATTGGCATGCTTATGGCGATACATCGCCGTGCCTACGAGAGTGGCAACTGCGGCAATGAAAAACGTGAATCCGGCGAGACTCTTCCCATCGACCAACAGGTGGTATCCGGCATAGATCGCATAAAGGCTCAATGCGAGGGCACCAAGTTGGCCGAACACCTGAAGCCAACCAGAAACCCAACTTGCGCGTTGCTCTACAATATGGCGGGAGCCCTGCTCTTTTTCAGCCATCTTGACGATGCGGTCTGCTAGGGCCTGTTAACACTATTGCCAAATTGAATGGAAAGTGCAGACCGGAGGGATGGAGTTGACCGAAGCGCATCTGAAGCGAATCGAGGACGCCTTGCCCGTGGAACGAGGCAATGTGAGCATGGAAGTGCTGAACTTCC
>DASZYB010000051.1:0-47402 GCA_035545575.1 Opitutaceae bacterium | reverse complement strand
CGTCTGCAAGACAGACGCCCTACCATCCCCCCGTGCCGCATTCCGCGGCGCGCGCCGGATTGCCGCCCCGCCGCGCCCTCGAAGCGTCCGGTGAAATTCAGCCACGCCTCTGTTGACGGAGCGCGCCGTCACGCTACGTTCGCGCGGTTCTTTCGTTCGTCTCGCCCTTCCTGCTTTCGGCTCTAATTTTCCGCCGCCGGTTCCCCACCACCCAATGAAATACACGCTGAATGTTAACGGCCAGTCCCGCACCGTGGACGTGGCGCCGGACACCCCGATGCTCTGGGTGCTCCGCGATCATCTCGATCTTGTCGGCACGAAATTCGGCTGCGGCGTCGGCCAGTGTGGCGCGTGCACCATCCATCTCAACGGCGTGCCCGCGCGCGGTTGCATGACGCCGGTCTCAACCGTCGGTCGGATGCAGGTCACCACGATCGAAGGCCTCGCCAAGGACGCCGAGCACCTGCACCCGCTGCAGCAGGCGTGGTGCGAGCTCGACGTCGCGCAATGCGGCTACTGCCCGGCCGGCCCGATCATGACCGCGGCCGCGCTCCTCAAGAGCAACCCGCACCCGAACGACGAAGACATCGACGGCGCGATGGCGGGCAACCTGTGCCGTTGCGCGACGTATCTGCGCATCCGCGCCGGCATTAAGCGCGCCGCCGAGCTCGCCGACGGCAGCACGACCGCGACCGGCGCCGCGTCGAAAGTCGCCGCCACCGCCGAAGCCCGCCCATGAACGCGCCCACGCTTTCCCGCCCGATGAATCGGCGCGGTTTTCTCAAGCTCTCCGCGATCGGCGGCGGCGGTCTCGTGCTCGGTTTCTATCTCAAGTCCGCGGGCGACACGTCCGCCGCCGAGATGGTCAACGCCTCCGCGGGCGCGCCCGCGACCGAGTTTGCGCCGAATGCCTTCATCCGCATCGCGCCAAACGGCATCGTCACGTTGATGTCGAAGCAGCCCGAGATCGGCCAGGGCATCAAGACCTCGCTCCCGATGATCATCGCCGAGGAGCTCGAGGTGAATTGGAAGGACGTCGTCGTCCAGCAGGCCGACCTCAACGCGATCTACGGCAACCAGAGCGCCGGCGGCAGCACCTCGACGCCGAACAACTACGAAAATTTCCACAAGCTCGGCGCGACGGCGCGCGCGATGCTGATCGAGGCCGCGGCGCAGACGTGGAACGTCCCCGCGAGCGAATGCTTCGCCGAGAGCGGCGCGGTGCATCATCGCGCGTCGGGCAAGGTTTTGAAATACGGCGAGCTCGTCGCGAAAGCCGCGACGCTCACGCCGCCGGCCAATGCGCCACTGAAAGATCCGAAGGACTACAAACTCCTCGGCACGCGCGTCAGCGGCGTCGACAATCCGAAGCTCGTCACCGGCCAGCCGCTGTTCGGCATCGACACGAAGCTGCCCGGCATGCTCTACGCCGTCTACGAGAAGTGCCCCGTCTTCGGCGGCAAGGTCGTCAGCGCCAATCTCGACCAGATCAAGACGCTGCCCGGCGTGAAGGATGCGTTCATCGTCGAGGGCACGAGCAATCTTTCCGGCCTGCTGCCCGGCGTCGCGATCGTCGCCGACTCCACGTGGTCCGCGTTCAGCGCGCGCAAGCAGCTCCGCGTCACGTGGGACGAAGGCAAGTTCGCCAACGACAGCTGGGATGGCTTCGCCGCGAAAGCGCAGGAGCTGTCGAAGCAACCCGGCGAAACGCTGCACAAGGAAGGCGATCCCGACGCCGCGCTCGCCAGCGCGGCGAAAGTCGTCACCGCGGCGTATTCCTATCCGTTCATCTCGCACACGAGCATCGAGCCGCAGAACTGCACCGCACATTTCCGCGACGGGAAACTCGAAGTCTGGGCGCCCTCGCAGAATCCCGGCGGCGCGGTGAATCAGATCGCACAGATGCTCGGCATCGCGCCCGGCGACATCACGGTGCACATGATGCGCAGCGGCGGCGGCTTCGGCCGGCGGCTGAGCGCGGACTTCATGTTCGAAGTCGCCGCGATCGCGCAGAAAGTTTCCGCGCCCGTGAAGCTCACGTGGTCGCGTGAAGACGACCTGCATCACGATCAGTTTCGACCCGGCGGTTTCCATTTCCTGCAGGGCGGTGTCGACGCGAACGGCAGGATCGTCGCGTGGAAAAACCATTTCGTCACCTTCGGCACGATGAGCGCCGGCCGCGGTGGCGCCGGCATGGCGTTGCGCCCCGGCAGCGGCGCGGCGTTGCAGGCGGATCAGTTTCCGGCGCGCTTCCTCGCAAATTTCCACGCGGAGCAGACCGTGATGGAGTGCAACATCCCGATGGGTCCGTGGCGCGCGCCGGGCAACAACGTCTTCGGCTTCGTCATGCAGGGCTTCATCGACGAGCTCGCCCACGCCGCCGGCCGCGATCCGCTCGAATTTCGCCTCGAGCTGCTGTCCCAGAAAATGGGCGGCAACTACGACGCCGATCGCATGACCGGCGTGGTGAAGCTCGTCGCGCAAAAGGCCGGCTGGAATCCGAAGAAATTCCCGCGCGGCCAGGGCCAGGGCATCGCGTTTCACTTCAGCCATCAGGGCTACATCGCGATGGTCGCGGAAGTCACCGTCTCGAAGGAAGGCCAGCTCAAGGTCGACCGCGTCGTCGCCGCCTGCGACGTCGGCGCGCAGATCGTCAACCTCAGCGGCGCCGAAAACCAGGTCGAAGGCTCGATCGTCGACGGCATCGGCACGATGATGTTTCAGGAGCTCAATCTCGAGCGCGGCCGGATCGTGCAGAGCAATCTCCACGAATATCCGATGATCCGCATGCCCGACGCGCCGACGAAGATCGAAGTGCATTTCCTGTCGACGAAGAATCGCACCACCGGCCTCGGCGAACCCGCGATCCCGCCGATCGCGCCGGCCGTCGGCAACGCGATCTTCGCGGCCACCGGCAAACGCGTGCGGCAGTTCCCGCTCTCGCGCACCGACCTGCGCTGGAGCTGAAAGAGGCGTAGGTGATAAGCTATAAGCTGTAAGCTCGGGCAACGCGGCGATGCTTGGCATCGCCGCTTCTTTTTGCGCTTACGCCTTATCGCTTACACCTTATCCCTTCCGTCATGCTCACCTCCCGTCGCGACTACATCCTGCGGATCATCGATGAAGTCGGGCGCCTGCTTGCGCGCGTGATTTTCAAACATCGTGCCGGCGCCGACCAGGAGGCGTTGGAAACCGTCGTGCAGGCGTGCGAACGGCTGTTCGACCTCGAGGCCGACAAGCTCTTTCAGCTCACGCCTGACCAGCATTTCGCGATGCTGGTCGAGAACGAGCCGCCGGAAGTCGCACGCAACAAAGTTTTGATCTATGCCGCGCTGAACACCGAGGCCGGGAAGATTTACCAAAAGATGGACAAGCGTGATCTTGCCCGGGCGACTTTTCTCACCGCGCTTCGTTTCACGCTTCGGGCGCAAAGTGAATTTCCCGCCCACGAGCTTCCCGACTACACGCCGAACGTGGACGAACTGCTTGCCGCGCTCGCCGACCAACCACTCGATCCCGAGATTGCCGCTTTGCTCAACGCGACCCGACCGCCTCCACCGTAGCCGCCGGCGAACGCGCGCCCACTGGCGCGCCGCGAAACCCGCGCAGCACGCGCAGATCGACGATCACGTCGAAGGATTCCTCGGGCGGCAGCTTGCGGCCGCACGCGAACGCATAGCTCGTCGCGATCGCCGGCGTCGCCGGGAAACGCTCACGCATGATGTCCTTCAGCATTTCCTTCGGCACCCAGTCGGAGTCGGTCGAAAGCGAGCCGAACTCGTCGTGAAACACCCGCGGTGCCACACGCTCGTCCGGCGTCGGCGTGATAACGAAGACGCTCGGCCGCTCCGCCGGCGCGATGCGCGCCGCGGCTTTTTCGAGCAACGCGAGTTCGATGCTCTGCGGCCACGCGATCAGGTCGAACGCCTGCGAGCGCGCGAGCCACACGCCGCCCACCACGAGCGCCGCGAAGCCGGCGCGGGCCCACCGCCGGCCGCCGAGCGTGAGCAGCGCCATCGCAAGAAAGACCGCGATCACGCCGCTCAACGGCAGCAGCACGCGATACGCGGCCCAGCGATCCGCGACGAAAAGATTCACGCCAAAGCTCCCGACCAGCAGCGCACACAACGCCAGCGCCCACCACAAGCCGTGCCGCGCGCCGCGCGTCCGCCACTCGCCGATCACGCCGGCGATCAGCACGAGCATCACGAGCGCCGCCGCGCGATGCACCGCGGGCGAGCCGCCGTCGTCGTTGATCAGGATCAGCGCGAGCGCGTTTTGCAGCGGCTCCGCGAGAAACCAGAAAAATTTTCCCAGCCCGTCGTGTTCCAGCGCCACGCGATTGGAAACCGGCATCCACTCGCGCGCGAAACCGACCATCGTCACGGTGAACGCGCCCGCCAGCCCCAGCACCACGGTCGCGCCGTGGCGCACGAACCACTCGACGACATTGCGTTCAATCCGGCGGCGCCGCGGCCACAAGCCCGCCGCCACGGGCACGAGATAGAACAGGCTGTTCGGTTGATAGATCAACGCGCTCGCCATCACGAGCAGCACCGCGAGCGCCCAGAACACGATCCGCGTGGCACAAGAGTTTTCCTCGAATGCGTTCTCCGCGCAGGCAAATGCAACCAGCGCCAGCCACAGCGCGATCGCCAGCGGCCACGCCACCGTCCACGCGACGAAGAGCTGCGCGCCCGGCAATACGACGACGAGCGTGGCAAGCAGCAGCGCGAGCGCGCGCTCCCACTTTTGCCGCCGCAAAATCCAAAACAACGTCGCCGCCGCCACGCCGAGCAGCAGCGCCGAGAGCAGACGCAGCCCCGCGAGGCCGTCGATCGTGCGCAGCCGCCCGAAGGAAGATTCCAGCAGCACGCCGTAGATCGGCCGCGCCTGCATCGCGCACACCTGCACGATTTTTCCAGGTTCCTCGCGGCTCTCGCGCAGCACCGAATAGTCGTCGCGAAAACCGTAACGGTGAAAAATCGTGCTCCAGTAAAGCGCCGTCGGCAGCAGCAGGAGGACGATCGTTGCCAGCCATGGGCGGAGGGGCAGCCGCTTCATGCGATGCACAGAACGGGTTTCAAAAGCCCAGTTCCCCCTGCACGCCACCAGGCGGCGCGGGCGGCGGCAGCCCGAGGAACGCACCGTAGCGCTCGATCCAGTCGTTCAACTTTTCCGTGTAGTAGTCCGCATCGTAGGGCGCATCCTTGGCGTCGTAGAGCTCGAGCGGGCGCGCCCGCTGCCAGTCGTTCGTGCGGCCTTTCGTGCGCGCGGTGATGTAATACGTCACCTTCTCGCCCATCCGCGGGCGCGGCATCAGTTGCAGCGCCGCTTCGGCGGACGCGCGCCGCGGCTTGCCGCCGCCCGCGATGAACCGCTCGTAAGCGTCCGGGCTCTGGCTGAGCGTTTCGCCTTTCGCGAGCTCGTCGACCGGCACGGCGAGCGCGACGAGTTTTTTGCGGTAGTCCTCGAGCAGCACGACCGGCGACTCCGTCGTCGCGCCGACGAGAAAGTGGATCAACTGGTCCGTGAGTTTTTTCAAAAACGGCTCCGTGCCCCGCGAACGCAGCGCGCTCCCGCGCAGCGTGAGCTTTTTGCCGTCGAAGAGCGCGTAGTTCTTCGCCTTGTAGCAGAACATCGCCGCGTATCGGCCGTCGAATTCCAG
The DNA here is from genome assembly GCA_035545575.1 of Opitutaceae bacterium. Taxonomy (GTDB): domain Bacteria; phylum Verrucomicrobiota; class Verrucomicrobiia; order Opitutales; family Opitutaceae; genus ER46. Next base: position 41,734 of record DASZYB010000051.1, on the reverse strand, counting down.
CTCGATGCCCACGGGCAAAATCGGCGCGACGAGGCCGAGCAGCGCGTCGGGGTTTTCGAAGTATTTTTCCGACGAAAGATAAATCCCGTCCGTGTCCGCCTCGAGAATCGTGCCGCCGTGCTTGGCGAATTCGTCGATCAGCGCCTGCAACAACTCGCGCCCGCGGCGCGTGACTTCCGCCGCGAGCTCGCCGTCGCCGAAGCGCGCGCCGGAAAAACCGAGGTAGCCGTAGAACGAGTTGATCAGGATCTTGAAATTCGCCTGCCGCGCCTGCGCCTCGCTCCGCTCCTCCTCGGTCGGCGCGCCGCGCGCGAGCTGCTTGTATTTCAGGCGATACTCGCGCAGCCGCTTCAGCATCGGGATGAAAACGCCGAGCGTGTCGTTCTTCGGATTTCGGCCGATGTGCAGCAGCAGGCTCGGGTAAAGCGAAGCGACGTCGAAGTGCAGCACGTGCCGGAAAACGCCTTCGCGGAAACTGCGCGTGTAGCCGCCTTCGAACGGCTTCACCTCCGGCGGCGTCGGGCAGGCCTGGCGCGCGTGGTAGTATTCCTCGAGAAAGAGCAGGTCGATCTTCGAGGTCGCGCCGCGCAGCGTCGCCTCCTGCAGCAGCGTCGGAAACGTCCGCGTCTGCTCGAAATAAGTCGGCAGCAACTGGTCCGCCAGCCCCTGCGTCTCGCGCAAATCGTCCTCGAGGTAGGCGCAGAATCGCGCGCGGTCCGCGAAAAACGCGTGCTGGATTTTTCCGCCGTCGATGTAGGTGCGCTCGCTCTCCTCGTCCGTGATGCCGAAATAAATCGCGACTTCCTTGAGCCCATACGACGTCAGCTCGCGCGTCGTGATGTCGTAGAGCTGCACGAGCAGATAGGTGTCGACCACCGCGCGGCCCGGCAGGTCGCAGCGCGTGAAATCGATCCAGCGCTCCGCGACCTTGAGCCGGCTGCTGCGAAACGACGCGTTCTGCCCGTAGCGGCCCCACGCGCAGGACACCTTCAATCGGCGCGAACGCTGGCGCAGGTAGTCGAGGTCGAATTTGAAGAGATTGTGCCCTTCGATGACGTCGGGATCGATCTCGCGCAGCGCCGCGCAGAATTGCTCGAGCAGTTTCTTCTCCGCCGCATCCGTGGCCTCGGCGAGGAACAGCAGCCGGTTTTTTCCCGCGCAGCGCAGCCCGATCGCGAGCACGCGATCGTCGGCGCGCCCCGCGTCGGGAAATCCGCCGGCGGGCGACGCGACTTCGATGTCGAGCTGACACCGCCGCAAGTCGTGAAACATCATCTCGCGGTAGAGGCGTTCGCGCTGTTGGAGCAGAAACTGGCTCTCGATCGGCCTGATCGTATCGAGGCCCGTCGCATCCCGCGCCGCGCGCACGAACGCATCGAAGCTCTCGCGATCGCCCGCATGCACGAGCCGGTCGAAGGGACCCTCGCCCTGCAATCGCTCGAGCTCGAGTCCCGTCAGGTTCGCCCCCGGCGGCGTGTCATTGAGCCACGCAAACGGCCGCAGCTCCGCGAGGCGTTCCTCGCGGCCGCCCCCGGTCGTCTCGACAGTCGTGTGCACGCGCCCGCGCTCGTCGACCCAAACACCGCAGAGCGAGCCGGGCATGATCGCGTCGCGTCAGGACGTGAACGGCTTGTAGTAAACCATCACCAGCGCGACCGCCACGAGGATCAACGTCAGCTCGATCCAGAGCGCGGTTTTTTCCCGGCGCTTGTAGGCGAGCCCGACGAAGGCCGCGAGGCCGAGCCAGCAGACCACCTTCACCCACGCCCATACCGGGATCGTCTGGTAAATCCCCAGCGCCATCCGCACGCCGGTCGCGACGACGAGCAAGGCCGCGATGCCGCTCCACATCAGCGTCTTTTTGCGCGTCTCCGGCGCCGCCACGCAGCCGTAAAAAATGGCGCCCACCATGAAGAACAGCGACAGCAGGTGGATGACGTGCAGCGCGTTGTATTCGGAAGGATTCATCGGCCTAAAGCTGGCAGCCCGAAATCGAAAATCCGCAACCCAAAATCGAAAAGTGAAATGACACCCCGCCTGTGCCGTATGCCCAAAGGCTCAAGACCTTTTTTAGTTAAGGTGGACGCCTCCGTCGCGTTTTCTGTCTTCCGGTTTACGGCCTGACATCGCTCGCGCCGGTTTCAACGTCCGTAATTTTCCTAAGGCAAAGAGCAGTTATTGAAAGCACCTCGAACACTGCAGGGTGTCGCCTCGAAGGTAGGTCGGCGCGCCGCCCCGTCAAACGCCGATTCCGCTTTTGAAAATTTCGATTGTGCTTCCGCGAAAACTTGCAGCGCCGGACGCAAAAAGTCCGGCACGGAAATTTCCTCCACGCTTCTGGCGCCGGACACTTTTCGACCCTCTGTGTCCTCTGTGTCCAGGCTCCGGGTCCGCTGGGGCAAAAAAACGCCGCTCACGACTCGAGAATGCTCTCGTCGAGATGCTGGATGATCAGTTCCTGCACCGTCGCGAGAAACAGATAGCACATGAAGGCCTTCCGCAGCGGATCGTCCAGCGCGAGCAGGTCGACATCGCCGCTCTCGAGCGCCTCGTCACCGAGCGGCTTCAGGTAAACCTCGCGCAACCTCAGCCGCACCGCCGCGCACGCGCGCACGATCGCCTCGGCGTTGTCGTCGTCGAAGGCCACCACGCCTTCCGTGAAAAACTCGTCGTTGAACAACGCGAGCAGCGTGCGCACGTCGTCGTTCTGCGCCGTGAGCAGCTCGCCTTGCCACGCCTCGCGAAACTCCGGCTCGATGTCCGGCAGCGGCGTCGAGGCGGCGAGATTCTGCTTCAGCGAGTCCGCGAGCTCGCGGATCACATCGAGCAATGGCGCGACGACCGGCAGCGCCAGCTTCACTTCGATGCGCTTACGTCGTTCGGGACTCATCGGGCTCCAGCACCGCGGTCAGGTGCCACTGCTGCAACGTGAAAACATACGCCTCCGCCTTTTCGCGCAACCCGCTCCACACGATCGAACGGCCCTGCTCATGCACCTCGAGCATCTTGCGCCGCGCCGTCGCCTCGTCGAAGCCGAAGACTTTTTTGAACACCAGCACCACGTAGGACATCAGGTTCACCGGGTCGTTCAGCACGACGACGCGCCACAAGCCCTCGAGCGCCAGCTCGGTCTCGGCGTGCGGCGCGGGCGAAACATGCGGATTCGTGGCGACGATTTTCATTTCCGGGACGTTTGCTCGTAGAACGGCCCGAAGAGTTCAACAGGAAATCACGCGGCGCAAGTCGCGACCCCGCGCCGCGCCCGGATCGATCACAGCGAACACGGAGCTGCGATACCCAGAGCACAGCGTAATGCGTAATGCGCTCACATTGGAGAATTCTCAAAATTCTCCTTCGCGAACCAGCCCGCGCCCAACCCCGATCCTCCGTGTCCGAGCTCTGTGTCCTCTGTGACTAAAACCCAAAGCCGTCGCTCACCCGCCCGCCTTCGCCGCCGCCTCCCCGACCGCCGCCGCCACGCGCGCCTCCGCTTCCGCGAGCGGGACTTTCGCGACATCCTTCTGCGCGCGCCACTTCAGCTCGACGACGCCTTCCTTCAAGCCCTTGCCGCCGACGGTGAGCCGCAGCGGAATTCCGATCAGATCCGCGTCCTTGAATTTCACACCCGGCCGCTCCGCGCGATCGTCGATCAACACCTCCGCGCCCGCACGCTCGGCCGCCGCACCGAGCTTCCTCGCGAGCTCCATCGCCTCGGGCAACTGCGGGTCGAGCACGCACACCAGCACCTGAAACGGCGCCGAATTCCACGGCCACACGATGCCGTCCGCGTCGTGGCTCTGCTCGATCACCGCCTGCAGCGTGCGGCTGATGCCGATACCGTAGCAGCCCATCACCATCAGGTGCGACTGCTTCTGGTCGTCGGTGTAGGCCGCGCCGAATTTCTCCGAGTATTTCGTGCCGAGCTTGAAAATGTGTCCGACCTCGATGCCGCGCCGCACCTGCAGCGGCTGGCCCGACTTCACGTCGGGCTCGCCCGGCCGCACGCGGCGGAAATCGCCGAACTTCGTGATCGCGAGATCGCGCGCCACGTTGACGTTCCGCAGGTGAAAACCATCCTTGTTCGCTCCGGTCGTGCCGTTGCCGATCAAGCGGATCGCGTGGTCCGCAAACACGCCCGCGAGCGCCGCCGCGTTTTTGATCGTGCCTTTCACCGCGCCGAGACTGCCCGGCTTCGCGCCCATGACGGGCTCGATTTCCTCCGGCGTCGCCGGCCGGAACAACCCGAAGCCCAGCGCGCCGAGCTTCGCCTCCTCGAGCTCGTCGCTGCCGCGCAGGATCACGAGGAACAACTTCCCGTCGCCGACGTAGACGAGCGTCTTGAACTGCCGGTCCGCCGGCACCGCGTAAGGCGCCGCTTCGAGCGCGGCGATCGTCACGACGCCCGGCGTCGCAAACTCCTCCACTGCGCCCGTCGGCGCCGCATCCCTCAAGTCCGCCGGCACGAGCGCGCTCGTCGCCTTCTCGCGATTCGCCGCGTAGCCGCTCGCCTCGTTGTAGATCACGTCGTCGTCGCCCACTTCCGCGGGCACCATGAACTCGTGCGAAAAACTTCCGCCCATCACGCCCGTGTCCGCCTCGACCGCGATCGCCGTCACGCCGATGCGTTTGAAAAACGCCGCATACGCCGCCTTCATCGCGTGGTAGCTCTTGATCGAGGCGTCGTCGTTCACGTCAAAGGAATATGCGTCCATCATCACGAACTCGCGCGCGCGCATCAGCCCGTAGCGCGGCCGGATCTCGTTCCGGAATTTCGTCGCGATCTGATAAAAATTCTTCGGCAGGTCGCGATAGCTCGTGATCTCCGTCTTCACCAGCGGCGTGATGATCTCCTCGTGCGTCGGCCCGAGCACGAACTCCGGCTCGCGCGCCGCGCGCTTGCCGTCACCCGCGCTGTCCGCGCGAAACATGATCTCGCGCGCCGCCGCCCAGCGCGGCCCCTGCTGCCAGTTTTCCGCCGGGTGCACGTGCGGCATCCACAGCTCGATCGCGCCCGCCGCGTCCAGTTCCTCGCGGCAGATTTGCGTCAGCTTCTGCATCACGCGCAGCCCGAGCGGCAGATACGTGTAGAGCCCGCCCCCGAGTTTGCGCACGAGCCCGGCGCGAAGGAGCAGCTTGTGCGACGCGATCTCCGCGTCGGCCGGACTCTCTTTCAACGTCGGGATGAAGAACTGCGACCAGAGTTTCATGAAGTCGGGCAACGAAGCAGCCCGCGCGAGCCGGAGCAATTTTATTTGCGAGCCCGCGCCTGCGCGGCGATTTCTTGAATGCGCATGCTCGTGTCGCCCAAAGACCGCCGGCCCTGGCCGATGAAATGGATCGCCCTCGCGATCGTCGTGTTCATCGGCGGCTACACTTATTTGACGCTGCACTACCGCAAGGCCGGCCCGGCCTACGAGCCTTACGAGAACATGAAAACCCGCGCCAACGTCGCGCGGCTTCTCTCCGCCGGTTATCAACGCATCCCGCTCCCCGCGCAGCGCCCCGCCGACCGCATGACGCCGATCGTTTCCGCCACCATCGCGCCGGCCGCGGGCGGATTGCCGGACCCGCTCCGCCGCACGCTCGTCGACGCGCCGGAACTTCCCTCCGACATCACCAACGTCGCCGCGCCGCCCGAGGCCAGCACGCGCGACGCGTATACGTTCCGCTTCGCCTGCACCCTGCCCGATCCGAAGCGCCTGCTCGCCGGCGCCGATCTCTACGTGCACGGCGACGAGATCGTCATCGCGGCCGACTACGAAAAAATTTCCGGCGGACTGCTCGCGCGCACCAACGACAACGTCGTCGAGCTCACCGTGCCCGCCGGCACGCTGAAACCCGGCCGCTACCGCGTCACGCTCGCCGGCGCGCAGTCGTCGCGCGCGTGGACGCTGCAGGTGAAATGAGGAAGGCGCGGAAAAACGCGGAAGACATCTGAGACAAGGAAGACCCGCGCCCACTCCGCCATGTCTTCCGTCTTTCGTGTCTCTTGATCTTCTCCACGTCTTCGGCGTCTCCCCTGGCTTCCAAAGTCTTTCACGTCTTCATTGACGCGCCCCGCCGCATCGCCGACAACAGCGCGACCTCATCGATGAGCAACGGCAACGGCCAGCCTCCTTCTCCGGCGACGACGCCGGCCACCGCGACGACGATCAAGCCGACGGACCTGCGCGGCATCCTCACCTACGTCCCGCGTTTTCAGGGGCAGATTTTCGTCATCGCGATCGACGGCTCGATCGTCGCGGATGAAAATTTTCCCAATCTCCTCGTCGACATCGCCGTCCTCCGCTCGCTCGCGATCAAGGTCGTGTTCGTGCACGGCATCGGCCACCAGATCCAGGAGCTCTCGACCGCGCGGAAAATTCCGATCTCCAACGTCGACGGCAGCGGCGTGACCGACGCCGCCACGCTCGACCTCGCGATTCGCGCCTCGTCGCGCGTCACGCACACCGTCGTCGAAGGCCTCACGCAAAACGCGCTGAAGTGCGCGACCACGAACGCCGTTCGCGCGCTGCCCACCGGCATCATCAAGGGCGTCGACCAGCAGTTCACCGGCAAGGTCGAGCGCATCGACAAGGATTTTCTCACCGAGCTGATCGACCGGCAGGTCGTGCCCGTCGTGTCGCCGATCGCGTTCGGCCCGGATGGAAAATCGCTCCGCGTGAATTCCGACCTGCTCGCCGCCGAACTCGCGGAGGCGCTGCACGCGACGAAGATCATTTATCTCACCCCGCAGGACGGCCTCGAGATCGACGGCAAGGTGCGGCGCGAAATCTCCGTCGACGCGTTGCGCGACCTCGTGGAAAAGCAGCCCGAACGCCTCGCCGAGGCGAGCCTCAGCAAGGCTGCGCACGCCATCAAGGCGATCGAGACCGGCACGCCGCGCGTCCACGTGCTCGACGGGCGGGTGTTCGACGGCCTGCTCAACGAAGTCTTCTCCAACGAAGGCGTCGGCTCGCTCGTCTACGGCAACGATTACCAGCAGATCCGCAAGGCGCGCAAAAGCGACGTGCGCCTGATCTACAATCTCACGCGCGCCGCCGTCCGCCGCGAGGAGCTCATCCACCGCACGCAGCAGGCGATCGAAAAAAATATCGACCAGTTCTTCGTCTTCGAGATCGACGAGAACATCATCGCCTGCGTCACGTTGTATTTTTATCCCGACAAACCGCAGATGGCGGAAGTCGGCTCGCTCTACGTCATGCCGTTCTACCACAACCGCGGCATCGGCAAGAAAATGGTCGAGTATGCCTGCCTCCAGGCGAAAGACCGCGGCGCCACGACGGTGATCGCGCTGTCGACGCAGAGCTTCGGTTTCTTCACGAACGTCTGCGGCTTCGAGGAAGCCGACAAGTCGATCCTCCCCGAAGCGCGCCTGAAGGCCTACGAAGAGAGCGGCCGCAACGCGAAGGTGCTGGTCAAGCGCGTCGGTTAGAAACGAGCGCCCGCGAGCGCGGCATTTCCCGGAAACACCGCGCTCCAGCCCGGCTTTGGCGCGCGAGCCATGCTCAAGCATGGCGCTCGCAGCATCATCTCGCTTACGCCCTCACCTCGACGACCACCTGCACTTCCGTCGTCGAGCCGCGCGGCAGGCCGTTCACTGCCACGGCCGCGCGCGCGTGTTTGCCTGCGTCGCCGAAAACTTTCACGAACAGATCGCTCGCGCCGTTGATCACCGCGGGACTGTCGGCGAAGCCGTCGACCGCGTTCACGAAGCCGCTCACGAAGACCACGCGCGCCACTTTATCGAGCGAGCCAAGCGCCGCCTTGATATTCGCGAGCGTGTTCAGCGCGCAGATTTCCGCGGACTTCTTCGCCGCGTCGATCGCCTGCTCCTTGCCGGCCTGGCCGACGTGCGTCATCTGGCCGTTCAGCATCGCGATCGTCCCCGCGCAATACAGCAGGTTGCCCGTGCGCACCGTTGGCACGTAGCTGCCGGCGGCGGCGGGCGGCGTGGGCAACGCGAGGCCGAGGGCAGTGAGATTGGCTTCAGGATTCATGGTGAAGGACGCTCGTGCGATTCGCGGGCGAGGCAAATTTTTTTCAAGGTGTGCCGCCCGTCGGCGAGGTCGGTTGCGCGAGCACGCTCGCGACACTCACCGGTTGCCCGAGGATTTTCAGGTTCGTGAGCACGTCGATCTGACGCTGGAGCCGTTCGAGTGAGATCGCGCCCGCGCTTTCGCCGCGCGCCGCGTCGCCCAGCACAAATTTTCTTTCGATCAACGCCGCGCGGGAAAACGCGAGCTGTCCTTCGGACATCTCGCGGTTGCGCGCGCGGATGAGCGCGTTTGCCGCCGCCGGATCGCCCGTGAGATAGTCGCGCCAGCCGCGGACCGACGCCGCCACGAACGCGCGCACCAAGTCCGGCTCCGTGCGCGCCAGCTCGCGCCGGCAGATGATCGTGTGATACGGATCGTAGTCCTCGTCCGTCAGCGACACCGTGCGCACGCGCACCCCGTGCTGCGCCGCGAAATACGGTTCGCTCGTCACGATGCACTGCTGGATCGCGTTCTCGTCGGCAAAAAAGGCCGTCAGCCCGTAGGCGGTCCGCTTCAAGTCGAAGGCGATGCCGTATTTTTTCTGCACGTAGGGAATCCACGTCATGCTCGGCGGCGCGATGACCGTGCGGCCGGCGAGGTCGCGCACGGATTTCACCGGACTCGCTTCGTGCACGAGCAGCGCCTCCGGATCGTGCAGCAACACCGCGCCGACCATCACGAGCGGCAGGCCCTGGCTCGCGGCCATGATCACGTCGTCGCTGCGGTTCATCCCGAAATCCGCGCGGCCCGTCGCGACAGACGACTTGATCGTCGCGCCCGGCCCGCCGGGAAGGATTTCCACCTCGAGCCCCGCCTCGCGGTAAAATCCCTTCGCCAGCGCCTGATAAAATCCGCCGTGCTCCGCTTCCGGCAGCCAGTCGGTTTGAAACACGATTTTGCGCAACGGCGCGTCCGCCTTCGTCGGCGCCGCCGGCGAATTTTCCCGCCGCGCGCAACCCGGGCCCAACGCGAGCGCCAGCAGCATCCAGACGGTCGCGAGCCGGGAAAAAATCATGGCGCAACGAAACCAAGTTCCCCGGCGTCGGCGAGTCTGTTTCTCCACGATTGCCTCGGCGTTTTGTTTCTGGGAAATCGACGCGATGACCTTTCGCGCGTGGCAACAGCTCGAGCCCGAGGCAGCCGCGCGCGAGGTCCACGCGCGCGTGCGTGCGCGACTCTCGCCCGCGCAGCGCCGCGCCGTCCTCGCCACGCTCGCGCCGGAGACCGCGCTCGCCGCGGAGTTCGCCGCCGCGCCCAGCATCGGCCCGCTCGCACGTGTGCCGTTTTTCGCGAAGGACCTCTTCGATATCGCCGGCCAGCCGACATTCGCCGGCTCGACTTTTCTTCCCGAAGTGCGCGCGACGCCGCCACGCGATTCCGCGCTCGTTCGAGCTCTGCGCGAAGCCGGCGCCGTCCTCGCCGGCAAGACGCACCTGCACGAATTCGCCTACGGCATCACCGGCGAAAATCCACACTACGGCGACTGCGAGCATCCGCGATTCCCCGGCCGCACAACCGGCGGCTCGAGCAGCGGGTCCGCCGCCGTCGTCGCCGCCGGCATCGCGCCGCTCGCGCTCGGCACCGACACCGGCGGCTCGATCCGCGTGCCCGCGGCGTTTTGCGGGCTCTTCGGATTTCGGCTCGCGCCGCGCGACGCGTGGATCGCCGACGCTTTTCCGCTCGCGCCAAGTTTCGACACCGCTGGCTGGTTCACCGGAAGCGCCGCCGACATGCGCACCGCGATCGCCGCACTCGTCGGCCTCGCGCCCACGGGGCGCGCGCCGCGCGGCTGCCATCTCGAACTGCCCGGCCTCGACGCCGACGTCGCCCTCGCCTGCCGCCGCGCCGCGGAACGTTTCGCGCCCACCTGCGATGCGACGACGCGCGACACGCTGCTCGACGCGTTCCGTTCCGCACTCGCGACCTACAACACCCTCGTCGCCCGCGAAGCGTGGGACGTCCATCGCGCGTGGGCGAAAAAATATCGCGCGCGCTACGACCCTGCCGTCTGGCAGCGGCTCAACCGCGGGCAGGAATTCACGCCGACGCAAATCGACGCGGCGGAGCGCGATTTCGCCGCGATCCGCGCGCAGTGGAAAATGTTTTTCCACACCTACGATTTTCTCGTGCTGCCCGCCTCGCCGTGCGTCGCGCTCACGAAGGCCGAGTGCACGCTCGAAAACCGCAGCCGTCTGCTCACGCTCACCGCGCCCGCGAGCCTCGGCGGTCTGCCGGTGCTCGCGATTCCCGTGTTTCTGCCGGGCGGCCTGAGCACCGGCCTGCAAATCGTCGTCGAGCGCGCGACGAGCTCTGCGCTCGCGTTCGCGTTAGCGCGCAGCGAAGAAGAGCCGCGCGGCGTTTTCGCCTAGCACGTCGGCGGACATCCCCGCTTCGCGCGCTTCGGCGACGAGTCGCGCCATCTCCGCCTCGACAGCGACGCGCGGGTAAAGGTTGAGCGGAAAATCCGAGCCAAACAGCACCTGCTCGCGCGGCACGACTTGCGTGAAGCGCTGCCAGATGCCCGCGTCGTAGAGCAGCGGCGAGGCGGCCGTGTCGTAGAAGATATTTTTCAGCCCGAGCACGCTCGCGTCGCGCAGCGGCAGCAGGCCGCCCCAGTGCGCGAGGATGAAAGGCACCTTTGGAAATTCGCGCGCGAGCGGCGGGAAATCCGCCAGCGGCGTCTCGACGCGCCCCGGAAACGCACGGCTTTCCGGATCGGTCACGTGCAGGTTCACCGGCATCTTCCAGTCCGACGCCAGCACGAGCGCTTCGCGAAACACCGCGTCGTCGATCGCGTAGCCCTGCGAGTGCGGCGACAGCTCGCCGAAGCCGATCAGCCCGTCATCGCGCGCGCGGTGCATCTCGTTGAGCGTCGGCCAGAATCCCGCCGCGGGTTGCAGCGCGGCAAACGCGCTCAGCCGGTCCGGATGCGCGCGCACGCACTGCGCGTAGAAGCGATTCTGCCCCACGCACGTCTCGAGTTTTTCCCAATACCAGCCGAGCAGCACCGCGCGCCCGATGCCGGCGTCGTCCATCGCGCGCAGCAGCCCGTCGATCGTCGGCAGCGACTGCACCGGACGGCCGTCTTTTCGACGACGCGTGCAGAGCAGCGCCCAATGTTTTTCGCCGTGCGCCTCCGCCCACGCCGCGGGATCGCGGTCCACCTCCGTCGGATAAAGATGCACGTGCGTATCGATCAACACGGCGCTTACTCTCCGGCTCTTTTTCCGCCGCGCAATCCGCAATCGCGGCGTCGCCCGCGCTTCACTCCCACAGCGGCACGAGGCGCATCGCCGTCACGTCGACCAGCCCTTTGTCCGTCAGCCGAAATTCCGGAATCACCGACAGCGGCAGCAAATTGAAACCCATGTAGGGCACCTTGCAGCCGAGCTTCACCCACGCGCGCTTGAGTGCGGTCGTCTCCTTCGCCACGACCGGCGCGCGGCGGTCCGAGAGCAATCCCGCGATCGGCAGCGCCACGCTCGCGAGCACCTTGCCGGCGCGCACGGCGCACACGCCGCCGCGGAGTTTCTTCACCGTCGCGAGCGCGAGCTGCATGTCGGCCTCGTTGCGGCCGGCGATGACGATGTTGTGCGCGTCGTGGCCGACGCTGCTCGCGACGGCGCCGGCGCGCAGCCCGAAGTCGCGCAACAAGCCGCGCCCCACGCCGCCATTCCTGCCGTGGCGCTCGACAACCGTGAGAAAACACAAATTCTCGCGCTCGAGCCATTCGCTCCATTTCGCCTCCGCCGGCATGGTCACGCGATCGCGCGCGGTCACGATCCCCGGCGGCACGACCCGGATCACGTTTGCCGTCGGATTCGTTTTCTTCGGTTCTCGCGCCGCGAGCGCGAGCTTCGCGCGTGCGGGCAGCTTCACCGTCCGATACGCCGCCTGCGGATAACGGTAACGCCGCGCGAGCGCACGCTCCAGCACCGGCGTGATTTTTCGCCGCTCGACCACCAGCTCGCCGCCGAACCACGTGTTCTGCACTTCGAGCGCGTCGTTGAGCAGCACGAGGTCCGCGCGCCGCGCCGGCGCGACGCCGCCGAATTCGCCATCCCTCGCATAGCGCGTCGCCGGGTGCAGCGAGCCAAGGCTCCACGCCGTTGTCGTCTTCAATCCCGCCGCGACCGCCTGTCGCACGACCCAGTCCATGCCGAAGAGAAACAAATCGTCCGCGTCGCGATCGTCCGTGCACACGCACACGCGTTTCGGATTCGCGCCAAGCTCCGTCACGGCCCTGATCGCCTGCGGCAGCGAGTGCCACGGCGTCTGCGGATTTCCGCCGCGGAGGAAAACCCACACGCCATTCTCCAGAAAATCGTTCGCGATCTCGCGGTCGATCGCCTCGTGCGTGTCAGTCACGCCGCTCGCCGCGCCCGCCGCGACAAACTCGCGCCCGTAGATGTGTCCGCACACCGGCCGGCCGCGCCGCAGCGCCTCGGCGAGAATCGCGTGGCTGCGCGCGTCGCCGAGCGCGACCGACACGTAATCCATCTTCTCGCCCAGCGCTGCCGCTTCCGGCCAGCGGTCGAAAATTCTCCCGATCTTCGCCGGCGTGAGATCGCCGCCCGCGGTCTCGAGTTTCGCGTTCGTCGCCGGCACCGTGCTCGGCACGGTCAGAAAAATCGACAGCGGCGCACGCCGCGCGTCCTCCAGCATCCACTCCACGCCGGCGACGTCGCACACGTTCCCGATTTCGTGGCTGTCGCAGAAGACGGTCGTCGTGCCGTTCAGCAACGCCGCCTCGGCAAACGCGCACGCCGTCATCATGCTGCTCTCGATGTGCACGTGCGGATCGACCAGCCCCGGCGCGAGGATTCCGCCGCGCGCATCGTAGCGCGCCACGCGCCCGGCGTGTTTTTGTTTCTTGAATGCGCCCGCCGGTTTCACCGCGGCGATTCGTCCGCCCGCGATCCACACTTCGCGATCGCGAAGCACGCGTTCCGTGTAAGTCGACAACACCCGCGCGCCCGTGATCACCAGGTCCGGCGCCTCGCGCCCCATCGCCACCGCTGCGAGCCGCCGCGTCATCGTGTGCAGCGGCGCCACTGAAAATCGTGTGAGCATGCCGCGATCAAAGCATCCCGCGCGCCGCGGCGCGACGCGATTTTCCGCGCGTCAGGTGCCTTCGTAAATTCCCGCCAGCTCGCGCAACAACTTCTCCAGCTCGCGATAGTAATCCTCGTCCTTCATCTTCGCCTTCGTCTCGCGCAGCTCCGCGATCTGCAGCTCCAGCTTGTCACGACGCGCACGCGTGTCGGGCGCGAGCTGCTGCTCCGCCGCGCTGCGCACGAGGACAAATTGCTGCGCCCGCGCGCCGTCGGGCGACGCCCCGTCGCTGGCGCGCTTCATCGCGCGCACACCGCGAAACCAGTCCGCCGGCGTGCCGAGCCCGTCGCCGTTGTCGTCGAGCAACGGGTGCTCCGTCGCGAGCCGCCCTTCGGCCTTGTAGAATTCCGTGGTGCGATGCGCGGCGCCGAGAAACGCCTCGAGCAGCGACACCTGCCCGTCCTTGTCGAGATCGCTCGCTGGATCGGCGATCGCCTCCGCGAAATATTTTCCGAACCGCGCGTAGTTCTGTTCGAAGCCGCTGCGCGTCGAAGTCACAACCACACGATTCCGCCCCGCGAGCTTTGCGAGGAACGGCGCGCTCGCCGACGACGTGTCGACGATCGCCAGCGGCCGCTGAAACGGCTTCAGCCATTCCGCGAGCTCGCCCGCCGAAAAATCCGGGCCACGCAGATTGAACTTCGCCTCCTTGCCGTCGAACGTCCCGTGCCCGATCAGCACGAGCCAAAATTCGCCCGCGCCGGCTTTCGCCTCGTCGGCCAGCGCGCGCACGAGCCGATCGCGATCGGTCGCGACATCCGCGGATTCTGCAGCCGCCGCTTTTTCCGTCCCGATCGCGACGAGCTTCGCACCCGCGCGCTCGCCAACTTTTCGCCAGGTTTCGATCTGCGCGGCGAAGTCGTTGCCGAACTCCTCCTCGCCCGCCGCGCCCGCGACCACGACAATCGTCGGTTGATCGGCCCGCTGGGTTTGGGCGCGCAACATCGCGCCGCTCGCCGCAAGCATCGTCAACGCGACGCTTATCATCCGCCGCGCGCCCTTCGCTGCACGCACTCCGCTAGAGCGCGCGCCACCTTCTTCGTTCGTTTTCTTCACGGCATTCCTTTCCAGCGACGCAGGCCCCACTCCGCCAGCAGGCACGCAAGCGCGAAGGCAAACATGAGCGGCGTGTGCCACGCGGGATACGACCACGTCTCCATCACCGGCGCGCGCAACTGCGGCAGTTCGCGCGCGAATTTTTCCAGGTCCGTCGCCGCGACGATGCGCCCACCGGTCTTGCGCGCGATTTCCTCGAGCAGCGGCACGTTCGGCGTGAGCGAGCGAAATTCCTCCGCGGCGAGATCGGTGCTCCAGCCCGCTTCCGCGCGGCCGAGATCGGCGCCGGCGTTGTTTTTCACGTGCGCCACGGCCTTGTAGCCGCCGGTCGCGCGCGGGACATACGTCGCCTGATAAAGCCCGGGCTCGGTCAGTGCCGGCTCCGCCTCGAGCTTGATCGGCGCGGGCGCGGGGCCGCCAAACGTCACCGACTCGACGTCGATCGTCACCGCCGCGTCGTCGACCGGCAGAAATTTTTCGTCGCGCACGCGCACCTGCACGAGCACCGCGCCGTTCGCATCCGCCGGAATCGGCTCCGCCGTCATCTGCACGCGCGCCGGCACATCCGACACCAGCCAGCGCACGAGCTGCCGCCACGCCTTGTCCATGTCGACGTGCGACGCGGCGTCGTGCTGGCCCCAGCGCCACATGTCGCCGAGCATCAGCGCCGCGCTGCGACCGCGACCGAAGCGCTGGACCGCGAGCGCGGGAAATTCCTGGCCTTTGTCGTCGCGCACCGACGCGATCACGCTCGCGCCGGGCTTCAGCGCACGCACGCGATTCAGAATCTGGAGCCCCGGCATCGCATCGAGCCGCGCGCGCTCGTCCGCCTCGTTGTCGCGCAGCCGCGCCCACGGCTGCAGCCAGCCTTCGCGCGCGAGCTGCAGATGGAGCGCGCCCGACGGCTCGGGCGCCGCGCCGGGCACGTCGCCGCCGTCGTCGCGATCGAGGTAGACCGGCAGCATGTCGCCGACCGGCGTGCGCACGTATTTTCCCTCCTGAAAATCCTCCATCCCGCCGAGCATCAGGAAACCGCCGCCGCGTTCGCTCACGAATTTCTGCAGCAGCAACGCCTGGTCCGGCGCGAAAAATTCCGCCTCCACGTCGTCGAGGATCACGGCGTCGTAGCCGTAGAGTTCCTCCGGCGTGCGCGGGAAGCCCGCGCGCAATTCCGCCTCGTCGCGCGTGTTGAGCCGCTCGAGCACGGGCTGGTCGTAGCGTTGCACGTCCTCCGGCGCCTGGTTGCCGAAGCCGCGGAAGAGCGGATTGCTCGTCTCGCCGAGGCGCCCGCGAAAATCGAATTTCGGCTCGCGCTTCGCGATGCGGATCAGGCCGACGAGCTGCACCTGCTTGTCGTCGTCGAGCGCACGACGGAGAAACTTGTATTCCCAATTCGGCCGGCCCGCGACGTAGAGCACGCGATACGGCCCCTGCCCGCGATCGACCGCGAGCACGCGCGCGTTGTTCGCCAGCGTTGCCTCGCCATCGCCCGGGCCCGCCGGGCCGGTCGCCGATGCGTTCTTCGCCGCCGTGCGCACTTGATAAAACGAAAGACCGGGTTGGTCGGGCTTGAGCTGAAAACGATACGGCACCGTTTCGCCATCGCCGCGCGCATCGAGCGTCTGCTCCTGCACGATGTGACCGCCGCGGTCCACGAGCTGCGTCACGACCGGCTGTCCGCGATAACCTGCCGCGGTGACATCCGCCTGGATCGCGACCGGCGCATCCTCGAACGCGCTCTGGCTCACGTGCACCTGCTGCACCGCGATGTCGCGCACCGGGTCGTTGCGACCGAGCACCACCGGATAAGTCGGCGGCAGCCCGCGCAGCTCCGGCGCCGCGCCGTTGGGAAGATCGGTGGCGTTGCCGTCGGTCAGCAACAACACGCCCGCAAGCGGCCGGCCCTGGAAACGTTCCGCGATCGTCTTGAGCGAGGAGCCGAGGGACGTCGCCCTGCCGTCGAACACGAGCTCGTGAAAATCGTTCGTCGCCTGCAGTCGCGTGTCGAAGAGATAGCGCCGCAGCTCGAACGTGTCCGCCAGCATGCCCTGCCAGCCGGTTTTCTCCGGATCGACGAGCTCGCGCAGCGCATCGCCGCGGCTGCGCGTCTCGCCGCGATCGTGAATCTGCAGGCCCTGGCTGTTGTCGGCGACGATCGCGAAGAGATTCGCGCCGGGCCGCGCGCGCTGCCCGAGCCACAGCGGCTCGAGGAGACACAGCGCGAGCGCCGCGATGCCGAGCGCTTTCAACGCGAGGCAAACCCAGCGCAGCGGCTGCCCGCGCGACGCGCGATAACTCCAACCGAGCACGAGCACCGCGACCGCGAAAAACGCGACCGCGGGCCACAACCAGTTCCAGCCGGAAATCGTGAGCGACGACGGCATCGGTTAGAAAATCCCAGACGCCAAATTCCAAACGCCACAAAAATCGAAAAGCCGAAAATCCAGATGAGCAGTCACGACATTGGGAAAGGTTCTCGCATCGAGATTTTTTTGGCGCTTGGCGTCTGGCATGTGGTGTTTATCGCGCAGCGGCTATTTGTCCTTCCCGAGCTCTTCGTAGTATTTGCGCACTGATTCCGCGAAGCGGTTCGGCACGGGATCGCGGTCGATCGGCGCGAGCGAATCGCCCGGATCGCGCCGCGCGAGTTCCTCCGCGACGCGGCTGCGCACCTCGACGAGCGGCTTCAGAATCTGCAGTTGCACCGTCGCCCAATCCGGCTTCTTCAAATCCTGTTTGAAATCGCGCCGCACCAGCCGCGCCCGCTCGCGCGCCGTGGCGACGGCATTACGCAGGTCGGGCGAATCCAGCAGGTCCTCGACATCGCGCAGCCGATCGACCCAGGGGCCGAAGCCGTCGCCGAGCAGCGGTCCGCCCGCGTAGCCGCCGCCATCGTTGAACGCGCCGCCGCCGCCGCGTCCTTCGCTGCCGCCCGTGCGATTTAAAACTTCGTCCACCGTCGGGCCGCGACGATCGCCGCCGCGCTGGTTTTGCGCGCCGCCACCCGCGAGCTGGCCGCGTCCGTTTTGCTGGCCGTTCCGTCCGCCTTGCTGCCCGTTGCGTCCGCCCTGCTGGCCATTGCGACCATTCTGGCGCTGTCCCGCCGCGCCGCCTTTTTGATCACCGGAGGGATCGTTCGCGTTTTGATCGTCGGCCGACGCCTGATTCTCGCCTTGCGCGTCGGCGCCCGGCTGGCCCGCCTGCGAAGTTGGGTCGCCGCGATTTCCCGACTGACCGGAGCGTCCGCGATTTTGGCCGGCCTGCGCGACCTGTTGCGCACGATCGCCGGGACGATTGTCGTCGCCGCCCGGCGCGTTTTGCGCGTTGTCGCGCGGCTGCGCGCCATTGCCGCTGGCGCGATCGCCGTTGCGGTCGCCTTGCGACTGCCCGGCGTTTGGCACGCCCTGGTCAGCTTGCGTCATTTCGCGCTGCAATTCCTGCGCGAGCCGGTCGAGCTCGGATCCCGCGAGCTTCAACTGCTCCGCGTCGTCGCCGAGCACGCGGTCCGCCGCGCGCTCCACGCCGCGGCGCAGATCGTCGATCTCGCCCTTCGCGCGCTGGCCGGCCTGGCTCGCCTGCGGGAGGTAGCCTTCGCGCACCATCTCGGTTGCGACGTCGAGCGCCTTGCCGCCGCCGTCCTTTTCCGAAGCCTGCTGCAAGCGGTCGAGCAGGTCGCGCGTCATCAGCCCGCTGCTCAGCAATTGCTGGCGCGCCTCCTTCACGCTGTCCGCGTCCTGCTGCGTCGCCTTGCGCACGCTGTCGTAGAGCTGCCGCGAGAGCAGCGGCTCCGTGCTCTCGGCCTGTTCGGAAATCTGCTGCGCGCGATCGACGAGCTTGTTCATCCGCTCCTTTTGCTGCGCAAGCTGGTCGATCAACTGCTGGTTGTCGTTCGTGTCGCTGAGCGATTTGCGCTGCTGCGGCGTGTTCGCGCCGAGCGCGTCAAGCTTCTGCCCGAGTTGCTCCTGCTGCCGTGATAACTCCCGCGCTTCGGCGCGCATGTCGCGCAGGTCG
The DNA here is from genome assembly GCA_035545575.1 of Opitutaceae bacterium. Lineage (GTDB taxonomy): Bacteria > Verrucomicrobiota > Verrucomicrobiia > Opitutales > Opitutaceae > ER46. The sequence continues at coordinate 23,513 of DASZYB010000051.1, read as the reverse complement.
TCGGCGAACTGGTTCGAGTTCTCCTTCCGCAGGTCGTCGCGCATCTGCTGGAGCTGACGTTGCGCGCGCGTGCCCGAGGCCAGCGCCTGCGCCACCGAGCCGCCCGCCGCGGCGTCGGCCGCGCGCTGCAAATCGTCGCGCGTCTGGTCGAGCTGCTGGCGTTGCTGCGACATCGACGACTGGTTTTCCGCGCGGTCCATCCGCTGGCGCATCTCGTCGGCGTCGGCGAGCATCTGGCGCTGTTCCTCCTCGAGCCGCTTGAGCCGCTGGCGGATTTCCTCGCGCTCCGGCTCGTTGCGCGCCTCCTGCAGCGCGGTCTGCAATTCCTTCAAACGGTCGTTCAAATCCTGCTGGCGTTGCGCGAGCTCCTGCAGGCGGTTGATGACCGCGAGCTGCTCACGGCGCTGCTGCGTCTGCGGCGCCTCGGCCTGGCGCTGCGTCTCGTAGCGGTTGTCGGCCTGCTGGAGGTCGAGCTGGTCGATCTGCCGCTGGCTCGCCTGCTGCCCGCCGCCACCGCCGCCGCGCTGACCGCGGTTGCGGGTGACGTTCGTCTCGCGACTCTGCAATTTCAACAGCGCCTGATACGCCGCCTGCTCCGGCGCCAACGCCTGCGCGAGCGGCGCGGGCGATTTCGCGGCGTCGTTCAACTTGTCGATCGCCGTCTGCATCTGCCGCGTCGCCTCGCTCCACAGCGCCTGCTCGCGCGGCGAGCGCGTGTTCTCGGCCGCCTGCTCGGCCTGCGCGAGCGCCTGCTGCTGCGAATCGCTGACGACCTTCGCGTCGTCCGCGTATTTCGGCGTCGCGCCGTCGCGCTGGAGTTTCCACGTCGCATTGATGATCTGCTTCTGCAACTCGGTGAGCCGGCGTCGCTCGTTGCCCTGCCCCTGGCCTTGCTGCTGTTGCTGGTCCTGCTGCGACTGCATGTTCTGGCTCTCGCGAAACACTTCGTCGAATGGCCGCACCTCGGCAAAAAACAGATCGCCGTTCGTCCGCCGCACCTTGCCGTCCGGCCCGATGTCGTCGGCCCACACGTGCCACGCGATCAGATCGTCAGGCTTTGCGCCGAGGTCTTCGAGCTTCAGCACGGTGTTGAAATTTTTCTTTTCGCGCGCGGCGACGTCGCGGCCGAGCTCGATCGTCTTCGGCTCCGCGCCGGCGACCGAATAGGCGATGCCATATGCGACCGTGCCGAAGTCGTCCCACACCGTGCCGTCGAACGTCACTTCCTCGAGCGGCGACGGCCGCACGTCGCCGCGCGGCGACGCCAGCTTCAGCTCGGGCGGACGATTCGGCTGCACGTCGATCACGAACGGCGCCGCGACTTTGTTCGCGCGACCGTCGGTATCGACGAGCTGCAGGTCGTAAGTCTGGCTCTTCTCCGGCACGAACGCCGGCAGCGTCGCGACGGCGTTGCGCGGATCGACCGTGAGCGCGATCTCGGTTTTCTTGTCGTCGCGCGCGACGAGCTTCGCCGTTTTCACCGGCTTGTTGAGTTGCAGCGCGTAGTCGAGCTTCGTGCCTTGCACGGCGCTGACGCGGCGCGTGTCCTCGATGTGTTTCGACGGCAGCTTCGTGTAGCCGGGAAACGTGAGATCGACATCCGCGCGCACGAGCCGCGGGTGCTCGAAGACGGCGACCTTGAACTCGCGCGTGCGCTGGCCGCGGTATTCGAGGTGATAGGTGAAGTCGCTCGCGACCTCCGGCACGCTGCCGCCAAACACCGGATCGGCGAGGCTCTTCACGAGCGGAATCGTGCGCACCGGCGCGGCGTTTTCGTGGAGGACGAGGCCGACGTTCGGCGGCAACGTTTTCGTGAAGCGCGCCAGCACGACGAGGCTTTCGCCGCGCTCGATCGTCGCGTCGCCGGGCGTGACGTTCACGCCATCGGCGCCGACCCAGCCGCCGGCGCGCCGCGTCTCGCTCGCGACCCGCGGCTCGCGCAGCGTGACGAGCGCCACGACGAAGCAAACCAGCGCCACGAGATGAACCGCGTGAATCGCGAGCAGCCGCTTCGCCGGCACGACATCGCGCCAGTCCTGCTGCTGGCTGCGCGCCGTCGCTTCCTGCAGCACGCGATATTGCAGAAATCCGGGCGACGCGCCGGGCGCGAGATTCTGCTGCACCGCCGTGAGCAACACGCCCTTCAATTCGGGATGACGCTGCTCGATTTTCTGCGCAACCCAGCGCACATCGAGCGGATGTCCGTGGTGCCGGATCGCAAGCGCCGTCGCAGCCGCAGCGGCAAGTCCGGCGAGCGCGGGCATCAATACCGGCGATGACCAGCCTGTCGCGCGCTCGAGCCCGACGAGTGCCACGCCGACCAGCGCGAGCGCTGCCCAGCACGCCGCGAGGCTGCGCCACCACGCCAGCGCGCGATAGCGCCGCACGACCCGCTCGAGTTTAATTTTCAGGAAATCGTCGCTCATGATGGCACCTCTTCGGTTTGCAGCGTCGAACGCCGGGCCGCCCAGCCGGCCAGCGCCGATTCAATCAACAACACGGCGAGAGTCGCCGCGATAAACCACCGCCAGAGTTTTTGCCGGTTCTCTGTCTCGATCGCCTGCAGCACGCGCTTGTTCGCGGGCGACGCGGCGGGATCCGGTTTTTCCTGCGCGATCGGCACGCCGAGGCGCTCGAGTTCGTCCGCCGCGAGCGGCGCGGTGCGGCTCTCGTTCGCGTCGAGATTCACCGCGAAACGCTGCGGCTTCGCGCCGCCGGTGAATTCGAAGATGCCCGGCTGCGGCGCCGCAAAATCCTTCGCGCCGTTCGGCAGCGCCGCGCTCGTGCCATCCGCCAGCCGCACTGTCGTCGTGCCGGCGGGAACCGGTGTGCGATCGCCGACGAAAAATTGCGCGGGCGCGCTCTCGATCCCGCCGCTCAGGTCGAGCAGCGCCCAGAGCAGCGGCACGAATTTCGACGACACCGCGAGCTGGCTGTCCGCGGGCTGCCAGCCGGTCGCGAGCACGAAGATTCGCCCCTGCCCGACCGGCGCCTCGATCACCGCGGGATCGCCGCTGTCGAATTTCGCGAGCACGCGCACGCCGGGAATTTCCGCCGCGTCGAGCTTCCGGTATTTCCAGATGTGAATCTTCGTGAAGTCCGAATACCGCGGGTCGGCAAACGCCGCGAACAGCGGGTGGCGAAAATCGATTTCGCCGAACATCGCGTAGTTCGAAGGCTGCGCGTCCTCGAGCCGCACGTCGTCGCGCCCGAGCAAGGCGCCGAGCGTCCGGCCCGCGTCGGCCGATTTCGGCGCGAAGACGATCGTCTTTCCCGCCATCGCCTGCTCGCGCAAAGCCGCGGTCGTCGCCGCGGGCAGCGGCTCGCTCACGAACACGAGATTCGCCGCCGCGATTTCCGCCGCCGTGATGGGCGCGGCCGGCGCGCGCGCGACGGTTTTCACGGTGATGCCCGGCAAACCGGTGAGTGCGCGCTCGAGGAAGAATCGCGGCTGCCGCACGTCGTCGGCTGCGTCACTGCCGAGCCACAACACGCCGACCTGCTCGCGCGCCGGCGGAATCGCGTAGACGGTGTTGTCGAACGGATCGTCGTCGCCGCGCAGGCTGATGCGATCGGGCGCGGGCGTGGATTTCGCCAGCGGCACGGCGACGACGCGGCTCTGGCCCGGCGGCACGTAGACATCGATCGGCGCGCCGAGAATTTCGCCGGGCGCGTCGCGGCGCGCCCAGCCGACGGTGAACTGCTCGCGTTTCGCGTCGGCGGAGTTGCTCACGCGCACGCGGATGGCGCTGTCGGCGACGCTGTTCGCATCGGCCGCGGGCGCGACGAGTTGCAGGCCGGCATTCGTCGCGTGCGCGGCTTTGACCGCGCGCACGGTGAGCGCGACGCCCTTCGGCCAGTCGTAAGCCTGCAACGTATCGAGCCGGCTGCCCGCCTGGAGATCGCTGACGAGCACGACTTGTCGCGGACCGGGCGCGGCCTTCGCGTCCGTTTCGCCGAGCGCTTCGGCGGCGGCGATGAGCGCGCTGCCGAGATGCGTGCCGTTCCAGCCGGGCGCGACCGCCGCGAGCCGCGCCGTCGCCATCGCGACGCGATCGCCGGCGAGCGTGCGATTCCATTCCTCGAACGACACGAGCGGCCGCGTCTCGCGATCGAAGGTGAACACCGCCGCCTGATCCGCCGGGCCGGTCGCGCGCAACGCCGCCGCGGCCTGTTCCTGCGCCGCCGCCCACACGCCGTCGCGCCGCATGCTCGCGCTCGTGTCGACGAGCACCACGAGCCGCGTCGGCCGCGCGCTCGTCGGATCGTCGAGCGATGCCTGCCGCAGAAACGGCCGCGCAAAACCCAGCGCCAGCAGCGCCAGCGCGAGGCAGCGCAGCAACAACAGCAGCAGATGCTCGAGGCGGTGGCGCCGCGAAAGCCGCGGCGGACTCGGCAGCAGGAACATCAGCGAACTGAACACCGTGCGCTCGCGCGTCGTGCGCCGGATCAGATGATAGATCACCGGCAGCGCGATCGCCGCGCCGCCGACGAGAAAAAGAGGCGCGAGGAAATTCACCGGCGACCTCCGTTTCCGCTCCGGCCGGGCCGGAACTGCCGGCCGCGCCGCATCCGCGCCTGGAGAAATTCGAAAAGCGCGATCTCCAGCGGCTGCGCCGTCGAGAGCTGGTGATACGCGACACCGAGATGGCGGCAGGTCTCACGCAGCGCGCCGCAATGCGCCCGGAGTTTTTCCATGTAGGCGCTGCGCGCGGTCGCCGGATCGATGTAGAGCCGGCGCTCCGACTCGAGGTCCTCGAACAACGACGCCTGCTCGAGCCCGAGGTTGAGTTCCACGGGATCGAGCACCTGAAACACATTCACCTCGTGGCCGCCGGCGGTGAGGCCGGTGAGATTTTTTTCCAGCCGCTCGAGTGGCGCGAGAAAATCGGAGATGAGCACGATCATCCCGCGCTTGCGCACGAGCGCGGTCACGCGTTCGAGCGGCGCGGTGAGATTCGTCGCGTGGCCGGCGGCGGGTTTTTCCAGTGCAAACATGAGCTGCCGCAGATGCCCCGCGCGATGACGCGCCGGGAGGAATTCGCGCACCTGCTCGTCGAAGGTCATGACGCCCACCGCGTCGCCCTGCAGGTGGAGAAAATACGCCAGCGTGGCCGCGAGCGTCGCGGCGTAGTGCGCCTTCGTATAGTCGCGCGAGCCGTATTCCATCGAGCGGCTGCGATCGAGGAGCAGATGACAGCGAAGATTCGTCTCGTCCTCGAATTTCTTGATGAAGTAACGATCGCTGCGGGCGAAGACGCGCCAGTCGACGTAGCGCGGATCGTCGCCCGACGTGTATTGGCGATATTCGGTGAACTCCACCGAGAAGCCGTGATACGGACTGCGATGCAGCCCGTTCCAGAAACCCTCGACGACCGTCCGCGCGCGCAGCTCGAGGCTGCCGATGCTCATCAACGCCTGCGGGTCGATGAACTTCGCGGCCGAGAGCGTGGAGCTGGAAGGCGACGGCATGTTGAAAACAGGAAGTAAGAAGGATGAGCGATGAAGTGCGACGCGGAGGAGACGAAGCGCGCGGCCGTCATCGGCTGTCACGCGCGTTCGTCATCCGGTGCTTCATTTCCCCACGGGCACTTTCGTCGCGGCGAGCAGGCGTTTGATCACTTCGTCGATGCGGATGCCTTCGGCTTCGGCGCGATAGTTGAGCAGGATGCGGTGTCGCAGCGCGGGCGCGGCGAGCGCCTGGATGTCCTCGACCGTCACGTGCGCGCGGCCTTGCAGCAGCGCGCGCGCCTTCGCGCCGAGAATCAGGAACTGCCCCGCGCGCGTGCCGGCGCCCCAGCTCACCCACTCGTTCACAAACTCCGGCGAGTTGGGCTGATTCGGACGCGACGACGCTGCGAGCTGCACGGCGTAGCGCACCATTTCCTCGGCGACGGGCACCTTGCGCACGAGCTCGTTGAAACGAATCACGTCCTCGCCCGTGAACAGCGGTTCGATCGGCGCCGGCCGGCCGGCGGTCGTGCGCGCGACGACGCTCACTTCGTCGTCCTCGGGCAGATAATCCATGACGACATTGAACATGAAACGGTCGAGCTGCGCCTCGGGCAGCGGATAAGTTCCTTCCATCTCGATCGGATTCTGCGTCGCGAGCACGAAGAACGGCTCCTCGAGCGCGTGGCGCACGCCGGCCGCGGTGACCTGGTGTTCCTGCATCGCCTCGAGCAGCGCGGCCTGCGTCTTCGGCGGCGTGCGGTTGATTTCGTCGGCAAGGATCATGTTCGCGAATACCGGTCCGCGCACGAACGTCATCCGGCGCGCGCCGCCGTCGCCGTTTTCCTGCAGGATTTCCGTGCCGGTGATGTCGGCCGGCATCAGGTCGGGCGTGAACTGGATGCGCTGGAACTTCAAGTGAAAGATCTGCGCGATCGATTTCACGAGCAGCGTCTTCGCGAGGCCGGGCGCGCCGGTGATGAGGCAGTGGCCGCCGGCGAGCAGCGCGAGCATGATCTGCTCGATGACGTCGCGCTGGCCGACGATGACTTTCGCGAGTTCGGTGTCGATCCGCGCGCGGCCGGCGAGCAGGTGCTCGGCGGTGGCACGTTCGGCGTTGAAGGTGTCCAGCGGAGCCGGAGCGGCGGGGGCGGGAATGCTCATGGGAAAATCTGCGACGCGTTCAATGCGTCATGAGGTAGAAGACGAGGTTGATGCCGAGCGGGTAGGAAATTTTTTCGGAGAAACGATGGAAGTAGTCGCTGTTTTCGCCTTCGCGCTCCCAGCCATCGCTCACGTCGCTGTTGTAGATGACAAGCACGCTCGGCCGGCCTTTGTCGTCGAGCCACGCGCGGACGTGCATGTCCTCCGAGCCCGGGCCGCGGTCGCGCCACTGCAGCGTCGAATTCGGATCGCGCGGATCGTAGTCGCGATTCCAGAACTGCAGCGTCGGCACCTGCCAGTCCTTCATCGTGCCGCGCAGGTCGAAGACGCAGTGAAACATCGGGTGCTCCGGCGCGAGCTCGACCCAGCCACGCTCGGGCAGCACGCGCTTCATCTCCGCCTCGAGGTTCTGCCACGCGTGGATGTTCCAAATATCGTTGATGAGAAGCGCGCCGCCGTTGAGCAGGTAACGGCGGAGGATGTCCACCTGCTGGTCGGGCAGCCGCATGCTCTCGATGTGCTCCATGTAGATCAGCGGATAGTCGGTGAGCGACGGATCGGTGAGCTTCAGCACGCGGGCGTCCGGGTCGACGCGCGTCGAGGTGAGTGTCTGGAGCCGATACGAGAAATTCAGGTCCGCGTCGGGATAATCGACCCACCAGCCGAGCCGGCCGCCGTAGTTCCAGCGATCGCCTGGCGCGCGCGCGGTCGGAAAAATCACGCGCGCAAACGTGAACACGTCCTTCTCGAAGCCCGGCGGATTGGTCCACTCCGGCGTGCCCGAGCTGTGCGACGCCGTCTCGCGCGCCGTGCGCACCGTGTCTTCGTCGACCATGCCCCCCTGCTCGATCCACACGTAATGCCCGGAGCCGGACGACTCGTTCGCGTTGCCCGGCCAGTCGGGCGGCGGCAGGCCGCGGCGACCGCGCATCGGTTGCGCGGACAGCGCGCCGGCGGCGATCGCGCCCAGCGCGCCAACGAGAAAAAATTTTCGGCCCGCGGTCATCAGTGCGTCATCGCGTAGAAGATGATATTAATCCCGAGCGGATAAGCGATTTTCTCGGAGAAATTGTGGAAGTAGTAGTCGCTCTCGCCTTCGCGCTCCCAGCCGTCGCCGTTGTCGGTGTTGTGCGTGGCGATGACCATCATCCGCCCCTTGTCGTCGAAGATCGCGCGATGGTGCACCGTGCGCGTGTCGCCATCGTGATTCGGCTCCCACGTGCGATGCTCGGGATCGAATTCGCTCGCTTCGCCGAGCCCGACGTTCGGCACCTGGCCCTTGACCTTGATCTCGAAGACGCAGTGGTAAACCGGATGATCGAGCGGCAGCTCGACGAAGCTCCGCTCGGGCAGGACTTTCTTGATCACCTGCGCCGCGTTCTCCCATTCGGTGTCACCCCAGAAATCGTCGAGCATGAGAAAGCCGCCGTTGAGCAGGTATTTTCGGAGCGCCGCGATTTCCTCATCGGTCAGGTAGAGGCTGCCCGGCTCCACCATGTAGATGAAGGGATAATCCGTGAGGTCCGGGTCCGTGAGCCAGATGAACCGTCCGTCCGGATCGACGCGCAGCGATGTCATCTGCTGCAGCCGGTAGGAAAGATTCAGGTCGCTGTCCGGCGTGTCGGTCGACCAGCGGCCGCCCGGCGCGTAGGGCGCGCGGCCGCGCTTCACGCGCACGAAGGTGAACACGTCCTTCTCGAAACCGTGCGGGTTGGTCCAGACCGGCGTGCCCGTGCTGTGCGACGGCACTTCGCGCGCGGTCTTCGCATCGTCGGAGACATAGCTCTCGCCCCAGCCCCACCCGCCGCCGCCGCGTCCGCCGAAGCGCCGCTGCGCCATCACCATCACGGTGAGCACGAGGAAAAGCGAAATCGTGGGCACGAGCCGCTTCATGGCTGCGCGGAAATTTTCGGCGGCGCGACGGCGGGCGTCATGACCGGCGCCGGCGCGGCGGAATCGGCCCGGCCTTCCAACTCGAGCAGCAGGTGCAACGCCTCGCGGAAGCGCGGCGCTTCCTCCAGCGCGAGCAGCACGTGGCGCTTCGCTTCGCCGTCCTCGCCACGCTGGTGCAGCAGCGTCGCGAGCTGGTAATGCGCGCCCGAAGGATCCGGCGGATCGAGCTGCAACAGCGTCCGCCACGCGACGACCGCGTCCGACGCGTCGTGCGTCGCGGCGCTCGCCTGCGCGAGATAGCGATACGGCGGCGCGACGAGTGGATTCACGGCGAGGTAGCGCTCGACGTTTTGCTTCACCGTCGGCCAGTCCTGCTCGGCGGCGGCGAGCTCCATCAGGCGCAGATACGCCTCGGGGGCTTCGTCGTCGACGGCCGCCCAGGCATTGAGCGCGCGCCGCTCCGCCGCGGCGTCGCCGAGCGCGTGCAGCGCGGTGACGAGCGGCCGATACGCCGTCTCGGGTCCTTTCTGCCGCGGATAAAGCTCCACCAGCCGCTGCAGCGGCGCGCGCGCCTTCGCCCAATTCTGATCCTCGACGGCCTGGCCCGCGCGCAGGCGCAGCATGTAATCGTTGTCCGGATGTTGCTTCTCCCACGCGGCGAGCTCGTCTTCCGCGCCGGGCCGCAGCAGCGCGCGATCCGGCTTTTCCCAATCGAGCTTCGGCGCGAGCGCGTCCGCCTGCGCGTGCGCGTAGCGGTCGAAATCCTTTTCCAGCTGCTCGAGCGGCTCGGTGTTCTTCGCCAGCGCCGCGTTGATCTCCGCGCCGTCGCGCAGATTCGCCAGCACGCCGCGCAGCGCGGGCAGGCCGAAGCGATCGACGATGAACTCGACGACCATCGCCGACTCGAGATACGCGAACTGCAGGTGCTGCGGCGTCTTCGGCGCCAGAAACGCCCCGCTCAGTTTTCCGACCGGCGTGAGCTCGCCGTTCGCGATCATCTCGCGATACGACGGGCTCAGCCGCATGCCCCACGCCGGATCGGCCTGCCGCTCCTCGTAGACGGAAATTCCTTCGCTGAGCCAGCGCGGCATCTTGTTCTTCGTGAACTGCAGCGTGACGACGTGACAGAATTCGTGCCACACGACCGACTCCCAGTTCGTCGGCGAAGTGCTGGTCGACGGGCTGTTTGCCGTCACGACGCGGCCGAAGCACACGCCGAGAAATCCCGGGATGTCCGGCAGGCCGAAGGTGCGCACCGCGAAATCCCGCTGGTCGGCGAAAATCTCGACGTAGGTCGGGTTCGCGAGCTCGACGCCGTATTTCGCCGTGAACGTCTGCTTCGCGCGCCGCAGCAGGCCGAGCACGCGCGAGCCGAAGATCGACACTTCCTGCGGCGACATGCGCAGCACGAAGTCGTCGCTCGTGAGCGAGGCGTATTTCGCCATCGTGTCGTGCAGCGTGACGAGATTGTAGGCCTCGACATCGTAGTCGTCGCGTTCGTGCACCGCCTGCGCGAGCGACCAGCCTTCGGCCTCGTCGCCGAGCCGGAGCAAATCCTGCGCGAGCTCGGCCGAAGCCGGCAGGTAGCTCGCGTCGAGCGCCCGCGCGCGCCGCTCGTAGGCCGCGGCCTCGGCGAAGCGATATTTCTGCGCGAGCTTCTGGCCGATGAGAAAATCGACGCGCGGATTCCGCGGCGCGCCCGCGAGCGCCTGGTCGTGCGCGGCGTTTTCGCCGGCGGCGTCGTTGCGCAGGTGCGCCAGCACCGCGCGATACGCCCACGCCTCGGGCTGGTGCGGATTCACCGCGAGAATCTGCTCGATCGTCTTCGCCGCGTCGTCGTAGGCCTCCGCATCGACGTGAAAATCGACGAGCTGCAGCAGGCTCGGCACGTGCCGCGGATTTTTCTCCAGCGCGGATTTCAGCGTCTTCAACGCCTCCTCGCGGTCGCCGCTGGCGAAGGCCCGCGCGCGGCCGCAAAGCAGATCCGGATCGTCGGGCAACTGCTTCAGGCCTTCGTCGAAGGCTTTCGCCGCGAGCGCGAAGTCGTGCTTGCTCAACGCCAGTTCGCCGCGCGCGAGGTAGACGTCGCGCAATTTCGGGTCGGCCTTCTGCGCGAGCGCGAAAATTTTATCCAGCACGTCCTTCGGGTCCGCGCCCAGCTCGAGGGCGGCGCGGCCGATGACGACGAGGTCCGGCGGCGCGCGATACACGCCGAAGCGCTGCCGCAGCAGCCCGCCGATTTCCTGGGTGCGCTGCGCGGCTTCCTCGGGCCGGCCGTTGGCTTGCGCCACGTCGCGCGCCAGCCAGCGGAGGCGGATGCTCGAAGGATCGCGCTCGAGCGCATCGCGCATCGCGCGATCGGCGTCCGCGTTGCGGCCGACGTCGAGCTCCGCCTGCACGAGCAAGAGCGCCCAGTCGCTGCCGGCGGCCGGCTCCTTCAGGGCGGCGGTCGCGGTCTTGATCACGCCGTCGTAGTCGCCGGCGAGCAGGTCGTGTTGCGCGGTGGCCGGATCGGCGGCGAGCAGCCGCACCGCCGCGATCGCGCACAGGATCGCGGCCGCGGCTCGCCGTGCGCTCGATCCTGCCCTGCGGCCGGCGACAATGCGTCTGCAACCAACAATCATGCGGGAAGGTGGGTCCGGGGAATCATGGCATCGCGCCGCGCGCTGAGACAGACGCATGGCGACGCCAAGAGTGATGCGCGCCCGCATCCTTTTCTCAAGTAGGACCGCGCGACAAACCGCGCCTATTCCGTCGGCTCGTCCGATGCGCCGCCGGGTTCAGGCGGGAAACGGCGCCGCGGTCCCGCTGCCGGAGCGCACCACGAGGATCGGGATCGAGGTGTTGTGCCGCACCTTGTCGATCGTGCTGCCCAGGAAAATATCGCCGAGCAGCTTGTGCCCGTGCGAGGTCATCGCGATCAGCTCGCACGCCTCCGCCTGCGCCGTCCGCAGGATCTCCGTCGGCGGGTTGCCCAGCGCGAGCTCGGTCGAAACCACCAGCCCGCTGCCGCGCAGCCGCTGCGCGATGCCTTCGAGGTAGGCGCGGTCGGCGCGCATCTCGTCGGACTCCGCCAGTTTGAGCTGGTCGAAATTCCGCGCGGCAAATCCGTCCGCCACGTGCACGAGCAGCAGCTCCGAGCCCAGCCGCTGCGCCAGCTCCGCGATGTGCGGCACGAGCGTGTCGTCGGCGCGCCCGTTCTCGAGGGCAACGAGGATTTTTTTATACATCGGGGTGCGGCCGCTCAGGGCGTGGCGTTTAACCAGTTTGCGACGGATCGGGCGAACTCGTCGGTATGCGTGATGAAGCTCAGGTGCCCGGCATTCTGGAACAGATGCTCGGTCGCGCGAGGGTAAAGCGCACGCATGGCCGCGCGTTCGCGCGGGGTGAATCCCGTTTCCCGATCCGATTCGAGGATCAGCGTCGGTCCTCGCCAGCTTGCCGTCGACGCCGCGCCGCGCCGCATGAAATCGAGCATGCAGCGCGCTTGGTTGCGAAGACCACGCGAACCGGGACGCATCATCCCGGATTGCTCGACGTAGCGGAGCCAGAAATCCGCGTCCGCGCGGCTTTGGAGCAGCCGTTTGAATTCGAAACGGATCAACGCCGCCACGATCGGGCGCGGCAGGCACGCGGCCAGCGCCAGCGCGATCGTCAGCAGCCGGACTCGCGCCGGCGTGTAGATTGCCGAGTTGGCGATCGCGAGGCTCGCCACGCGCGCCGGATATTTTTCCGCGAAAGCCCGCGCCACCATTCCGCCGAGCGAATGCCCGAGGAGACACGCGCGCTCGACGCCGCACACGTTCATCACCGCGCGCACTCCTTCAACCAGATCGTCCGCCGTGACCGCGCTTTCGGAATAGCCGGCCGCAACGACGCGAAAATTTTCCTCCAGCGCGGCGACCACCGGAAACATGCTGTCCGCGTCCCCGCCTCCGCCGGGCAGCACCACGATGACCGGGCCCGCGCCGCCAACAACGTAGCGCCACGATTTTCCCGCGACCGCGATCGAGCGGATCGGATGCGCCGCCCGGAAAGCGGCGAACTGCGCCGCGACCGGCGCGCCGGAAACCGTTTCGTTCACGCCCGCGTTCATTGCGCCAAAGCGAATCGATGCCAGCACCGGCAGGGCCGCGCCCGCGCGCCTGCGTTCACGGCGCCGGACCTCCGCCGGTCAGGCCCGCGAAATCGAGGAGGAGTTTCAGGTTCAGCCCGATGATCAGCAGCGTCGTCGTCCAGCCGAGGATTTTTATCCACCGTGGATTGACGAACTCGCCCATCTTCGCGCGCTCGCTCGTGAAACGCATCAGCGGCCAGCACGCGAACCCGAGCTGCATGCTGAGGCACACCTGGCTCGCGACGAGCAGCGCGGTGGATTTGCTTTCGCCGAAGAAGCCGATGACGACGACCGCCGGCACGATCGCGATCGCGCGGGTGATGAGCCGGCGCAGCCACGGCCGCAGCCGCAGGTTGAGAAATCCCTCCATCACGATCTGGCCGGCGAGCGTGCCCGTGAGCGTCGAGTTCTGGCCCGACGCGAGCAGCGCGACCGCGAAGACCGCGCTCGCAAACGTCACGCCGAGCACGCCGTCGAGCAGGTGAAATGCGTCCTGGATTTCCGCGACGGCGCCGTGCCCGCGCGCGTGAAACGCCGCCGCCGCCAGCACGAGGATCGCGCCGTTGATGAAGAGCGCGAACATCAGCGCGAACGTCGAGTCGAGCGTCGCGAACTTGATCGCCTCGCGTTTGCCGCCCGCCGTCTGCTCGTATTTGCGCGTCTGCACGATCGACGAGTGCAGGTAGAGATTGTGCGGCATCACCGTCGCGCCGAGGATGCCGATCGCGACGTAGAGCATGCCGGGATGCCGCAGGATTTCCGCCGACGGGACCAAACCCGCGACGACGTCGCCGAACACCGGCTTCGCCACGAACAGCTCGACCGCGAAACAGGTGCCGATCGTCGCGATCAGCACGATCACCACCGCCTCGAGATAGCGAAAACCCCGATGCTGCAGCAACAGCACGACCATCACGTCGAGCGCCGTGATGATGCAGCCCCACACGAGCGGGATGTGAAACAGCAGTTGCAGCGCGATCGCCGAGCCCACGACTTCCGCGAGATCGCAGGCCGCGATCGCCAGCTCGCACAGAATCCACAGCAGCCAGACCGTCGGCGTCGAGTAGTGGTCGCGGCACGCCTGCGCGAGATCGCGGCCCGTCGCGATGCCGAGCTTCACGCAGAGGTGCTGCAGCAGGATCGCCATGAGGTTCGAGAGCAGGATGACGCTCAGCAGCGTGTAACCGAACTGCGAGCCGCCCTGCAGGTCGGTCGCCCAGTTGCCCGGATCCATGTAGCCGACCGCGACGAGAAAGCCCGGCCCGGCAAACGCGAGGCACTTCCGCCAGAACGACGCATTCAGCGGCACCGTGATCGTGCGATGCACCTCCGGCAGGCTCGCGCCGGCGTTCGCGCGCCGCCAGCCGGCATCGGGGGAAAGGTCCTTGGCGACGGCTTCGTCCATCGGAGTTTTCAATCCGCGCGCCGCGCGGGCGAAAAGCCGCGCGGCGCGAACGCCGCGGGATTCCGCCCGGCGCCGGAAAAAACAGGGAAAAGCGCGCGCATGATCGACCGCGGTTCTGCCCGCGTATTTTGAATAGTCAAAATAAAAGTTTTGTTGCGTCAAATCGCCGATCATGTCTCGTTCGAAACCATGGCCAGCATCACGGTGGAAAACTACCTGAAGCACATCCTGCTGCTCTCCGCGGATGGCCATGCGCTCGTGCCGATGGGCGCGCTCGCCAGCGCCCTCGCGGTCGTGCCCGGCACCGCGACGACGATGGTGAAGGCGCTCGCCGACGAGGGCTTCGTCGAGCACCGGCCGCGCCAGGGCGTGCGGCTCACGCCCGGCGGCCGCCGCCTCGCGCTCAGCGTGCTGCGCAAGCACCGGCTCGTCGAAACGTTTCTCGTCAACGTGCTCAAGATGGACTGGGCCGAGGTGCACGCCGAGGCCGAGCAGCTCGAGCACGCGATTTCCGATCAGGTGCTCGACCGGCTCGACGCGCTCCTCGGGCGCCCCGCCGCCGATCCGCACGGCGATCCGATCCCCAGCCGCGGCGGCAAACTCGACTCGCAGATTTATGCGACCCTCGCCACGTGCGCCACCGGCCGCGCGCTGCGCGTCGTGCGCATCACCGAGCAGTCGCAGGAATTTCTCCAGTTTGCCGAGCAGAACGGTCTTCAGCCCGGCTCGGCGCTGCGCGTCCACGATCGCAACCTCTCGGCCGGACTCGTCACGCTGAAAAGAAAGGGCGGCCGCCCGCTCACCCTCAGTCTCGCCGCCGCGGGGAAAATTCTCGTCGCCCCGGAAGCGTGAGTCGCGGCCGGTCGCCCGCCGGACAGCGCCGCGCGCCTGCGCACGCGTTCACCATTCCCAGTTCACGCGCCACACGTGCAGCCAGTCGGTCGCGTCGCCGTTCAGCCCGCGCGTCAACTCGTAGTCGAGCTGCAGCCGCTTCGTCACGTTCCAGAGCACGCCGGCGCCGATCGTCGCCGCCCAGTCGGACAAGCCCGTCGACGCCACGCGCAACGTGCCTTCGCCGTAAAACGCGAGCGCATTCGTCAGGTTGCGCTGCACGAAGCCGGTCGTCAGCCAGCGCGAATCGTAGCCGTTGTCGGCGTCGTTGCGCACGACGTCCCACTGGAACATCGCACCCGCGCGGAAGCCCGCGCCGACCGCCATTTCCCACGGCAGGATGAAGCCGCCTTCGACGGATTTGTTGCCGACGCCGCCGGTGTTCGTCGGCACTTTCACATACGGGATCACCGCGGCCGCCGCACCGATCCGGTCGTCGCGCCAGAACGTCCACTTCGTGCGGAACGAGAGATCGCCGAGGCCCGAGTGCGAGGTGCGCGCGCCTTTGAATTCATACGTCTCGCGCAGGAACAACTGGAACCCGACCTGCACATCGACGCTGCTCGTCAATCCCGCCGACACCACCGTCGACGCGACGCCGACGGCCGTGTATTTGTTTTCCGCCGCCGGCGCCGGCGAACGATCCAGGCCGAGCGTGAGCCCATCCATTCGCACGAGAATCTTTCCCGGCTCGATCGTCTGCGGGTGCTCCGTGAGCTGCGCGCACAACGCCGGCCCGAACAGCACGAACGCGAAGAAAGCGGGGATTCGCATCGGCGCGCAGTGTCCGCCGGATCGCGCGCCGCTCGCCAGCAAAATGTCGCGCTCTTCGCGCGGCCGCCGCGCGCCGCTTCGCCCGCGCTCGCCCACAACGCACTTGCCGGCGCGCGCCGCGCCCTCGCACACTCCGCGCGATGTCGCAGTCCTTCGCGCGCCTTGTCTTCGCCGGCACCGCCGCGTTTTTCGCCGTCTTTTTTCTCTGGCCGGTCCTGCAGATTCTCCAGGGCGGCTTCGTCGATGCCGACGGCCACGTGACCCTCGCCTACCTCGCGGCCGTGCTCCGCGAGCCGCTCTACCTCGCCGGGCTGCGCAATTCGTTTCTGCTCGCCTGCGCCGCGACGCTGCTCGCCTTCGCGCTCGCGCTGCCGCTCGCCGCGCTTGCCGACCGTTTCGTTTTTCCCGCGAAAAATCTCCTCGGCGCGCTCGTGCTCGTGCCGATGATCCTGCCGCCGTTCGTCGGCGCGATCGGCATCAAACAAATCTTCGGCCAATACGGCGCCGCCAACGCCCTGCTCCAGCACCTGCACCTGCTCGCGCCCGATCGCACGATCGACTGGTTTGCGCTCCATCAATTCTGGGGCGTCGCCGTCGTCGAGGCGCTTTCACTCTACCCGATCGTCTACCTCAACGCCATCGCCGCGCTCGCCAATCTCGATCCCGCGCTCGACGAAGCCGCGCAGAACCTCGGCTGCACCGGCCTGCGCCGCTTCTGGAAAATCACGCTGCCGCTCATCCGCCCCGGCCTCTTCGCCGGCGGCACGATCGTTTTCATCTGGGCGTTCACCGAGCTCGGCACGCCGCTGGTCTTCGACTACGATCGCGTGACGAGCGTGCAGATTTATTACGGTTTGCGCGACATCGGCGGAAACCCGTTTCCCTTCGCGCTCGTGGCGGTGATGCTCTTCAGCTCCGTCGCGCTCTACGCCGTGGGCAAGGGACTCTTCGGCCGCGACGCGCATGCGATGATGGCGAAGGCCACGAGCAGCGGCGGCGCGCGCCCGCTCCCGCGCGGCCGCGCCTGGCTCTGCACCGCGCTCTTCGCCGGCGTCACCTTCGTCGCCGTGCTGCCGCATCTCGGCGTCATCCTGATCGCGTGCTCGCGCGACTGGTATGCGACCGTGCTGCCGCACGGCTGGACGCTGGAAAATTTCCGCCTCGCGCTCGGCCACGATCTCACGGTGCCGGCGATCGCCAACAGCCTTCGCTTCGCGAGCGTCTCCGCCGTCGTCGACGTCGTGCTCGGCGTGGCCATCGCCTACGTGATCGTGCGCAGCAGGCTCGTCGGCCGCCACGCGCTCGACTTTCTCGCGATGCTCCCGCTCGCGGTGCCCGGGCTCGTGCTCGCCTTCGGTTATCTCGCGATGGCGCAGGACGGAAAATTTTTCGCGTTCCTCAATCCCGTCCGCAATCCCACCGTCCTGCTCATCGTCGCCTATTCGATCCGCCGCCTGCCCTACGTCGTGCGCTCCGCCGCCGCCGGTTTCCAGCAGACGAGCGAAACGCTCGAGGAAGCCGCGCAGAATCTCGGCTGTCCGCCGCTGAAAGCGGTCGCGAAGATCACGCTGCCGCTCATCGCCGCCAACCTGATCGCCGGCGGCCTGCTCGCCTTCGCCTTCGCGATGCTCGAGGTGAGCGACTCGCTCGTGCTCGCACAAAAGCAGGCGTTCTATCCGATCACGAAAGCGATCATGGAACTCGTCCAGCTGCTCGGCGACGGCAAGTTCCTCGCCAGCGCACTCGGCACGTGGGCGATGGTTTTCCTCGGCGTGACGATCGTCGGCCTCGGCCTGCTGCTCGGCAAGAAACTCGGCGCGATTTTTCGCGTCTAGCGCGCATCCCCGATGCTTCTCCTCGTCGTCGTCTCCGTGCTCTGGGCGTTTTCCTTCGGGCTGATCAAGCGGCTCGGGCTCGACGGCACGTTCGTGTCGGCGGCGCGGCTCGGGCTCGCGCTCGTCGTGTTTCTGCCATTCTTCCGGCCGCGCGGATTGGGCGCGCGCACCGCGCTCGCGCTTACGGCGATCGGTGCCGTGCAGTTCGGGCTCATGTATCTCGCCTACAACGAGAGCTTCCGTTTCCTGAAAAGCTACGAGATCGCGCTCTTCACGCTGACGACGCCGATCCTCGTCACGCTGCTCGCCGATGCGTTCGACGGCTCGCTCCGCTCCCGCGCGCTCCTCGCCGCGCTCTTCGCGGTCGCGGGCGGCGCGTGCATCGTCGTGAAATCCAGCGCCGTCAACGGCACCTTCGTTGGCATCGCGCTCGTGCAGCTCTCGAACCTCGCCTTCGCGCTCGGCCAGGTGCTCTACCGGCGGCTGCGGAAGGCCGCGCCCGCGTTTCGCGAACGCGACGCCTTCGCGCTGCTCTACGCCGGCGGCTTCGCGATCGCGCTCGTCGCGATGCTCGTGCGCGGCGTCAGCGTCAAGATCGACGGCACGCAGCTCGCGATCCTGCTTTACCTCGGCGTCGTGGCGTCGGGCGTCGGTTTTTTCCTTTGGAATCGCGGCGCGACGCAGGTCTCCGCCGGCACGCTCGCGGTGATGAACAACGCCAAAATTCCGCTCGGCATCGCCGCCTCGCTGCTCGTGTTCGGCGAGTCCGCCGATCTCGTGCGCCTGGTTTGCGGCGCGGCGCTGATGATCATGGGCGTGTGGATCGCCGAAGGCTGGACGCGCGTGCGCTGAGCCGCCGCAGCGAACACAGAATAAAAATCACGCAGCCGATCGGCCGCGATTGCACGAAGTGGCACGGGCGTCTCGCCCGTGATCGGTCGAAACACGGGCGAGACGCCCGTGCCACACCAAGACGCCCGCGCCACATCAAGGCGCGCGTCACGCCCCGCGCCGCCTCGCTCCGTCCGTCGCGCCGCGCTACTTCGCCGTCGTCTGATACGTGTGCGTGTGTCCGTTCGCCGGGATCGAAATCGTGTAGCTCTTCCCGTCGGCGGCGACGGACATCCTGATGATGTTCGCCGGGCACTTGTCCGCGGGGCGCGCGTCGACGAGGTTTGCGATGTGGTCGTCGGGCGCGTTGAGCGCGGCATCAACGCTCACGCTCTTGTGCATCTGGTAGCTCGCCTGGATCGACGGGATCGTCTTGAGCAGCGCGAGCGTGCCGGCCTGGCCGCCTTTGCGCGGGCCGTTGTTCATCACCGTCACCGTCGGCGTGAGGCCGCGCAGCAGCATCGGGTTGTTGCTGCGATCGAGCCCGTGGTGATTCGTCTGATAAACATCGACCGCGCCGACGAGATTGTAGGGTGAGACGAGCTTCGGCTCCCACGCCCACGTGAGATCGCCGCCATCGAAAAACCGAAACGCGCCGAACGACAGCAGAAACACCGCGCTGTTGTCGTTGTCGGCGTCGGGCTCCGGACCTTTCGGCCCCGCGTCCACCAGAGCCGTGGGATGCGCCTGCTGCTCCGGCGTCGGCGCGATGAATTTCTTGTCCGCTGCGAGGCAGCGCAGCGCGAGCGCCGGTCCGCCGCTCACCGCGCGCAGCGGGATCGCGACGCCGGGCGCGAGCGATTCGCGCTTCACCGTGACCGCGCGAAATGCCTTGCTGCGCGAAAGCCAGCTCGCGTCGTTGCGCAGGTCGGGATCGGTGTCCGGCAGCGCGCGCTGATAAATCGCCCCGACGGGAAACATGTCAGCCACCTCGGCCACACCGCCGAAATGATCGCCGTGCCAGTGCGTGATCAGCAGGTAGTCGATCTTCGCCAGTCCCGCCGCTTTCGCCGCCGCGACGATCCGCGCCGGATCGCGGCCGCCGGGATTGCCGGCGTCGATCAACACCGATTCGTCGTTCGGCGTAACGATCAGCGTCGAGCCGCCGCCTTCCGAGTCGATCCAGTAAACGTCGAGCGTCTTGTCCTTCGCGCCCGCGAAGGCAACAGGCGCAACGAGCAATCCGAGCATCAGGCACAGGGGTGTTTTCATGTGGGGAGAAAAACTGAAATTGCCGGAGCGCGCGGCCTTCACCGCGCGCGCGATCACGCTTTCGCGTAGAAGGCGTTGATCTTGTCGGCGACGTCGCGAAAGCCGATGTCCTCGCTGTAGATCGCCTTGAACTCCGCGATCGCCGCGTCGGGCTTGCCCATTCGCTCGTAGCACTCGCCGAGTTCGTAGAGCACGTCCTTCTTCGTGTCGTCCATCGCGCCGAGCTCCGCCTTCGCCGTGGTGAACTGCGCCGCCGCGAGATCGTGCAGGTTCTTCGCCTTGAAACAGCGCCCGAGTCCGGTGAGCGCCGCCACGCGCACCTGCGGGCCTTTCTGCGCCTGCTGAAATTGCGCGATCGCCAGATCCACCTTCCCCGCCGCGAGCAGCAGCCGTCCGAGTTCCAGCCGCGCCGCGTGATCGTTCGGATAACGCTCCACGTAGCGCTGCGCCTCCGTCGCTTGAAATTCATCGCGCTCGCGGCGCGCCGCCTCCAGCGCCGCGCGCGCCGTCGCGTCACCGCTGGCCGCCGCGACTTCGGCGGCGTCGACGCGTTTTTCCAGCACCGCGATCGCGAGCTCCGACTCGTGCTTCTCGAGCGCCGCATCGCCGCGGCCGGCCGGCTGCTCGCGCGCGCGCCGCACCCAGGCCAGCGCGTCGTCGAGCCGCCCGAGCTGCCGATACGCATTGGCGACGCTGCGGTAGTGGTTGAGATTGTTCGGCTCCTTCGCCACGCGCGCGAGCGCTTCGTCGAGCAGCCGCTGCGTCATCGCGTCCGCGGTCACGACCTTGCCCGCCTGCTCGAGCGACACCGCCTGCGCCTCGTCGCGCAGCTTGTCGCGATACGTCGCCTGATTTTCCCAGCCGGTCTTCGCGACGGTCTGCGCGACGGACGCCTTGCGCATCAAGTCCTGCGCCTCCGCATCCGTCGGCCGCAGCCGCAGCAATTCGTCCGCGATCTTCAACGCCTCGTCCGGCTTCGCCGCCGCGAGCCACGCCTCGCCGAGCGCGAGGAGATTGCCGCGATCGCCCGGCTCAAGCTCGCGCACCGCCGCGAGCGCGAAGGCCGCGGTCTCGCTCAACCCGAGCCCGCGCGCCGCCTCGGCGAGCAGCTTCAAGGCCGCGACGTTGTTGGGATCGCGCGCGAGCAACGCCTCGGCGGTCTCGAGCTGTTTCGCCGGTTCTTTTTTTCCGCCGAAGAAAAAAGGCGCGGTCGAAAAACCGCTCGCCATCTTCGCCAGGAAACCGCCGCCCTTTTCCCGCGCCTGCCGCAACTGCGCCGCGCGCTGCAGTCGCCGCACCGGCAGGCAGCCCGGCTGCGTTTTCAAAATCTGGCTCGTGACCTCGAGCGCGTAGTCGAGATTGCCGCGGTCGAGCGCGACGCGCGCGTTGTCGACGAGCTTTTGCTGGCGGGGATCGAGCGAAGCGACGGAAACCTCGGGCATACGCGCGCGCAGCGAAGTCTCCCCGACTCGCGCGGTCAACGCCGGACTCCGCGGCCGCGCGCGCCCATCGCATCCCCGCGGCTTCGCCGTCTTCGCACTCATTCCTGCGGCGCGTTCATCGTGAGATTGCACGTCGCGCTTCGCTCGTTTCTATCGCGCCGATGCCGAGCCCGCTTTCCCCGCCTGCCGCGTCGCGCGATTCATCGCGCGGCGTCCTGCTCGCCGGGCTCGCGCTGCTGCTCCTCGCCTTCGCCGCCTACGCGAACACCTTCGGCGTCCCGTTTCTCTACGACGACATCCCGTCGCTCGTGGAAAACCCCACGCTGGAAAATCTGCGCGCCGCGCTCTCGCCGCCCGGCGGCAACTTCACCGTCAGCGGCCGGCCCGTGCTTAACCTCAGCTTCGCGCTCAACCGCGCGCTCGGCGGAGGCACTCCGCAAAGCTACCACGCCGGCAATCTCCTCCTCCACGCGCTTGCCGGCCTCGTCCTCTTCGGCCTGGTGCGGCGCGCGGTTTCGCTGCCGGCATTTCGTCCGCGACTCTCCGCGCGCGATGGCGTGCTCGTCGCCGTCGCGATCGCGGCGCTCTGGACGCTGCATCCGCTGCAAACCGAGTCCGTCACCTATCTCGTCCAGCGCGCCGAGTCGCTGATGGGATTGTTCTACCTGCTCACGATTTATTTTTTCCTGCGCAGCGCCGCTTCGAACGCGCCCGTGCGCTGGCAGACGCTCGCGTTCGTCGCATGTCTTCTCGGCATGGCCACGAAGGAAAACATGGCCTCGGCGCCGATCGTCGTCCTGCTGCTCGACCGCGCGCTCGTCGGCGGGAGTTTTCGCGCCGCGTGGCGCGCGCACCGCAGATTTTATTTCGCACTCGCGGCGACGTGGCTGCCGCTCGCCGCGCTCGTCCTCCACACCGGCGGCAATCGCGGCGGCTCCGCCGGTTTCGGCGTCGGCGTTTCGCCGGTGCACTACTGGCTCACGCAATTTCCCGCGCTCGTTCGCTACGTCGCGCTCACCTTCTGGCCGCATCCGCTCGTGTTCGACTACGGCACGTTTTGGATCACGCGTTTTTCCGAGGTGTTCGCGCCCACCTGCATCGTCGTCGCGCTGATCGCGGCAACATTCTACGCGCTCGTGCGCGCGCCGCTGCCCGGCGCGCTCGGCGCTTTCTTTTTCGCGATCCTCGCGCCGACGTCGATCATGCCGGGCACGACGCAGATGATCGTCGAACACCGGATGTATCTGCCACTGCTCGCGCTGCTCGCGATCGGGTTCGGCGCCACTCACCGCATCGTCGGCCGCCACGCCATCCTTGCCGGCTGCGCCGCCGCGCTCGCGCTCGGCTGGTGCACGCTCCGGCGCAACGTCGACTACCGTTCCGATCTCGCGCTCTGGCAGGACACGCTCGCGAAGTGCCCCACCAACGCCACCGCGCACTGCGCGCTCGGTAACGCCCTCGGCACGCGCGACCGCAACGCCGACGCGATCGCCGAATACCGCCGCGCGCTGCAGCTTCGCCCCGACTATCTCGAAGCGCTCACGAATCTCGGCGACGCGCTCACGCAATCCGGCCATCCCGCGGATGCGCTGCCGCTGCTCGAGCGCGCCGTCCTCATCCAGCCTGCGCATGCCGAGGCGCACCTCAATCTCGGCGTCGCGCTCGATTTTCTCGGCCGCAGCGATCTCGCGCTCCAACACTATCGCACCGCGCTGCACCTCAAGCCGCAACTCCCCGCCGGGCACGACGCGCTCGGCAACGCCCTGCTCCGCCGCCACGAGACCGCCGCCGCCATCGCCGAGTTCGATGCCGCGCTCCGCCTCGATCCGCAGCTCGCGGCGCCGCACTATAATCTCGCCGTCGCCTTCGCCCAGTCCGGCCGCGCCGACGACGCGCAAAAACAATTCGACCTCGCCGTGCAGCGTCGTCCCCAGGACACCGCCGCGCGCCTCACGTGGGCCAACACGCTGCTCGAGCTCGGCCGCGCCGCCGACGCGATCGCCGCATACGAAGCGGTGCTGAAAATTCGCCCCGACTACTCCGACGCGCACTACAATCTCGCCAACGCTCTCGCCGGCGCGCGGCGCTACGACGACGCGATTGCGCACTACACCGAAGCGCTCCGGCTCGCGCCCGATTCCGCGCGCGCCGAAAACAATCTCGGCAACGCGCTCACCATGTTACATCGCGATGCGGAAGCCGTTCCGCACTACGAGGCGTCGCTTCGCCTGCGCCCCGCCGATGCCAGCGCCGAAAACAATCTCGGCCTCGCGCTCGCCCGCCTCGGCCGTGTGCGCGAAGCGCTGCCGCATTTCGAGGCCGCCGTCCGCCTCGCACCCGATTTCGCCGACGCCCGCGAAAACCTCGCCCGCGCCCGCAGCCAGGTCGACGCGCTTCCGTCGCCGTAAGAAATCGGCTCGGCGTGGCACGGGCGTCTC
>DASZYB010000050.1:0-53647 GCA_035545575.1 Opitutaceae bacterium | reverse complement strand
CGTCTCGCCCGTGATTTGGGCGAAACACGGGCGAGACGCCCGTGCCACTTCAGCCCGCGACTTCAACTACGCTCAGCGCTTGAAGCGCTTCATCGCCTGGTCGACCTCGCGCAACTGCGCCTTCTTTTTCAAATCTTCGCGCCGGTCGAAAAGTTTTTTGCCGGTGGCGAGCGCGACCTCGACCTTCACCAGCGCCTCCTTGAAATACATCCGCAGCGGGACGAGCGCCCGGCCGCCGGCTTCGAGTGCATGCTGGATTTTGTCGATGTGCCGCCGGTGCAGGAGCAGCTTGCGGATGCGCTTCGCGTCGTGGTTGTGCAGGTTGCCGAACGCGTATTGCTCGATATGCGCGTTGTGCAGCCAGATTTCGCCTTTCTCGATGCGCGCGAAGGCGTCGTTGATCTGCGCCTTGCCGGCGCGGATCGATTTCACCTCGGTGCCGCGGAGCTGGATGCCGGCCTCGAATTTCTCGTCGACGAAATAGTCGCGCAACGCCTTCGAGTTTCGAATCTCGGTGTAGCGTTTCGGATCTTTTTTTTGCGCGGCCATGTTGAGCGTTCGTCAGCGAAGTTCCCACCGTGCGTCCACGAAAAAGGCGGCTCCGTGTCCGCCGCAGCAGAACGGAAGCCGCCAGAAGTTGCAAACGCCGCGTGCGCTCAGGCGCCCGCCAGCTCGTGGCTGATCTTGCCCTCGATGACTTCGCGCAGCGCGATGTCCTCGGGCGAAAGCTTTTCCAGCGACTCGACCAGCGGCCGGTTGCCGCGCTTCAATTGCTTCACCCGGCGGGAAACCACGTTGATCAGGATATTCGGGTCGTGAATCGTCTTGAGGGCGTCTTTGATGTAGTCGTCGCGCATGGAAGGAGGATCGGATAAAACCGCTAACAGCAGTGAGGGCCGCCGCGGGCGTCAAGGGCGAATTCCCGGCTTGCGCCCGCCACTCCGCCGCAGAGGTTTGCATCATGCTGCTCGCCTGGACCACGGTCGCCCAACGCGAGGACGCGGAACGGATCGCCGCCACCACGGTTGCGCGCAACCTCGCGCTCTGCGTGCAGATCGATGGGCCGATCGTGTCGCTTTACCGCTGGCATGGACGCGAGGAGCGCGGCGAAGAGTTTCGCCTGTGCTTCAAGGTGTTCGAGAGCCACGCCGCGGCGCTCGAGGCGCACGTGCTCGCGCAGCATCCTTACGACACGCCGGAGTGGATCGTCGTGCGCGCCGAACGCGTGGGCGAAAAATACTTGTCATGGGCAAAGGCGAACTCTAGCACTCCGCCCCTTTAACAAGTCGCAACCGTCACCTTTCAACACCATGTCACAGCACAAAAGCCTCCAGGGCGTCTCCGGCCTCGTCATCAAGCGCAACGTCTTGAAGCGTTTCGAGCGCGTCGATCTGCTCAAGAAGCGCGGCCAGTGGAAAACGGGCGACCGCGTGCAGGGTCTCCGCAAGACCAAGCCCGACGTTTGAGGCGCTGACGTTTTTCCTTTTCGGCAGGCAGTTTTTCACTGCCTGCCTTTTTTTCGCATGCACGACAAGTTGATGCAGTTGATCGAGTGGTATCGCCAGACGCTCGAGACCGGCGGCTATCCGCTGATCGTGCTGCTGATGGCGATCGAGAGTTCGTTCGTGCCGCTGCCGAGCGAGCTCGTCATCCCGTTTGCCGCGCACTACGCGCAGACGCACGGGCACATGAGCCTCGGCGGCGTGATAGCGGCCGGCGCGTTCGGATCGTGGCTCGGGGCGACCGTGATGTATTGGGCCTCGCGCTGGGCCGGCCGTCCGCTGGTGCTGCGCCACGGAAAACTTTTCTGGATTCCTCCCGCGAAGGTCGAGCTGGCCGAGCGCTGGTCCGCGCAATTCGGCAATTTCGGCGTGTTCGCCTCGCGCTTCATTCCCGTCGTGCGCCACCTGATCGGCATCCCCGCCGGCATCGTGCGGCTGAACTACCTCACCTACTCCATCTACACGCTGCTCGGCTCGGCGGCGTGGTGCGCGGTGCTGACGTGGGTCGGCGTGAAAGCCGGCGAAGACGAGGCGCTGATGAACGGCGAGCTCCACCAGATGCTGATCTGGCTGCTCGGCGGCCTCGCGGTGCTCGGCGTCATTTACTATTTTCTCGTGCACCGGTTCACGCGCTCGCGCGGGAATTGAGCGGGCGCGGGCCCCGAGCTTGACGGTCGGCGCGGCAGCGCCATTGATGAACGCCTTCGCTGCGAATGTAGCACAATGGATAGTGTAGTGGCCTCCGAAGCCATTGATCCGGGTTCGACTCCCGGCATTCGCACCAGCTCTCGAGATCGCGGCGCGGCCGAGATATTCCCGGCCCGGATGTGCGACGCACGCCTACTTCAGAATCTCGTAGATGCTCGCGAAGTCGTCGGTCCAGAGCGCATTCGTGCGCTTTTTCTTTTCCGGCAGCTCCGTGACGTTGGCGATCTTCTCCGCGGAGAGCAGCGCCTTGTTTTTCGTCACGAGAATCCACGTCGTCCGGTAAACCCACCACGGATCCTCGTCGTCGTCGAAGATCGTCGCCACCGAGAGCCCGAAATGCGCCGCGAGATTTTCCACGACGGGCCGCAGATCGAGATAGCGATTCGAAACGTGCACGGCGATCACGCCGTCGGGTTTGATCTGCCGCAGGTAAATCTCGAACGACTCCTTCGTCAGCAAATGGACCGGGATCGCATCGCTGCTGAAGGCGTCGAGCGCCAGCAGGTCGAACTGCTGCGAGCGGCCGTCCGCGAGCTCGCGCTCCATGCTCAGGCGCGCGTCGCCCATCGCGATTTCGACTTTCGCCGGGCTTTTGCGCACGTAGGTGAACGTCGTGTGCGACAGGTTCTCGACCGCGGGATTGATTTCGTAGATGTGCACCGTGTCGCCGGCGCGGCCATACGACGCCAGCGTGCCGGTGCCAAGTCCCACGAGCCCGAGCCGCCGCGGTCCGGCCGGCAGTTCCCCGATCGCCAGGCCGACGCCGCTCGTCGAAGCGTAATACGTCGTGTGCCACATCTCCCGCTCCGCCGATACGAACTGCAGCCCGTGCGTCGTCGCGCCGTGCAGCAACAAATGGTAATGCCGCACCGCGTCGTCCGCCGAGTAGTCGTAGACTTTCAGCGTGCCGTAGAAATTCCGCGATGCACTCAGGAGCGGCGTTTCTTTTTTCCGGTTGCGCGCCTCGACGAGGAACGCCGCGCCGAGCGCGAAACACAGCACCATCAGAAAGCCCGCCATCTGCGGTCGCCATTCGGCGAGCGCGCGCCGCTGGCGGAAATCGATCGTGCACGCGACGAACACCGCGAGCCCGATCGCGATGGAGACGGCGTTGTCGCGATAAAAATTCAGCAGCTCCTCGCCCGCCGGCAGCCCGTCGTCGAACTGCGAACGCAGCAGCGGCACGACGACCGTCGCGAGCATCGCGCCGATGCCGACGCCCAGCGCGAGCGTGCGACTGCGCTGGCGCAGACACACCACGCCGAGCACATAGCTCAGGACCCACAGGCCGATTTGCAGCTCGTAGTAGTCGTTGAACACCGCGGGCGCGACCACCGCCACGAGAAAGCCGCCGAGCGCGCCGCCGGCGGAGATGAAAAGATAAAACGCCGTGAGCTGCCGCGGCGCGGGCTTCAGCCGGTAAAGTTCGCCGTGACACACCATGCAGGCGGCGAAGAGTGTGACGTTGTAGCCCACGATCTGGAACGACAGCGGCGCGCTGTTGCCCGCCGCCAGCAGCGCCACGACGAACGCCGCGCCGACCGCGAGCAACACGAGCCACACGCCGCGCACATACCAGCGCGCGTGATCGAAGCAGATGATGAAGCTCAGCAGATAGAGGCTGAGCGGCAGCACCCACAAAAACGGAATCACCGCGACTTCCTGGCAAAGTTTGTTCGTCGTCGCCAGCAGCAGCAGCGAGGCGATCGCCGGCAATCCCAGCCAGAGCAATCGATCCGCGCGCGGCGTCGCCGTCTCCTCGGGCGCACTCACGTCGTTCGTCGCGCTCGGTTTCGCGGTCACGGTTGCGTTCGCGCCGCTCTTCCAGATCAGCCACGCGCAATACCCCGCATATAGCGCGAACACCACGAGACCGCCCGACCAGAACACCGCCTGGTCGTGCCGCGTGAATTTCACCTCGAAGAAAAACGGGTAGCTCAGCAGCGCGAGCAGCGAGCCGAGATTCGAAAGCGCGTAGAGCCGGTAAGGCGACGCCGTCGGATGCGTTTCCGCGAACCAGCGCTGCATGAGCGGGCCCGTCGACGAGAGCACGAAATACGGCAGCCCGATCGTGCCTGCGAGCAGCAGCAGGATGTGGCCGACGGGATTGCCGGCGACGTGCGCCTTCCAGCTTTCCGCCGGTGCGATCGGCAGCAGGGCGAGCGACGCCGCGAGCAAAACGAAATGCACCAGCGCCTGCCGCTTCGGCTTCAGGTAAGTCGTCGAGAAATGCGCATACGCGTAGCCGCCGAGCAGCAGCACCTGGAAAAACAGCAGGCACGTCGTCCACACGCCCGGTCCGCCGCCGAACCACGGCAGGATATATTTTCCGATCAGCGGCTGGACCTGAAAAAGCAGGAAAGCCCCGGTAAAAATGGTAAGCGCGTAAGGCAGCATGGAGGACGTGGCGCACGGAGCGCAGCGCGGTGGTAGGAGGACAGAAGACGAAGCGCCAGCCCTGAAGTTGCGCGCGTTCAGGGCGCCGGCGCCGCGGCGCGCGCGTCGGCGCGAAACGACCGTATCGCCAGCGCCAGCGCGATCAGCACGAACACCGCCGCCTCGAAAAACGCGATGCCCGGCAGGTGAAACTTCCGCTCCGGCGCGACCGCCCAGCCAAAGCTCCACGTCGCGATGAACGGCCCGGGAATATTCGCCAGGCTCGCGAGGCCCGTGAACACGCCCTGCACCGCGCCCTGCTCGTTCGGCGGCACGTGCTTCGTCACGTAAGCCTGCAGCGCCGGGCTCGCGATCCCGGCCAGCGCCGCGAAGACAATGATCACGTAGATCATCCAGCCCTGCGACGCCAGGCCGTAGGCCACTTGCGCCGCCGCCGAAACCGCGAGCCCGAGAATCACGGCGCGTTGCTCGCCGAGCCGCGGCACCAGTTTTTTCACCAACCCCGCCTGCACGACACCCATCAACGCGCCGGCGGCCATCAGCGAGAGTCCGATCTGCAGCGAGTCCCAACCGTAGCGCCGGTCGGTGTAGAGCGCCCAGGTCGCCTGCAGCATCGTCTGCGCAAGCCACAGGATGAAAAAGCACTCCGTCAGCCCGAGCACGGCGGGAAACCGCCGCACCGCCGCGAGCGCACCGATCGGATTCGCGCGGCGCCAGTCGAACGGCCGCCGGTTCTCCGGCGCGAGCGATTCCGGCAGCACGAAAAATCCCCACAGCCAGTTCAGCGCCGCGCAGCCGGCCGCGAACCAGAACGGCAGCCGCAGATCGAATTTCCCCAGCAGCCCGCCGAGCGCCGGCCCGATCACGAAGCCGAGCCCGAACGCCGCCCCGAGCAGGCCGAACGATTGCGCGCGTTTTTCCGGCGGCGTGACGTCGACGAGATACGCGTTGGCCGTCGCGAGCACGCCGGCCGTGATGCCCGAGATCATCCGCGCGACGAACATCCAACTCAGGTTCGGCGCGTTCGCCATGATCACGTAGTCGATCGCCGAGCCCGCCGTCGAGATGAGGATGATCCGCCGCCGGCCGAAGCGATCCGACAGCGAGCCCAGAATCGGCGACGCGATGAACTGCATCAGCGAGAAGATGCTCACCAGCCAGCCGTAGGCGTGCGCACCCGACGACATATTGCCGCCCTGAAACTGCACGACGAGTTTTGGCAGCACGGGGATCAGCAGGCCGAAGCCGACGATGGCCAGCAGCAGGGTGACGAAGATGAACCCGAGCGCGGGCGGACGTGAACCGGAGTTCGGCATCGGCGCAGATTTTACGAGCTCCCGGGTGGAGGCGAGGCTGCGAATGCAAAATTTTTCCCGGCAATTTTCCGAGCCCGGTTTTGCCCGCCGCCGGGAACCAAATCGCGCGTGCAAAGCGCACGCCGCGCGCGCCGCGGCAATTCGTTTCGCGCGGGGGAACCTCCCCGGCATCTGCGTCACTATGCCGGACATGAACCCGAATAAAACTCTCACGGTCTCGCTTCTCTCCGCGGCGTTGCTCGCGGGCTGCGCGGCTCCAGCGGGTCCCAACACGCAGACCGGTGCCGGCGTCGGCGCCGCCGCCGGCGCACTCGCGGGCGGCATCATTGGACACAACACCGGCAGCGGCCACACGGTCGGCGGCGCGGTGATCGGTGCCGCGGCCGGCGGACTCGCCGGCGCCGCGATCGGCAATCGTCGCGACAACGAACGCACCAGCGATCCGACCTACTCCACGGCCGACACGCAGACGGGCTACGTCGTCCAACAGCCGCCGCCCTCGCCTACCTCGAATCCGCACGAGACGATGCCGCCGCAGCCCTCGCCCGACGCAGTGTGGATCTCCGGTTACTGGTCCTACACCGGCACCGGCGGCAATCCCTACGAATGGGTGCCCGGCCGTTGGGAATATCCTCCGCAGGGTCTGCGCACCTGGTCGCCGCCCTCCTGGCAACGCCAGGGCGATGGCTACGTTTACGTCCGCGGTCACTGGCAGTGAACCCGCTGCGAGCGATCGTCGATTCGCTCCTCTCGCTTCGCGAACGCGCCTTCGGGCGCGTTTTTTTATGAGGCAAAGGCCTCGACCTCGCTGCGCGTGAGGAGTTTCGCCGGTTCCAATTGTCTTCGACTATCTTCCTCAGCGCGCCGGAACCCCGGCCGCTCCGTGAAACTCTAAGCGGCCATGACACCTAACAAAGCATTCACCTTGGCATTGGCGCTCGCCGGCCTGTGTTCGGGCTGCGTGGGCACCGGGCCAAACACGCAACAAGGCGCCGTGCTGGGCGCAGCGGGCGGCGCCCTCGTGGGCGGCATCGTCGGCAACAATTCGCGTCACGGCGACACGCTCGGCGGTGCATTGATCGGCGCCGCGGCGGCCGGCGTGGCCGGCGGCGTCATCGGCAACAGCGTCGATCAGCAGCGCGGCACCGTCTACACGACCCCCGCGGCGAACACCGAATATGTCGTGCAGCAGCCGCCGCCTCCTCCGCCACCGCCGCGGCGCGAAGTCGTCGTGGCGCGCCCGGCGCGTGAGGCCGTGTGGGTCGAGGGCTACTACGCCTACACCGGGCGCGGCAACGAATACGCCTGGGTGCCCGGTCACTGGGAAGTGCCGCCGCCCCGCGCGCACGCCTACGTGCGTCCGCGCTGGGAACGTCGCGACAACGGCTACGTCTACGTTCGCGGTTACTGGCAGTAAGTCCGCTCGTGCGCGTGCCGCCTGCGCGGTGTTTTTGAGCGTGAGTCCGGGCGCGAGGTTCGCCAATTTTCCTGCGCATGAAATTCTGCGGCGCGCTGTTCGCCCTCGGGCTCGCGACTTTGCTTCCGGCCGCCGCGGAGGTCAGCACGCGTTTTTCGCAGACCCTCAGCCCGCAGGAACGCCACGACTCGGGCATCGCGCGGTTCACCTCCGACCAGGCCGCGGTGCTCGATGCACTCGTGCGGCACGACGCCGCCACTTCCTCGGCGCGCACGGAAAAAACCCCGGAGCATTTCTCGCAGCGCCTCTCCGTCGACGAACGTCGCAACGCTGGCTTCGGCGTGCTCACAGCCGAGGAAACGGCGCGCGTCGATGCCCTCGTCGAGCGCTACGAAGCGGCGGCTCTCGCGCGCGCGTTGCTCGCGCCACCCTCGATGATTTCGCGGGGACGCGTCGTCACGCCCACCGAAACGAAACCGCCCGGGCGCGAAATTCACGGCACGTTTTCCCTGAGCTATGGCTGGGGCCAGGGCGGCTATAGCGAGAAGACCGGCTCGATGGTTTTACGGATGGACGACCCCGAGCATCATTTCTCCGTCACGGTCGGCTACGCCGAAAGCCAGGTGAAGGGCGGCGACTCCTATTATTATCGTCCGGACGCTCCGCTGCCCGCGGCCCCGTGAAATAAAAAGCGCGCCGCGAAACGTGGCGCGCTCGCAAGTCACCAGACCGGAAGCCATCGTCACACCGGCGGCCGGCCGCGGAATGCGCTCACGATCGCCGAGATGATCAGCAGCACGAGGAAGATGAAAAACAGCGTGCGCGCGATGTCAGTCGCGGTGCCGGCGATGCCGGTGAAGCCGAAGATGCCGGCGATCACGGCGATGATGAGGAAGAGAATGGTCCATCTAAGCATGATGATTCGGAGTTGAGGGTTGAGGAGAGAAAGCAGGCTGGGACGCCTGTCTGCCGCTCGTGGACAGTGAAGCGGCGCAGGGGGTTCTTCGGGGCCGTCCCGAGGTGTGACATCGGAAATTCGCCGCGGCTCAGATCGAGCGGCGCGCGTCGGTCTCGAGCGCGGAAAAATCCCGCCCGCCATGGCTGAGCGATGTCACCCGCGTGAATTCCGCGCCGAGAAAAACGATCTGCGCCGCGTAGTAGCACCAGAGCAGCAGCACCACCAACGACGCCGACGCCCCGTAGCCCGAGGTCACGCTGGCGCGCCCGAGATAAAGCCCGAGCGCGGATTTGCCGGCGGTGAACAATCCCGCCGTGACCAGCGCGCCGAGCCACACGTGCCGCCAGTGAACGTGCTTGTCCGGGAGCAGCTTGAAAACCACGGCGAAAAGAATCGTGATCGCGACGAACGACAGCGCGTTGTTCGCGAGCTGCAGCGCGAACACCGGCAGCCCGAAACGCGTGACCGTCTGCGCGCTGATCCAGCTCAGCACCGCGCTCGCGATCAATGAGACAAGCAGCAGGAAGCCCGTCGCCACCACGGTCGCGAGCGAGAAGAGCCGCTGCTTCAGCATCGCGCGCCAGCCGAGATGCGGCGGTGTTTGCACGCGCCAGATCGAGTTGAGCGCATCCTGCAGATGGTAGAACACGCCGAACGCGCCGAAGACCAGCATCACGCCGCCGAGCGAGGTCGCCCAGATTCCCTGCGTGCTCGCGACCGGGCTCTCGACCGCCGCCACCGCCGCGCCCGCTTGCCGGCCCGCGAGGCTCTCGATCTCGCCGATGATGCGCTGCCGGGCGACGTTGTCCTCGAAGAAAAATCCCGCGACGCCGACCGCGACGACGAGCAGCGGCACGACGGCGATCGTCGTGTAGAACGCCAGCGCCGCGCCGAGCCGCGAAACGTTGTCGTCGACGAACGCCTTTCCCGTGTGCAGCAGAATCCGCAGCGTGCGGCGGAAAAAAGACGCTGCGGGCGCCGCCGCGGCGGGCCGCGCCGCGGTCGCATCGAGGGAAGAGGCGCGACGAACATGGGCGAGTCTCATCGCCCGATGGACCGACTCGCCCTGCACCGGTGCCGCCGTCGCGCGCAGTGCACATCCGTGCGCGCGCGGCGCGCGAAGTCGCGGCGTTTTTATTTTCCTCCGGGAACCGCTGGCGGAGTCGCGTGACGGTGGGATCGGCCCGGCCGCGGTCCGCGCCGGGGTCTATCGTTTGTTTAAACCCTCAACCTTCCACACTCATGCCCGCACTCACCTCGCTCAAGGATCTCCTCATCGACGAACTTCGCGATCTGCACAACGCCGAGTCGCAACTCGTGAAGGCCCTCCCAAAAATGGCGAAGGCCGCCTCCAACGAAGAACTCAAGGAAGGCTTCGCCACGCACCTTGAACAAACCCGCGGCCACATCGACCGGCTGGAGCGCTGCTTCAAGATCCTCGGGGAAAAAGCCAAGGGCAAAACCTGCCACGCGATGCAAGGCCTGATCGAGGAAGGCAAGGAGGCGATCGAGAGCGACGCGCCCGAGGCGATCCGCGACGCCTACCTGATCGGCGCCGCGCAGCGCGTCGAACACTACGAGATCGCCGCCTACGGCACCGCCCGCGCTTTCGCCGAGACGCTCGGCGAATCGAAAGTCGCCGACCTGCTCCAGGACACGCTCGACGAGGAAGGCGAGACGGACAAAAAACTCACCGCCCTCGCGCAATCCGTGAACGAAGAGGCGAGCTCCGAAAACGAAGACGAGGAGGAGGACTGATATGCCGCGCCACGATCCGCTCGCCGCGTTGCGGGCGACGCCCGGGCGCGGCGCACGGCGCGACACGAAGACGTCGAATCCCGCGCGCCGCCCCCGCGACCGCTCGTCCGGTCCGCCGCAGATTCACGCGGAACCCAGGAAAGCGTTTCCGCCGCAGCATCAGGAGGCGCCCGGCCTCGAGAGCAAACTCGAGCCGCAGCCGCGCTGGCAGGCGCCGCGTTATCGCGCGGCGGGCAAGCTCGACGGCAAAGTCGCGCTCATCACGGGCGGCGACTCGGGCATTGGTCGCGCGGTCGCGTTTCTCTTTGCCCGCGAAGGCGCGGACATCGCGATCAACTATCTGCCCGAGGAGGAAAGCGACGCCGCCGAGGTGAAGCGTTCCGTCGAGGCGCTCGGCCGCCGCTGCCTGCTGCTGCCCGGCGATCTCACGCGCGCCAACGTGTGCGCGCAGATCGTCGAGAAGACCGTGGCGGAGTTGGGACAACTCGATGTCCTCGTCTCCAACGCCGCGCATCAGGCGCGCAAGCCAAGCGTCGTCGACGTGACGGACGAGGAATTCGATCGCACCTTCAAGACGAACATCTACGCGTATTTTCGCCTCACGAAGGCCGCGATCCCGCACCTCAAGCCCGGCGCCTCGATCATCGCGACGAGTTCCGAGACCGGCATCATGGGCTCGAAGCAACTGCCCGACTACTCTTCCACGAAAGGCGCGATCAACGCCTTCACGAAGACGCTCGCGATGGAGCTCATCGCAAAAGGCATTCGCGTGAATGCGGTCGCGCCCGGTCCGGTATGGACGCCGCTGAATCCGTCGGACGCCGGCCTGACGCCGGAGAAGGTCGCGGAATTCGGCGCGCAATCGCCGATGGGCCGGCCGGCGCAACCGGAAGAACTCGCGCCCGCCTATGTGTTCCTCGCTTCCGACGCCGACTCGTCCTACATCACCGGCATCGTGCTGCAGGTGATGGGCGGCGAAACGACCGGCGGCTAATTCGCCACGATTAATCAAAACCCCTGGGGGCGCGGCGCCCTCGCCGCGTTTTTCGCGGGCGAGGCGCCCGCCTCTTTTTTTATGCCTCACGCTCCTCCCGCTCCCGATCCCGCCGCCGTTTCCACCGCCCGCAGCGCCGGCTTGCGCTACGTGTCCGACACGACTCCGGGCATCACGCGCACGCCGGCGGGAAAATCTTTTCGCTACCTCGACGCGCGGCGTCGCCCGATCCGCGATCCCGCCACGCTCGGCCGGATCAAGCGCCTCGCGATTCCGCCGGCTTGGACCGACGTGTGGATTTGCCCGCTCGAGCACGGTCACATCCAGGCCACCGGCCGCGATGCGCGCGGCCGCAAACAGTATCGCTATCACTCCGAGTGGCGCGCCGTCCGCGACGAGACGAAATACGAGCGCGTCATCGCCTTCGGCCGGGCGCTTCCGAAGATTCGCCGCCGCGTGGCGCGCGATCTCGCGCGTCCCGGTCTCGGCCGCGAAAAAATCCTCGCCGCGATGGTGCGGCTGCTCGAGACCACGCTCGTCCGCGTCGGCAACGAGGAATACGCCCGCACCAACGGCTCGATCGGGCTCAGCACGATGCGCGACCGGCACGTCCGCATCGCGGGCGACACGCTGCGTTTCGATTTCAAGGGCAAGAGCGGCCGTCATCATCGCATCGCGCTGCACGACCGGCGGCTCGCGCGCGTCGTCGGCCGCGCGCAGGATTTACCGGGCCAGGAGCTGTTCCAATACGTCGATCACGACGGACGCCGGCAGCGCGTGACGTCCGACGACGTGAACGCCTATCTGCGCGAAGTCGCCGGCGAGGAATTTTCCGCGAAAGATTTTCGCACTTGGGCCGGCACGGTGCTCGCCGCGCTCGCGCTCGGGCAGTTCGAGCGTTTCGCGACCAAGGCCGAAGCGAAAAAAAATCTCGTGCGGGCGGTCGAAAACGTCGCCGCGCGGCTGGGCAACACGCCCGCCGTCTGCCGCCAATGCTACATCCACCCGGTCGTGCTCGCGAGCTACCTCGATGGCGCCACGGTCGGCGTGCTCCGTGAAAAAGCCGCTGCTGCGCTCGGCCACGAATCGGCTTCGCTCAGCCCAGCCGAGACCGCCGTGCTCGCGTTCCTGAAGAACCGCCTGCGTCAGCCGAAGCCCACCCTGCTCACGTCGCTGCGCCGCTCGGTGGCGCAGTCGCGATCGACTCGTCCGCGCCGTGCACCCGGCGATGATGTTCGCGCAACCGCCAGATCACATACGCGCACAGCGCCACCTTCAGCGCGTCCACGCCGAACAAAATAGCCAGCCGCTGCGCGCTCGGGTCGCCGCTCATGTCGCCGAGCAGGATCGTGACATACGATCGCGCGACGTAGATCGGCAGGCAGATCCAGAAATAAATCCGCAGCCGCACGCCGCTCAACGCGAGCAGATAGTTCCGCGCGACATACGGCAACCCGGGCACGAGCGCGGCGATCAACGCCACCGCCGCGTGCTCGTCGGCCGGCACCTCCGGCAGATGCCGATGCCGGCGCGCGAGCAACCGCGCCGCCGGCCCGCGCAACACGCTCCGCGCAATCGCATGCGTCACGACAAGGTGCACCGCGGTCACCGCCGTGACGACCACGCCGCCGCCGATCGGCCCGAAGCGCGCGCCCGCGACCAGATACACGACCACGATGGGAAAACCGAACACCGGCAACAGCGCCATGAGCGGCAGCACGGCGAACGGATTCAGCCGCCCGATCGCCCGCGTGACCGCCGACCAGTCGAATTCGGTAAACAGCACGATGCTCGCGATCGCGACTGCGGCGAGCAACCCGCCGCCCAGCATCAGCCAAAGCCGCCCGCGCTTCGCCGCGCCGCCGAACAGCAGCCAGCGATGCGCCGCGTGACGTTGCGCGGGCGCCGCGGGGATCTTCGCTCGCGGGGAATTTACCATCGGAGAAGTGCGCGCGCGTGCGCGCCGCGCCAGCGACAGACCGGTTTTTTCCGGGTCGGTGACAGGGAGGGCCGCGGGAATCTGCCGCGAAAGTTTCCGTCGGGAACCGCCCCTGCCCTCGTCGGTCCAGACCGCCGCAACCATGCCCCCGTTGCTCCAAAAGTTTCGCGCGTATCGTCAGCGGCGGCAGATTCGCCGCGCCGCGCATCGCGCGAAAACCCCCGCGCATCATCACCATCGCTGGTTCTGGTTCGCGGTCGCCGGCAGCGTCGTCGCCGTGTTTGCGATTTTCTTTTGGGTCACGTCCGCGCGCTTGCTCAAGGAGCCGATCCGGCTCGACTACGGCCCGAACGATCCCGCGTTTGCGAGCGCATTGGGCCCGGTGCTCGGCGCGGAGTTCGTCGCGCACAACTCGATCCAGACGCTCGTGAACGGCGACCGGTTTTTCCCCGCCATGCTCGCGGCGATTCGCGGCGCGCAGAAGACGATCACGTTTGAAACCTACATCTGGGCGCCGGGCCACATCAGCGACGAGTTCACCGCGGCGCTGACGGAACGCGCGCGGCACGGCGTGCGCGTGCACGTGCTGGTCGACGGCATGGGCACGCTGAAATTCACGCATCGCGACCGCGAGAAACTCACCTCCGCCGGCGTGCAATTCCTCACCTACGGCCGCGAGCACTGGTGGGAACTCAAGCCCAACATCAATCACCGCACGCACCGCAAGCTCCTCATCGTCGACGGCCGAATCGGCTTCACCGGCGGCATGTGCGTCGACGACCACTGGCTCGGCGACGCCGGCTCGCCGGGCGTGTGGCGCGACACCGAAGTGCGCGTCGAAGGCCCCGCCGTGCGGCAGATGCAGGCGGTGTTCGCGACGAACTGGCTGCAGACCACATCGAACCTTCTGCTCGGCGAGGACTACTTTCCCACTCTCGCACCGGCGGGTCCGAGCGTCGCCGAATGTTTCATGAGCGGCCCGGGCGAGGGTCCGCAAAAAGCGCGGCTCGCCTACCTCTTCGCGATCGCGTCCGCGCGCCGCTCGATCGACATCTCGCACGCGTATTTCGTCCCCGACGACCTCGCCGTGCAGACGCTCATCGCGGCGCGCCAGCGCGGCGTGCGCGTGCGCGTGATCGTGCCCGCGATCAACGATTCGCGTATCGGCCGCGCCGCTTCGCGTTCGCGCTGGGGTCCGCTGCTCGACGCCGGCGTCGAGTTCTACCAGTTCGAGCCGGCGATGTATCACTGCAAGACGATGATCGTGGACGACGAGTTCGTCACCGTCGGCTCCGCGAATTTCGACAACCGCTCCTTCAGCATCAACGACGAGGTCGGCGTCAACGTCCTCGATCGCGAGGTCGCCGCGGACAACGAGCGCGTCTTCGCCGACGATCTGCGCCGCTCGCGCCCGCTCACGCGCGCGGAGTTCGCGGCGCGGCCGTTCTACATCAAGCTCGCCGATCACCTCTGCGGCCTGCTGCGCTCGCAGTTTTGAGCCGCGCATCCGCGCCCGCCCGCGCCGCGGCATCGGAAATCCCCCGTTTTTCGCCCCGCCGTTTGCGCCGCGCAAAATCGCCCGCACGGTCGCGGGCGTATGCCGGTCACGCGGCGCACCTTTCTGAAACAACTCGGCGCGACCACGCTTGTCGCCGCCACGCCGATCGCCATGAATCCACCCGCCGCCACCGCCTCTCCCGCGCCTGTGACTCCGCCCGTCGACGCCACCCTCGTCCCCGTCGCCTTCAAGGTGAACGGCCTCCGCCGTGAACTGCAGGTGGAGCCGCGCGTCGTGCTGCTCGACCTGTTACGCGAGACGCTCGGGCTCGCCGGCACGAAGAAAGGCTGCGACCACGGCCAGTGCGGCGCGTGCACCGTCCTCGTCAACGGCCGCCGCGTGAAATCCTGCCTCTCGCTCGCCGCGATGCACGACGGCGACGCGATCACCACGATCGAGGGCCTCGAGCAAAACGGCGAACTGCACCCGATGCAGGCGGCGTTTCTCGCGCACGACGGATTCCAATGCGGCTACTGCACGCCCGGCCAGATCATGTCCGCCGTCGGCCTGCTGCACGAACCGGTCGGCGAAGACGACGCCGCGGTCCGCGAAGCCATGAGCGGCAACCTCTGCCGCTGCGGCGCCTATCAAAACATCCTCGCCGCCGTGCAGGAGGCGCGGCGCCAAGCCTGATCGTTCACGATGCGCGCCTTCGCCTTTCACCGCCCGCCTTCCGTCGCCGATGCGATTGACGCTCATTCCGCGAGCGGGACGAACTCGTTTGTCGCCGGCGGCACGACGCTGATCGACCTCGTGAAACTCGACGTGATGCGCCCCGAGCGCGTCATCGACATCAATCGCCTGCCGCTCGCGCAAATCGAGACGCTCCCCGACGGCCGCCTGAAAATCGGCGCCCTCGTGCGCAACAGCGACCTCGCGTGGCACGCCGAGGTGAAGGCACGCTACCCCGTGCTTTCCGCCGCGCTGCTCTCCGGCGCCTCGCCGCAGCTGCGCAACATGGCGACCACCGCCGGCAATCTCATGCAGCGCACGCGCTGCCCGTATTTCCGCGACAACCTCTCGCCCTGCAACAAACGCGCGCCCGGCTCCGGTTGCGCCGCGCTCGACGGCTACAACCGCATGCACGCGCTCCTCGGCGCGAGCGAAGCGTGCATTGCCACGCATCCGTCCGACATGTGCGTCGCGCTCGCGGCGCTCGACGCGACCATCGTCGTGCAAGGTTCCGCCGGCGAGCGCGCGATTCCGTTCGGCGAGTTTCATCTGCTGCCCGGCGACACGCCCGAAAAGGAGCACGCGCTCGGCGCCGGCGAATTGATCACCGCGATCGTGCTCGCCCCGCCACCCGCAGGCGCGCGCCAGCATTATCTCAAGCTGCGCGACCGCGAGAGCTTCGAGTTCGCGCTCGCCTCGGTCGCCGTCGTCGCGTCGCTCGATGGCGACCGTTTCGGCGACGTGCGCCTCGCGCTCGGCGGCGTCGCCACGAAGCCGTGGCGCAGCCGCGCCGCGGAAGAGGTGTTGCGCGGAGCGCCCGCGAATGACGCCACGTTCCGCGCCGCCGCCGAAGCCGCGCTGCGCGATGCGCGCCCGCGTCGGCACAACGCGTTCAAAGTCACCCTCGCCCAGCAGGCGATCCGCCGCGCGCTCGCCGAGGTCGTCGCCTGATTTTCCGCATGCCTGCTGTTCTCGGACAACCTCTCGATCGCATCGACGGCCGGCGCAAAGTCACCGGCCGCGCCAACTACGCCGCCGACAACCGCGTCGAACGCGTCGCGCACGCCTACGGCGTCATGAGCCCGATGGCCTCGGGCGAAATCACCGAGTTCGACGCGGGCCCCGCCGAAAACGCGCCGGGCGTGATCGCCGTGCTGCATCATGGCAACATCCCGGGCTTGCGGCCCTGTCCGGACGAGATGGGCAAAGGCCGGAAAAGCTCGGAGACGCGGCCGCCGTTCGCGGATCAGAAAGTTTATTACGCCGGCCAGTTCGTCGCGCTCGTCGTCGCGGAAACCTTCGAGCAGGCACGCGACGCCGCCCGCCTCGTGCGCGTGCGCTACCGGCGGACGCCGCCCGCGCTCTCGCTCGACGACGGCATCGCCGCGCACGGCGAGCAGCCGCAGGAGGACGAGTCGCACCGGCGCGGCGATTTCGAACGCGCGCTCGCGGGCGCCGAGGTGCGGCACGACGCCGTCTACACGACGCCCGTCGAGGTGCACAACGCGATGGAGCTGCACGCGACGCTCGCCGAATGGCACGGCGACCGGCTCACGTTGCACGACTCGACGCAGTGGGTCGTCGGCCAGCCCAAGTCGCTCGCGCACGTGCTCGGCCTGCCCGAGGAAAACGTGACGGTGCTCGCGCCGTTCATCGGCGGCGGTTTCGGCAGCAAGCTCTTCCTCTGGCCGCATTGCACGCTCGCCGCCGTCGCCGCGCGCCAGGTGCAACGACCCGTGAAGCTCGTGTTGCCGCGGCCGTTTCAGTTCACCACCGCCGGCCACCGGCCCGTGACGCGGCAGCGCATCCAGCTCGGCGCGACACGGGACGGAAAACTCGTTTCGTTTCGGCACGACGCCACCTCGCACACGTCGCTCGTCACCGAGTATGTCGAGAGCTGCACCGAATCGACCGGCTCCATCTACGAGTGCGCCAACGTCGCGCTCACGCAGAGCATCGTGCCCGTGAATGTCGGCTCGCCCTGCTCGATGCGCGGGCCCGGTTCGTGTCCCGGCATGTATGCGCTCGAGAGCGCGATGGATGAGCTGGCCGAGAAACTCGCGCTCGATCCGCTCGCGCTGCGCCGCAAAAACCTGCCGTCGCGGGACGGGAAGAAAAACCTGCCGTGGTCGAGCATCCATTTCGATGCGTGCCTGCAGCGGACCGCGGAGCGTTTCGGTTGGAATCGCCGCGACCCGCGGCCCGGCGCGATGCGCGATGGACGGGAAATTCTCGGCTGGGGCTTTGCCGCCGCCACATGGCCCGCGCATCGCCTGAAAGCCGACGTGCGCACCGAACTCCGGCCCGACGGCACCGCGCGCGTCGCATGCGCGACGCAGGACATCGGCACGGGCACCTACACCGTGCTCGCGCAAGTCGTCGCCGAATTGACGGGACTGCCGTTCGCAAAAATCGAAGTCGCGATCGGCGACAGCTCGCTGCCACCGGGACCGATCTCCGGCGGATCGATGGCGACCGCGACCGTCGTGCCCGCCGTCGCGCAGGCCACGCGGCGCGCGCTGCAAAACTGGCGGGAGCGTTGCGGCGGCGATTTTCCCTCGGCGGCGGCGAACCGTTCGCCCGCCGCGCCCATCGCCGGCGAAGCGCACGCCGAGCCCGGCGGCGAACAGAAAAAATTTTCCTTCCGCTCCTTCGGCGCGCATTGCGTCGAGGTGCGCTGGGATCCCGGGATCTCGCGGCTGCGGGTCTCGCGCATCGCGACGACCATCGACGCGGGCCGGATCATCAACCGCAAGACCGCGCGCAACCAGATCGAAGGCGCGCTGATCATGGGCCTCGGCATGGCGCTGCTCGAGGAATCGATCTACGATTCGCGCGACGGACGCGTCGTCACCGACAACCTCGCCGATTACCACGTCGCCGTGCACGCCGACGCGCCGGCACTCGATGTCGACTTCATCGACGAGCCGGATCCGAGCATCGGCGACTTCGGCGCGAAAGGCCTCGGCGAGATCGGCCTCACCGGCATCGCCGCCGCGATCGCCAACGCCGTCTATCACGCCACCGGCAAACGCGTCCGCGACCTGCCGATCACGATCGAGAAACTGCTCGCGTGATTCGGCCTCGGCCCGTGTCGCCCGCGAAACCATTTCAAAATCTCGCGCCGACTTGATTTTGGGGACGCGGCGCCCTCGCCGCGTTCAGCCGAAAAACGCGGCGAGGGTGCCGCGTCCCCAGCAGGGCGGGCCGAATCTTGAATTCACTCCGGGGAGCGAGCCTCTCGGTTTTCGCGACCGGGGCGTGGTTTCAAAACCGCTTGCGCTTCGCGCCGCTTCGTGTGCGTTTTGCCGGCATGTCTCCTTCGCCGGGCACTTCACGGAAACCGTCCTGGCTGCGGGCCAAGCTGCCCAGCGGCCCCGGCTACGCCGCCACGCGCCAACTCGTCGACGCCAACCAGCTCCACACCGTTTGCCAGAGCGCGCAGTGCCCGAACCTCGGCGAATGCTGGTCGCGCGGCACCGCCACGGTGATGATCCTCGGCAACATCTGCACGCGCTCGTGCAACTTCTGCGCGATCGCCACCGGCCGCCCGACCGAGCTCGACCTCGGCGAACCCGCGCGCGTCGCCGATGCCGTGGCGAAGATGAATTTGAAACACTGCGTGATCACGAGCGTCGCGCGCGACGAGCTCGCCGACGGCGGCGCGAGCGTCTGGGCCGCGACGATCCGCGCGATCCGTCATCGCAATCCGCACACCGCGATCGAAGTCCTCACGCCCGACTTCAAAGGCAACACCGCGCACGTCGACATCGTGCTCGATGCGGCGCCCGACATTTTCAACCACAACCTCGAGACCGTCGAGCGGCTGCAAAAACCCGTCCGCGTGCAGGCGCGCTACGATCGCTCGCGCGCCGTGCTGCGCCACGCGAAGAGCCGCGGCTTCGTCACGAAGACCGGCATCATGCTCGGCCTCGGCGAGACGCCCGAAGAGATCGAGCGCACGATCCGCGACATCGCCTCCGACCAGACGAACATCCTCACGATCGGCCAATACCTGCAACCCACGCCGCAGCATCTGCCCGTTGCGCGCTGGGCGCCGCCGGAGGAATTCGCGCACTGGAAAAATTTCGGCCTGAGCGTCGGCCTCGGCGTCGTCGAAAGCGGCCCGCTCGTCCGCTCGAGCTACCACGCCGACGAGCAGTCGCAGAAATACACCGGCGCCGAGCATCTCAATACCGACAACGCGCTCGCGAGCACGTGAGTCGGCCGGAGACCGCCGACGTCCAATCGCAGGCGTGGCACGCGGGCGTCCCGCCCGTGTTCAGCGAACCGGTGCAAGACATCCGTCCTCGCACGAGGTTTTGAGACGACTGTCAGGGCGCAGCGCCCGCCGATACGTTTTTTTTCGCCGCCGGCTCCGTCTGCGCGAGAAACGCGCGCCAGCCCAACGTGCCGCATAACCCGAACCCGAGCGCGTTGATCGTCCCGTGGATCATCCGCATCTGCGGAATTCCCAGTGCGGGAATCGGCGCGACGATCGAGCGCAGCGCATAACACGCCGCGAGAATCATCCCGCCCGCCAGCGACGCGCCGGCGATGCCAAGCAATACGCGCGCCGTCCGCGGGCCCGGCCGCAGCGCGATCGCGAGGTGCAGCCCGGCCAGCATCAGCCCCGTCAACGCGAGTGCCACGCCCGCCGCCGCCTCC
The DNA here is from genome assembly GCA_035545575.1 of Opitutaceae bacterium. Classification (GTDB taxonomy): domain Bacteria; phylum Verrucomicrobiota; class Verrucomicrobiia; order Opitutales; family Opitutaceae; genus ER46. Next base: position 33,760 of record DASZYB010000050.1, on the reverse strand, counting down.
AGCGCCGCGCCCCATCCGAGCTGCGTTGACGTGATGCCCAGCGCCACGGCAGGCACCGCGAGCACCACGCCCACCACCACGCGCGCGGCGAAGCGCGACTCCGGTCGCGCGCGCAATGCCAGTCCCGCGAAAAGCGCCAGCAGCAATCCCGCGTAGTGAAAATGCACCGCGGTCAGCGTCACGATCGCCGGATCGAGCCCGAGCGGTCGCAGCCCCGCGCGATCGAAAAACGTCCACAGTCCGCCGACCGCCGCGAACAGCAGCGCGATGTCGCCCGCGAGCCGCCCGAGCGGACGCGCCCAACCGTGGCGCACCGCGCGCACGACGCCGATCGCCGCGAGCAGCCACGTCAGCGCGAGCCACGGGAACGCGAGCGCGGCAGCCCACGCGCCTTCTCGAACGACGCAGGCCAGCGCCAGCAGTCCCACGGCCGGCAACTGCCACGCCCGCACCCACGCGAGCCACCGCGCCGCGAGCCGCGCTTCGTTGCGCTCGCCCAGCAAATCCAGCACCAGCGGCACCAGCACGAGCGCGGCAAACAAGAGCAGCGCCCGCGCCCACGCGTCGTCGCCCAAGCCCGGCACGCGCAGCACGACAAACGCGATGCAGAACAAACCGCCGATCGCTGCATTTCGGTTTCCGTTCACGATGCCGTTTCCTTTCCGCCGACTCCGACTGCCGTCGCAGCACACATCGCCGCCTGCGATTCGCGCACGAATCGCCGCTGCAAACGGCGCGCCAGCGGCTTCGCGAGCCGCACGAGCGGCCGGCGCGGACGCGAAAACGCGCGCAGGTCATACCACACGCTGCCGTCGGCGAGCTGCTCCACACTGAACCGCTCCTCGCCTTCCTCGACGTGCGTCGGCAGCGTGCCATAGGCGAAACCGAAGCGACGCACCGGCGCGGTCTCGTCGACCACGTAGACGATGCGGCACGCGCTCAGCCACCAGCCGAAGGCGTGCGCGAGCATGGCGACCGTCTGCCCTTCGCGAATCGGCGCGTCGGCCGGAAAAATGCGCGTCCACGGCGCGGGAAACATCCGCCACGCGCGCAGCGCCGCGCAACCCGCCGCAAACGCCGCTTCGCCCGTTCCGACTCGCACGCGGTTGTGATCGAGATTGAAACCGCCCGGCGGCGCGCCGCCGTTCGATGCGCCACGGTGCGGATAATTCAACGCGGCGCCTTGCTGACGCGCGAGAAACGCCTCCACGGTCGCCGGCGGCGGCGCGACGAGCGACCAGGTGCGTGGGTGCATGCGAAACGTTAGCGAACCGACGGCGGGCGTGTCGATGATGCAGCCGCGGCAGAAGCGAGCGTGCGGCGCGCGAGTAGCGCCCATTCTGCCGGTGGCGCCGCGCCGTCGCGCGCGCGTGCGGGCTCGCCATCGCGCGGCCGATTCCGCTAGGAACACCGCATGAACACCCGCCGTGAAATCGTCGAAAACTGGCTGCCGCGCTACACCGGCGTGCCGTTGAAGAATTTCGGCGATTACATCCTGCTCACCAACTTCGATCACTACGTGAAACTCTTCGCGCAGTGGCACCGCGTGCCGGTCCTCGGGCGCGACAAACCGATGCCGAGCGCCACGGCCGACGACATCACGATCATCAATTTCGGCATGGGCAGCGCGACGGCGGCGACGGTGATGGACCTGCTCAGCGCGATCCACCCGAAGGCGGTGCTGTTTCTCGGCAAATGCGGCGGCGTGAAACATCGCGCCTCGCTCGGCGACTTGATCCTGCCGATCGCAGGCATCCGCGGCGAGGGCACGAGCAACGATTATTTTCCGCCCGAGGTGCCTGCACTGCCGGCGTTCGCGCTGCAAAAGGCGATCTCGACCACGATCCGCGATCACTCGCGCGACTACTGGACCGGCACGGTCTACACGACGAACCGCCGCGTCTGGGAGCACGACGAGGACTTCAAGAAATACCTGAAAAAAATCCGCGCGCTCTGCATCGATATGGAGACGGCGACGATCTTCATGACCGGCTTCTACAACGAAATCCCGACCGGCGCGTTGTTGCTCGTCTCCGACCAGCCGATGACGCCCGAAGGCGTGAAGACCGCCGACAGCGACAAGGTCGTCGACTTGAAATTCGTGAAGGATCACCTGCGCATCGGCATCGATTCCTTGAAACAGCTCATCAACCAAGGGCTGACGGTGAAGCATCTGCAGTTTTAAAACTGCAATGAGCCGCTGATGGACTGGCCCGCGATCACAGCGGTTTCAAAAATTCCAGAGCCGGTTTTGTAGGTCGGGCTTTACGCCCGACAAGTCGGGGATGAACCGCGACCTGCGTGGTCGACACGGCTAAGCTTCAATTATGAGCTCATTTCAAAACCTCGGCGACGTGGCACGGGCGTCTCGCCCGTGTTTCGGCCCGCTCACGGGCAGGATGCCCGTGCCACCTCGACCCGTCGCGTGCGAGTAGCCGAGGTTTTGAAATGAGCTCCAAATCGTCTTAGCGGGCTGCTCCATCAGCGGTCCCGCGTTTTCCGCCGCGGTCGGCCCCCACTACTTCACGTCGAACCAGAACGGCACGAACGCCTCGCGACCAGCGAGATTCACCTGCGCCCAGATCACGTAGCGACCGGCGCGCGGGATCGTCACCTTGAAATTCAGCACCGGGTGGATCGCGTCCGGCGGCTTTGCCAAGTCGATCTCCATCGGATGCAGGTGCGCGAAGCCGCTGCGCGCTTCGTCGAACGCCACGAGATGCGCGAACGCGCCCATCACCGGCTCGAGCGGCACGGCGCCGCCGTCGTCGCGCGTCACGGTGAATTTCAAATCAGCCGGCTGCTGCGCGCGGATCCGGAGCGCGCCGGGCGTCAGTTGAAAGTTGTAGGGCCGCGGCGCGTCCGTCGACGAAGCGGCGGCGGACACCGGCGCTTCCTTGTCGCCGGCTCCGACCGCCAGATCGACGCTCGCGTAAAGGCCGCGCGCCGTCGCCGCCGGGGTGAAATCGGCGAAGAGCCGATACGTGCCGCTGCGACGCGGCGAAAACGAAAACGCCCACTCGCCCGGCGTGCGCGTCGGCTCGGGGTGCACGTGCTGATAATCCGTCACCGACGGGTCGACGATCATGAGGTGGAGTTTCTTGGTGTGCGCGACGAGCAGGTCTTCGGGCGCGATCGGTTTTCCGCTCGCGGTGCGCAGCGTCAGCACGCCGTGCGTTTCGCGTCCCGCGACGGCCGGCTGCCCGGTCGTGACCGTCATCGCCACCGGCGAGCGCACGGCCACGACGGGGATGAACTGCGGGTTCAGCGGATCGCAGAACTCGATCGAGTTCTTCGCGTTTCCATCGACGCGAAAATCCATGTGACTGAGATTCGTGCCCGTCGGCAGCAGTCGCATCGCGACAAAAATCCCCGCGGCCGCCAGCGTGATCCACGCGAGCTGCCGGCGCGACGCCGGTTCGAATGGGGCCGCAGCGCCCCCGCCGCGTTGTTCCGCATTCCGCGGCGAGGGTGCCGCGGCTCCCGAATTCGCGCCGTTCACGTGCGGTGCATCTTCGCCACGAATTCCTGCGGCTCCCACTGGCTGCCGTCGGCGCGGTGGACGATCCTGCCGTTTTCGTCGATGAGCAGCGTGGCGAGCGTGTGCTGCGCGACGCCGTCCTTGAATTCGGCGATCACGCCAAATTGCGCGAGCAAATCGCGGATCGCGCTTTCCGGTCCGGTGAGGAACGAAAAGTTCGTCGTGTCGATCCCGCGGGCGGTCGCGTATTCCTTGAGCACGCCCGGCGTGTCGTATTCCGGCTCGAAGGAAATCGAAACGAGTTCGAGATTTTTCACGCCCGCCTCGCGCGCGAGTTTCTGCGTCATCATCATCTTCGCGGTCGAAGCCGGGCACATCGTCGCGATCGGACAGCGCGTATAAATGAAATTCAACATGATCTGTTTTCCGCGGAACCGCGCGCTCTGCACCACGCGACCGTCCTGATCGTAGAGCGCAAAGTCCGGCAGCGTCTCGCCGATCTCGCGATAGACGTTCTTGCCGCGGTTGTGCGTGTCCTCGTGCAACTGTCGCGCGCCCGCGGCGACGGCATCGGCCGTGGGTTTGTCGTCGGGCCAGATTTTTTCGAGGCGTGGCTCGGCGTCCTTGCTCGGCACGAGCTCGGCGCGAATCCGCTCGCCCGGTTTGACGACGACGAGATCGCCGGCGGCCACGGCAAAATCCATCGTCATCGCCGGCATGTAATTCTTCACCTCGTCGTGCCGCACGCGGATCGTGTGGTGCGCGGCGTCGACCGAAATCACTTCGCCCGTCAGCGCGTAGCGTTCATTCGCCGGTTTCTCCACTGCTGCCGTCGAGCCGGAACGCGAACAGCCCGCCGCAAATACCATCCAACCCGAGCACAGCAGGCCGGCGGCAAAGGCATAAGATTTCATCACACAACGGATTCGCCGGAGGAAAAATTTGTCAAAGGGTTTGCGGCGGGCAGCATCGGTCCTTCTGCTCGACGTTCGCCCTGCTCATGGCCGACGTTCCCACCGCCCTTCGGACTTCCGACTACAAGCGCCCGCTCGCGATTTTTTCCGCGGCCTCGGCCGCGTGGGTGTTCGTCCTCGTGTCGCTGGGTGCATTCACCACGAGCATCGGCGCGGGCATGGCGTTTCCGGACTGGCCGCTCTCCAACGGCTCGTTGAACCCGTCCGGCTGGATGGAAAATCTCTCGATGCTCGCCGAGCACTCGCACCGGCTGACCGGATGGACGATGGGGCTGCTCACGATCGTCCTCGCCTTCTGGCTCTGGCGCACGGAAGCGCGCGGCTGGCTGCGCAAACTCGGCCTGTGGGCGCTCGTCATCGTCGTGATCCAGGGCCTGCTTGGCGGCACGCGCGTGCTGCTCGATCCGATTCACGTGCCGGGCTTCCAGATGTCGCTCGGCCAGATGTTGCGCATCCCGCACGGCATCCTCGCGCAGATTTACGCGTGCGTGCTCATCGCGATCGCCGTCGCGTGCACGCGCGGCTGGATCGAGCGGCCGCTGCCGGTCGGCGACGCCGTGCGCAAGCTCGGCCTCGCCTGCTGCGGGCTGCTGCTCGTGCAGCTCACCGTCGCGGCCACGATGCGGCACAACGGCGCCGGGCTCGCGATCCTCACCTTCCCCTACTCCACGGCCGACGGCCACTGGCTGCCCGCGAGCTGGAATTTCGGCGTGGCGATTCACTTCACGCACCGCGTGCTCGCGGCGATCCTCGCGGTGGCGCTGACCGCTTTCGTGTTCGTCGTGCGGCGCGACCGCGCCTCGACACTCGCGATGCGCGCGGCCGCGTCGGCGCTCCTGAGTTTGATGGTGCTGCAAATCCTCCTCGGCGCGGAAATCATCCGGACGTTTCGCCACGCCGACGTCACGACCGGCCACGTGCTCGTCGGCGCGCTGACGCTCGCGACGACGTTCTGGCTCACGTGGGTCGCGCATCGCGACGCGATCGAATCCCGCCGCGCATGAGCACGGCGCCGACGGCGGGTTTTCGGGATTACCTCGAGCTGACGAAGCCGCGGCTGAGCTTGCTGTCGGTGCTGACGGCGCTCGTCGGCTACCTGAGCGCGCGGCCGCCGACCGACGCGCTGAAACTTTTCTTCGTCGTGGTCGGCACGTCGCTCGCCGCCGGCGGCGTGGCCGCGCTCAACCAATGGCTCGAAGTCGACACCGACGCGCAGATGAAGCGCACCGCCGACCGGCCGATTCCGACCGGCCGCGTCGCGACCGGCTCGGCGTTCGTGCTCGGCTGGCTGATGTGCATCGCCGCGCTCTTCCTGCTCTTCGCCAAGGTGAATCCGCTCGCGGCGCTCTTCACGCTGCTGACGATCGTCTCGTATCTCGGCTGGTATACGCCGGCGAAGCGCTGGTCGATGTGGAGCACCGAGATCGGCGCGATCGCGGGCGCGTTTCCGCCGCTGATCGGCTGGTCCGCCGGCGAGGGCCACGTGTCGGCGCTCGGCTGGATTCTGTTCGGCGTGCTCTTCTTCTGGCAAATCCCGCACTTCATGTCGATCGCGTGGACGTATCGCCGCGATTATTCGGCGGTGCACTTTCCGATGCTGCCCGTGCGCGACGAAGCCGGCGGTCGCGTCGCGCTGTGGTCGCTCGTCAACACGTTCGCGCTCGTGCTCGTGAGCCTGCTGCCGGTGGCGCTCGGGCTCGCGACGAAGGCCTACGGGCTCGCCGCCGCGGTGTGCGGCGCATGGTTCGTCTGGCGCGCGGTGGTCTTCCTGCACCCGCAGGGCCGCGATCTCGCGGCGCGAAAACTTTTCTTCGCCTCGATCGCCTACCTGCCGCTCGTGCTCGGCGCGCTCGTCGCGGACCGGATGATTTTCCCGCCATGACGCTCGCCGATTTCCCCGCGCTCAACGCCAGCCTCAACGGCGCGGCGGCCGTGTTCATGACGTTCGGCTTCGCCTGCATCCGAAACAAAAAAATCGCGGCGCACCGCGCGTGCATGCTCGCGGCGTTTTCGGTGTCGACGGTTTTTCTCGGCTGCTACGTCTATTACCACGTGAAGACCGGCGCGCGCACGCCGTTCGGCGGCACGGGCGCGATCCGCACGATTTATTACACGATGCTGCTCACGCACGTGCTCCTCGCGATCGCGATCGCGTTTCTCGTGCCGCGCACGCTGCTGCTCGCGCTGCGCGGCGATTTCGTGCGGCATCGCGCGTGGGCGCGCTGGACGTTTCCGATCTGGTATTACGTGAGCGTCACGGGCGTGCTCGTTTATTTTTTCCTCTATCGCTGGTGGCCGGCGGCGCATTGACGAAAAAAATCCCGGGCACACCGCGGAGGCGCACCCGGGATCGTCCGCCAGTGAGTCACATTTTTCCCGGCCAGGAAACGTCTCCGGAGAGTTCGCGGCCCCGGGGACGGGTCGGGTGGCTAAGCGCATTCACTGGCTTCAAGATTCCGCTCTCGAAGAGCGTTGGCCGGCAGCGGAGCTGCAGGCCACGCGCCAGAATAAGGCCGCAAAACGATTCCCGCAGCGGGGTAAATACCCACCGGCGCAGTGAGTCGCTCCCGCCGCCCGCGGGCCTCAACGATCCGGCCGGCGCAACGCAAACGTCTCCGTCGTCCGCGCGTAATTCTCGCCGCCCATCCGGCCGATCAGGTCCAGCTTCGCCGCGTCGGGCCGGCCGTCGGCGCCGACGACCGCGTCGCTGATGTGCGCCGTGAGGATGCGACCGAAGACGACATTCGCCGCGAGCGGGCCCTCGCCGATGTGCACGATGCGATCGAGCGCGCACTCGAACGCCACCGGCGCCGCGGCGACGCGCGGCGGGCGGACCCGCGTGCTCGGCGCGGCGGCGATCCCGAATTTCTCGAATTCGCTCTTGCCGTAGGGCAGCAGCGCGGCGGTCGCATTCATCGATTCGGCGAGCGCGAACGGCACGAGGTGCACGACGAACTCCGGCACTTCCTCGATATTGCGCACGGTGTCTTTCTTGCCGCCGTCGCGCGTGTTGACCGGCACGAACATGAGCGTCGGCGGATTCGACGTGACGCCCTGGAAAAACGAGAAGGGCGCGAGATTCGTTTTCCCCGCGAGCGAAACGGTCGAGACCCACGCGATCGGCCGCGGCAAAATCGTCCCGATCATCCAGGCGTAAGCATCGCGCGGGGCGAGGTGCGTGAAGTCCAGCTGCATGACGCGAAACCAAACAGGCAACACGCGCTCGCGCCACCACGAACTCGTCCCCACGACGCCGTCGCGTCGGCCGCGCTCGCGCTCCGTGCCCCGCCGTTCAGCTGTCCTCCAGCTTCACGTTTTGCTCGCGCAGGAACGGCACGAGTTCGTCGGTTCCGAAATCGGCGAGGATTTTCCCATGCCAGTCCAGCGTCGGCGCCCGCATCTGGCCGGACTTGCGCTCCAGCTCGGACATCGCGCCGGCATCGCCCGTCACTTCCTTGAGCCGGTAGCTCACGCCGTGGGCATCGAGAAACGACACCGCCTCTTCGCACCACGGGCAACCCTGTTTCGTGTAGAGAATCGGCAGGTCCTGCGCCGCAGTTTTCATGGCGCGATGGTCAGGCCGGGCCAGCGTTTGTTCCGATCGCCGAAGGCCGCCACGAAGCGCGGGCTCAGTCGGCCGGCGCAAGCCCGCGCTCTTCACGCCAGCGCTGATAAACGAAGAACGACCGCGCCTGAAAAACCGCGGTTCGTTCTTCGCGGCTTCATCGCGACCGTGGCCGTCGGGCTTCGCGGATTCTCGACGGCGACGCAGCCGCAAGCGCCGTCCGTGACAATGTGCCGCGCACGGACCGGCGCTCGCGACTGCGGATCAGGGGTAGATTGAAGGCGGCGCGAAAAATTCGCGCGCTGGAAACCGCGCGCGGCGCCTACATCCGACGGCGCGCCGCGACTTCGGTTTTCGAATTGCCGAGCGACGACGACGAGTCGCTCCCGAAAGGGGACTGCGAGGCGCGCTTCGGGCCGCGATTGGCGGCGGCGGCGGCGCGCGTGCCTTGCAGCGGCCGGGTATCGGTCGCCTGTTGCCGCGCACTTTGGGCGTCGGAGGAATTTCTGGTCGCGGACGACGAAGAAGCAGCGGCACCGGAGCCGCCGCGCTCGCCGAGTTCCTGCTCGGCTTGCAGCCAGTGGCGGAGATCGTTGCCGTCGGGACGGCCCTCTTGCTCCCAAAGTTCGTAAGCGCGCCGCGAGATCGCGTCCGCACTGGCGGAGTTCGAGCTCGAGAGCGACGAGTCGGTGGACGAGTTTGAATTCATGACCCCAAAAGATTAGCCCGAACTACGGCCTGTGCCTATCAGGCGGTTCTCCGATTGCGCGTTGGGAAATTGGCGGCAGCCGTGTCATGGTTTTGAAACCCGTCACGCGCGCGGGCGTCTTCGTCGCACTTATCGCTCCATGAAAACTCCGCTTCGCCTCACCGCCCTCGTTCTCGCCCTCGCGTTTCCGTTCGCCGCTTTCGCCGCGAAGGCGAATAAAAAGCGGCCGGACGCCAAGGATCCCGCCGCGGCTTTCGCCGAGCTCGATAAAAACGGCGACGGCAGCATCAGCCAGCAGGAATACGTCGACGGCATGAAGGACAAGCTGGGCGAGGACGGCGCGAAGAAACACTTCGCCGAGCTCGACAAGAACAAGGACGGCCAGCTCTCCAAAGAGGAGCTGAACGCCGCGCCCGCGGAAAAGGGCAAGCCCGGCAAGACGAAGCGCAAGGCGAAGAACAGCGTCTGAGTTTCGCGCGGCCTTCTCGTTTTCTCGTTTTCGTTTTTTCCCGCGCGCGGCGCGCGATAGTTACGCTTGAATGCCGCGCGCCCGCGGCTCTGTTTGTGCCGCATGAAACCGTTCGGCCAAACGCCCGAGGGTCGCACCGCGCGTCTCTTCACGCTGCAAAACGCCCGCGGCTTCCGCGCCGAGATTTCCGACTACGGCGGGACCGTCGTCCGCCTTTGGGCGCCGGATCGGCGCGGCGAATTCGGCGACGTCGCGCTCGGCTTCGACTCGGTCGAAGGCTACGCCGCGCACACGGCGTATTTCGGCGCGCTCATCGGCCGGCACGGCAACCGCATCGCGCACGGAAAATTTTCGCTCGACGGAAAAACCCATTCGCTCGCGCTCAACAACGCGCCCGGCGGCATCCCCTGCCACCTGCACGGCGGCACGCGCGGCTTCGACAAAGTGCTCTGGGCGGCCGATCCGCTGCGCACCGCGGACGGCGAGGCGTTGCGCCTGCGCTATCGCAGCGCGGACGGCGAAGAAAATTATCCCGGCACGCTCGACGTCGAAGTCGTTTACACCGTCCTGGCCGACGACGCGCTGCGCATCGACTACGCCGCGACGACGGATCGCGCGACGATCGTCAACCTGACGAATCACACGTATTTCAACCTCGCCGGCGCCGGTGGCGGCGACGTGCTCGGCCACGAACTCCAGCTGCTCGCGAGCCGCTACACGCCGGTGAATGCCGGCCTCATCCCGCTCGGCGAGCTCGCACCGGTCGCCGGCACACCGCTCGATTTCCGCGCCCCGCGCACGATCGGCGAGCGCATCGACGCGGCCGACGAGCAACTCCGCCGCGCCGGCGGCTACGATCACAACTTCGTCCTCGACCGCGCGGCCGCCTCGCCCGCCCTCGCCGCGCTCGTGCACGAGCCGCAATCCGGCCGCCGCCTGGAAGTCCTCACCACCGAACCCGGCGTGCAGTTCTACAGCGGAAATTTTCTCGATGGCACGCTCGCCGGCAAAGGCGGCCAGCGCTACCCGAAGCGCAGCGGCTTCTGCCTTGAGACGCAGCATTTTCCCGACGCGCCGAATCAGCCGTTGTTTCCCACGACCGCGTTGCGTCCCGGCGAGACGCGACGTTCGACGACGATCTACCGGTTCAGCGTGGCGTGAAGTGAGCGCGATTGCGCCGCGGCCGGACGACAGCGTCTCGTCGCCGCGATAAGCAGCGCTCGGCGTCATCCACGTTGACAATTATTGGCAAAAGTCGTGTCATCGCGGCTCTGCCATGCAGGGTCATCACCGAGCCAGCTCTTTTCGGAAAAGTCATCGCGTAGCGCGCTGCATCTTTGGCTCGCGCTCGCTGCGCGGCTGGACTCGGACGCTCGGCACCATGCTCGCTGCGCTCGCGCTCGCGAATCGCTCGCCGGCTCCGCCCAATCTCACCATCGGCGCCACGGCGAACCTCGACGGTCTCGGACTTGGCCTCGACGTCACGGGGAATATCCTCTCGATCGATCTGCCGCTGATCAACAGCCAGATAAAAGCCGTGACGACCGGCAGCCTTCTCAACACGACCGATCTCTCCGTCGCCGCCGCCAACACGATCAGCGTGCTCAACGCCATCTCGTGGAACAGCGCGCATTCGCTCACGCTCAGCGCTTCCACGCTCTCGCTCGGCGCCGACATCGCCAACACCGGCACCGGTGCGCTCAATCTTTCCGCGAGCGCGATCACTCTCACCACCGCCACCTCGCTGACCGGCGGCGCCATCACTTTCGGTGGCACGGTCAACGGCGCGGCAAACTTCACCGTCAACAGCGCCGGCACGATCACCTTCAGCGGCGCGGTCGGCGGCGTGACGCCGCTCACGCAGGTTTCCATCGGCGGCACCGGCGGCCTCGCGCTCAACGGCGGCGCCGTCACGACCTCCGGCACCGGCGTGCAAAGCTACGGCTTCAATCCCGTTTCGCTCGGCGCCGACACCACGCTCACGAGCACCGGCGGCGGCGCGATCGGTTTCGCCGGCACGATCAACGGCAGCCACGCGCTCACGATCAGCACGAGCGGCACGACGACTTTCGGCGCTGCGATCGGCGCGACCACGAAGCTGACGAGCCTCGCGACCAGCGGCAGCGGCGCCGTCGCGATCAACGGCGGCGCGATCAGCACGACCGGCGCGCAAAGTTATTCCGGCGCGGCCACGCTCGGCGCGAACACCACGCTCAGCAGCAGCGCCGCCGGCATCGCGCTCGCGTCCATCTCGGCCGGCAACAACCACAGCCTCACGATCGACGCCGCGACCGCCAGCACGCTCGGCGCGACGACCGGCCTTTCGTCGCTGACGAAAAACGGCGCCGGCACACTCACCCTTTCCGGCGCGAACGATTTTGGCGGTGGCACGTTGATCAACGCCGGCACGCTCGCGCTCGGTTCGGGCGCGTCGCTCGTCACGGGCGGCGACGTCACGCTCGCCGCGAACACAGTTTTCTCCGTCGGCGTCGACCAGACCATCCGCGGGCTCATCAGCAGTTCCAGTTCGAGCTCCGTGCAACTGCAGAGCGGAAAAACGCTCAGCGTGAATCTCCCGAGCGCCGACGATTCCGCTCACACGAGCGCCACGTTCAATGGCAAACTCACCGGCGCCGGCTCCTTCGCCCTCGCCGGTCCCGGCACGCTCACGCTCGGTGGCGCCAACGATTTCACCGGCACCATCACCGTCGGCGGCGCCGGCACGCTCACCGTCGGCAGCGAAGCAAGCCTCGCCGGCGCGAGCGCGCGCCTCGTCGTCAACAGCGGCACGCTCAATCTCAACAACGACGCGCAAACCGTCGCCGGCCTGACCGGCACCGGCGGCACGATCAATCTCGGCGGACACACGCTCACCGTCGCCAACACCACGAGCGGCACGTTCTCCGGCACGCTCGCCGGCAACGGCGGCCTCGCCAAATCCGGTTCCGGCTCGCTCACGCTCAGCGGGACGAACACCTATCATGGCGGCACGGATCTCGGCGCCGGCACGCTCATCGCCGGCACCGACGCCGCGCTCGGCGATGGCACGATCGTGCTTTCTGGCGGCACGTTGCAGGCCAGCGGCACGCGCACGCTCGCCAACGCCATCTCGGTCGCCGGCGAAACCGGCAGCACCATCTCCGGCACGTCCAGCCTCACGCTCACCGGCGCCATTGAAGGTTTCGGCAGCCTCGCGAAATCCGGCAGCGGCACGCTCACGCTGAGCGGCGATAATTCCGATTTCCAGGGCAGCCTCACCGCGAGCGCCGGCACGATCGCGCTCGGCAGTTCGACGGCACGCGGGACAGGCGACTGGACATTCAACAACTCGTCCATCCTGCAGGTCGGTGTTGCCGACGGCTTGAGCTACATCTCGGACAGCACGCCTTTCACTTTCTTCAACAACACCGCGACCTTGAAGGCGACCGTCTCCGGCGCGATCAGCGGCGGCGAACAATATTTCAACAATTCGTCCGTCCTGAAAGTTTCCGCCGCCAACGCGATCACCGGTGGTTACCAATATTTCAACAACGACTCGTCCGGCTCCGCGCAGCTCAGCGTCACCGTGGCCGGCGGGGTCGCCGGCGGATCGCAGACCTTCGGCAGCACGTCGTCGCTTCAAGTCTCCGGCACGGGCTCGATCGTGGGCGGCTCCCAGTATTTCCAGGGCAACTCGCTGCTCAAAGCCGGCGTGTCGAACTCGATCGCCGATGTGTATGAAGGCGACGAAGTGGTGAGCAGCCCGTTCGCGGAGTTCACCGACCAGGCCAAGCTCGTGGCCAGCGGCGCCAACGCGATCGTCGGCGGCACGCAGATCTTCGACACGAATTCCGATCTCGTGGGCAGCTACTTCTCGAGCTTGGAAAGCGAGACGCTCAGCGGGCGGGCCTTCTCCGACTTCCTCACGGCTTCGGATGCGCCGGCCAGTCGCGTGACGGACTTTCTCAACGCCACCGCGCATCTCACCGTCAACGGCAACGGCACCGGCGGCATCTCCGGCGGCATGCAATACTTCTCGGGCTACTCCTCGCTTCAGGCGAATCACTCGTCCGCGATCGTCGACGGCTATCAGGCCTTCACCGACAACAGCCATCTGCGCGCCAGTCAGGCCGACTCGGTCGCCGGCGGATTCCAGGGTTTTGCCGGCCACTCCTTCCTCTGGGCTTCCGCCACCAACGCCGTCACCGGTGGCAACCAGGTTTTCGCCGACTCCGCCGGCGTCTACGCCAACGCCACCAACTCCATCGTCGGCACGACGCTCAGCCTCAGCGACAACGCCTTCATCCAAGTCGGCGCCGACAACGCGCTGAGCAACTCGACCTACGTCTACTTCAGCCCCGGCGAAAGCGAATCTTCCACCGGCGGCACGCTCACGCTCAATGGCCACAACACTGCGGTCGCGAGCATCGCTTCCGGCTTCGATACGTTGGCCCATCCCGGCCTCGTCGAAAACGGCGGCGCCACCGCCGCCACCCTCACCGTCGGCTATAACAGCGAGGAAGAGACGACCGACCTTCTCGATTTCCCCGCGACCTTCCGCGGCGTGATCCGCGACGGCGGCGAAGGCAGGCTCTCGCTCGAGAAAGTCGGCACCAATACGCTCACGCTCGCCGGCGCCAACACCTACACCGGCACGACCACGATCAACGGCGGCACGCTGCGCCTCGGCATCGCCAACGCGCTGCCCACCGCCACCGCGCTGACGCTCGCCGACATCGCCGATGTTTCCTTCGACCTGAACAACCTCTCCCAAACGATCGGCGCACTCTCCGGCGGCGGCAGCAACGGCGGCGACATCTTCATCGGCACCGGCGCGCTCGAGGTCACCATCGGTTCCGAGGATTCGACCACGTTCGGGGGACAGCTCGTCGGTTCGGGCACGTTCACCAAGAGCGGCAATGGCCAGCTCGTGCTGACCGCCGACAGTCCCTTCGCCGGCGACGTCGTCATCGGCGCCGGCACGCTCACCCTCGGCACCGGCGGCGCCACCGGCGGGCTCTCCACCGACATTTCCATCGCCAGCGGCGCGACTCTCGTCACCAACCGCTCCAACGCCACGACGTTTGCGAACACGCTTTCCGGCAGCGGCACGATCCGCAAGCAAGGCACGGGCACGCTCACCGTTTCCGGCAACAGTCCCGATTTCGCCGGCGCCGCCCACATCGAGGCCGGCACGCTCGTTCTCACCGGCTCGGTCGGCGCCGGGTCGCAGGCCTTCGTTCACTCCGGCGGCGAGCTCGCCGGCACCGGCAACCTCGGCCTGCTGTCCGTCTCGCTGGGCGGTCTCCTCTCGCCCGGCGGCGATCTGGCGATCGGCACGCTGCACGCCGGCGACACGACGCTCTACGGCGGCGCGATTTTTAATTTCGACTTCAACGCCACCACCGGCGCAACCGGCACGTATGACCTGCTCACCGTCGCCGGCCGGCTCACGATTGACGGCAGCGCGACGACCACGCCGATTTTCGTCAACGTCAACATGCTCTCGCCGCTGACCGCCGGCACCTTCAACGCCACCAGCCCGCACAGCTGGCAATTCGTTTCCACCACGGACGGCATCGCGAATTTCTCCGCGAACGCGTTTTCGTTCAGCGCGATTCCGGTCCCCGGCAGTCTCTCCGTCGGTGTCTCCGGCAACAACCTTCTTCTGAATTTTACGCCGATCCCTGAACCGTCGACCTGGGCCCTGCTCGCCGCCGGCCTCGCCACTTTCGGTTTCGGCGCGTATCGGCGCCGGCGCCGCGATCGTTAGAGCGGTTAAAATAATCTCGTAGCCGCGTCAGACATGTAGGTCGGGGTTTATCCCCGACGTGTCGGGCGTAAAGCCCGACCTACAAAAACGGCTACAGCATTTTTGAAACGGCTCTAGGCGCCGCCTTCTCGTCCAGCTTTCGATCTTTTGCCAGAGAGGGCACAGCACTCCGACGCACAGGACACGGAGTCAAAGAATGGTATTCCTCCGTGCTCCCGGGATCCCAAGTCGGTGCCCTCGATGGCAGAAAATGATTCAGGCCCGCGCTTCGCTCGGCGACTTCACCGCGCCAGCGTCGCCGCCATCAGGCCGATCACGACGTCGTTCGCCAGCGCGCGCACGGTGAGCGATTTCAATTCCCGCGTCGGATCGAGATCGAGCGACAGCACCGTCGCCGCGCCGCCGGGCACGTGCCCGCCCTTGCCTTTGAATGTGTCGCGATCGAGCACGCGCACGCGGCCGGTTTTCAAGTCGACGCGCGTCGGCAGCACCGCGCGATCGCGAAACTGAAAATCGTCCGTGAAATAATCCTGCTCGATCGGCCACCACGTCGCGGGATTCGTCAGCGCCAGCCGGCT
Organism: Opitutaceae bacterium; assembly: GCA_035545575.1. Taxonomy (GTDB): domain Bacteria; phylum Verrucomicrobiota; class Verrucomicrobiia; order Opitutales; family Opitutaceae; genus ER46. The sequence goes on along the minus strand of DASZYB010000050.1, from coordinate 18,232 downwards.
CGTCGTGCCGTCCGCGTAGGTCGCGATGACTTCGCCGTTGTCGATCCGGCTCTGCATCGGATTCGTTGAGCCCGCCATCAGCAGGTAAATCCGCTTCGCGCGGCCCGTGACCGGCACCGTCGCCTCGCGCGGATAATTTTCCCACTGCGAGGTGAAGATCACGTTCTTCGCTCCGTTTGCGCCGGGCGTCGCAAACGTCACGCCATCCGGCAACACGATGCGCCCGCCATTCTGCGCCGCCGCCGCGCGCAATCCGGCATCGTCGATCTCCGCCGTCGTGTTCACGCCGCCCGCCCAGCCGCCGAGCCCCTGCTTCGGCAATGCGAGCGACACGAACGGCGAGCGCGGCGCGCGATATTCGTTTTTGAAAATCTGCGTCACGCGGTCGTTGAAATTCGCCGCCAGATCGACCGGCTCGAACGCGAAGGTCTCGTGAGTGTCGACCTTGAACGGCCACAACTCCACCGCGTCCGGCTCCGACACCGCCCACCACTTCATCTCGCCCTGCGCCACGCGCGCAAACGTCACGCGCTCGCCCACCGCGATTTTCTGGTCCGGCGCCGCGCCCGCCCAGCGCACCACGATTTCGTGCCGCGTCGCCGCCGGCGCAAGCACGTCGATCCGCGGCGCGCCGACCGCGCTCTCGACCGCATGCCACTCCACCGGCGCGCCGTCGAGCGTCACACCCGCCACGCGATCGCGCCGCGCCACGAGCCGCAGCCGCAGGCTCAGCGGCTTCGCCCACGCCTCCTCGACCGTGTAGGAATCCGCGTCGCCCGCGCGGCGAAAGCTCACCGCGAAATCCGGATGCCGCAGCGCCGCGTGATCCCACTCCGCCGGCCAGCCCGGCTCGAAGCGCAGCTCGCCACCGAGTGCATCCGGCCGCACGCCGAACAATCCCTCGACCAGCGCGCGCGACAACGCGCCCGAGCCGTCGCCGAAGTCGCGCTGCGATTCGCGGCGATACACGTCGAGATACGACATCGATCCCACGTTGCCCGGCGAGATGCCCATGAACATCGCCGCCACCAGCGACCCTTTCGCGATCCGCCACGCCTCGTCCGCGCGGCCCGCCTGCCAGAAGCCCAGCGCCGTGTGCACGGCCTCGCCCATCACGACGTTGTTGATCGACCAGTCGTAAGGCATCCAGTTGCTCGTCGCGAGCGTGACCAGGCCCGCCGGCACGCCCGGCCCGCGCACCGGCAGATGCGGAATCTGCGTGTCGACCTGTCGCGTCATCAGCCACGCCTCCTGCGGCGTCGGCACCTCGGAATCCAGCGTGTGATAAAACGTCCACGCCGCCGCGCTCGGGTGCACGCGCTGCAACCCCAGCCAGTCCTTCGTCTCCGCAAACCAGCCGGAGCCCGCGACCGCGCCTGATTTCGCGTCGCCGTTCACCCACAGCAGCGTCCGCATCGCGCGCTCGATGAGCTGCGCCTCGTGCTCGTAGAGCGATGCATCCCGTTTCAACAATCGCGCGAGCCGCGCCGCCTGGACGTTGTGAAAATAATTGTAGGCCGTCGCGTGCATCGCGCCGCCGCCGGAATACTGCAGGTCGTCGCTCGCCCAGATCGCCGCATACGCCTCGTAGAGCGGCAGCTTCTCGCCGTGGCCGGCATCGAATTCGCGGCGAAACAGCCGCCGCTCCCACGCGAGGTGCCGCTCGATCGTCGGCCACATTTTCCGCGCAAACTCGAGATCGCCCGTCCACATCAAGTGGCGGAAGAGCGCGTCGATCGCCACGAGGTTCATGTCGTAGTGCGAGTTCGACATGTCGCCGTTCGTGTGCAGCCCGGCTTCGTTGCGCGCGAGGTTGTCCTTCTCGCTCGCGGGCGGGATTTTTTCCGGGATCGGCGAAGTGTTCTGCCGGCCGGCCCAATACTCGAAGTGCTTTCGCGCGCGCTCGTGCCAGCCGAGCGCATCGAGCGAGTAAGGCCCGCGCCAGCCGAGCAGCCGCGTGCGCCACGCGATCGCGCCGTGCATGATGTCCTGCTGCGGTTCGTCCCACACCGCGTCGGCGGCGACGTTCAGCGCGCCGACCGCGGCGTTGAGAAACGCATCCGGCGTGTCGACGCTCACGCGGCCGCGCAACTCCGCGAAATGTTTTTCCGCCGCCTCGAACTGCGCCTGCAGCTCGCCCGCGGCAAACACCGGCAGATATGTCACCTTCGCCGCGACCGGCGGCGCGCCCACTTCGCGATACGTCGCAAGATCTTCGGCCGGCGCGGCGCTGTCGCTCGCGACGCGCTGGAGGGAAAGAAACAGCGGCGTGTCGTTCGCGAGAGCCACGCGACCGACGACGACCGGAAGTGACACCGGCGTCCCCGCCCGTGATTCCGCTCCGGTTCCGGCCCGGGCGGCGACGTCCGTGCCGCTTTCAGACAACGCCGCCGCGTCGTTCCATTTTTCCGCGTCGCCAATCGCAACGCGCACGCCGGGCGACATCACGCCCACGATCGTCGCCGGTTTGGCCTTCAGCGTGAATTTGCCCGCGTCGACCGTGACGCTGTTCTCGCGACAGAATTCCGGCTGCAGTTGAAAATACTGGCTGATCGGCACGCGCTCGGTGCCGATGTCGCCGTCGCGCGCGCCGCGCTGGCCGTTCACGCCGCCGTAGGCCCAGATCAGCTCGACGCCGCCCGCCACGTTTTCCGCCTCCGCGCGGACCGCGAGTCCTTCCGTCTGGAAATACGCGACCGCCGCGAGCCGCAGCACGCCGCGCTCGCCGAGCAGCGGATCGCGGATTTCGTAGAGCAGCTCGCCCGGCCGGTAACGCGCGACGACCTGCGCCGCCTCGTGCAGCCACTTCGCGCCCGCCGCCGCGCGCAAACCGAACCGCACGTTGCCGCCGCGGCCGGGCAGATAGAGGACGAATTCGGGCTTGTCCCCGCCGTCGACGCGGAACGCCGTGTTCCCGCCGTAGAGCGGCCGGTTGAAAAACTCCGGCCCGTTCTCGATCACGAAGTCGGCGCCGTCGGGTTGATAGCGCAGCGGCCGGTCGATGTTGCTCTCGAGGTTCGGCGTGACCCGTGCCGCGCCGAGCGCCTGCGCGCCAGCCTCGCCCGCGCCGCAGGCAAACAGCGCCACGAGGAAAAAAATTCTGCAGCCGGTTTTCATGTCGAATGCGGGTAAGTCGGTTTCTGTTTCGGCGCAATCAGCGCGGCCTATTTCCCCTTCAGCGTCTGCACGAATCCGAGCAACGCCGCGCGCACGCCGCCGCCATCGCTGCCGAGCGCGACGAACGAGTAGCCGAGCTCGCGCACTTTCGGCACGAGCGCGTTCGCGTGCACCAGGATTCCCGCGGCCTTGCCGTGCTTTTTCGCCGCGGCGCCCACCTGTTTCAACACGTCGACGAACTGCGCGCTTTCGAGCTGGTCGCGGATGCCGAGGTTGTAGGAAAGATCCGTCGGCCCGACGAAGAGCACATCAACGCCCTCCACGGCGGCGATCGCATCGATGTTTTTCACCGCCTCCGGCGTCTCGATCTGGATCACGCCGACCAGCCGCTCGTGCGCGTGGAGATAGTATTCCTCGAAATCGCCGCCGAAGCCCGCGCCGCGATTGAATTTCGCCACGCCGCGAATCCCGTGCGGCGGATAACGCATCGCGTTCACCGCCGCCTGCGCCTCCGCCGCCGTGCCCACATACGGCACCATCACGCCGAGTGCGCCCATATCGAGCACGCGTTTGAAACGCGGCGTCTCGTTCTGCGCGATGCGCACGACCGGAAACGCCGGCGTGGCGCTCGCCGCGTGCAACTGGTGCAGCAGCGTGTCCTCGCCGCCCGGCCCGTGCTCGTGGTCGATCAGCAGCCAGTCGAAGCCCGCGAGGCCGGCGATCTCGACCGTCATCGGCGAGCCGAGATTGAGAAACGTGCCGGTCAGCCACTCGCGCGCGAGCACGCGGCGCCGGAAGTCAGGAGGAAGTTTCATGGGGCGAATCTTTTTTCGGCCGGGAGCGCGGAGAATGCGAAGCCGGCGTCTGTTTTCTGCGCGGCCTCGGCGACCGCGGCGCTAAAAATCACAAGGTCGTATACAGCCGATACAGCGCCTGCGTGCCGCAATCCTCCCAGCCGCGCGCCGCGACCCGGTCGTAGAGCTGCTTCGCGCCCGCGAGGCCGGGCAGGTCGAGCTTCAGCTCGCCGGCGCTTTCGAGCGCGATGCGCATGTCCTTCAAAATGTGCTTCACGTAGAAACCCGGCGCGTAGTTGTCGCCGAGGGCGCGCGGCGCGAGATTTGTCATCGCCCAGCTTCCCGCCGCGCCGCCGCTGATGCTCGCATGCACCGCCGCCGGATCGAGCCCGGCTTTCTTCGCGTAGGCGAGCGCCTCGCACCACGCGACCATGCCGACCGCGACGGCGATCTGGTTTGCCATCTTGCAATACTGTCCCGCGCCCGGCCCGCCGTGCCGCGCGATGTTCTTGCCCATGATTTCGAACAGCGGCTTCGCGCGCACGAACGCCGCTTCGTCGCCGCCCACCATGATCACGAGCCGCGCTTCACGGGCACCGAGATCGCCGCCGGAGACCGGCGCGTCGAGCGAGGCGAAGCCGCGCTTCGCGGCGGCCTCGGCGATTTTTCGCGCGAGCACCGGGCTCGAGGTCGTCATGTCGATCAGCAGCGCGCCGGGTTTCGCGCGCTCGACGATACCGCCTTTCCCGAGGTAGCTCGATTCCACGTCGGTCGGAAACCCGAGCATCGTGATCACGACGTCGGCCTGCGCCGCGGCGGCGCCGGCGGAATCGTGCCACGTCGCGCCCGCGTCGACCAGCGCCTGCGCTTTTTCCTTCGTGCGATTGTGGACGTGCAGCGTGTGACCGGCCTTCTGGAGATGGCCGGCCATGCTGCGGCCCATGACGCCGGTGCCGACGAATGCGATCGAAAGGGAATCAGGCATGATGCGGAGTAAACGGGTTTCCGGGCGAAACGAGGCCGCATGCAAACGCGTTCGCGAAACGCGCGCGAATAAATTTTTTGCCGCGATCCGCGGTTGCTTTCGGCACGGCGGCTCGCTGCGATGAAAAGACGGCATGACTCTCCTTCGCCTCGGTCTCGTGCTCAACCCCCTCCTGATCGTCGGCCTCAGCGTCGTCTGCATCGTCGTCTCGATCGCGGTTTTTCGGCTGCACGCCTTCTTCTCGCTGCTTTTCGCCGCCACGCTCGTCGCGTTGCTCACGGTCGCCGACCAGCCCGGCGAACAGCGCTTCAGCAAGGCCGTCGACGCGGTGATGACGAGCTTCGGCACGACCGCCGGCAACCTCGGCGGCGCGATCGCGCTCGCGGCCGTGATCGGCGTCGCGCTGATGGAAAGCGGCGCCGCCGACAAGATCGTCCGCCGGCTCATCGCCGTGCTCGGCGAGAGTCGCGCGGCGCTCGCGCTCTGCGCGTGCAGCTTCCTGCTGTCGGGCCCGGTTTTCGTCGACACGGTTTTCATGCTGATGCTGCCGCTCGCGCGCGCGCTCGCGCTGCGCACGGGCCGCGACTACGTGCTCTACGTGATGGCGATCGGCGCCGGCGGCGTGGTCGCCAACGGCGTGATTCCGCCCGCGCCCGGCCCGCTCTACGTCGCCGATGCGCTCAAGCTCCCGATCGGCCACGCCATTCCCGCCGGCGTGCTCTTCGGCGTCGTGCCCGCGCTCGGCGGACTCGCGATCGCGCGCTGGTTCAACGCGCGCAATCCCATTCCCCCGCGCCCGCTCGCCGGCGACCGCACCGGCGCGACGACCACGGCGCCGCGCGACGAGTCCGAGTTGCCCGGCTTCGCGATTTCGATCGCGCCCGTGCTGCTGCCGTTCGCGCTCATCGCCGCCGACGCCACCGCGGGCCTTTTCGCGAAAAACATCCCGGCCGCGCTCGCGACGGTGCTCCATTTCCTCGGCAACAAAAACGTCGCGCTGCTGTTCGGCGCCGCCCTCGCGGTCGCGCTGCAGGCGCGGCGGAAAAACGTTTCGCTCCGTAAAATCGGCGCCCTCTTCGGCGCGCCGCTCGAGACCGGTGCGATCATCATCCTCATCGTGTCCGCCGGCGGCGCTTATGGCGCGATGATCAAGAACGCCGGCGTCGGCGACAGCATCAAGGCGATGTTCGGCGCGGAAAATCTCAACCCCGTGCTCCTCGCGTGGACGATCACCGCGCTCATCCGCGGCGCGCAGGGCTCCGCGACCGTCGCGACGATCGCCGGCGCGAGCATCATGACATCGCTCGCCGCGCACGGCGGCTTCGGCGTGCACCCGCTCTACATTTTCCTCGCGATCGGCTTCGGTTCGAAATGCCTGCCGTGGATGAACGACGCCGGCTTCTGGGTCGTCAGCCGCATCAGCGGGCTCACGCAGGGCGAAATGCTGCGCACGTGGTCGCCCGTGCTCACGCTGATTTCGCTGCTCGGCTTGGCCGAGGTGTGGATGGCCTCGGCGATCTGGCCGCAGTTGCCGTTCTGATTTTTTCGCCGCGCCGCCGCTGGTTGAAACACGTGGCGCCGCGTTCGGAGTCGGCGGCGTTCCCGAATTTCCATTCCTCGTCCTGCAATTCGCACGACCGCGGGAAAAAATCGGCGGGCACGCTTCGGCGAGCGGGCAGTCTGTCGCCTCACAACCTGCTGCGCCATGAAAACGAAATTTCTTCTGCTCGCCTTCGCGCTGTTCGGCAGCGCGCCGCTGTTTGCCCAACCGCTTGCGCCCGCCGCGACGCCGTCCCGCTCGCCCGAGCAACTCGACCAGTTGCTCAGCCCGATCGCGCTCTATCCGGATCCGCTCGTGGCCGTCATTCTTCCCGCCGCGACCGCGCCGTCGGATGTCGTCCTCGCTTCGCGACTCGTCGCCAGCACCAACGATCCCGCCGCGATCGACGCCCAGACGTGGGACGAAAGTGTCAAAGCCGTCGCCCATTATCCGGAGCTCGTCACTTGGATGGACCAGAACCTCGATTGGACCGAGCAACTCGGCGGCGCGTTTCTCGAACAGCCGGCCGACGTGATGAACTCGATCCAACGCCTGCGTTTCCGCGCGCGCGAAGCGGGCATTCTCGTCGACACGCCGCAACAACAGGTCCTCGTCCAGAGCGACATCATCTACGTCCTGCCCGCGCAGCCCGACGTCGTTTACGTGCCGAGCTACGATCCGCAGATTTTCACCCGGGCGGAAGCGCTCCCGCGCTCGCCCGGCCTTATTTCCTTCAGCCTTGGATTTGCCGCGGGCCCGTGGCTCGACTACGGCTTCGATTGGGGCGCCCGCTCCGTCTGGATCGACCGCCGTCGCGACTGGAGTTCGCATCGTGACTGGCGGTCCTTCACGCAGCCGTCGCACATCCGCGCCGCCGAAGTGCAAACCTGGCAGCCGCGCACCGATGCCGCGAATCGCCAGACGATCGCGCACGCGTCGCATCGCGCGGAGATCGCGCAACCGGTGCCGTTTTCGCGCGCCGGCAGCAACTCCCGCGCAGCCGCGACCTACGCGCCTTCCCACGAAAATCGCGTGCGCGCCGAGCAGCCGCTAAGCCCCACCGGTCGCGAGCCGCGCTTCGAGCGTGCGCAACCTCCTCAGCCCGCGCCGACTCCCTCCTACTCCGAGCGCACGTGGAATACCGAACCGAGCCGCAGCCGCGCCGCCGTGAGCGCGCCGACTCTCAACGCTCCGGCGACCGCGCCCGCTCCCGTCGAAGTCCAGCGCGCGCCGGTCGAGCGCTCCGCTCGTCCGCCGAGCGCGGAAGAATCGCGTCGGTGGGAACCGCAGGCCCGCGTGACGGCGCCCGCCGCTTCCGCCAGCCCGCGGATCGAAAGTTCCGCGCCACCGACGACGGCTGAGCACGCGCGCGAGCTTCCTCCGCAGGCTGCGCCCGCCGCGCAGGAACACGCCGCGAAAGAGTCCACTCCTCCGCCGCAAGCACACGCCGCCCCGCGCGGAAAAGAAGAGCCGCCGAAAAACGACAACGGCAAGGCAAAGGGTCGCGACCGAAAAGACGACGACAAGAAGGACGATAAAGACGATCGCTAGCTAGCCGTGCCCGCAGGGCATGGCCGGAGAAGGGAGGAAGGAGAAGGGAGAAAGGATCGCGAAGCTACACGTTCACGTCGGCACTCCGCGTTTTTCTCCTTCTCCTTTCGCCCTTCTCTCTTCTCCTTTTTCGCTCTGAAATTGTTAACCTTCGCCGAATCGCCGCGCGCTCGGAATTTCGACTCGCCCCGGGCGAAATTCTCCCCTTTCTCGCGCGCATGATTTTTTCGCGCCGCGTTTTCATCTCGCTGATCGTCGCCGTGCTGCCCTTCGCCGCCACGGCCGCGACCAAGACCCGCGCCAAACCCACGCGCCCCGCCGAGGCGGACAACGCCACTGCCTACAAAGGCGCGATCGTCGTCGACGCCGCGAGCGGCGCCGTCCTGTTCGAGGATCGCGCCGATGTCGTGAGCCCGCCCGCGAGCATGACGAAGCTCATGACGTTCGCGGTGCTGCAGGATAAAATCGCCGCCGGCGCGCTGCGACTCGACACGCCCGTCACCGTGAATCGCGACGAGGCGAAGTTCGCGATGAAGGCGGACAGCACGAGCGTGTGGCTGAAGGAAAAGGAGACGTTTTCCGTCGAAGAACTGGTTTACGCGATGATGATCCAGTCGGCCAACGACGCCGCGCTCGTGCTCGCGCGCGCCGCCGCCGGTTCCGAGCCCGCGTTCGTGGAATTGATGAATCAGAAGGCGAAGGAGCTCGGCATGACGCACACGGTTTTTCGCACGCCGCACGGTTTCACCCGGGGCAAAGTCGATCTCTCGCTCACCGATGTCACCACTCCGCGCGACTTCGCGCTGCTGTGCCGGATGCTCGTCACGAAAACCGACGTGCTGAAATACACCTCCGTGAAGACGCGGCCCTTCGGCACCGGCCAGCGCACGCAGCTCGTCGAGATGCAAAACCACAACCACCTGCTCGGCCACGTCGCCGGCGTCGACGGCCTCAAGACCGGCTACACCGAAGGCGCCGGTTACTGCCTGAGTGCGACCGCCGAACGCAACCGCCATCGCGTGATCGTCGTGGTCATGGGCTCCTTCGGCCCGAACGGCCAGAAGGACCTCGGCCACACGCGCGACTTGAAAGCCGCGGAATTCATCGAGCGCGGTTTCAGCGCGGTGCCGCCCGGCAGCCCGGCTTTCGTCGCGGAAAAATCTTCCTCGTCCGCAACGAATCCCGACTCGCCGATGACCGCCGCCCCGCACGTGGTCGGCGGCAGCGCCGCGACCCTGAGCAGCCCGCCGGAAAAAATCACGGTTCCCGGATTGACGCGCTGAAGCCGCGGCGCTCTCCCCGCGCCTTGGGCGCGCTCACCGCTCCAGCACGATCACGAGCACGCCGAGCATCATGAACAGCGTGCCGAGCAGGCCGGCCTCGTAGCGCTCGAAGAACTGCACGCGGAATTTCTCGAAACCGACGAGCGCGAGCCAGGTGAACAGCGCCATCGCCGTGAACGTCGCCGCCGCGAGGATCGCGCTCAGCAGGAAAAATCCCCGCCAGCCGAAATGCACGCCCGAGAGATAGACCGGTAGAAATCCTTCGCACGGCGAGAGCGTGAGCATGACGAACAGCCCCGCGATCGCCGTCCAGTCGCCGGAGCTCGGCGCGACCAGCGGGCTTTGCTCCAGTTCCTCCTGCCAGTGGCTGTGCTCGTGCTCGTCCGCGCAGTGTTCGTCCGCGCGATGTTGCCCGCCCGGCGGATGATGATGGCAGATGCCGCCGCCGCTCCACTGCCGCCAGAAATAAAAAAATCCAAACGCCACCAGCAGCCCGCCCGCGATCCACGGCAGCCGTGCGCCGACCGCGTCGTCGAGCTGAAAGCCGAACCACGCGATCGCGAGCCCGAGCAACGTCATCAGCCCGACGTGCCCCAGCCCGGCGAGCGCCAGCACCGAGAGCGCCTTCGCACGTCCCCAGCCGCGCGCCCGCGCCACGAGCACAAACGGCAGCCAGTGCGTCGGGATCGCCGCGTGAAAAAACGCGACGGTGAAACCCGTGGCGGCGACGGTGACAAGAGCGGTCGATTGCATCGGCGAAACTCGAGCCAGCACCGCGCAGCGCGGGCTGTCGACGTGAAACCTAGCAAACGCGTCAAGCCGCAGAAAGCGGCGAAGCCCGAGCTGGATTCTTCGCGGCGCTCGGAAGGACAGTCCCCGCGCGCTTCGTATTACCGCGCCGTCTCACACGTCGCGCACGCAGCGAAAGCCGAGATTCGTCGTGCCCGCGTCGGGCGTGTTGCTCGAGCGCGCGTCGGTGCGGTAGCGATTGCAGTAGCTCGCATGGCAAAGATAGCTGCCGCCGCGCATCACGCGCCGCGCCAAAGGCGAGCCCGCCGAATCCGCGCCGCTCGCGGGTCCCGTGGGATTTTCGCGCGGCGACACGCGATAGTAGCCGGCGTCGAACCAATCCCAGCACCATTCCCACACGTTGCCGGTCATGTTGAAGAGCCCGAAACCATTCGGCTTGAAACTCCGCGCCGGCGCCGGCCCGTAGCGCCCGTCGGCGCACGTGTTGTGCTCGGGAAACGTGCCCTGCCACACGTTCATCCGGTGGCGCCCGCCCGGCTCGAGTTCGTCGCCCCACGGAAATTTTTTCTGCACGAGCCCGCCGCGCGCCGCGCATTCCCACTCCGCTTCCGTCGGCAGCCGCTTGCCCGCCCACGCCGCATACGCGCACGCGTCGCGCCACGACACGTGCACCACCGGATGATCCCAGCGTTTCTTGATGTGCGAACCGGGGCCTTCGGGATGACGCCACGTCGCGCCGTCGACGCGGCACCACCACTCGCTGCCGAGCACGCGCAGCCGCACGGCGGTCGCCTGCTGTTTCGGCGTGAGATGTCCCTGGAAAACGAAACTCCAGCCAAACGCCTCCGCTTCTGTCCTGTAACGCGTGGCGTTCACAAACGCATTGAACTGCTCGTTCGTCACGCACGCTTCGTCGATCCAGAACGGATCGAGCCGCACCGCGTGCGCCGGGCCTTCGCCGTCCGCGGCGAAACCGTAGCTGCCGTCGGTGCCCATCAGAAACTCGCCGCCGTCGATCCGCTGCATGCCGGTCGTCGCTCCCGTGCGCACGCGCTGAAATCCGCCGGCCGAAAAATTCACGGGCGCGACGCCCGTCTCCCGTGGCAGGGGCGTCCCGCCCATGTCAGCGGCCGGCACTCCGCTCGTCGCCGGCTCGCGGCCCGGCGCGCAGCAACTTTCGTTTCCGTTCACGCCGTGGTCTTCACCAGCGTGGCGGCGTAGCGCCGCGTCAACCCCGACAATTCCGCGCGCACCGCGGCGAACTTCGGATCGTCGGCGAGGTTTTTCATTTCGAACGGATCGTTCTTCGGGTCGAAGAGCATGGCGCCGCCTTCGCCGTTCGGACCGAACTCCGCGTAGCGCCACTGTTCCGTGCGCACGGCGACGCCGTGAAATGTCCGCCCGTCCTCGCTCCACACGCTGTAAGCCGGCCGGCCCCACTCCGCGCGCGGGTTGCTCAGCAGCGGCGTGAGGCTCTGGCCTTCGAGTCCCTGCGGCGGCGTCGGCAGGCCGCAAAGTTCGACCAGCGTCGGATAAACGTCGAGCGACTGCACCGGCCGGAAGCACGCGGTGCCGTTGCCCTTCGCGCCGGGCGCGGCGATGATCAGCGGCACGCGCGTGCCCATCTCGAAGAGCGAGCCGGCTTTCGACCACTTGCCTTTTTCGCCGAGCTGGTAGCCGTGGTCGACCATGAGCACGATGATCGTGTTGTCGCGCAGGCCGAGCCGGTCGAGCTCGGCGAGCACGCGGCCGATATTCCAGTCGGTCCACGACGTCGACGCGATGTAGGCACGGATGACTTCCTTCGCCTCGGCCTCGCTCGCGTGCCGGCCGATGAAGAGATCGGCGTTGCGCTTGCGGATCGCGGCGCTCGGGAAACCCGGCGGCACCGTCGGCCACGCCGCGAAATCGGGCGTGAGCTTGATCTTGTTCACGTCGTAGAGATCGAAAAATTTCTGCGGCGCGCACGGCGGGCTGTGCGGCTTCACCGGCCCGCAGCCGAGGAAGAACGGCCGGTCCTTGTCCTTGTAGCGGCGCAGATACTCGATGGCGTGATCGGCGGTGTGAAAATCGGGATGCCCCTCGCCCTCGCCATCGAGCACGACGATGCGATCCGAGTGCGCGGCCTGGCTGATGTCCTGCGCGAGCGGCGGCGCGATGTAGCTCGGCGGCGGCGGGCCTTCGCCGCGCGGGATGACCATGGTCTTTCCGCCCGCGCCGCCATCGCCGTCGGGCACGCCGCCGCCCTCCGTCCACGCCTTCGGGTCGTCGAGCCCGCCGTGAAAAATCTTCCCGCTGCGCAGCGAGTCGTAGCCGTTTTCCTTGAACAACTGCGGCAGGCTCACCCACTCCGGATGCAGCGTGCGGAAGTTCGCGCGGTTGCCGAGCACGCCGGTGTTCGTCGGATAACGTCCCGTCATCAGCGACGCGCGCGACGGATTGCAGAGCGGATACTGGCAGTAGTTGCGATCGAACCGCACGCCGGCCCGCGCGAGCGCATCGAGGTGCGGCGTGATCGCGCCGAACATGCTGCCGTAGCAGCCGAGCTCGACGCGCATGTCGTCGACGATGAAGAAAAGGACGTTGGGCTTGCGGCTGGTGCGTGCCGCCTGCGCACGCGCGAGTTGGGGCAGCGAGGCGAGCGTCGCGGCGCCCGCGACCTGGCCGAGAAATTTCCGACGGGTAACGTGATTCATGGGAAGGGGGGTGAAGGAAACCAAGCGTGTTCCGCGGCGAGAGCAACAACCGCCTCGCCCTTTCGTCGCGCCGGACTCACGCGGCCCAGGCCGATAAATTCGTCTGGTTCTCCCGCGCCACACGCGTTCTGCTCGACGCGCCATGTCCGCCTCGCCCGATGTCGCCGCCGTCCGCTCGTATCTGCTCGCGCTGCAGGATGCGATCTGCGCGGCGCTCGAGCGCGAAGATGGCGCGGCGAAATTTCGCACCGACGAATGGCAGCGGCCCGGCGACGCCGGCGGCGGCCGCACGCGGATTCTCGCGGACGGCGCCGTCTTCGAGAAAGCCGGCATCGCGTTCTCGCACGTGCGCGGCGGGCAGCTCCCGCCCTCGGCGACGGCGCACCGCCCGGAGCTCGCCGGCAAACCGTGGGAAGCGCTCGGCGTCTCGCTTGTCATCCATCCGCGCAATCCCTACGTGCCGACGAGCCATGCGAACGTCCGCTTTTTCATCGCCGGCCTGGATGGGTCGTCGAAAATCGAAAATCCAAAATCGAAAATCGAAAATCCGACCTGGTGGTTCGGCGGCGGCTTCGACCTCACGCCGTATTACGGCTTCGAGGAGGACTGCGTGCACTGGCACCGCACCGCGCGCGATGCGCTCGCGCCGTTCGGCGGCGGGCTCCATCCGCGCTTCAAGCAGTGGTGCGACGATTATTTTTTTCTGAAACACCGGCAGGAACCGCGCGGCGTGGGCGGGATTTTCTTCGACGACTTCAACGCGCTCGGCTTCGAAAAATCCTTCGCGCTGCTCCGCGCCGTCGGCGACGCCTACGTGCCGGCCTACGTGCCGATCGTCGCGCGGCGCAAGGCCACGCCGCACGGCGAGCGCGAACGCCAGTTCCAGCTCTATCGCCGCGGCCGCTACGTCGAGTTCAACCTCGTGTGGGACCGCGGCACGCTCTTCGGCCTCCAAAGCGGCGGCCGCACCGAGTCGATTCTCATGTCGCTGCCGCCGCTCGTGCGCTGGGACTACGACTGGAAACCCGCGCCGGGCTCGCCCGAAGCGAAGCTCTACGACGTGTTTCTCAAACCGCGCGACTGGGCCGCGCAGAATTTATGATTTATGAATTGGGAATTACGATCGCCCAAAAAACGCTCGCGCCGCGACCGCCGGATTCGCGGCAATCGTAAATCCAAAACAGTCCGCCGCCTCTCTCCATGACTTCCCGCGAACGCTTCCTCGCCGCCTGCGCGTGCCAGCCACTCGAGCGCCCGCCGCTCTGGGTGATGCGGCAGGCCGGCCGCTACCTGCCCGAATATCGCGCGCTCAAGGCGAAGTCGTCCTTCCTCGAAATGGTGCGCACGCCCGCGCTCGCCGCGGAAGTCACGCTCCAGCCGCTGCGGCGATTCGCGCTCGATGCGGCGATTCTGTTTTCCGACATCCTCGTGATTCCCGAGGCGCTCGGCCAGGGCTACCATTTCCGCGAAGAAGGCGGCATCGCGATGGAGTTTCGCCTCGAGACACGCGCCCAGATCGACGCGTTCGCGCCGACCGACGCGATTCCGGGCCGGCTGCGCTACGTCGCCGACACGCTCGCGCTGCTGAAAAAGGAACTCGCCGGCTCGCGCGCGCTGCTCGGCTTCGGCGGCTCGCCGTGGACGCTCGCGACCTACATGGTCGAGGGCGGCAGCTCCGAGGAATTCGAACGCATCAAGCAGCTTTTCTACACGGAACGCGCGACCTTCGATGCGCTGCTGGAAAAAATCACCGCCGCGCTCATCGCGTATTTTCAGATGCAGATCGCCGCGGGCGTCGATGCGATCCAGATTTTCGATTCGTGGGGCGGCATCATCGCCGGGCCGGATTACGAGGCGGCGTCGCTGCGCTGGATCCGCCAGATCGTGGCCGCGCTGCCGCGTGACTTCCCCGTGATCCTCTACGCCAAAGGCACCGCGCCGCACCTGAGCGATCAGGCCTTCACCGGCATCCGCGTGCTGAGCGTCGACTGGACGAACGACCTCGCGATCGTCCGCCGCACGCTGCCCGGCAACATCGCCGTGCAGGGCAATCTCGATCCCGTGCTGCTCAACACCACGCCCGACATCGTGCGCCGCGAGACGACGCGCCTCCTCGAATCGATGCGCGGCACCGCCGGACATATTTTCAATCTCGGCCACGGCATCATGCCGCACGCGAAGATCGAGTGCATGCAGGCGCTCGTGGACACGGTCACGAACTGGAAATAAATTCGCCCCCGATCGAAAGCGCGGACACCGGAGAACTTTTCTCCGTTTGCACCGTTTTCTGCTGTGAGAACCGTTTCTCGTGGCCACGCCTTCGCAAACCATCGCCATTCTCGGCGCCGGTGTCACCGGTCTCACCGCCGCGCATCGGCTCGCACAGCGCGGCCGCCGCGTGCGCGTGTTCGAGGCGGGCGATCGCGTCGGCGGCGCGATCGGCACGACACTCCTCGACGGCTGGCTCGTCGAGCACGGGCCGAATTCGCTGCTCGCCAGCGCGCCCGAGGTCTCGGCGTTGATCGACGAACTCGGCCTCGCCTCCGAGGTCGTCGCCGCCGCGCCCGCGACGAAGAATCGCTATCTCGTGCGCCGCGGCCGGCTCGTCACGGCACCGATGACGCTCGCCGCTTTCGCCACGTCGCCGCTGTTTTCGCTCGGCGCCAAAATAAGAATCCTCGCCGAAACACGGCTGCGCCCGCGCGTGCGCAGCGGCGATCTGAGCCTCGCCGAATTCGGGCGCGCGCATTTCGGCCAGGAGTTCGTCGACTACGCGCTCGATCCGTTTGTTGGCGGCGTCTACGCCGGCGATCCGCAAAAACTTTCCGCGCGGCACGCGTTTCCCGAGCTATGGACGATGGAGCAGACGCATGGCTCGCTGCTCCGCGGCCAGCGGGCGAAACTCCACGCGGCCGGCGCGCACGGCAAGGCGCGCGAAATCTTTTCGTTTCGCCGCGGCCTGCAGACGCTCGCCGATGCGCTCGCCGCGCGATTGCCGGCCGGCGCGCTGTCGCGCTCGGCGCGCCTCGAAGCCCTCGTGCCTGGCGCGCCATGGAGCGTCGTCTGGAACGACGGCGCCACGACCCACACCGAGAAATTCGACGCCGTCCTCGCCGCGCTGCCCGCGCCCGCGCTCGCGCAGCTCCGCTTCGGCACCCTCGGCGAACGCCCGCTGGCCGCGCTCGACGCGATCGAGCATCCGCCGGTCTCGTCGCTTTTCCTCGGCTATCGCCGCGAACAGGTCGCGCATCCGCTCGACGGCTTCGGCCTGCTCGCGCCGGCGCTCGAGCGCCGCACCGTGCTCGGCATTCTGTTTTCGTCGACGCTTTTTCCTGGCCGTGCGCCGGCAGGGCACGTCGCACTCACGGCGATGATCGGCGGCACGCGGCGCCCCGATCTCGCACGACTGCCCGCGGAAAAAATTCTCGCCGCGATCGAGCCCGATCTGCGCGAGCTGCTCGGTGTCACGGGCGCGCCGGTTTTTCACCGCCACACGTTCTGGCCGCGCGCGATCCCGCAATACAACCTCGGCCACGGGCAACACTTCGAGACGATGGCCGCCGCGGAGCGCGCGCATCGCGGGCTCTTCATCGGCGGCCAGGCGCGCGACGGGATCGCGCTGCCCGCGTGCATCGCCGCCGGCGAACGCCTCGCCGCCGCCGTGGCATAAACCCCGATTCGCCGGCCGCATTTCCCGCATCCCCCGGCGCGCTCGCGCGTCTTTACGCCTCCATGATCCGGCTTCGTTTCCTCCCGCTTCTTCTCACGCTCGGCGCCGCCCGCCTCTCCGCGTCGATGATCGACGAGATCCAGGTTTACACCGACGACATCAACGCGCCGGGAAAATTCGGCCTCGAGCTGCATCTCAACACCACGCTGCAGGGTCGCAGCACGCCCGACTACCCGGGAGAAATCACGCCGCAGCACGGCGTGCGGCTCACGCCCGAATTTTCCTACGGCCTCACGAAAACCTTCGAAGCCGGCCTCTACGTGCCGATGCAGCGCGCACCCGACGGCGGCAACGATCTCGCCGGGCTCAAGCTGCGGCTCAAATGGCTGCCCGTGCAACCCGACGAGAAAAACGGCGGCTGGTTCGCCGGCGCGAATCTCGAACTCTCGCGACTGCAGACGCGTTTCGAGGAAGGCCACTGGTCGACGGAGCTGCGCACGATGATCGGCTGGCGCGCCGCCGACTGGCTGCTCGCGGCGAATCCCGTTTTCGGCTGGACGCTCGCCGGGCCCGACCGCGCCGCGCGGCCGGATTTCGATCTGCAACTCAAGGCGTCGCGCGAAATCGCGAAGGGCATTTCCTTCGGCCCGGAATATTACGCCGGCTTCGGCCCGATCTTTCGTTCCAGCGGATTCGCGGATCAGGATCACTCGCTGTTCGCGGCGTTCGATGTCGATTTGAAGCCGTGGGTTTTCAATTTCGGCATCGGCCGCGGCGTGAGTCACGCAGCGGATCGCTGGACCGCGAAATTCATTTTCGAAGTGCCGTGGTGAATCGACGGACGCGCTGACTGCGCAGTTTTTGCTGCCGACGGGGAGCTCGGCGTTCCCGCGGTGTTCGCGGCGCCGGGCTCTCCCCTTGACTCTCCTCTGAGCCGGCCTAGCGTCGCGCACTTTTCTGTCGGCATGGCCCAGGATCTGAAAGACACGCTCCAGCTTCCCAAAACGGATTTCCCGATGCGCGCCGGACTCGCGCAACGCGAGCCTGGTCGCGTCGCGCACTGGGAGAAGCTCGGCCTCTACGAACGCATTTTGAAAAAGCGTGCGACGCCGGATCGCGCGAAGACCTTCGTGCTGCACGACGGCCCGCCGTTCACGAATGGCGACGTCCATATCGGCACCGCGCTGAACAAGGTCCTCAAGGACACCGTCAACCGCTACAAGTCGATGCGCGGCTTCTGCACGCCGTATGTGCCCGGCTGGGATTGTCACGGCCTGCCGATCGAGCAGAAGGTGTCGCGCGAGATTCAGGAAAAAAAGCTGACGCTCACGACCGCCGAACTGCGCGCGAAATGCGACGCGTTTTCCGAAGGCTGGATCGCGAAGCAGACCGCGCAGTTCAAACGACTCGGCGTGCTCGGCGCGTGGGACAATTCCTACAAGACGAAGGACCCGAAGTTCGAGGCGGACATCGTGCGGACCTTCGCCGCGTTCGTGGAGCGCGAGCTCGTTTATCGCAGCAAGAAACCCGTTTACTGGAGCATCCCATTCGAGACCGCGCTCGCCGAGGCGGAGATCGAATACAAGGACCACGTCTCGCCGTCGATCTGGGTGAAGTTCGCCGTGCCCGCCGACGAAGCGAAGAAATTCGGCCTGCCCGCCGACAAGCCGCTCTTCGTCGTCATCTGGACGACGACGCCGTGGACGATCCCCGCGAATCTCGCGATCGCGGTTCATCCCGAAATCGACTACGTCGTCGCCGATCTCGGCACCGAGCGGATTCTGGTCGCCGCCGCGCTTCTCGAGTCGGTGCTGGCTGCGGCTGCGAAACGTGGCCCGGGCGTCTC
>DASZYB010000049.1:0-37210 GCA_035545575.1 Opitutaceae bacterium | reverse complement strand
AACTCAGCGCGCCGGCGAAGAGGCCGGCGTAGAGGTGGCAGACGGGTTGCGCGGCGCCGGGCAGCGCGGCGGCCGATGCGGGCGGAGCGGCGGCTGCGGCGTCGGCGAGCAGCCGGACGAATTCCGCGGCGCGGGCGTAGTGGTTTTCATTCCACGAGTTCATGGGCGCGTCAACCGAGGCGGCGGAGGATTTCGGCGGCGGCGGCGCCTTGTTTGCGCCATGTCTCCGCGGCATCGATTTCCGCGCCGGGGCCGGCCACGAAGCGGCACGTGTCGTGGCCGGTCGCGCGGCATTGAATTTCGACGGCGTGCCGCTCGGCGCGTTCGAAGAAACTCAGCGCGCCGGCGAAGAGGCCGGCGTAGAGATGACAGACGGGCTGCGGCGCGTCGGGGTGGGCGGCGGCGACGATGCTGTGGCGCAGCTCGACGAACGCGAGGCCGCGGGCGATCGCGACGAAGTCGAAGGCGGCGGCGCCCCAGCCCATCGCGTCGAGCGGCGCCCACCAGCTGTCGAGGATGAACTTCGCCTCCATCTGCCAGAAATCGAAATTCTTCCCGCCGAATTCGTCGCGCATTTTCTGGTTGAGCCGGAGCATGTCCTGCAGCGCCCATTCGTAGCCGAGGCGGTAGGCGGCGTCGTTGGCGGGACCGAGGTGTTCGGCGAGCGCGGCGTGTAGGCCCCGGAGCATCGGCTGGGAAAACGCGATGACGCGCGGACCGTCGACGAGATGCAACGAGCCGCCCGCGGCGTCGAAACGGAAAAGTTTGGACGCAGTGAAAGGAGCTTCACTGGAGCCGCGAGGTGGCATTCGAGGAGGCAAAGCTATGCCGGCAAAGCGGCAATTTCGTCAAGGTGACGCCGGGCGCGCGCGACACAAGGGCGACGCGCGCAATGTGTTTGCGGGCTCGCGGGGCGCAAGGGAAACGCCGGCGCCGTGGCGGCGGCCGGTTCGCGCCGTGGCGGGGCGGGCTTCACGCCACCGCTTCGCTCGGGGCGTTTTCCGCCACGGCGATCGATTCGGTGAGGCGTTTGCCGAAATTGTAGGCGTTGGACGCGGGGCGAAAAAGCGAGCAGCTCGTGACGACGCGCGACGTGGCGACGGGCGCCGTGGGCCGCGGCGCGGCGGGCGCGGGCGCGGCGACGGCGGGCGCGACAGAGACGGAGGCGACAGTGGCTCGTGCGGCGACGGCGGGAGCAGGAGCGGCAACGGCGACGGCGGCGACCGGCGCGGGCTCGACGCGGGCAATGGGCGGGCGCGACGCGCGCGGAGGCGGCGCGGCGAGGTATTCTTCGAGCGCGGTGTCAAGCGCGGCGGCATCGAGCGCCTTGCCGTGCGCGTGCGGGGCGGCGAGGAGGAGAAGGCGCGCGAGTTCGGCGTAGTTGCCCGGCCAGTCCTGGCTCTCGATCCACGCGACGGCGTCGGGCGCGAGCGCAGTCGGGGTGCACGCGTCGACGGTGGCCTGATGCTGGGCGAGGATGTGCAGCGCGTTGACTTTGAGGTCGGCGCGCATCTGGCGCAGCGTCGGCACGGTGAGCGCGAGCGAACTGATCTTGTAGTAGAGCGTCTCGCCGAACGTGCCTTCCTCGACGCGCTCGGCGAGCCGGCCGGTGGCGGCGAGGACGAGACGGAAGCGGCGCGCAAAGGGCAGGAACACATCGCGGCCCGTGGTGAGATTTTCGAGCGTCTTCTGCTGCTCGGCGGTGAGATCTTCGACGCCCGTGACAATCAACGTGCCGGCGTCGTGCGAGAGCAGCGACGGGGCGAGGACCTCGAGCAGTTTGCGCGGCTCGAAGTTCGCAGCGCTGGAAACCATGACGGGGCCGTCGCGAAAAACGGAGATGCTCGCGAGCTCGCGCGCGAACAATTCGAACGGGCTGCCGGCCTCGCCCTGCAGCAGGAGCACGGCGCGGAAATCGCGCACCTTCCAGAGCCGGTGCGTGAAATCGCGGAAATTATCGGAGCCGCCGAGCACGTAGTGCGGTTCGTAGGCGAGCTGGCCGGCGGAGGGCTCGGTCGCGGGCAGCGCGGCGGGCGCTTTGCGGGCGCCGGGCAGCGGGGAATTCGAGCCGGTGCGCACGGCGGTGTCACGGGCGGCGCGGCTGAGCGTCTCGTTGATTTTCTCGAGGAGCTGCTTCGGGTTGGCGGGCTTGTGGAAAATGCCGGCGACGTTCTGCTGGCTGAGCTTCACCGCGAGCTCGAGCGTGAGCGAGCCCGACACGAACACGACGTGGATCGCCGGCTGGATCGCGCGCAGCGCGTGCATGAACTGCTCGCCATTCATCTCGGGCAGCTCGTAGTCGATGACCACGAGGTCGAACTTCGTTTTCGCCGCCTCGAGCAGCGCAGCCTGCGGATTTTCGAAAAGCGACGCGGCGAAACCGGCCTGGCGCAGCAGCAGTCCCTGCATTTCGCGGAACACGGAGGAGTCTTCGACGACCAGGATTTTTGCCCCGGTCGTGTCTTTTGCGGCGCCGCTCATTTGCGTCCAAAACCGAGCGCCACCAACGCCATCCCGTGCGGACGCGGAGAAAGCCAGAATGTATGCTTGAGTTCCGTCATGGGGATTGGCACACGCTCATACTAACGATTGTCGTTTGAGCGTGCATCCGTAGTTCCGCGGGGTGCGTTCAGGCAATAACGCTTACCTTCCAGACTCGCGCCTCCCAGCATGCGAAAACTTCGTGCAGTCCTCATCGAAGACGAAACCATGTTTCGTCAGCTGATTCTGTTGACGCTCGGGAAGGTGAAGGACCTTCAAGTCGTGGGAGAATTCGGCCTCGGCAAACCGGGCCTCGAGTTCTGCCTGCGCGAGAAGCCGGACATGCTGGTGGTCGACTTGATGCTGCCCGATCTCAACGGGCTCGATATCGCGCGCGAAGTGCGCCGCGCGGTGCCGGAGATGAAAATCCTCGTGATCACCGCACACCCGAGCGAGCGGTTGCCGGCGGACTTGATGGTGCTCGGCGTGAACGGCTACGTGGACAAGACCGAGCCGATCGAATACGTGCTCAGCGCGGTCGAGACGGTGCGCAGCGGCGGGATGTTTTTCGCGAGTCGCGTGCGCGCCAAGGGCGGCACGAATCCCGGGCTGGCGAGCAGCCGGCCGCCGCTGCCGATTCCGCTCACCGATCGCGAGCAGGAGATCGCGCGCCTCGTCGCCGCGGGCCAGATGTCGAAGGAGATCGCGGCGAAATTGAATCTCAGCGTGCGCACGGTGGAAAAACACCGCGCCAACATCATGGAGAAAGTCGGCGTCCGCGAAGTCGCGAGCCTCACGCGCTGGTGCATCCAGGCGGGGCTGGTCGACGCCTGAGCGCTCGCGTGCGGTCGCGGCCTGGGACGGTCCGCAAAAATCGTCGCACGCTCCAGCGGCACTCGTGAACCGCCGCTCCCCGAGGGGAAACGGCCGCGGCTTACGGGCCGACGAAGGCGCGTAGCGGACCGGCGATCGCCTCGAACTCGGCGGCGATCGCGGTGAGATCGTCGGGGCCGACGTCGGCGCCCGTTTCGGTTTGCAGGCGCTCCTCGATGGCGGCCATGCGATGCGAGAGCTGGAGCGCGCCCATCAGCCGCGAATTGCTCTTCATGCTGTGCGCGATGCGATGGCGGTTCTTGCGATCGCCGCCGCCGAGCTCGCGCAGCGAGACGGGAAAATCCCGCAGGAACGTGCGCACAAGCGTGCGGACATTATCGTCGCCGAGAGCGGCAGCGAGCTCCGCGAGCGCATCGGTCGGCGGGGGCGGCAGGGCCATGGGCGAAAGACGCCAACGAATCGGCCGTGCGGCGCAAAACAAAAAAAGTGCGGGAAATGCTCAGAATTGAATTTCGCCGCGCAGGTAGAGTGTCGTGCGTCCGGCGATTCGGACGCGTTCCTCCGCGGCGCCGGGCGAAACGCGCACGAGCTCGCACCAGAATTCGCCGCCGCGCGCCGAGAGCTGGCGGGCGTGGAGCTGCGTGCGACCGAGCTGCGCGGCCCAATACGGCATCAACGCGCATTGCACCGAGCCGGTGGCCGGATCTTCCGGGATGCCGGTGCGCGGCGCGAAAAATCGCGAGACGAAATCGCACGAACCGTCGCCGCGGGCCGTGACGACGATGCCGCGGCCGCCGAGCGCCGCGACCGCCGCGGCCTCGGGCCGCAGCGCGCGCACGCTCCCGGCGTCGTCGAGCACCGCGAACAGATCGAAGCGCGTGCGACCGAGCCAGCGCGGCGCGCGCCCGAGCGCGGCGGCGACGGCGCGCGCGATCGCCGGATCGGTTTCCGCGGCGGCGGGTGTGGCGGGGAAATCGAGCTCGACCTTTCCGTCGGGCCGGCGCGCGACGCCGAGCGGACCCGAGTGCGAATCGAAAACGATCCGATCGCCGCGCGCTCCCCGCTCGTGAAACAACACGTGCGCCGTCGCGAGCGTGGCGTGTCCGCAGAGCTCGACCTCGATCGTCGGCGAAAACCAGCGCAGGTGGAATCGCGGCGCGTCCGCGGCGCCGGCGGATCCGGCCGCGACGGGCACGAAGAACGCTGTTTCGGCGACGCCGTTTTCGAAGGCGATGCGCTGCATCGTTTCGTCCGGCAGCCAGCGTTCGAGCGGCACGACGGCGGCGGAGTTGCCGGTGAACGGGCCGAGCGCGAACGCGTCGATCCAGTAGAGCGGAAGTTTCATCGAAAGAAGCGCGCTCCCGCCGGGAAGGCGGCGGCGGCACGGGAACGACTACGACGGCGGGAACGATCCGGAGTTCGAGAACCAACCGCCTGTGCTACGCGTATTGGCGCAGCGCTGCGCCGGTGAGCCGGCAAAGCTGCCAGTCCTTCATGCGCTGCGCGCCGAGCGCTTCGTAGAAATTGATCGCCGGCTGGTTCCAGTCGAGCACGCTCCACTCCATGCGGCCGCAGCCGCGGGCGTTGGCGAGTTTCGCGAGGTGGAGCAGCAGCGCCTTGCCGATGCCTTGGCCGCGAAACTCGGCGCGCACGAAGAGGTCCTCGAGATAAAGGCTCGGCCGCGCGAGGAACGTGGAGAAGTTGAAAAAATACAGCGCGAATCCCGCCGGCGCACCGTCGGCGAAGGCGAGCACGCAGTGCGCGACCGGGGCGCCGTCCGCGGGGAACAAGGTGGCGCGCAGTTGCGCCTCGGTCGCCTCGCATTCGTGCGACAGCTTTTCGTAGTCGGCGAGCGCGCGGATGAATTCCAGGATCAGCGGCACGTCGTCGGCGAGGGCGGAGCGGATGAGCGGCATGGGAAGGCGAAGCTCGGACGCGCGGCGGCGAAATTTCAACTGGGAACGGCGCCGGCTCGCGCGCGCCGCCGCCGCGCGGCGGAAAAAGGGCGACGCATTTTTGCGCGCCCGTCCGCTGCTTTGCCCCTCGACAAGCCGCGCGCGCGGCAGTTATTTCGCCGGCGCGTTTTCCGCATGACGCTTCTCCCGATCTTCGCGAACCCCCGCGACCTCGTGCCCGTCGTGGCGCTGCTGCCGGCCGTGAGCTACGGCCTCGGCGCGCTGTTGGTGCTGCTCGCCCTGTGGGCGGGCTGGCGGCTGCGGCGCGCGCTGGAGCATCGCACGATCGAGTGGCGGGCGAGCGAGGCGCGGTTTCGCGCGCTGTTCGAGCATGCGGTCGAGGGCGTCTACGAGGCGCGGCCGGAAGGCGGGTTTCGCAGCGCGAACCCGGCGCTCGCGCGGTTGCTCGGTTTTCGCGATGCGGCGGATCTGGTCGCGCTGCCGCCGGACGCCGCGGCGCGGCTGTATGTGTCGCCGACGCGGCGCGCGGAGTTTTTTGCGACGCTGGGGGCGTTGCACTGCGTCGAGAATTTCGAATCGGAGGTGCGGCGGCCCGACGGCTCGACGATCTGGATCCGGGAAAACGTGCGCGCGGTGCGCGACGCCGACGGGCGGCTGCAGTATTTGCAGGGCTTCGTGTCGGACATCACGGCGCGGCGCGATGCGGAGACGGCGTTGCGCGCGAGCGAGGAGCGGTTTCGCGTGCTGTTTCAACATTCGCCGATCGGGATCGTCGAATGCGATTATCGCGCGACGATGGCGTGGCTGAAGCAGCGCCGCGCGGCGGGCGTCGGCGATCTCGAAGCCTGGCTCGCCGCGCACGCGGCGGAGACGGCGCAGATCGTGCGGCAGGTCGAGATGGTGGGCGCGAATGCGGCGGCGTTGCGGCTGATCGGGGCGCGCACGCTCGCGGAGGCGCGCGAGCAGCTCCCGCGCGTGCTGACGGACGAGGCGCTGGCGGCGCGGCGCACGATGCTCGTCGCCGCGTGGCGCGGGCGCTTCGAGGCGGAGGGCGAGTGCTCGTTGCGCGCGCTCGACGGATCGGTGCGGCGCGTGTTTTTCCATTGGTGGACGCCGACGATCGAGGGGCGGCCGGGCCTCGAACGCACGCAGCTCGCGTTGATCGACCTGACGGAGGCGCGGAGCACGGAAAGTGCGCTGGCGCTGGAGCGCGAGCGGCTCGGGGCGACGCTGCAGGCGATGGGCGAGGCGGCAATCATGGTGGATTTCGGCGACGTCGTGCAGTGCATGAACGCCGCCGCGGGGGAACTGACGGGCTGGCCGCCGGCCGCCGCGATGGGCCAGGCGCTCGCGCTCGTCTGCGGTTTGCGGCATGAAAAGGAAACGTGGGTGGCTGCGCCGACCGCGGCGGCGCGCGAGCGCGGTGAATTGCTGGCGCTGCCGCCGGACACGATGCTGCAGCCGCGGACGGGCGCGGCGCGCCACGTCGCCGGCCGGTGCGCGCCGTTGCGCGATGCGGGCGGACGCACGAGCGGCGCGGTGTTGGTGTTGCGCGATGTCACCGACCGGGTGCGGATGCAGGCCGAGCTCGTGCGCGCGGCGAAGTTGGAATCGATCGGCGTGCTGGCCGGCGGGATCGCGCACGATTTCAACAACCTGCTTTCGATCGTGATGGGCAACCTGACGCTCGCCTTGATGGACGAGAGGACGGCGGCGAGCGGCGGCCGCTGGCTGCGCGAGGCGGAGCGCGGCACGCTGCGCGCGCGCGAGCTCACGCAGCAGTTGCTGGCCTTTGCCAAGGGCGGCGAGCCGCTGCGGAGCGCGGTGCTGCTGCCGGACATCGTGCGCGAGGCCGCGGAGTTTGCGCTGCACGGCACGCCGGTGCGGTGCGAATTCGAGACGGCGCCGGACCTGCGGCCCGCGGATGTCGACCGGGGCCAGATTGGCCAGGTCGTGCAGAACCTGATCATGAACGCGGCGCAGGCGATGCCGGGCGGCGGCGTGATCCGCGTGCGGCTGCACAACCAGACGCTGGCGGCGGGCGAAGCGGGCGCGTTGCCGGCGGGAAATTATCTGCGGCTCGAAATCGCCGATACGGGGAAGGGCATCGCGCCGGAACACCTCGCGCACGTCTTCGAACCGTTTTTCACGACGAAGGAGCGCGGCAGCGGACTCGGCCTCGCGACGGTCCATTCGGTGATCCAAAAACATCGTGGGCACATCGTGGTCGAATCGCGGCTCGACGCGGGCACGACGTTTCGCATGTGGCTGCCCGCGGCGCGGGCGGTGCCGGCGCCCGTCGTGACGACGGAGAATCCGTTTACCGGGCTGCACGGCCGCGCGTTGTTCATGGACGACGAGGAGTCGATCCGCACGATGACGCAGGCACTGCTCGAGCGGCTCGGGCTCGAGACGCTGGTGACGAGCGACGGCGGCGAGGCCGTGCGGCAATATGCGCTGGCGCGGATGGAGGGAAAGCCGTTCGACGTCGTGATCATGGACCTGACGGTGCCGGGCGCGATGGGCGGCGCGGCGGCGATGCAGGAGATTTTGAAGATCGACCCGAAGGCGCGCGGCATCGTGTCGAGCGGGTATTCGAGCGATCCGGTGATGGCGAATTATCGCACCCACGGTTTTCGCGGCGTGGTGCCAAAGCCGTATCGCGTGGCGGAGTTCGCGCGGACGATCCGCGAGGTGATAACGACGGCGAACGGCTGAAACGGATCGTCGCGCGAAGCCTTGCGCGCCGACCTGGCAGGGGTCGAGCCGGCGCGGCGGGTCGCGAGAAAGGAGAAGGAACACGGGCAAGTTGCGAAGCGCCGCGGGTTCGTCATCGTGCGCGCATGAAACACTGGCTCGCGATCGCGTTGCTGGGAATCGCCGGCGGCGAGAGCGCGCCGTTGCGCGCGGCGGAAGACGGGATGCAAGCGAGCCGGCCGGAGGTGAAAAAGGAAATCGTCGCCGTCGTCGAAGCGCAGCTGGCGGCGTTTCGGCAGCACGACGCGCGGGCCGCCTACAGCTATGCGTCGACGCGGCTGCGCGCGCAGAAGCCGCTGCGGATTTTCACGTCGATCGTGCAGACGAACTATCCCGAGATCTGGGACAACGCGCGGGCGGAGTTCGGCCTCGCGTGGGACGACGGCGCGGCGGCGAAGGTGCTGGTGCACGTGTTCGCGAAGGCGGGCGATGCATCCTACGATTTCATGCTGGTGAAGGAGCGCGCGGGCTGGCGGATCGAAGGCGTGCTGCGGCACGAGCCGGCGAAGGCGGAAAAAATCTGACGGCGAAACGAAAATCGGGATTGACGCGCCGCCCAAGTGTCATAGTCAAATAGGACACTATGAATCTGCTCGAGGACACCTGGGTGCTGGAGTTTCACTCCGGGATCCCCGTCTACCGGCAGATCATCCATCACGTGCAGGCGGCGGTGGCGGCGGGACGGCTCGCGGCGGGCGACCAGTTGCCGACGATTCGTGCGCTGCACGAGAAGCTGAACGTAAACCCGAACACCGTCGCGAAGGCCTATCGCGAGCTGCAGCACCTCGGCGTGATCTCGGTCGAGCACGGCAGCGGATGCTACGTGGCGCCCGCGGCACCGACGAAAACGGGGGAGCTGCCGTCGCGCGAAAAGAAGGCGCGGCTCAAGGAGCTTTGTGCGCGGTTCGCCGCCGAGGCGCGCAGCCATGGAATTTCCTACGACGAACTCGTCGAGCAACTGAAACGTCAACACCCCGCCTGATATGTCGCTCTCTTCTCGCTTCCACACGAGCTGGCAGCTCCTGCAAAGCTCCGTCCACGTGCTCCGGAGAAATCGCCGGCTGCTGCTTTTCCCGCTGATCAGCCTGGCGTGCGCGCTGGTCATGATCGCGTTCTTCCTCGCGCCGATGCTCTATCTCGGAATCGGGAGCAGTGGGAGCGAGGAGATGTTCCGGACACTTGGCGACCGAATGAATGCGGTTTCCGTCGCGTATGGCGCGATCATCTATCTCACGGCGATGTTCGTCGGCACGTTTTTCAACGTCGCCTTTTACCATCAGATTCTGGGCGCCTTCGCGGGCGAGCCGGTTTCGGTGCGGGCGGGACTCGGCTTCGCGCGGAGCCGGATCGGCGCGATCGCGATGTGGAGCCTGCTCGCGGGCACGATCGGATGGGTCATCCGCGCGATCGAGGAGCGGCTCGGCTGGATCGGAAAAATCATCATGGGGCTCGTCGGCATCGCGTGGAGCGTGGCGGCGGTCTTTGCGATTCCGGTGATCATCCGGCGCGAGGACAGCAACCCGCTCGCGGTCTTGCGCGACTCGGCGGCGACGTTGAAGAAAACGTGGGGCGAGTCGCTCGTCGGCTTTCTTGGCATCCGGATGACGGGCGTGATCTTGGCCGGTGTGATGATTGTATTTATCCTCTTCGAGACGGTGGCGATGTTTGTGTTCGAGCCGTTCTGGCCGTTGGTCGTGCTGAACGTCGTGTGGTTTCTGGTGTTTTTTGCGGCCATGTTCGTCGTGCACATCGCAACGGATGTCTACCGCTGCGCGCTCTACGTCTACGCCACGGAAGGCGTCGTGCCGGAGCCTTACACGCCGGAGCTCATGGATGCGGCGTGGAAGGTGAAGAAGAGCTGAAGACCGGAAGACGCGGGAAGACGCGAAAGACCGGGAAGACACAAAAGGACCCGGACGCATCGGCTCCGGTCTCCGAGTCTCACGTTCTTCCCCTCTCGCGTTCTTCTCAATGTCCGCCGTCGAGGTCGCCGGGTTTGAGCAGTGGCGCGAAGAGCGCCTTGTTGGCGGCCTTCATGTAGGCTTCCTTGGCCTCGATCGTGCCGTCCTTCACGCGATTCATGAGCGAATTGTCCATCGTGATCATGCCGTCGGCGCCGCCGCTCTCGATGATCGTCTTGATGTTCGCGATCTGGCCGCTGCGAATCGTGTTGGGCAGCGCTTCGTGCGTGACGAGGATTTCGTGCACGGCGCAGCGGCCCTTCGGAATTTTTTTGCAGAGGAGTTGGGCGACGACGCCCGCGAGGCAGCTCGAGAGCATGACGCGGACCTGATTCTGCTCGTCGGCGGGAAACGTGTTGATGATGCGGTCGACGGTTTTCGGCGCGTTGTTGGTGTGCAGCGTGCCGAAGACGAGCATGCCCATCGACGCGCAGCCGAGCGCGAGCTTGATCGTCTCCATTTCGCGCATCTCGCCGAGGAGGAGGATGTCGGGATCGTGGCGCATCGCGCCTTTCAACGCGGCGGCAAACGACGAGGTGTGCTCGCCGACCTCGCGGTGGACGATCACCGATTTTTTCACCGGATGCACGAACTCGATCGGGTCCTCGATCGTGATGATGTGTTTCGCGAGGGTCGAATTGATGTAGTCGATCATCGCGGCGAGCGTGGTCGACTTGCCGCTGCCGGTCGGGCCGGTGACGACGACGAGGCCCTGGTCGAGATGGCAGAGTTTCTTGAGCGCCTCGGGCAGCTTCAGGTCGTCGAAGGAAAGGATCTTCGCGGGAATCTGCCGAAACACCGCGGCCTGGCCCCAGTGGTTGTAGAGATAGTTGCCGCGGAAGCGCGCGAGGCCCGGGATCTCGTGCGCGAGATCGAGATCCTTGCGCTCGAGAAATTCCACCCAGCGGCGCTCGGGGACAATTTCCTTGAGCAGCGCTTCCATCGTTTTTGCGTCGAGCGGTTTTTCCGCGATCGGCTGCAGCGAGCCCGAGGCGCGCGCTTTCGGCGGCAGCCCGACGGTGAGGTGCAGGTCGGAGCCGCCCTTTTCGAGCATGGTCCGGAGAAGTTGGTCGATGGCGGCCATGGCGGAGATGGGTCGGAGTCAGGCTTGGCAGCGGCGCAGCCGGTCGCGGCAGCGGAGAAAATTCATGATGTCGCCGCCGAATACGAGCAGGGCGACGATGAGCACGACGCCGAGCAGCGCCGGCGGCAGGCGGAAGGCGCGGCGCAGCAGCACCACGACCACGCAGCATGCGAACAGGAAGAGGGCGTGGCCGAGGATCGTCCAGCGCGCGCGGCGGTAGGCGTGCTCGAGCGCAGCGAAATCTGCCGGGCCGTCGGACATCAGGTGATCTTCGCCCTCAGCACGCGATTGGTGATGTTGAGCAGCGCGACCTCGGCGGAAATCTTGCGCTCGTTGTGGAGGGCGAAAACGACGTTATCCATGAGACACATGCCCTCCTTCACGCCGGTCTCCATCGTGTTGCGCAGGCCGGCGGACTTGCCTTCGCGGATCAGGTTTTGAATCGCGGTGTTGCTGACGAGAATCTCGCACGCGAGCACGAGGCCGCCGTCGATGGCGGGCAGGAGGCGCTGGCAGACGATGCCGCGCAGGCTCTCGGCGACGCTGGCGCGAATCTGCGTCTGCTGCGCGGGCGGGAAAACATCGAGCAGGCGGTTGAGCGTCGTCGCGGCGTCGCTCGTGTGCATCGTGCCGATCACGAGGTGGCCGGTCTCCGACGCGCTGATCGCCATCTCGATGGTCTCGAGGTCGCGGAGTTCGCCGATGACGATCACGTCGGGATCTTCGCGCAGCGCGCCCTTGAGCGCGGAGGCGAACGTGCGCGTGTGCGGACCGACTTCGCGCTGCGTGACGTTGCACCCCTTCGCGGGCTGCACGACCTCGATCGGATCCTCGACGGTGATGATGTGATCGGTGCGCGTCTGGTTGAGATGCGCGACCATGGAGGCGAGCGTCGTGGTTTTGCCCGCGCCGACGGGACCGGTGATGAGGATGAGCCCGTTGTGGTAGGACAGCATCTTCATCAGCGTCGCGAGGTGCTTCTCGTAGCCGAGTTGTTCGAGCGTCTTCGTCTCGGCGGGCACCATGCGATAGGCGCCGGCCGCGCCGTTCTTGTGAAACATCAGGTTCACGCGGTAGCGGTCCGCGCCGCTCAGCGCCAACGCGTAGTCGTAGTCCTTCTTTTCGAGAAAAATCTTTTTCTGGCCGTCGGCGAGCAGCGCGGTGTTGAGCCGCAGCGCGTCGTCGGGCTTGAGCACGTAGTCGGAGATGTAGGAGAGCGCGCGATTCTTGCGGATGAAGGGCCGCGCGCCCGTCGAGAGGTGAAGGTCACTCGCGCCGTAGCGCGCGCAGCCTTTCAGCAGGTCGCGCAACCCGTCCGCGACCGCGGGATCGGCGAGCGTGCCCATTTTTTCGAAAGGAAAAGCCGGCAATTCCGCCGGTGGCGTCGCGGCGGGCGCCTCGTCGTCCTCGTCCTCGTCGCCAATCGCACTGCGCGCCTGCACGTGGTGCGGGGTGGCGCCGGTGTCGGTGAAGGGATCGTTTTCGGGCGGACCCTTCGCGCCGTTCGCGAGCGCCACGTCGGCGATTCTCTCGAGCAGCTCGACGTCCGTTACGATGCCGCTGTCGATGAACTCCTGCGCGAACGCGGTGAGGTCGGCGTCGGCGCCGAGTTTCGCGCGGACTTGCAGGGCCTGCGGGCGCGTGAAGAGCCCTTGGTCGATGCCGAGTCGGGCGAGCCATCGAGTATCGTGGTGCATGCGCTGGAGGGGCAGGGCGAGATTGGCGCGGGGCCGGACCAAGCCAAGCGCGAAGGCGCGGCGTTTTTACGGAATGCTAAATCGCGGGCGGGAAACCGATTTCGGCGCCCGCGGTCTGTGGCCACGTATGAAATCGCTCCTCCGGTCCACGCTTCTCGCCCGTTCGTTCGCGCTGCTGGTTCTCGCGGCGCTGCCGTTCGCGATCTCGGGTTGCTTTGTCGTCGCGGCCGGCGCCGCGGGCGCGGGCACCGTCGCCTACATTCGCGGCGAACTCGATGCCACGCTGCCGACCGATCTCGACGCGACCGACGCGGCCGCGAATCGCGCGTTGCAGCGGCTGCAATTCATGAAGATTTCGGAGGCCAAGGATGCGCTCTCCGTCTCGATCGCCGCGCGCACCGCGCAGGACAAGAAGATCGGCATCACGCTCTCGAAGACCGCCGACAACCTCACGCGGGTGCGGATTCGCGTCGGGCTTTTCGGCGACGAAACGGCTTCGCGCGCGTTGCTCGACGCGATCAAGGCGAGCTGACGCGCGCTTCATTTTGCCGCGAATCGTTTCGCGCGGCCTGTAACCGTCGACGCAGCGACGGGAACTCGCTTGGCGGCCGTCGACCGTTGCTACGAAGACGCGGGGAAATTTTTTGGTGCGGTTATCCGGAGCGCGATGCCGTCGGGATCGCGGAGTTCCCGCGCGGTCGATTCGCCCATGCGGGTGAAAACGGTTTCCGCGAGCCCGAGTGCGCCGGGCGGCTGGGGGCGGCGTGGATGGCCCCAGATATTCAAGCCGAGATGGTGGTGATAACCATCGGCCGCGAGAAACCGCGCGCCGGGATAGCTGCCTTGAGTGAGCGCGAGGCCGAGCGTGCGCCGGTAAAATTCTTCGCTGCGATCGAGGTCGGCCACGCGCAGGTGCACGTGACCCCACCGCGCGCCGCGAAGAGGAGACGCGGCGCCCCCGCCGTGTTTCGCGTCCGACGCGTCGTCGGCGTCGTGTCCCGAAAATTTTTTTCCCGCCTCGAGCAGCGACGGCACATCGAGCGCGTGCGTGAACATCGCCACCTCGCCGTCGGGCGCGAACGGCCAGCTTTCGCGCGGCCGGTCGGCGTAGAACTCGAGACCGTTGCCGGCGGGATCGGTGAAGTAGAGCGCCTCGCTGACGCCGTGGTCGGAGAAGCCTTGGAACTCGACGCCGTTTTCCGCGGCGAAGTGCAGCCATGCGCCGAGGGCGCTGCGCGACGGCAACAGCAACGCAGCATGAAAGAGTCCCGCGGCGTCGCGGGGCGGCGCAAGCGCGCTGGGATCTTCGAGGAGCGTGAGGATCGGTGGCACGCCCGCCGCCGGGGCGAGCTCGGCGCGCGCCGCGGTGTGCTGCGCGATCGCGAACCCGAGCTGGCGCACGTAGAAATCGAGGCTGCGCGCGAGAGCGGGCACGCGCAGCGTGAGCGAGGAGATTTGCAGCGAGGCGCTCATGGCGCGGCGAGTGGGGTGGGTTCGGCTGGTGCTGGTGGGTGAAATTCGCGCCCCGCCTGGCGGTTCTGGCAGCGGGCGTGGCGTGGCTCGCGGCGATATGGAGCAGGGGAGGTTGTTTTTATCGAGAAACGAGGATGCGTTTAAGGTAATCTATATTGTTACACAACGGCGCAAAAAAATTTCTACCGCCGGCCGGTGCAGACGGCATGGAGTTGTTGCTCGACGTCGGCGAGCCGGACTCGGGCGAGTTCGCCCTCCATGCCGGCCTGCGCCTTGAAAAAAATGCCGTGCAGGATCGTCTCGATCTTGGCGCCGACGGGACAGCGGTGGTTGGGCGAGAACCGGTTGAGGCCGTGGCTGGGATTGGGCTCGACCGCGCGGTAAACGTCGAGGAGCGAGATGTTCGCGGGCGCACTCGCGAGTGAAAAACCGCCGGTCGCGCCTTTCTGGGCCTTCACGAGCCGCGCTTTCATCAACGAGGAAAGCAGCCGCCGGATGACGACGGGATTCGTGGACACGCTCGCCGCGATTTCCGCCGATGGCACCGCCGCGCCCTGACGATAAGCCAGATACGCGAGGATGTGCACGCTGACGGCAAAACGGGAGTTTCCGGTCATAACTTAATGTAACTACAAATGTTACTCTATTCGGAAGAAGTCAAGCGACCGCAGGCGCCGGCTGGACGCGGCGGGGTATAAGGAGGTTGCAAAGCCCGATAATTTGCAGAGGCTTCCGGGCCTCTATTGCCATGTTGAAGAAAATTTTTGCGAAGCTGCGCGAAACCATTTCGCCTTCGCGTCCGGCCAAACCGGTGGCCTCGAGTGGAAAGCCCGCCGCACCCAACCGGCCGCACAGCGGCCCGCGCGCCGAGTCGCGGTCCGATGCGAGCGGCGAGCGCCGCGGGCGCGGCGCGGGTTCCGGCGGCGGCGGAAAAGCGCAGAGTCACGGCCCCGCGAGGTCGGGCGAGCAGTCCGGCCGGCGCGATGGTCGCGGCGGTCGGCGCGACGAGCGTCATGGGCGCGGCGGATCGGGCGGGCATGCCGCGCAGGGCGGACATGGCGGGCACGACGGCCACGGCGCGCGGGGCGGTGCGCGCGAACGGCCACGGAAGGACAACACCTTCGATCATCCGCGGCGCGACCCGGTGAAGCCGGCGACGCCGGTGGACGTGCCGAAAATGGAAACGGCTTTTTCCGCGCTGGGCTTGAGCGATGCGCTCGCCTACGCGGTGCAGGAGATGGGCTACGTCGATCCGACGCCGATCCAGCAGCAGGCGATTCCCGTCGTGCTGCGCGGCGGCGACGTGATCGGTTCGGCGCAGACCGGCACGGGCAAGACGGCGGCGTTCGCGCTGCCGATCATCCAGCGGCTCGGGACGCACGGCGCGATGCGTTGCCTGATTCTCGAGCCGACGCGCGAGCTCGCGCTGCAGGTCGAGGAGGCGTTTCAAAAATTTGCCAAGTTCACGGATCTGCGCGTGACGATCGTCTACGGCGGCGTCGGCTACGGCAAGCAGACCGAGGATCTGCGGCGCGGCATGGATATCCTCGCCGCGACGCCGGGCCGCCTGCTCGATCACATCGAGCAGCGCAACTGCTCGCTCGATCACATCGACATCCTCGTGCTCGACGAAGTCGACCGGATGCTCGACATGGGATTTCTGCCGGACGTGAAACGCATCGTGCAGAAATGCCCGAAGAATCGGCAGACGCTTTTCTTCACCGCGACCCTGCCGCCGGAATTGGAGCAGCTCGCCGGCTGGGCGCTGCGCGATCCGGTGAAGGTCGAGATCGGCCGCGTGCGTTCGCCGGCGGAGACGGTGGCGCACGCGTTTTATCCCGTGGTCGCATCGCAGAAATTCGACCTGCTCCAACTGCTGCTCGAGCGCACCGAGTTCAAGAGCGTGCTGATTTTTTCGCGCACGCGGATGGGCGCCGACCGCATCGCGCACCGGCTGATCCAGAAGGGCCACAGCGTCGGCGTCATGCACTCCGACCGCAACCAGCGCGAGCGCATCGAGGCGCTGGACGGTTTCAAGAGCGGCAAATACGAGGTGCTCGTCGCGACCGACATCGCCGCGCGCGGCCTCGACATCGCGGGCGTCTCGCATGTGATCAACTACGACGTGCCGGAAAATCCCGAGGACTACGTCCACCGCATCGGCCGCACCGGCCGTGCGCACAAGACGGGCGACGCGTTCACGCTCGTCACCGAAGAGGACGTGCGCGACGCGCGCTCGATCGAGCGTTACATGGGCATCGCCGTCGAGCGGAAGAAAATCGAGGGCTTCCCGTATATTTATTCCGCGCTGTTCGACGAAAAGGCGCTGGCGGAAACGGCCGCGGCATCCGCCAAGCCGTCGAGCCGGCTGCACCGCGGAATGCGGCGCTGACCGCCGTCGCGGAACGCGGCGCAGGGACCGCAGACCAGTGACCAAGGGTCACGGACCGATCGAGCGCCGGGCGAAAAATTTTCCTGGAGCCTGGCGCTTGCGAGCTTGGAGCTTCCTTGGCGCCGGGCGCCGCGGTCAGTCCATGCCGTTGATCGCGCGATAGGCGCCCGCGGCGATCGCGGCGCCGGCGAGATCGGAGACGAGGTAAACGCCGAACTGGCGCGCCGACTCGATGCCCATCGTGAACACGCCGAGGCCGACCGCCGGGTTGAACGCGCCGCCGGAGATTCCGCCGACCGTCGTCGCGCCGACAAAGACCGTGAAGCCGATCGCGAGGCCGTAGAACGAATTTCCGACCGTGCCTTTCGCGGTCGCGACGTTGAGCACGACCCACGCGAGCGCGAAGGTGAAGAGACACTCGACGATGAAGGAGCGGATCGTCGGATGCGCCGCAATGACGGCGGCATCGACGCGGCCCTGCAGGACGTAGTTCACGAGCAGCGCGGCGACGCCGCCGGCGAGAAATTGCGCGACCCAATACGGCACCACATCGCGCGCGGCGCAGCGGCCGCGGAGAAAGACGGCGAGCGTGACGGCGGGATTGAAGTGGCCGCCGGAAATGTGGCCGCCGGCGAAGATCATCACCATGAGGATCGAGCCGATGGCGATCGGCGCGAGCGGCGCGTTTTGCCGCACGGCGAGGCCGACGGTGAGGACGAGAAAGAAAGTGCCGATGAATTCGACGACGTATTTTTTCATGGGAGCGTGGGGGTTGAAAAACTCGCGTCAGAGCTAGGCGAGCCGCGGGCGAAGACAACGCGATTTCCGACGAAGAAAGTCTGCGTCCGCGCGCGGGCGGTTGCGTCAGCAAAGGAAAACGAACCGATGAAGACCGAAACCCTCCTCCCGGAAACGGAAAAAGTGCGCGAATTCGTGCGCGAGCGCTACGGCGCGATCGCGGAGCAGAGCGATGCCTCCTGCGGCTGCGCGAAGACCGGCTGCTGCGGCGGCGCCGCGGAAAATTACGGCGAGAAGCTCGGCTATTCCGCCGCGGAGCTTGCGGCGGCGCCCGAGGGCGCGGACCTCGGGCTCGGCTGCGGCAATCCGCTCGCGATCGCGAGCATCCAGCCGGGCGAGACCGTGCTCGATCTCGGCAGCGGCGCGGGCTTCGACTGCTTTCTCGCCGCGCGGCAACTCGCGGGCACGGGCCACGTGATCGGCGTCGACATGACCGCGGCGATGATCGCGAAGGCGCGCGCCAACGCGCGAAAAGGCGGCGCCGCGAACGTCGAGTTTCGCCTCGGCGAAATCGAGGCGCTGCCGGTCGCGGACGCGAGCGTCGACCTGATTCTGTCGAACTGCGTGATCAACCTCTCGCCGGAAAAGGCGCGCGTGTTTGCCGAGGCGTTCCGGGTGTTGAAGCCCGGCGGGCGGCTGGCGATCGCGGACGTCGTCGCGACGAAGCCGCTGCCGGTGGAATTGCAGAAGAAACTCAGCGCGATCGGCGCGTGCATCGGCGGCGCGACGCCGCTCGACGAGATGCGTGCGTTGCTGCAGGGCGCGGGTTTCGCACGCGTCGACATCGTGCCGAAGGAAAGCTCGCGCGCCTACATCGCACAGTGGACGGACGACGCGACGGCCGGTGAATTTGTCGTGAGTGCGCTCATCACGGCGTATAAAACCGCGGCGTGAAAATCGCGGCGGAAATCCAGATCGGGCCCGCGACCGCGGCGAACGGGCCGGCGATCGCGGCCTTGCTGCGCGCGGCGGAGCTGCCGCACGAGGATTGCGCGGCGCACCTCGGAAATTTTCTCGTCGCGCGCGCAGCCGACGGCGCGATCGTCGGCGCAGTGGGCGCGGAAGTGTGCGGTGCGGACGCATTGCTGCGCTCGCTCGTCGTCGACGCCACATGGCGCGGCGCGGGGCTCGGCTCCCGGCTGGTCGCGGCGCTCGAGCGCGCGGCGGCGGCGTGGGGCGTGCGGCGCTGGTGGCTGCTGACGACGACGGCGGAAACATTTTTCGCGGCGCGGGGATTCCGCGTGGCGGACCGCAGCGAGGCGCCGGAAACGATTCAGCGGACGGGACAGTTCAGCGGCGGCGGCTGCAGCTCGGCGGTGTGCATGATGCGCGAGCGGAGGAGCGAGTCGTGAGCGACATCGAGTTCGACACGACGGTCGCGGAGTTTGCGGCGAAGCTGCGGGCGTTCCTCCGCCGCCGCGTGCGCGACGACGCGACGGCGGACGATCTCGCGCAGGAGACGATGTTGAAGGTGTTCCGCTCGCGCGAGACGCTGCGCGACGGACAGCGCCTCGAGGCGTGGCTCTACCGGATCGCGCGCACGACGCTGATCGATTATTACCGGCGGCAGCGGCCGGGCGCGGAGCTGCCGGCCGATCTCGCGGCGGAAGCGCCGGAGCCGATCGACGACGTGACGGCGGCGATGACGCGCTCGTTGAAAATTTTCCTCGAGGAACTGCCGGCGGCGTATCGCGAGCCGGTGCGGCTGGCGGAGTTCGAGGGGCTGCCGCTGGCGAAGATCGCGCTGCGCCTGGGGCTTTCGCTGACGGCGGTGAAGTCGCGCGTGCGGCGCGGCCGCGCGATGCTGAAGAAAAAATTGCAGGATTGCTGCCGGCTGGAGTTCGACCGGATGGGAAAAATCATCGGCTACGAGCGGCGGCGGCCGAAGGAATGCGCGTGCTGATTTTTTGCGGCCATGCCTGAAACCAAACCCACCGTCCTGATCCTGTGCACAGGCAACTCGTGTCGCTCGCATCTCGCCGAAGGCGTGCTGCGCGCGGCGGCGGGCGATCTGCTCGAGGTCGCGAGCGCGGGTTCGAAGCCGGCGGGCTTCGTGCATCCGCTCGCGATCCGCGCGCTGGCGGAGATCGGCATCGATATTGCCGGGCACCGTTCGAAGCACCTGAACGAGTTTCTCGCGCGCAAGGTGGAGACGGTGATCACGGTTTGCGGGCACGCGGATCAGGCGTGTCCGGTTTTTCCGGGCCAGGTGAACCGGCATCACTGGCCGTTCGACGATCCGGCGCACGCGACCGGCACGGACGAGGAGAAGCTCGCGGTGTTTCGCCGCGTGCGCGACGAAATCCGGGCGCGCTTCGAGGCGTATGCGGCGGGGCGGCGCGATGCGTTGAGAGCGCGGGCGGCCGCGAAAGCGGAGGCGGCGCAATGAGCGGCGTCGCGGCGCCGGTGCTGCGGCGGCTGTCGTTTCTCGATCGCTATCTGACGGCGTGGATTTTCCTCGCCATGGTGCTCGGCGTGCTGGCGGGGCGTTTTCTGCCGGCGCTGCCGCGCCTGCTCACGGCGTGGAGCGTGGGGACGACCTCGGTGCCCATCGCGGTTGGATTGATCCTGATGATGTATCCGCCGCTCGCGAAAGTGCGCTACGAGGAGCTGCACGATGTGTTTCGCGACAAACGCGTGCTGCTGCTTTCGCTCGTGCAGAACTGGCTGATCGGACCGGTGCTGATGTTCGTGCTCGCGGCGATTTTTCTGCGCGACCGGCCGGAGTATTTCGCGGGGCTCGTGCTCATCGGGCTGGCGCGCTGCATCGCGATGGTGATCGTGTGGAACGATCTGGCGCAGGGAAATCGCGAGTATTGCGCGGGCCTCGTCGCGGCGAACGCGCTCTTCCAGGTTTTCTTTTTCGCGCCGATGGCGTGGCTGTTTTTGAAGGTGCTGCCGCCGCTGGTGCACGTGACGACGGGCGAGCTCGACCTCTCGAGCGTCACGATCGGCGCGGTGGCGAAGAGCGTTTTCATCTACCTTGGCATTCCGTTTCTCGGCGGGCTGCTGACGCGGCTCACGCTGCGGCGCGGCGCGCGCGTCGCGTGGTATGACGAAAAATTCCTGCCGGCGATCGGGCCGGTCACGCTTGTGGCGCTGCTGTTCACGATCGTGGTGATGTTCAGCCTCAAGGGCGACATGGTGCTGCGGATCCCGCTCGACGTGCTGCGCGTGGCGCTGCCGCTCGTCGTGTATTTCGCGATCATGTTCTGCGCGACGTTCTGGATGAGCGTGCGCGTGGGGACGGACTACGCGCGGGCCGCGACGCTGGCCTTCACGGCGGCGGGAAATAATTTCGAGCTGGCGATCGCGGTGGCGGTGGGCGTGTTCGGGATCGCATCGGGCGCGGCGTTCGCGGCGGTGATCGGTCCGCTGGTGGAAGTGCCGGCGCTGATCGGGCTGGTGACGGTTGCGTTGCGCTGGCGCGAGCGTTTGAGTGTCGCGGCATGAGCATCGAAGCGATGACGGAATGCGACTGGCCGGCAATCGCGGGGCGTGACCGGATGTCCGACTTTGCCGTTGCGGTGCGGGCGGTGCGCGGTTGCGTTGGACAGTTCTGATGAAACTGGCGATTCCGGCCGGCGATTTCGCGGGCTACATTTTCGATCTGGATGGGACGTTGATCGACACCATGCCGCTGCACTACCGCGCGTGGGACGAGGCGATGCGGACGGTCGGGCTGAAAGGCACGCTCGACGAGGAGTTGTTTTATTCGCTCGGAGGCGTGCCGACGAAGCGCGTCGCCGAGCTGATCGCGAAACACTACGGGCTCACGATCGACGTGGCGGCGGTGTTTCACCACAAGGAGTCGCTGTTTGGCGAACTGCAGAAGGACGCGAAGCTGATCGAGCCGGTGGTCGAGATCGCGCGGCGGATGGCGTTGACGCGGCCGGTATCGGTGGCGTCGGGCGGCCCGCGCGACATCGTGCGGCGCTCGCTCGAACTCGCGGGGCTCGCGCCGCTGTTCAAGGTCGTCGTGACGCCGGAGGACGTCGAGCACGGCAAACCGGCGCCGGACATGTTTCTGCTGGCGGCGAAAAAAATGGGCGTGCCGGCGGAGAAGTGCCTCGTGTTCGAGGACGCCGAGCCGGGCATGCGGGCAGCGGACGCGGCGGGGATGAAGTGGGTGCGCGTGCCGTCGCGCGCGGCGCGGAAGTGAATTGCGGGCTTTCTTCTGCCGGTAATCGTTCTCGTTCTCGTAATCTTAATCGTTCTCCGTTCCGGAAAGAGAACGAGAACGATTAAGAGAACGAGAACGATAAGGCGGAACGGCCACTCGCGCGTCACCGCGTGCCGCTCACCGCGCCAGATTGATGCTCGCGCTCATCTGGAAGACGGCTTGCACGATCGCGAAGGCGATGAAGCCGACGAAAATGAAGACCATCATCAGCACGCCGCTCGCGAGCACGCTGGTGAACGAGTTGAGCTGCGACGTGATGTTTTTCTGGTAGCTGTTCGCGATCTGCCGGAGGCTCGGGACGACGTTGCCGGTGTTTTCGCCGACGGAGAGGCGGTCGAGCACGAGGTCGGGAAACACCGCGGTGCGTTGCAGGGCGAGCGAGAGCGCCTCGCCCTCGAGGACGCGCGCGGTGGCGGTGGCGAACGCGGCGCGGTGCACGCGGTTCTCGATCTGCTTTTCCGTCATGCGCAGCGCTTCGGCGGCGGTGATGCCGTTTTCGAGCAGCACGTAGAGCGTCTGGCTGAACGAGAGCACGGTGCGCGAAACAATGAACGGGCCGACGAGCGGGACCTTGAGCAGCCACGCGTCCGTCGTCGCGCGGCCGGGCTCGGTGGCGCGCCAGCGCCAGAACGAGATGGCGACGAACACGAGCGCGCCGATCACGAACCAGCCGAAGTGGAGCGCGAATTCGGAGAGGCCGATGAGGACCTTGGTCGACGTGGGCAGCTTGCCGCCGAGCGAGCCGAGCAGGCCTTGCAACCGCGGCAGCAGGAACGTGAGGAAGAAAACGATCACGCCGCCCGCGACGAAGACCATGAAGATCGGGTAGGCGAGCGCCACCGCGAGCTTCTGGCGGAGGTCGCGCTGCTCGGTGAGGTGCGCGATGAGCCGCTGGACGGTGCCGTTGAGCGAGCCGGTGGCCTCGCCCGCCTGGATGAGATTGGTGATCGACGGGTCGAAGACCTGCGGAAAACCCGCCATCGCGCGCGAGAGCGGCGCGCCTTCGCTGATCTGCTCCCACAGGCCGGCGCTGAGCGTGCGCAGCCGCGGCTCCTTGATGCGCACGGAGAGCAGGCGCACGGCTTCGCCCGCGGAGAGGCCGCTCGTGAGCAGATCGAAGAGCGCCTCGAGAAACGGCAGGCACTCGGAACGCCGCGGCGCCTGCGCGGCGGCGCGACGCGAACCGCGGGCCGCGGCGACGGGGGCGGCGAGTTTCGCGCCGTTGGCCGCGGGCTTGGCGGGTTTCGCGGCGCCATTTTTCGCGGGCGCCGCCGCGCCGACTTCGTTCATCGAGGCGACCTGCAGGCCGCGCGCGGCGAGCAGGCGCAGGGCGTCCTTGCGGCTCGGCGCCTCGAGATCGGCGGTGACGGCTTTTCCGCCGCGGTCGCGCGCGGTGTAGGCGAAGCGGGCCATGCTAGGATAGGAGAAGGGCGAAGGGAGAAGGGAGAAGGAAAAAAGCGGCGACCGGGAGGGCGAAAGGCGGCGACGAGGGAGTCAGCTCCTTCTCCTTTCTCCCCGCTTCTTTCTCCGGTGCACGGCGCATGCTCAACTATCCGTCACCGTGACGACGCGGAGCACTTCGTCGAAGGTCGTGTAGCCGGCCTTGATTTTTTCCCAGCCGCTCTGGCCGAGCGTGCGCATGCCGTGCTTGCGGGCGCAGTCGGCGAGCGTGCGCGTGCTTTCGCGTTTCAGCACGAGCTCGTGCATCTCGTCGTTGAGCCGGAAAATTTCGAAGATGCCGATGCGGCCGCGGTAGCCGGTGCCGCGGCAGCGATCACAGCCGACGGGCGACTTGAGCGTTTCGATGAGTTCGGCCTCGGCGGGATCGCAACCGAGGATCGCGAGATTTTCCTGGAGCTTGATTTTTGCGGCCGGCGCGGGGCGCGAGCACTCGGGGCAGAGGCGGCGCACGAGGCGTTGCGCGATGACGAG
Organism: Opitutaceae bacterium; assembly: GCA_035545575.1. Lineage (GTDB taxonomy): Bacteria > Verrucomicrobiota > Verrucomicrobiia > Opitutales > Opitutaceae > ER46. Next base: position 13,702 of record DASZYB010000049.1, on the reverse strand, counting down.
CTCGATCGCGGAGGCGACGAGGAACGGCTCGATGCCCATGTCGACGAGGCGTGTGATCGCGCCGGGCGCGTCGTTGGTGTGCAGCGTCGAGAAGACGAGGTGGCCCGTGAGCGAGGCGCGGATCGCGATCTCGGCGGTGTCCTTGTCGCGGATTTCGCCGACCATGATGACGTCGGGATCCTGGCGCAGCACGTGGCGGAGCGCGTCGGCAAACGTGAGCCCGATCTCGGGGCGAACCTGCATCTGGTTCACGCCGGGCACTTCGTATTCGATCGGGTCCTCGATCGTGATGATGCGGAGGTCGGTGGAGTTGATCTTCCGGAGAAACGCGTTGAGCGAGGTCGACTTGCCGGAGCCGGTCGGGCCGGTGACGAGGATGATGCCGTGCGGGTAATCGAGAATCTGCGTGATCTGCTTCTGCTCCTCGGTGCTCATGCCGAGGCGGTCCATCGTGTAGGCTTCCTTTTTCTGGTTGAGGAGGCGGAGCGAGATCGATTCGGCGTAGATCGTCGGGACGGTGGAGACGCGGATGTCGAGGACGATGCCGTGGGCCTTGAAGTTGATGCGGCCGTCCTGCGGGAGGCGTTTTTCGGAAATGTTCATCCGCGCCATGATCTTGAGGCGCGAGATGATCGCATCCTGGAAGCGGAGGAGATTTTCCGGCACGGGCACGGGCACGAGCAGGCCGTCGACGCGGTAGCGGATGCGGAGCTGGCCTTCCTGCGGCTCGAAGTGGATGTCCGTCGCCTGGTCCTCGATCGCCTGCGAGATCACGTCGGTCACGAAGCGCACGACGGCGGCATCCTCGTCGACGATTTCCTCGGTCTGCTGCTGCGCCTCGGGCGCGACGTAGCTGTCATCGGTATCCTCGAGCGAGCCGGAGCCGACGCCGAAGTTTTCGATGATGAGCTGGTGCACGCGCTCGGGCACGGCGAGATGCCACACGAGCGGACGAGGCGTGAAGGTGTGCAGCCACTGCGCCATCGTGTCGTCGGGCAGCCACGCGGCGGCGAGGTGGAGCGGTTTCGTGTGCAGCGGCACGACGGGCGCTTCGGCTTCGGCCACGGCGTCGGCGGGCGTGGCGCCGTTGAACTTGATCGGGATGATCTGGTATTCGTGGACGAGCCGCGCGGGCAGGAGGCCGCGGGCTTCGGGATCAGTTTCGAGATTGCTGGCGACATCGAGGCCGGCGGCGGCGGCGAGGCGGGCGAGCACCTCGGGCTCGGGGCGCGCGAGCGCGACGGCGAGCGCATCGAGGCGTTTCTCGCGCGGCGCCTCGGCGACGGCCTGGCGCTGCTCGTCGGTGAGCAGGCTGGCGAGCGAGGCGGGCAGCAGTTCGTGATCGAGCGTCGTCATGGAGCTAACGGAGCCGAAAAGGCCGATTTGTCATTCCGGGCGGGCGGATAAAAAGCGCGGCGCTCGCGAGCGCGGCTCAGGGGTGCAGGACCTTGTCGAGGATGGTTTGCTTGGGCGGCACGTAGGCCGGGTCGATCAGCTTATGGATCTCTTCCTTCTGCGGCACCTCGTGCGCGGGAAGTTCCTGGATACGGTCCACGATCGGCGCATTGTCCGCCGGCGTATTGGTGAGCACGTAGGGCCGGAGGAAGAAGATCAGCTCGGTGCGCGTGAGCGCCTTCGAGCGCGCGCCGAAGAAGTCGCCCAGGAACGGGATCGGGCCGAGCCGGCTCGTGTTGCGCGAATCCTTGTTCCGCTGCATGCCGCCGAGCACGATGATGTCGCCGCTTTGTGCGGTGACGAACGAGGTCGCCTGCCGGTGGCTGATGATCGGCTGGTCGTTGCCGTTCACCTGCACCGAACCGGAAACGTCGTCCACGATCTGGTCGACGCTAAGATAGACGGAGCTGTCGCTCCCGATGAGCGGCGTCACCGTCAGGGTGATGCCGATGTCCTGATACTGCACCTGCTCCTGCGTGGAAAAGCCGTTCGACGAGTTGGTGGTTCCCACTGGCGTGGACGTCGTCCCTGTGGTGATCGGGCGCTTTTCCGTCGAGGTGAAAAAGCCTTTTTGCGCATGTGCCGTGGTGATGCTCGGCACGGAAAGGACCGTGGTGTTGTTCTTTCGCGGCGTGGTGTTGAGGCTGATGAGGGCCGTCAGATCCATGTATTTCGCCACGCCGAGCGGCGAGATGGTTGCCACGTCCGTCGCGCTCCCGGTGCCGCCGATCGCCGTTCCGACCGCGCTGCCGGTGAAGCCGACGAGCCGGTTGCCGACGACCTTCAGTCCGAGCTGGCTGATGCCGGAGGAATGGCTGTCGTCGAGCGTGACCTCCGCGATGACGCACTCGATGCGGACCTGCGGGAGGATGATGTCGAGCTTGTTGATCAGCTCGGTGATGAGCTTGATGTCGTCGGTGGTGCCGGAGACGACGATGGAGTTGCTGCGTTTGTCCGGAAACTGAGTGACCAGCGCGCTGAATTCCTGGGCGCCGGACCCGGAGCCGGCCGGTTCGGCGGCGTTGATGACGGGCGCGGCCGGGCCGGCGTTGGGCACGGCACCGGCGACCGGCGGGACATTCACCGGGACATTCGGCGTGAAGATCTGATTCGGTCGTGTCGACTGGTTGTTCTGGCGTTGCGCGGCGCTGGTCTGGCCGGTGATGATGTTCGTGAGGACGGTGGAGAGCGCGGTGGCGTCGGCGTGCTTGAGGTAGATGACTTCGTTGCGCGTGTTGGGCGCGGCGACGATGTCGAGCCTTTCAATCAGCTCGTCGAAGATCGGATACTGCGCGGGATCGGTGACGATGACGATCTGGTTGGTGCGGTCGTCAGCCTGATAGCTGGTCGTGATGCCGAGCTGCTGCTGCACGTTTTGCGGCAGCATGGTGCGGATTTTCTGGACGAGGTCGCTCGCCTTGGCGCCGTTGTGAAGCTGATAGAATTTCGGGCGCATGCCGGCCATCGCGGGCTTGTCGAGCTGCTGCACGAGCGCTTCGACGCGCTGCAGGTTGCTCACGCTGTCGGTGATCATGATCGCGTTGGAATTGAGCAGCGCAACCGGCTGGGCCGTGAGGAGCTGGTTGAGGATCGGCGCGATCAGCTGTTGAAACTCCTGCACGCGGAGGAACTGAAGCTGGAAGACTTTCACCGCGATCTTACCGCTCGGCGGCTGATCGAAGGCGGAGCCGGTGATCATTTCGGGCGCGTTCGAGCGCGTCATCTGCAGCGGCGTGACGACGAGGAAGCGGTCGCCCTGCGGCGCGACGCCGATGCCGTTGAGCGCGAGCACCGTCTCGATCGCGAGGACCGCCTCCTGGCGCGGGACGCCGTCGAGTTTCAGGCTGAAACTGTTGGGCGTCGAGGGCAGCGAGCCGGGACGGAGAATCGTGCGGCCGGTGTAGATTTCGAGCGCATCGAGCACCGCATCGAGATCGCCAGAGGGCAGGCGGAACGTGACCGGATCCTGCGGATTTTTCGCGCTGCCGAGCGATGTCGTCGCACCGGACGGCGGCGGCGGCGTGGGGCGGGGCGTCTGCGCGCGGAGGTGGCAGGCCAGAACCGAAAAAAGAACCACAAGGCACGAGCGAACGAGACGCGAAGTCATGCGAAGAAAAGAGGTTGGCGCAGGGCGGCGGGAGCGGAGAGCAGAAGCCAAACGACACTCGTTGTAAACGGCCGAGTGCGGCTTTTTCGACGGCGATATACTGAAAAGGTTGCCGAAATATACCGCGCGCGAGCGGACCGGTGGACCGGGCGGCGTGCGACGGGTGCCGCCGGGATTTGCCCTTGCCGGTCGCGACGGCGCCGCCAACGCTCCCGCGCTGCGATGCCGAACAGCTTCGGAAAACTCTTCACGATCACCACCTGGGGCGAGAGCCACGGCCCGGCGGTCGGCGTCGTGGTCGACGGTTGTCCGCCGCGACTGCCGCTCGAGGCGGCGGAAATCCAGGTCGAGCTCGACCGGCGCCGGCCGGGACAGAGCGACATCGTCACGCCGCGCAAGGAGGAGGATCGCGTGGAAATTCTCTCCGGTCTCTTCGAGGGCCGCACGACCGGCCACCCGATCTCGCTGCTCGTGCGCAACGCCGACGCGCGGCCCGGTGCGTATGACGAGATGCGCGAAAAGTTCCGCCCGTCGCACGCCGACTTCACGCATCAGGCGAAATACGGCATCCGCGATCACCGCGGCGGCGGGCGCAGCTCGGCGCGCGAGACGATCGGGCGCGTCGCGGCCGGCGCGATCGCGAAAAAAATCCTCGCGCAGGGCGGCGTGGAGATCCGCGCCTACGTGCGCGCCATTCACCAGCACCGCATGCCGGCGCTCGATCATTTCCCGACGCTCGCCGAAGTCGAGGCGACGCCCGTGCGCTGCCCGGATCCCGCGACGGCCGCGGCGATGATCGAGACGATCAAGCGCGTGCGCAGCGAAGGCGATTCCGTCGGCGGCATCGTCGAGTGCCGCGTGCGCGGCGTGCCGGCCGGCTGGGGCGAGCCGGTATTCGACCGGCTCGAAGCGGATCTCGCGAAGGCGATGCTTTCGCTGCCGGCGACGAAGGGCTTTGAAATCGGCAGCGGCTACCTGGGCACGACGCTCAAAGGCTCGGAGCACAACGATCCGTTTGCGCCCGGCGCGAGCGCGGGCGGCGTGCGCACGACCTCGAATCGCTCCGGCGGCGTGCAGGGCGGCATCAGCAACGGCGAGGAGATTTTTTTCAACGTGGCCTTCAAGCCGACCGCGACGATTCTCCAGCCGCAGGAGACCGTCGACATTCACGGCGCTGCGACCGAACTCACGGGCCGTGGCCGCCACGATCCGTGCGTCGTGCCGCGCGCGGTGCCGATCGTCGAGGCGATGACGGCGCTCGTGCTCGTCGATCACGCGCTGCGGCACGCCGCGCAAAATCGGACGTTTGAGTTTTAGAGTTTTATTTTTTAACCCGGAGCGCGCGGAAAGCACCGCGGCTCGGATTTGTGTCTCTGCGCGCTCTGTGAACGCTGTGTTGCAATGGATGGGACCGAAAAACCTCTTGTTTATCTGATTCTCGGTGCGGTCGATTCCGGGCGCCGCGAAGTGCTCGTCGATCTCGCCGAGGCGGGATTGGCCGAAGCCGACCGCGCGGCGGTGCTGGTCGCGGACGACGAGCCGGCGGACGACGCGGACGCGCGACTGCCTGGTCTGACGCGGTGGACGTGGGCCGACGGCGCGATCGCGGGCGCGTGGCCGGGCGAGGCGACGCATGTGTTCTTCGTGACGTCGGGCTGGCGCAATCCGGTCGACCAGATCGAGGCGTTCAAGGCGTGGCTCGAAGCGCAAGGCGGCGAGCTGGCGCGCGTGCTGTGCGTGGTGAACTGCCGGCTCGCCGAGAAAAATCCGTCGCTGCTCGCGTGGTTCGAGGCGTGCGTGCACTTCGCCGATGTCGTGCTGCTCAACCGGCGCGACGGCGTGGACAACAAATGGCTCGGCCACTTTCAGGCGCATTTCAAAAAGCAGTTTTATCCGTGCGTGTTCGAATTCGTGAAGGACGGGCGCGTGAAAAATCCCGCGCTCGTGCTCGAGCCGCAGGCGCTGCGGATGACGCATGTGTTCGACGAGGAGCAGGATCTCGTTTTCACCGACAGCACGGGCGAGGAGATCGACGAGCAGGAGGACAGCGACGAGGAAGAGATCGAGGCCACGCCCGAGGAGGATCCGTATTTCGCGCGGCGCAACGGCGGCCGCCGCGTGCGCGAGATCCCCGACATCGCGCAATTTTTGTAGTTCGGCGATCCCGCCCTACCTCTCGCGGGTGCGCGTGAAGTGCGCCCGATATTCCTCGGAGCTCATGAGCCGCCAGAGATGCGAGCCGAGGTTCGGCCGCGCGAGATACAGCAGCCCGGCGATCCGGCTGAGCGGCCGGCCGAGCGGCGCGCCGAGCCACACGAGCGTGCCCGCCGTGAGATACAGCGCGGCGAGTCCGAGGGTGATCGCGTAGGCCTTCACGCCGAATTCCACCGGCCAGTGGCGCGTGAGCGCGTGCAGCAGGCCGACGAAGAAAACGATCGTGCCGCCCACGAGCCAGTGCGTGCGCGCGACGAGCGCGACGCAGCCCGGCGGCCGGCGCCGGAGGAAATGATCTCGCCATGCCATATGTCCAAGTTGCCACGGCCGCTGCGAGCGGCGCAGCAACGAAATCGCGGCTGCCGGTGCGTGCGCTCGCTGGCGTGATGTCAGGAAGCAACCGATCACGGGCGGGACGCCCGTGCCACTTCAAGACTGCGGGAGCGCGCCGGGCTTTCCGCTTGCGGCTCGGTGCCGCGGCGCCGACACTCTCCGCCCTTTCGGCGTCGAACTTTCATTCCAGAAACTCCCATGGCTCGCTATTCGCGCATGCAGGTGCTCAACGCAATCTACGACATCAGCGTCGTGCCGGTCTTCTATCATCCGGATTTCGAGACGGCGAAGAACGTCGTCGCTGCGATCAGCCGCGGCGGCTGCAAGCTCGTGGAGTTCGTGAATCGCGGCGACCATGCGTGGGAGGTTTTTTCCGCGCTCGAGCGGCATTTCGCGCAGGCCGATCCGACGCTGATCCTCGGCGTCGGCTCGATCGTCGAGCCCTACACGGCGGCGCTCTATATCAACTGCGGCGCGAATTTCGTCGTCGGCCCGTCGCTCAACGCCGAGGTCGCGAAGCTCTGCAACCGCCGGATGATTCCGTATTCGCCGGGCTGCGGCAGCGCCTCGGAGATTTCCGATGCGCAGGAGCTGGGTTGCGAGATCGTGAAGGTGTTTCCCGGCAAGGAAGTCGGCGGGCCCGGCTTCGTGAAGAACGTCCTCGGGCCGATGCCATGGACGAAGGTGATGCCGACCGGCGGCGTCGAATCGACCGAGGAATCGCTTGGCGCGTGGCTCGGCGCGGGAGTCGCCGCGATGGGCATGGGCAGCAACCTGATCACGAAAGAACTGCTCGCCGCGAAAAACTGGGCCGGGATCGAGCAGAACGTCCGCGACACGCTCGCGCGCGTGAAGGCGATCAAGACGCGGCTGCGCGGTTGAGCGCGGCTTCGATTGGAGCGTAGTTGTTTTTGAAGGGCGAGGCGTCCCGCCGAGTCGCCGCGCAGCTCACCGAAGATGGTTCGCGCTATCAGGCGCGATTCATCCCGTAGGGCGTCTGTCTTGCAGACGCCGCGGCGCGTGCAAGACACGCGCCCTACAAAGATGTCGGCGCCGCCATGAGCTCACCATGCGGGCACTCGCGTGAGCTCGCGCGAATGGTTCGGGCAACTTTCCAGCGCGAGCGCGCACCCAAATCGCCTCGTCGGCGTCTAGCCGCCCTCTGCCGCGCCTGGTGGCGCGAGATTCATTTTTTCCGCATGAATGTCCCCCGCTCCCTCCTTCGCGGCGCGCTGCTCGCCGCCGGTTTGTCCACGGTGCTCTCGCCACTCGGCGCGGCGGAGCGCTGGAAATTTGACTTCGGCGCCGGAGCCGTCGCGCCGGGTTTCACGCCGGTTCTGCCCGAGATGGCTTACTCGGCCGAGCGCGGTTTCGGTTTCGAGCTGGGCTCGGAGCCGGTTGCCGGCGGGCGCGCGGGCGGCGATCCGCTCACGTCGGATTTCGTCACGAGCGCGAAACCGTTTCTGTTTTCCGCCGCGGTGCCCGAGGGAAATTATCGCGTGACCGTGACGCTCGGCGATCCCGCGGCGGAATCGGTCACGACGATCAAGGCCGAGCTGCGCCGGCTGATGGTCGAGCGCCTCGCGGTGCCGGCGGGCCAGACGCGGAAGGTGAGCTTCATCGTGAACACGCGCTCGCCAAAGATCGCGGCGGCGGCCGACATCAAGGCGGGCGAGGTGAACCTTAAAAAGCCGCGGGAGATCGAATTGGAGGCGTTCGCGTGGGACGACAAACTCACGCTCGAGTTCAACAACACGCATCCCGCGATCTGCGCGGTCGAGATCGAGCCGGTGCAGGTGCCGACGATTTTCGTGCTCGGCGATTCGACGGTGTGCGACCAGCCGCGCGAGCCGTTCGCGAGCTGGGGCCAGATGCTGACGCGTTTCTTCAAGCCCGAAGTCGCGATCGCGAACCACGGCGAGTCGGGCGAGAGCTACAGCGCGTCGCTGAGCCGCCGGCGGATCGACAAAATTTGCAGCCAGGTCCAGCCGGGCGACGTGGTGATCATGCAGTTCGGCCACAACGACCAGAAGGAGCGCGGCGAAAACGCGGGGCCGTTCAAAAACTACAAGGAAAACATCCGGAAGCATGTCGAGATGGTCCGCGCGCACGGCGGCATCCCGGTGATCGTCTCGCCGATGGAGCGACGGGCGTTCGATGCCGACGGCAAGGTCCGCCAATCGCTCGCCGACTACGCGCAAGGCGCCGAGCAGGCCGCGAAGGAAAACAACGTCGCGTTCATCGACCTGCACGCGTGGAGCATTCCGTTCTACGAAACGCTCGAGGTGCACGGCAAAGACTACTCGCGCAAGGCGTTCGCCGGGCAGGACAACACGCACTCCGACAACTACGGCGCCTACGAATTCGCGAAGGTCATCGCGCAGGGTCTGCGCGACAACAAGATCGCGCTCGCGAAATACCTGGTCGACGACTTCGCGCCGCTCGATCCGCATCATCCGGATCCGGTCGAGACGTTCCCCGTGCCTGCGAGCGGCGGCGCCGAGGGACCGCGGCCGCTCGGCAACTGAGCGCGTCGCGGGCGCGCGCGGCGACGTCGGCCGTCGATTCGAGCGAACCGTCCGCCGCGGATTCGTTCGCACAATTTTTGTCGGCCCGATTGATTTCCCCGTCCCCATGAAAACCCTCCCTTCGCTGCGCGGCGTGCTGGCGGCCGCGGTTGTCCTTGTTCTCCCGTTCTGGTTTGCGCGTGCCGCCGATGCGCCACGCATGGTGCAGTCGCTCGACACCGAGTGGCTCTTCTCGCGCGGCGATGCGCCGGCGTCCGAAGCGCCGATGTTCGACGACGTGAACTGGCGCACGCTCGACGTGCCGCACGACTGGGCGATCGAGGGACCGGCGATCAAGGACGCGCCGGCCGGCCGGGGCGGCGGCTATCGTCCGTCCGGCGTGAGCTGGTATCGGAAGCGTTTCTCGCTGCCGGCGGCCGCGGCGGGCAAGCGCGTCTACGTCGAGTTCGACGGCGTCATGGGCAACAGCACGGTCTGGATCAACGGCCAGAAACTCGGCACGCGTCCGTCGGGCTACGTGAGTTTCGTCTACGATCTCACCGGCCGCATCGAGCTCGGCGACGACAAGACCAACATCCTCGCGGTGCGCACCGACACGACCGACCAGCCCGCCTCGCGCTGGTATACCGGCCAGGGAATTTATCGCCACGTGCGGCTCGTGATCACCGATCCGGTGCGCATCGCGCAGTGGGGACTCGCGGTTTCCACGCCGAAGGTTTCCGCCGCCAGCGCGCTCGTGCACGTGCGCGCCCGCGTTTACAACGGCAGCGCGCAGGCGCGCGACCTCGCGGTTCACGTCGCGCTGCTCGATCCCGCGGGCCACGAAGCCGGCGCGGCCGACGTGCCCGCGCGCAATGTCGGCATCGGCGAGACGGCCGATTTCGCGGCGGACGTGAACGTCGCCCAGCCGCAGCTCTGGGGCGTGGCCGACGGCAAACTTTACCGCGCGGTCGCGACCGTGCGCGCGGCGGGCGCGGCGCTCGACGAGGACGCGACGGCGTTTGGCATTCGCGACGCGCGTTTCGACGCCGCGCAGGGTTTCCTGCTCAACGGCAAGGTCGTGAAACTGAAAGGCGTCGCGCTGCACCACGACGGCGGCGCCGTCGGCTCCGCAGTGCCGCTCGGCGTGTGGCAGCGCCGGCTCGAGCGCCTGCGCGAACTCGGCGTCAACGCCCTCCGCACCGCGCACAACCCGCCGGCGCCCGAATTCCTCGATCTCTGCGACCGCATGGGCTTCCTCGTGATGGACGAATTCTTCGACGCGTGGACCGTCGGCAAACCCAGCGCCGAGCGCGGCATCAATCTTTTCTTCTCCGAGTGGGGCCATCGCGACGAGCGCGACACGATCCGCCGCGACCGCAATCACCCGAGCATCATCCTCTGGAGCCTCGGCAACGAAATCCACGACACGCCGAACGCGACGCTCGCGAAGGACATTCTCGCCGGCCTCGTCGGCATCGCGCACGAGGAGGATCCGACGCGGCCCACGACGCAGGCGCTGTTTCGCCCGAACACGAGTCACGACTACGACAACGGCCTCGCCGACATGCTCGACGTGATCGGCACGAATTACCGCGATCAGGAACTGCTCGCCGCGCAGAAGAAAAAGCCGACGCGCAAGATCGTCGGCACCGAGCAGGATCATCTGCGGCCGACGTGGCTCTACGCGCGCGACAACGCGTCCTACTCCGGCCAGTTTCTCTGGGCCGGCGTCGATTATCTCGGCGAAGCCGACTGGCCGTTCATCGCCAGCTCCGCGGGCCTGATCGATCGCACGGCGCGCGTCAAACCGCGCGGCTACGAGCGGCAGAGCTGGTGGAGCGACGCGCCGATGGTCCGCATCTCGCGCAACGAGCCCGCGCTCAGCGGCTCCGATCCGCGCCGGCGGCCGGGCTTCGATCGCGTGTCGGATTGGACGCCGCGCGACGCCGCCGCTTACAAGGAAGCGGAGGTCGAAGTCTATTCGAACTGCGCGGACGTGGAGCTCTTCCTCAACGACAAATCGCTCGGCACGAAACCGAAGCCGGCCGACGACACGCCGCGCGCGTGGCGCGTGCCGTTCGAGGCCGGCACGATCAAGGCCGTCGGCAAGAACAACGGCCAGGTCGTCGCGACGCACGAGCTGCGCACCGCCGGCGCGCCGGCGAAACTCGTCGTCACCGTCGACCGCGCGAAGCTCACGCACGACTGGAACGACGTCGCCTTCGTCAACGTGAGCGCCGTCGATGCGAATGGCGTGCCGTGCCCGTGGGCCGATGCGCTCGTGAGTTTCAAAATCGACGGCCCCGGCATCGTCGCCGCCGTCGACAACGGCGACCGCGCCGATCCCGCCCCGTATCAGGCCACCGAGCGCAAGCTCTTCCACGGCGAGTGCGTCGCGCTCGTGAAGGCGAATGCCGATGCCGGCACGATCGCCGTCACCATCTCCGCGCCCGGCCTGCCCGACGCGAGCGCGAAGATCGAAGTCGCCGCGGCGCCCGCGCCGTAAGTCGCCAGGTTTCCGCTGCGCTCGCGAAGCATCGTTCGCGGGCGCGGCTCGTCTTGCTTTCTGCTCAGCCCCAACCCCCGCCCTGCCATGCTTCGTCGTTTCGTTTTGTTGTTTGCCCTGCCGCTCGCCGTGAATGCCGCCGCGCCCTGGCAGCAGATCACGATGTCCACCGCCGCGCAGGCCGCCGCCGCGTGGCCCAAGCCGCCCGCCGAATACAGCGCGATCCACTGGGCGATCTGGGGCGGCCCGCAGGCGCGCGACCGCATCGCCGCCGACATCGAGCGCGCCGCCGCCAACGGTGCCGGCGTCTACATGATCAACAATTCGCGCGGGCTGCAGCCGAAGTATTTTTCGCCCGAGTATCTCGACCTCGTGAAATTCGCCGTCGGCGAAGCGAAGCGCCACGGCATGAAAGTCTGGATCGAGGACGAAGCCGGCTATCCCGACGGCATGGCCGGTGGCATGATCAGCGAGAAATATCCGCAGCTCGGCATGCAGGGTCTTGTCGCCGACGCGCGCTACACCGTCGCCGCGGGACAGACGCTGAAAATTCCGCTCCCGCCCGACACGCTCGGCATCCTCGCCTACAACCGCAGCACGCGCCAGTCGACGATCGTGCCGCTGCCGGCGGACGGCCAGGTGCAGTGGACCGCGCCGAATCCCGGGCTCAACGACCTCGTCTTCGTGCGCCACGTCTATCGCAGCTCGCCCACGCGCTACACGAATCGCGCCGACGGCACCGCCGACAAGGACAGCCTCTACTCGCTGACCGACTACCTCGATCCCGAGGCGACGCGCGCCTATCTCGGGCTGATTCACGAGACCTACGCGAAGATCCTCGGCGACGAATTCGGAAAAACGATCCTCGGCTTCCGCGGCGACGAGCCCGACTACACCGGCTTCATGCCGTGGTCGCCGAAACTGCTCGAGACCTTCCGCCGCGAAAAAGGCTACGACCTGCAACCGTTCCTCGCGCAGTTCTTCGGCGTCGAGCTTTCGCCCGAGGCGCAGCGCGCGAAGGCGGATTACTGGGACGTGTGGAGCGCGATGTTTCGCGACAATTTTTTTCTCCCGCAGGTCGAGTGGTGCCACGCGCACGGTCTCGAATACATGGTTCACCTCAACCACGAGGAACTCATGCTCGACCTTGCGCGCGGCGAGGATCTGATTCGCAACGAAGGCTCGTTCTTCCGCGCGATGCGCCATGTCGACGTGCCCGGCATCGACAATCTCAACCAGATCGGCCCCGGCATCGTCGCGGATTTTCCGAAGCTCGCGGCCGACGCCGCGCACGTCTACGGCCATCCGCACGTGTGGACGGAGCAGGGCGGGGGACTCGGCCAGGCGGGAAAATTCGTCGCCGACTACGAATTCGTCCGCGGTGTGAACTTCATGAACATGCGCGGCCTCAATGGCGGCGCTGGCACCGCTGCGCCGCCGCTCATCGATGCGCCCGCCGCGACGGCCGGCTACGTTTCGCGCACCGGTTATCTGCTCGCGCTCGGCCGGCCCGCGGCGCAGGTCGCGCTCTTTCATCCGACCGACAGCATGTGGCTCGGCGATCAGGAGGCCGACACGGTCGTCGTGAAACTCACGACGGAGTTGATGGAGCATCAGGTCGACTTCGACGCGCTCGACACCGATGCGATCGCGTCGGTCTGCGCGCTCGAAGGCGGCGGCTTGAAAAATCTCAGCGGCGGCGTCTATCGCGCGGTGATCGTGCCGACCTCGACCGCGATCGCCAAAAAAATGCTGGATCGCCTGCGCGCGTTTGCGGCGGCGGGCGGCAAGGTGATCTTCGTCGGCCGCACGCCGTCGCTCGTCTACGATCGCAGCTTCCTGCAGGCCGACACGCACGCGCCGGACCTGAGCTTCGCCACCGTGCTCGAGCCGGCCGCGGAAATCACGCCGCGCGTCCTCGCCGCGCTGCCGCGCGACGTGCAGCTCGATTCCGCCTGCGCGCCGCTGAAATATCTTCACCGCGCGCTCGCCGACTCCGAGGTGTATTTCTTTTTCAACGAATCCGACGAGCCGCAGGCGCGCATCGCGACGCTCGTCGGCACCGGCGATGTGCAGGAGTGGGATGCGACGCGCGGCACGATCCATCCGCTCGCGCGCGTCGCGAAGGCAACCGGCCGCGCCACCGTGCCGCTCGGGCTTGCGCCGCACGAAGCGCGCATCGTCGTCGTCGGGCCGCTGCCGCCCGGCGCCGGCGCGCTAGTGCCTGCCGGCGCCGCGAACGAAGCCGTCGCCTCGCTCGAAGGCGACTGGGCGCTCGCGCTCGGCGACAAAAAACTCACGACCGCGCTCGTGTCGTGGGAAAAACTCGGCGTCGATTCGTTCAACGGCATCGCGGAATACCGCAAGACCTTCGCCGCGCCCGCGGTTTCGGCGGGCCGCGCCGTGTTTCTCGATCTCGGCAACGTGAGCGAAGTCGCGCGCGTGCAGCTCAACGGCAAGGACCTCGCCGCCCGTCCGTGGGCGCCTTTCGTCTGGGACGTGAGCGGCGCGCTGCAGCCCGGCGAAAACACGCTCGTCGTGCAGGTGCAGGTGCCGCTCGCCACGCGCGGACTCGGC